>NZ_BCQE01000012.1 GCF_001544275.1 Enterococcus gallinarum NBRC 100675 | reverse complement strand
GTGAAAAAAGCAAGGAAACTCGGAAGAGTTTTGATTCTTCGATCCAGTTTTGAGTGAGCAATACTTACTCAATTGAATAGTGTGGTGGCGATAGCGAGAAGGATACACCTGTAACCATGCCGAACACAGAAGTTAAGCTTCTTAGCGCCGATTGTAGTGAAGGGTTTCCCTTTGTGAGAGTAGGACGTCGCCACGCAAGTTAACCTTATATCAAATATTTGATATAAGGTTTTTTTTTGTTTAAAAGTAACGGGATCAGCGATGAGTCTGCCAAAAACATGGTGCAAAAAATTTAGGTGACTTAAAATAACTTTTTTTGCGAAAAAATGATACACTGTTTATGAAGAGTTTTTAGGAGGGATAGTATGACTGAGGAGCTTAAAAAAGAACAGGATCCAGTAGACAATGAACGTAACGAAACGTCGTCGGCAGTTCCATTTACAGAAATCAAAGAAGTCGCTTCAAAAAATATTGGTCAGATGCTTCAAGACCTGCAAGCGTTCGAAACAGCGATTGAAAAGGAAGACATTCCGGAGATTTATCGAATCTACAATGGCCGCCTGCATAAAGAATTGAAAGAAACATCCAATCAAAATCATGAAATCGATGAGTTGCTGGCGCGGAAAATCCATGACAGTTTTGTCGCTACTTTTCCATTCATGATACATGCCGACCGAATTTCACCTACGGTTCATTATTATAAAATAGGTGAATACTACCATGAACGTCCGACAATTGGCATTGATGCCAGTGTTCCAGAAATCTTTGTGATTCCTGCTATTGATGATGAGTGGCGTAAATTTCAACGCGGCAATCGTGATATGCTGACAGCCATTGAACAACAGATGGATAATTTAGACGCCAAAGCCATTGCGGCTCAATCCGAGATTCAAAAACTGCAAGAGGAGATCGATCGCATTAAGCGTAGTGAAAACGAGTTGTCAGAATCAAAAGGATTTTTTAATCGCGGAAAAATCGATGAGGAATTAGAATCATTAGTCCAAGAACGAAAAAAAGTAGAAGCGAAACAAAAAGAATGGTCTCGCTATTCCCAAAACGAACAAGACGTGCTTCTTGAAAAAGAACGATTAATGCAGCAATATCACGCCTTGCGCTTAAAAAAGGCAATCGTCGAAAAAGAATTTCGTCAAATCGATCACTATTTTGGTTCGCTGCAAGAGATGAACGAACGATTGCAAGCTTTCTTAATGAGCTATCTAGGAGAGGAGTCGATCGCAGATGAATAATGAGGAAGAAAAAACGCCCCTAATGAAAGAACAAACAGAAGATGGGATTCGCGAAACAGCTACGTCAAAGAGCGAACTGGAAATAATGGAAACAAATGAGTTGGCAACCGCCGCTGATGAACTAAAAACAGTTGAAATAGAATCGGATGAGCTTGAAGCAACGGCAATTGATCAGGAAGACTTGTACCAACAATCTGCTGAAGAAGGCCATAGCGAAAGGCTAATCATTGACTCTACAGAGTCTGCAGAGCTTGAAATACCTGAAGAACCTGGAGAACCTTATGATGAATACTATGAAACGAAAGAAAGCGATCATCAAAGAATTGAAAGCTTGATTGAACAAGCAGAAAATGAATTAGCAGATTTGCGCTTACGCAAAGCCATTATGGAAGCTGATTTTAATGAATTGTGTCATCACTACCAAACATTGATCATTGGCAACCAGAATATTTCAATTATCGCTAAAAAGACGTTAGTGGAATACTATGCTTATGAATTCTTGAAACCCTTGCGATCGATTGGATTGATGCCAACCGACAACTACGATGTTTGGAAAACAAAGCACTTCTTGGTAAAGTTTCAATTGAATGAAGAAAAAGCAATGGATTTATATTTTAAATTGAATCCGATCAATTCTCAATATGAATCACAGTACTTGCCGCTACTCACGATTTATTCTGACACACGAGAAGTGCGGGTCAACGACCATCAAATCTTATATCTATTGCGGCAATGGTATACAGATAAAATATTTACGGTCAATCAATTGTCACTGTTTAATTACGATATCAATTTACTCTTAACTCATTTTCGCGCATCTTCATTTATGGTTTCACCAAGTCTCATTGATAATACGCAAGAACTTGCAGTGGATTTAGAGACTGAGTTTCCGATCACAACAGACATTTTGGACCAAATCTTTATTACTACGATGGAAAATCAAGACTATGATTTTGTCAAAGCAGAGTATGAAGACTATGAGATCTTCTTAGATAAAAAACAACGCTTGACGATTCGGATGGCTGATGATCGGACCCATTTGTTTATTGATTCAGATCGAAGAAAACGTTCCTTGTTAGATTTCTTCACTTCTTACGAATTTTTAGTTCCATTAGTAGTACCTAGTTATTCGCATTAAACAAGCATAAGAGCTAAAATAATCATTAAGGTTATTTTAGCTTTTTTTAGGAGAGGAGAATGATGTAATGTTGAATCGTGCGATCGGATTTTATGAGGGAATGCCTTTAGATAACAGCAATGTTTTTCAAACGAAAGATTTGGACATGCCTTCAATAGGAGCAAATGATCTATTGATAAAAGTTGAAGCCGTATCGGTCAATCCCATTGATGCGAAGCGTCGCCAAACGACGACCAAATCTGGTCATTTCGTGATCCAAGGATATGATGCTTGCGGAATCATTGAAAAAGTTGGCGATCAGGTCACAGAATTTCAAGTGGGCGACCCGGTGATGTACAGTGGAACAACACAGCGAGACGGGGCGAACCAGAAATATCAAGCGGTGGATGCACGCTTAGTAGCGAAAGTCTCTTTAGAAAATTTAGCGGAATGGGCAGCATTGCCTTTAACAAGTATCACTGCCTGGGAACTTCTATTTGAGAAATTTGGGTTGATTCCTAAAGAAAAAGCCAATCAAGGAAAACTATTGATCATCAATGCAAGTGGTGGAGTGGGATCGATTGCCGCCCAGCTGGCACATTGGTCCGGGCTTGAAGTATATGGCACTGCCAGCCCCACAAATCATGAATGGCTAGATAAAAATGGGGTAGCGCACCCACTCGATTACCATTACCCGCTACAAGATCAGGTTGAAACCACCTTTGACTATATTGCTGTCTTTTATGACATTTCCGATTACATCGATCAATTTGCTCAATTGATCCGCCCATTTGGTAAAATCGGAATGATCGTTAATACGCGCGGTCCATTAGATCTTAACCCATTTAAAAATATCGGAGTGGACTTTTACTGGGAATATATGTTTGCAAAAACCGATTATCAAGTGGATTTGGCTAGTCAAGGAGCGATCTTAAAAAAAATTGTTGATCTAGTCAATGAACAAAAAATCCATTCTACGATCACCACCTGTTTTGAAACAGGCCTGACGATCGAAAATTTGATTGAAGCAACCGCATTAGTAGAAAAAGGCAGTCCAGGGAAGGTAGTCATCTCCGGAGGATTCCATGAGTGAGGAACAAGAATTTTGGGATGATTTTGCGGCAGAATATGCAGAGATCCAGCAAGAATCACAATTAACGATTGCTGAGGATCTAGCAACATTTTTAAAGACAAACGGAATTTTGCCAATAAGCTCTTTTGTTGATTTAGCTGCGGGAAGTGGCCGCTATATTCCAGCGATTTTACCTGATACAAAGCGTTATTTGGCCATTGATTTTTCAGTGGAAATGTTGAAAGCAGCTAGACGTTATGTAAAAGATCCTCAACAAAAAGTAGACTTTCGACTGCAAACACAAGCAGAGTTTCTTGCTGATAAGACCACCTATCCCTTGATATTTACTGCAATGAATCCAGCGTTGACCGAGAAAGGTCAGCTGATTTCTCTGGTAGAAAAAAGTCGTCGCTTATTGATTTTGCGGATCGTTCGGACCAAAGAAAATATCTTTCAACCACTGGAACAGAACGATCACAAAGATGAAAAGCTACTTTCTGTCTATAAGAAATGGCTTCTGGAAGAACAAATCAGTTTTTCTACTCATCTTTTTTCTTATGCTTATGAAGAAATCATTGATCGGGAATTTTTTTACCGCTATTTTCAACAGGATATTCCACAGTCAGAATTGCTGCAGCTAAGCCGTTCCCTTTTTGGAGAAAAGAAAAAAGCAATTAGTAAGACGGAGATCGATTATGAGCTCCTAATCGTTTGAAGGCAAGCAGTTGTCCTGTATATTCAGGGACAGCTGCTTGCCTACTAGTGCCTATTAGCCTATCCCTAAATAGAGATAGCCGATTGAACCGATTATGAATAAGTAAAGAATATTCACCATATAGAACTTGTGTTGGAATCTTTTTTGTTCTTGAGGGAGAGCTTGCTTGATCAATTTGTAACCAATCAAATTCGCTAGCGAAGCAATCAATGTGCCCAAGCCACCCACATTTACCCCCAACAAAACAGCTTTCTTGTAGGTTGTAAAAGGAGCAATCAGAATCGCTGCTGGGACATTGGAAATCACCTGAGAAAGGGTGATGCTGCCTAAAAAGGCTTGTTGTTCTTTTTGGAAGAAGGGTTGGATCATTTCAATCAACTTGTCTTGTTCGTTGATATTTCCGATAATCACAAAGAAACAAGCGAATGTGACTAAGAGACGGTAATCCACTGAACGAAAGAGCTCTTTTTGAAAAAAATAGACCACGAATGCTACGATCGATGCCGAGAGGACGAAAGGAACGACATGAAAGATTCCCAAAATCATCAGTGCCATTAAACCAAGATAAAGTACCGTGTATTTTTTCTCAAAAAAATGCGTGGTTTTTTTGATGATGAGAGGGGATGCTGGCAATAATTGAATGGATCCTACTAACAGAGTTAATGATAGGACAACCATCATACCTGTCGTTTGCAAAAAAGTAGTCAAAGGTAAATTATAAAAAGAAAACAAGAAGAGATTTTGCGGATTCCCAAAGGGAAATAAACTGCTGCCTAAATTAGCGGCTACAATCAGGTAAACTGCGCCGAGAAGAACGCTTTTTTGTTCCTGAATGCCTTTGGTGATCAGAAGATACATAGGTAGTAAAGTCAGGATCGCCACATCGTTCGTTAGTACCATCGAGCTGAAAAAACTTAATAAAACAATCGTTCGAATCAGTGCTCGGAGAGAATGACTCTTAGAGAGCAAACGTTGACCAATGAAATTCAACAAACCGGCTTTTTCAAGCCCATTAATAGTCAGCATGAGACCAAACAAGGTCAAAATCACTTGAAAATCAATAAAGTGGACATCAAAACGTCCAAATGAACTCGCAACAAGCGCCAAAAAGAAAGAAATCGTAAATAATAAATCGCTTTGGAAAAAGAAGAATATTTTTTTTAACATGCGTGCTCCTTTCTTTCAAATTTTACCATGGACTCTTTTAGAGAAGCAAAGAAATATTCTTGGTTTTGACATATACTGTGAAATCCTATCGCTCAATATGGTTGACAAACGAAGCGTTTATTGGGAAATTAGAACTAGACTGAAAAAGGAGCAGAATCGATGAATTTGATGCAACTATTAGAAAAAAATCAGCAAGTCCATTTTCAGATACTGACCATCTTCTTTCAGCATGGTTCAGAAATTTCCTATAAAACTCTTGCAAATAAGTTATCCATTTCTTCACCGACGCTCCAAAAGGAGATTCAGCATTTGAGTGACAATCTTTCTGTTTTCCATGCAGAGGCATTGTTAGAAACAAAAGAGAATGATCGTTTGTATTTAACATTACCGCTTGATTTTTCTATTCAGCATTTTTTTTATGCGTATTTATCAGAAGCGGTGGATTTTCAAATTATTGAATATCTCTTTTTCCATCGCGAAGGATCGACAACGAAACTCATGTTGGATTTGATGCTTAGCGAGGCCTCGCTTTTTCGTCATTTCAAATCGATCAATCACTTGTTGGAGGAATTTAGTCTTCAATTGAAAAATAAGAAACTGATCGGCGATGAGCGCCAAATCCGCTTTTTCTTTTATTCGTTTTTTTCGCAGAGTTATCCGTTAGCAAAAATCAATGAAACCTTTAAGAGTCCAGCTATTCGAAACTTGATTCGGGTGATTGAACAGCAACTTGGCTTATCAATTGATCCACGGAATAATTGGAAATTGGTCTTATGGTTTGGTTTGATGGAAGCCCGTTTCGATTTTAGGAGTTCCCAGCAACATGAGTCATCGAAAGGCCTCTTAAAACAAGTAGAAAATGATCCTACTTTTCAAGTGCTACGAAATATTTTAGGACGTTATCTCAGCCGTTTTGCCATTTCGTGGAGTGACTACGAAGCTGTTTACCTCTATTTGTTTTTGATGATGGAAGGATTAGTAGTCATGGATCACCAGCAGGACACTGATTCGGAATTTATGCTTGATTTAGCCGCTGAGAGTCAAGTATTGATGAAAACTTTTGCGGATGAATCTCTTGATATACAAGTTCATTATCCAGAAATCAGTCGTTTTTTAGCAATCATCATTCTTAGAGCACGCTACTTGAAGGGCGCATTGACTTCATTTGCCGATTTTCCTCCGCATTTTTTGCGGGGAACCATCACGGAAGTAGCGAATCAAGTAGTTGAAACATTGGCACAAGCCACTGGGCCTTTTTCTGAGGAGAAACAGAGAAAGCTCATCCATGATTTGTCGTTTGTTATTGAATGGTTGCAAGAGAAACAACAAAAAGAGCTGAAAATCGGTGTTCTGCTGTCTCAAAATCAATTACGTACGGATGTTTTGCGGCGGTTTTTGGCCAAACAGCTTTCTGGGTATCCTTACATGCAGGTGGAAACTGCACAAGCAACCGATTATGATCTACTGATTGTGGATCAACCGCAGATTGCCGAAAACTATCACTTCAAAAAGCTCCTGGTCTTGACAGGTGTGATCGATCGTTTTGAAGAGCAACGGCTGCATCAAGTGATTGATGAAATTCGAAGGGAAAATCTTGAAAGTGAGTTGGAGAAGTTATGAGGATTGTCATTATTGGAGGCTCTCATGCTGGTATAGCAGCAGCCCGCCATTTAAAACAGATGGATGATAAAATTGAAGTGATCATCATTGAAAAATCCAATGTATTGGGCTATATCGCTAGCAGTTTGAACTTAGTATTAGAGGGATATATTGAGCGTCTAGAAGATTCCCACACTGCTACTGCCAGTGAATTACTGTCAGAAGGGATCAATGTGATGCTCAATAGCCGCGTCGTAAAGATTGCAGCGGCAGAAAAAAACGTTTCTTTTGAAACATCAACGGCTAGTTGTGTTGAAAAAGACACGATCTCATATGATTATTTGATTTTAGCTATGGGGTCCAGTAATTTTCGGAATGCTTTTACGGAAGAAGTCAAAGAGCACATTACCACGTACAAAACGATTGCCCAGTCTCGAGCAGCTCTAAGCAAAGTACAGGAAGCCAAGAAAGTGGCCATTGTGGGTGCCGGTCTGATAGGTTTTGAATTAGCGGAATCACTAAGTGGACAGGATAAAGAGGTCTTCTTGATTGATCGGATGGATACTTTGCTTTTCCGCTACTTCGACCAAGAGATTTCTCAGATTTTGATCGAACGTTTTCCAGAAAATTTACAAATCTATCTGAACAGCAGCGTGGTCGCAGCAAAACAAACTGCGAACGGAGAGCTGGCGGGAATTGAACTTGCCAATGGCACTTTTTTGCCAGCGGATATCGTTGTCTATGCTGTCAATCCAAGACCGAATGTTGACTTGGTCGCTGACTTTCTGAAGTTGAACCCAGATGGGACGATCGACACCAATGAATTCTTGCAAACTTCCGATCCAAGCATTTATGCTGTCGGCGACTTAGTCTCGATCCCATTCAATCATTCAGACAGTTCCCTCTATGTACCGCTGGTGACCAATGCGTATAGAACCGGTATCGTCGCGGCAACAAATATTTTGTCTGCAAAAAAAATCCCTTTTCCCAAAATGCAGCGCACAGTGGTCAGCAAGCTCTTTGGATATTTTGTGAGCAGCTCTGGAATCAATGAAACGGAAGCACCTTATTATGGCTTTGACGTCGATTCTGTCACACGTACGTTCCATGCACGTACGTTTTTCGAAGTAGAAAATAATTTTGAAGTGACATTGAAACTGGTATTTGACAAGGAAACACGAGTAATCATGGGAGGGCAGATCATTACAAGCGATCGCGGCAGTTTGGAGATCATCAATACGGTCTCTACGTTGATCACATCTTACATGACTCTTGATCAATTGGCTACGATGGATTACTTTTTCAATCCAACGATATCTTTTCCGCTGCACTTTTTGAATCAATTGGCCATCGAAGGTCTCTTGAAATCTCATGTGAATTAAATGTGTTATATATTAAAAGTTTTTTTATTCGATAAACCTACGTTAAGAGTAGGTTTATCTTTTTTTTTGCAAAAAGCCTTGTCATTAAAAGCGGAATCGCTTAAACTAACTAGAGAGAATGAGAATCGTTCTCATTAGAAAGGGTTAGTATATGAGAAAAATGAGTCTGGCCATTTTGCTTCTCTTGTTGATCACTGGGTCTTTATTTGTGGGCGCACATGACATGTCTCTAGCTGGTTTAATGGCAGGAGAAGAGAGTCATTGGATGATATTGCTGAAAGTACGCGTTCCTCGTACGATTAGTCTCTTGCTTGCAGGGGCTGTCATGAGCTTATGTGGAAAAATCATTCAGCATCTGATGCAAAATAAATTTGTTGCTGCAGACGTGATCGGTTTGACTGACAGTGCCCGCCTAGGGATCTTGATCGTCATGTTATGGCTGCCCAATGCATCTGGACTCCTGCGAACAACCGCTGCTTTCTTATTTTCTTATGCGGGGGTTTTGCTATTTTTATGGCTAAGTCGCTTGATCCCTAAGAAAGATCCGATGGTTTTGCCTTTAACGGGTGTGATGTTCGGGAATGTGATTGGCGCAGTCAGTTCCTTTCTTGCGTACCGCTTTCAACTTGTGCAAAATGTTTCTTCCTGGTTACAGGGGAACTTTGCTACCGTGATCGAGGGCAATTATGAATTGATTTATCTGACACTACCAGTTTTTGCTCTTTTGTATTTCCTTGCTTATGAAATAACGATTGCCGGGTTAGGAGAGACAGCTGCAAAAAATCTTGGCATCAACTACCACGTTTTACGCTTGCTCGTATTTGCACTGGTTGCTTTTGCCAGTAGTGTGGTCTTGCTTTTAGTAGGCAGTGTTCCATTCCTTGGTGTGATCATCCCTAATATTGTTGCTTTATTTGCAGGAGACCATGTTCGAAACAACCTTTTTCTGATCAGTTTTTCCGGCAGTGCCTTTTTGCTCTTGTGTGATTTGCTAGCAAGGATTTTAATAGCCCCATATGAATTGCCGGTCAGCGTTGTAGCAGGAACGATTGGCGGTATTAGCTTTCTAGTCTTATTGATGAGGAGAAAAATGGTATGAGAATTATCCGGCGTTATATGTTCTTGTTCATACTCATCGGGATAGCTGTTGGCGCATACCTTACCTACAATACATATGGCAATTGGTCCTTCGCACTGCAATTACGGGGAAAGCGAATAGTAGCCTTTGGCTTAGTAGCAATAGCTGTCTCGTTTAGCACGATCACTTTACAAACACTGACACAAAATCGGTATCTGACTCCCGGTATCTTAGGATTGGATCAATTATATGTGCTGATCCAGACGATACTATTTTTCTTCTTAGGAGGAATCCGCATGTTGAGTCAGGAAACACCTTTCGTTTTTTTGTTTTCGATTTTAGCTACCGGGACATTAAGCAGTGTCATCATTCAGACCTTTTATAAAAAAGCCAATAATCAATTGTTTCTATTACTGATGGCGGGAATGATCAGCGGTACTATGTTCACTAGTATCAGTTCATTTCTTCAAGTCATCATGGATCCCAATGAATATGATTTGTTGCAAGGGCGTCTATTTGCAAGTTTTAGCAATGTCAATAGTCAGCATTTATTACTGGCTGCTGGAATTATTTTAATTGGGCTGATTGGATTATCGCTATTGATTCCAGAATTGAATGTTATGGTCTTGGGTGTTCGAAATGCAAAAAGTTTAGGCCTATCGGTTTCAATGATCCAGAAGAGTTGTCTTTTCTTGCTGTCTTTATTATCGGGGACTGCTACTGCTTTAGTAGGACCATCCGTCTTTTTAGGATTTGTCGTGGCAACGATTGCCTATCAGTTATTTCCAACATATAAACATGGCACATTGTTTGTTGGATCAGCACTTTTAGGGTTTTTATTACTAGTCGGCGGCCAATTTTTTGTTGAGCAAGTCTTTCAATGGAACACAACGATCAATACAGTGATTCAATTTTTAGGCGGAATCTTCTTTTTAGGAAAACTAGTCAAAGAAAGGAAAGGACAATGATTGAAACAAAAGGAATCGAAAAGAGTTATCAAGACAAGCGCGTGTTGACTGATTTGTCCTTGCAGTTGCCGGAAAATCAATTGATTGCCTTTATTGGTCCAAATGGTGCCGGAAAAAGTACATTGCTTTCGATTATCAGCCGCATGTTGGAGCAGACTACTGGAGAAGTTTATTTCAAAGAAAAGGAGATTCGACAATGGCGTTCGAAAGAATTAGCTAAGAATCTCGCTTTTTTGCAACAGAGTAACGGTTTTACGGTTGATATGACCGTAGAAGAACTGGTGTCTTTTGGTCGGTTTCCCTATAATCGGGGACGATCAACGCCAGAAGATGAACAAATCATTTCAGAATCATTAACACTTTTATCTTTAGAATCATTTCGGCAATGCTCGATCCATGCATTATCTGGTGGGCAGCTTCAACGGGTCTATTTGGCGATGATTCTTGCCCAAGATACCGAGTATATCCTTTTGGATGAACCGCTGAATAATTTGGATTTGAAACATGCCAATCAGTTGATGCACTTATTGGAGAAATTAGTCAAAGATCATGGGAAAACCGTATTGATCGTATTGGATGACATCAACTTTGCTGCCAGATATGCAGACCATATCGTAGCGATGAAAGAAGGAAGTCTGTTCAAAACAGGCACAGTTGCAGAAGTGATCCAAGAGCCTGTTTTAAAAGAACTTTATGACTTAGAAGTTAAGATAGTCGAAGTGGATGGACAGCGCTTTTGTTATTATTTTAATTAAGAGACCATAGGAGGAGTATATGAAAAAAATAGTATTTAGTTTGGCTGTATTGGTAATGATCACGGGGTTAGCAGGATGCGGCTCGCAAGAAAAAGGAGAGTCAACAAGTGCCTCAACGGCTGCAGCGGCGCCTGCCGAAATCGAAGTGACAGATAGTAATGGCAAAGTGACTGTGCCATTTTCACCAAAAAAAGTCGTTGTTTTCGATAACAGTGCACTTGATACAATGGATGCTTTAGGCGTAGGAGATCGTGTTGTAGGAGCTGCTACGAGCAATATGCCTGACTATTTAAAGAGTTATGCTGCGGTTGATTCTGCAGGTGGTATCAAAGAACCTGACTTAGAAAAAATCAATCAGATCCAACCTGATTTGATCATTATCTCTGGCCGCCAAAGAGACTTTCAAAAAGATCTGGAAGCAATTGCACCAACGATTTTTCTAAGTGTAGACAACAAAAACACTTGGTCATCGATCGATAACAACATTCAAACTATTGCCCAAATCTTCGGAAAAGAAGAGGAAGCCAAGAAACAGTTGACTGCTCTGCAAACAAGAATCGCGAATCTTTCTGAAACTGCAGAAGCTAGCAAGGAAAAAGCATTAGTTGTCATGATGAATGAAGGTAGTCTTTCTGCCTTTGGTTTGGGATCAAGATACAGCATTGTTTATGACACATTTGGGTTTACGCCAGTCGATGATACATTAGAAGCATCGACTCATGGGCAGAATATTTCTTATGAATATTTACTGGAAAAAAATCCCGATATTATTTTTGTTATTGATCGTACAAAAGCAATCGGTGGGGATACAAGCCAGAGTACGTTGACTGAAAATGAATTGGTTCAGCAAACAACTGCTGGAAAAAACGGGAAAGTGATCGAATTAAATCCGCAAGTTTGGTATTTAGCAGGATCTGGGATCGAATCATTGGACATTATGTTGTCTGATGTTGAACCGGCTGCTGCAAAAGATTAAAGGCTTGTTATCGGATAAGGATGGCTTAAATGAGAAACAGTTGCGAATGTTGGATGTTCGCAACTGTTTTTGTATTGAAAACAATTTATTCAATTTAAACCAAATTTAGTTTTTTTCAGGTATGCTAGGTTCAAAGGGAAGGAGCGGATTCCGAAATGCACAAATATTTGCTGGCGGCTGCCGTAGGTTTAGTACTGTTAATAGGGGGATTATTTCTTCGGGTAAACCTGATCCCGATCGCAGACTTTGAGCTATTGACTTTGGCAGAAAACATTACATTACAAACAGAGGTGGGGCTCGCGCCAAAGTGGGGGACAGTCTTAATGGGCAGCGGATTAGCTATTTTGTTGCTGGTTTTCATTTCCTATTATTGGCCCTCCAAACCGGGGCACAAAAACTATTTGGTCGGTGCGGGTTTACTTGCGCTTTGGATAATCTGCGTAAAGATGATTTTCTTCCCGCCTCAAAAGGAATGGGTCGAAGGGACGGTCATGAAAGTCTATGAGGATGGGTATGCATGTTTTCAGACGAAGAAAAACGCGGAATCACGTTATTCATCAGATTTTGGTCTGTATTATTTCGAAAGCAGCGACAGTTGGCAGCTTCGAGAAGGACAGCAGATCAAAATTTTAACAGAAGGTGGGAGTTTCATAAAATTTGATGAAGTGTTTTTACCGGTAATTGATGTTCAACCGTTAGCGGGTGTTTCTCGGTCTCAAGACTGATTTAAAAAAAGAATCACAGATTTACTTTACCTGTCGTAGTAATTGATTTATAATTATTACGACAGGTAAAGTAATTTTAAGGAGGGGATCGAGTGATATCCAGCGATGGAATTCGGGGATACAATGATGCAATCATCTTATCGATTCTTTCCAAAGATGATTCCTATGGATACGACATTTCAAAACAGATACGTGAAAAAACAGATTCGCTCTATATCATTAAGGAAACAACATTGTATTCTGCATTCACACGTTTGGAAAAACAGGGATTGATCCGCTCGTATCCTGGAGAAGTGACTCATGGAAAGAAACGCACCTATTATCAAATCAGTGAGGCAGGAAGAGAATTTTTAGAAGTAAAAAAACAAGAGTGGCAGCAAACAAAAATTGTTGTTGAGCGCTTTTTACAAGGAGGAGCAAAATGAAAACCATCCGGGATTATTTAGATAGTTTGTTTTTGAATGTACCCACCACGCCAGAAACAAAGAAAGCCAAAGAGGATTTGGCTGCGATCATGGAAGACCATTACCATGAATTGATTGAACAAGGAAAGAGCGAGCATGAAGCAATCGGGGCTGTGATCAGTGAATTTGGATCAATTGATGAGTTGCTTCAAGAACTGCAAGTAGCGCAGTCAGAAGATACTGCAGAAGAAGCTTGGTTAGATGCTATTACAATCGATGAAGCCTTTGATTTTTGGGGGAAGATTCGCCGTTTTGCCTTCTCACTTTCTTTAGGTATTGCGTTATGTATCGCTTCTCTTGGAATATTTCTCTTTTTTGCCAATGAAATCAATAGTGGCTTAGGACTATTAGTCATGTTCATGTTTGTTGCATTGGGCGTGGGCTTTATTATTACCTCCGGCTTGAACTATTCTGCATCAAAACGAAAATTAAACGATCGTCCATTTGATCAAGAAGTAAAACAAGAGGCGCGGAAGCAATTGGAAGATTATGAAAAGAGTTTTCGATTTGGTCTGGTGCTAGGGATTTCTGCATGTATTCTGTCGGTGACACCCTTTTTCTTGATGGAAGCTATTCTTTACATTCCCAGTGGTTTAGCTTTAGGACTGTTTTTTGCGGCAGTTGCATTAGGAGTATTCTTTATCGTCTATGTCAGTATCATCCGCACAGGATTTGCCAAAATGGCCGATGGCGTTTACTTTATTTCTAATGAAGATGAACCCGGACCACGGGCAGCGCATCACATTTATGGAGAATCCGCAGGAAAAGTTCGCTTTTTTAATACGGTTTATTGGCCAGTGATCGTGGTAGTTTACTTCCTCTGGTCATTTTCAACAGGAAGCTGGGCCTATTCATGGGTGATCTTCATCTTGGGTGGGGTTTTTCAAGATTTCTTTTTGCCTCATCAGAAAAATAAGCGCTAAGGAATTTCTTGAAATAGTTTTTGATAAACATCTGAAAGATCCGAGGTTCTGCTAGAGCAGAAGAGGAGTCCTTCAGGTGTTTTTCTTATCGTTTTGGACAAATAAAAACTTTTCACTTTGATGAATTTGACAAAGTGAAAAGTGACTTAAAGTTATTGAGAAAATATCCTCGTAAATGAGAATGAGTAACCTTGAGGATATAATTGTTAGAAAAGTGAATCTATTTATTTTCCCAGAAATCATTTTAAAATGAAAGTGAAACGCTCATTTATGAGGAGAAATTCATTTTGTTTAAAAAAATGCAAAGAGACTATTGCAATTCCACTGGCTTTAGACTAATAATTAAGAGAGATTATTCTCAAATAATAATTCTAATTGGAGGAATCGCTATGTCATTAATTGGAAAAGAAATTGAGTCATTTGAAGCACAAGCTTATCACAACGGAAAATTTATCGACGTTTCATCTGAAGATTTCAAAGGAAAATGGAATGTGGTTTGCTTTTACCCAGCAGATTTTTCATTTGTATGTCCAACGGAATTAGAAGATCTACAAGATCAATATGCAGCATTGAAAGAACTAGGAACTGAAGTTTATTCTGTTTCGACAGATACTCACTATACCCACAAAGCATGGCATGATCACTCTGATGCAATCAGCAAGATCGAATACATTATGGTTGCTGACCCTTCTCACACGATCTCTCGTATTTTTGATGTACTGGATGAAGAAAGTGGCCTTTCACAACGAGGTACTTTTATTATCGATCCTGATGGCGTTGTTCAAACGGTTGAAATCAATGCGGATGGAATTGGACGCGATGCTAGTGGATTGATCGACAAAATTCGTGCTGCCCAATACGTGCGGACACATCCAGGTGAAGTTTGCCCAGCTAAATGGAAAGAAGGAGAAGACACCTTAACACCAAGTCTTGATCTAGTTGGAAAAATATAGGAGGTTGACATGGCTTTAGATAATGGAATTAAAGAACAACTGAAACAGTATCTGGCAATGCTGGAATCTGAAATTGTTTTCGCAGCTAGTCTTGGTACAGATGACGCCTCACAAAAGGTTCGTGATTTCTTAGAAGAAATCGCAGAAATGTCCGAACGTATTACGATCGAAGAAGCAACTGCAGATCGGACACCCAGCTTTACAATTATGCAACCAGGTATCGACAGTGGCATTGCTTTTGCAGGTCTTCCACTCGGGCATGAATTTACTTCATTTATTTTAGCTTTATTGCAAGTTAGTGGCCGGGCGCCAAAGGTCGAACAAGCGATTCAAGACCGTATCAAACAAATCTCTCAGCCTTTGCATTTTGAGACATATGTTAGTCTGACGTGCCATAATTGTCCGGATGTCGTACAGGCGTTGAATATCATGGCTGTCTTGAATCCGAATATCAGTCATACGATGATCGAAGGTGGTATGTTCAAAGCGGAAGTAGATGCCAAAAAAATTATGGCCGTACCAACCGTCTTTTTGAACGGGGAAGAATTCGCTAGCGGTCGTCAGACGATCGAACAATTACTTGAACAAGCTGCTGGTCCGACTAGCAAAGACTCGTTTGCAGATAAAGATCTGTTTGACGTGTTGGTCGTAGGGGGCGGTCCAGCGGGTGCAAGTGCTGCTGTCTACGCTGCCCGTAAAGGGATCAATACAGGCATGGTGGTGGAAACTTTCGGTGGTCAAGTGATGGAAACATTAGGAATCGAAAACATGATCGGTACACCTTACACAGAAGGACTAAAATTAATGCGTCAAGTGGAAGAACATGTCAATGAGTATAATGTAGATGTCATGAAAGGACAACGTGCCAAAGATATCCGCAAAAATGAATTCGTGGAAGTGGAATTAGAGAATGGTGCTGTTTTGAAAACAAAGACAGCGATCCTTGCCACTGGTGCACGGTGGCGGAACATTAACGTTCCGGGAGAGCAAGAGTTTAAAAATAAAGGGGTCGCTTATTGCCCTCACTGCGATGGTCCGTTGTTTGCTGGTAAAGAAGTGGCAGTTATTGGTGGCGGTAATTCTGGTATTGAAGCAGCGATTGATTTGGCAGGTATGGCAAAACATGTCTATGTATTGGAGTTCTTGCCGGAATTAAAAGCAGACCTTGTTTTACAAAAACGACTAGCAACATTGGAAAATGTGACGGTCATCACCAATGCTGCTACCAAGGAAATTGCGGGTTCCGATCATGTGGAGCAGCTGACTTATGTGGATCGGCAGACAAATCGTGAAGCCACTTTAGCTGTGGAAGGCGTCTTTATTTTGATTGGCTTGATGCCGAATACAGAATGGCTGAAAGATCGAGTGGCTTTGAATGAACGCAATGAAATCATTGTCGACAAACATGGAACTACAGATCTTGCTGGAGTTTTTGCTGCCGGAGATTGTACAGACAGTGCCTACAAGCAAATTATTATTTCGATGGGTTCAGGAGCAACAGCAGCGTTAGGCGCATTTGATTATTTGATTCGCCAATAATCAAATGCGGACTGATCCTTTAAATAGGTACAAGGAATGACTGCAACGCCGTTTACCAAGTTGATTCATTTTTGATCCATGATCATTGCAGCTGATGGCTGAACTTCAGTCAAATAGTTGCCAGTTGATTGGGTCTCGATGGATCGATGGCAAATGGCTGTTGCAGTTTTTTTGTCCTGAAAATAACGAGAAATCTCTAACTAAAAAAGGCAGCGATTCAATGAGTTGTGAGAAAACAGGGGAATTAGTCAATTGCTTAAAGATGTTTAAGAATAATTAAAGAAAAACACAAAATTGCGGAATTCAGTTGTCATCATGAGGAACAAAAGGTAACATTCAGGATGAATAAAAATAACGGATAACCTTGTTAGGTGAGGCTCCTATACAAACATAAGCTATTGCGCAGAAACGTCGAAAGACGCCAATGTGTAAAACAGGAATTGTCGGATTAAGGCTCTTCATAAAATAGCTAAGAAGAAATAAATACTACTAATTTGCTTCTTCTTTACGTTGTATAGTGCCAAAACTCGGACGATGAGATTGCTTGCGAAGTCGAACGTCTTGAGAGAAGTTTGGCTTTTTTTCTTTTCTTGAGTATGTTTCAAAACGTAAATGGATAAAATAAATAACGTCTGAAATCACCTGCTCCAAGGGAAGGAGTGGACGATATGAGTAAAAAGAGAAAGATCGATTGGTTACTTATCACAGCTTATTTGCTGTTGAGTATCATCGGTCTTTTAATGATTTATAGTGCAAGTTCTTACCGGTTGATGACTGCTGGGGGTGCACCGGCCGCGTTGTTCCAGCGACAACTGATTTTTCTGCTGTTGAGTTGGGGAATGATTCTTTTGATTCAAAAAACCCGCGTCGAAATTTTGTTAAGCAAAAAGTTAGCGGTGGGACTATTGGCCTTTGGCATTGTCATGTTACTGTTGGCCTACCTGCCATTTTTCGGGGTATCAGTTAACGGTGCTCAGCGCTGGATTTCGATTTTTGGCATTCAGTTTCAGCCTTCAGAAATAACAAATGTCGGTATGATTCTTTATTTGGCAAACTATTTTAAGGACAAACGATCTTTCAATGAATTAAAAAAGCCGCTCTTTCTCTTATTTCTATGTTGTGGGCTGGTTCTAATGCAGCCTAAAGTTGCAGGAGTAATGATTTTACTATTTTTGGCTTTTGTTATGATCACGACTGTTCAAGTGCCAGTCAAAGTCACATTCCTGCTATTTACTGCACTGATTTCCAGTTTATTTCTTTTAGGAGGTGCGGTCCTCTTTTTAGGACAACACGGCTGGTTACCACAATTCTTCATGCATGTATACAACCGGATCCAACTTGTTGGAGATCCATTTTCTGACCCATATGGTCAAGGTTTCCAAATGATTCATTCCTATTATGCATTATTCAATGGCGGATTAAGCGGGTTGGGTTTAGGCAATAGCATCACGAAAAAAGGGTTCTTACCCGTTGCGGAGACAGACTTCATTTTTTCGGTATTGGTAGAGGAGCTTGGCCTTTTGGTAGGGATTTTTGTAATTGGATTATTATTTCTAATTGTGTTGCGCCTGTTTATTCGTTCGGCAACAGCTATTGATTCACAAATAGGCTTGATTCTATTAGGAACTGCCACATTGTTGTTATTGCAAACAAGTATCAACATCGCAAGTATCTTAGGGTTAATGCCTATGACAGGGGTTCCTTTACCATTTATTAGTTATGGTGGCTCCAGTTACTTTATTCTTTCGTTTGCTTTTGGTATTTGCCTCAAATTGGAAAGAGGGAGGGAAGCAAATGAAGTACTTCAAACGACATGAAGTGAATTATGCACTGATTCTGCCGGTTTTCTTACTTTTTTTATTGAGTATTGCGGTTCAATATGGTGCCAGTGTGCTGGATGGCATTGATCCGGGACCGGTTGTTGTGCGGCAACTCTTTTTTTGCATCATTGCCGCAATCGCATTGTTTGCGGGCAGTTTACTTTCGACGACTTTTTTATTGCGGTTCTCTGGCATCTTTTATGTTCTTTCTCTAGGATTGATGACATTATTGTACTGGTTTTATGATCCCGTCATGTTTGAGTTGACCCATACAAAACGTTGGATCCGGATCGGCAGTTTCACATTGCAGCCTTCTGAGATTATGAAATTGGCTTTTGTATTGTTTATGGTGTATCTCACACTCTTATATGAAAAAAGACAGATTCAGCGAACAATCAAATCTGACTGTTTCTACATTCTAAAAATAGTGCTTTATAGTTTGCCGACTTTTCTATTGATGTATATGCAACGGGACTTTGGTACTAGTTTGGTTTTCATCGTAATGCTCGGCGCACTATTTGTTATTTCCGGTGTCCATTGGAAATTGTTGACAGCAATTTTTACGGTATTGGCTGTGGTTGGCGGACTGTTATTGCTATTAGTCTTTACTGATTGGGGGAATACGATGTTGTTTCGATTGCATTTTAAACCCTATCAATTGGATCGAGTCAAAGCTTGGGCAGATCCTTTTGCTTATCAAGACTCGATTGCTTACCAACAAGTACAAAGTATGTGGGCAATTGGTTCAGGTGGTCTCCTCGGGGCAAGTGACACGCACATTCCTGTCTACGTTCCTGTGCATGAATCCGATATGATCTTTACAGTCATCGGAGAATCATTTGGATTTTTAGGCAGTTCATTAGTAATTTTTCTCTATTTTTATTTGATTTATCAGATCATTTTTGCAGCATTGCGGACAAATAATAAAGCCTCGGTCTATCTATCGATCACGTTTGTTTTTGGTTTGGTTTTTCAAATTTTTGAAAATATCGGGGCGGCGATTGGATTACTGCCTTTGACGGGTATTCCACTACCATTTCTGAGTCAAGGTGGGACCTCGCTGATTGCAGTTGGTCTCTCTTTAGGCATTATTTTTGGGCTGGAGAAGGCGTATGCCCCGAAAAAAACTTTCCCAATAAATTAAAGGAGTTTACTAAAATGTTCAATCGAACTCGTCGGATGACGGTCAGTCTTAGCTTTATTGCATTGTTTTTTTTATTGACGATCCTAGTCTTGCATCAGCCACACTGGTTTCAAAGGATGGACCGACTCTTTTGGAATTTGCCTCAGATGCGCACTGCTTTAGGAGACCAAATCATGTTGGGCATCGCTTCGACTGCTACGATCCTACCAATAACTGGTTTATTTCTGCTTTTGGGCATCTATTTATGGAAAAAGCAGCAACGAGTTTGGGCAATCTGGGGAATAGGAAATCTGATTGTGGTGAGTGGTATCGGTCAAGTGATGAAATGGCTGATTCAGCGGCCACGCCCAGTCCTAGAAGCTGGGATGGTTCGCGATTCATACAGCTTTCCCAGTGGCCATACCCTGCTAGCTGTTACACTGGTGACTACCTGTTTGCTTTTCACTCGATTTTTGTTTAAGAAAAAAGGTCTGTTGGCTATCCTCGGCGGCTCTTTCATTCTTTTAGTAATATTTTCCCGCTTTTATTTAGGCGTTCATTACCCAAGCGATACCCTCGCAAGTATCTGTTTAGCAAGTGGGATCACATTGATGACTTATGAATGGACTGAAAGGATTCTTACGAGTAAAAGTAACAATTTATCCGATAAATTCAAGCAAAGGAGAAGACCATGACGAATGGAAAGAAAGTGTGGCTGACGCTTTTGGTTAGTTTAACACTGCTTGTGACCGTTGGAACAGTCTATGCGCTGCGCATCGTTCTTCGTGCAGAACAAACGGTTCAAACCATGCACGCACCGATTAAAGGGCGAGAAGCAACAGTAATTGAAGAGGTAGAACCCCTAAGTCTGCTCCTTTTGGGTATCGCAAATGATTCAAAGCGAAAAACAGACTATCGTGCGAACACGATCATGATCGTGACATTGAATCCAAAAAATAAGCGGACATCCATTACAAGTATTCCTCGTGATGCTTATGTAGAGATTGTTGGTAAAGGTTTCAAAGATAAAATCAATCATGCCCACTCATTTGGGGGCGCCGAAATGATGATCGCTTCGATCGAACAATTTTTACAGATCCCAATTCATCATTATTTCTCGATCAATATGGATGGCATGGCAGATCTTGTAGATGCGATTGGCGGAATCACAGTTTACAACGATTTTGAGTTTACGGCTGAGAAAATTCATTACCCAGAGGGGGAGCTTCAATTAGATGGTTGGGCAGCACTTCAGTATACTCGGATGCGTAAAGATGATCCAGAAGGGGATTATGGCCGGCAGAGACGACAACGACAAGTGACTGAGCTCCTCGCTAAAGAATTGCTGTCTCTGTCAAGTTTGTTCCAGTACCAAGAGCTCATGTCGATCGTTGGAGAAAACGGCCAAACGGATCTCACTTTTCAGCAGATCTCACGATTAATAACGAGTTACCAGACTGCCCTAACAACAGTTGATCTCTATCAAATACAGGGGACAGGATTTACGGGAGATGGCTTGCAAGGAGAAGCAGGGATTTCTTACCAAGAAATCTCTGATGAGGAACGACAGCTAGCGATCCAGCGATTACATTCTGAATTGGATATGCAAACACATAATGAACCGGCAGAATAGATGATGTTGACAATTCGATCATAGATATACTAAAATAAAGAAAATCGTTCAAAAAAAGAAAGAGGTCTCTTGATGAGTGTCTTAGGTATCTAACTAGCAAATTTAAACAAATAAACAATACTAAGTTTATTTGTTGTGCCTGCAGATACCGATCAAAATCGTTATTGATAAAAACAGGTGATGGGGAACTGTCACCTTTTTTGTACACTTTTTTTGAACGTGGAGGAGAGACGTTTCACGGGCACAAGAAAGGACCTCATATGAATATCCCACAAGAAACTGAATTTGACACAATTAAAACAACTGTTAGTCAACGAATCCTTAGTGATTATGGCAAGCAACGATTTGCCGAACAACAACCGGCCTCTTCTATTCATTCCGCTAGAAAAAGACTAGCGGAAACACAAGAAGCAATGGCCCTCTTAGGCTCTGGGCAACAAGTGCCATTCATGGGCCTGTCTGATATTTTGCATCATACGACAAAAATTGAAAAAGGCTTGATTTTAGAGCCGAGAGAATTGATCGATTATGGAGACTTTTTACGGTCTTTTCGATTGATCCGTCAGATGTTTGAAAAAAACCAGTGGCAGACACCGCGGCTTACTGGCTATGCGCAAGGATTAACGGACTTTTCAGACACCGTACAAACAATTTTTGACAAAATCCGAAATGGCCGGATTGACACCGATGCAAGTCGTGAACTTAGGAAAGTCCGGGGACAAATAGCCAAGCATGAAGCAGAATTGAAAAAAGTCTTTTCAAAGTTTTTGCAAGATCCACGACTATTACAAGATGCACGAATCATTCAAAAAAATGATCGCTACACACTACCTGTGCGCTCCGAATTTCAACATCAGATCAAAGGGCAGATTATTGAACGCTCCAATAAACGGGCAACAGTTTTCATCGAACCAGAAGCAGCGATTCGCTTGAACGATCGCTTGATAATGGCCAAAGCAGAGGAGACTGCCGAGGAGTATCAAATTTTAGCTGGATTGACTGGACTGCTTGCAGAAAACTTAACAGAGATTTTTACCTGTCTGGATGTATTGGTTGAATTGGACATCATCTTTGCTCGAGCAAAATACTGTCGTGAAATTCATGGTGTTCCGCTAGAAATCAATGAAGCAGAAGTAATCGACTTACAGGAAGTTCGACACCCATTGTTAGGAGCAGCAGCAGTTCCTCTGTCATTACAACTTGGTTACGATGCTCGCTGTTTGGTGATCACAGGTCCCAATGCCGGTGGGAAGACGGTGGTGTTAAAAACTGTGGCACTGGTTTGTGTGATGGCGCACTATGGTCTCTTTCCTTCACATGCTGGGGGAAGTCAGGTTCCATTTTTGAAAAATCTGTGGATGGATATTGGGGATCAACAAAGTTTAGCGAACGCATTAAGTACCTTTTCGGGACATATGAACAACATTGCCCAAATCGTCAAGCATGCTTCACGGCAAAGCATTGTATTGCTGGATGAGATCGGCAGCGGAACAGAGCCAAATGAAGGAGCTGCTTTAGCGATTGCGATCATGGAAGCCATCTATCATTCAGGTGCGCTTTTGATCGCTACTACCCACTATGGGGAAATCAAACAGTTTGCTATTGATCATCAAGATTTCCATACGGCTGCAATGGCTTTTGATCCAGAAACATTGACACCTAAATATCGGCTGCTTTCTGATGCTGTGGGTACCAGTAATGCCTTTTGGATCGCAGAAAAGATGTCAGTCTCTAAAGAAATCGTTGCTAAAGCACAACGATACTTAGAAACGAAACAGTATCCAACGGAAAAAGCAGTATTTAAAGGCATCCAGAAAGAACGACAGCAAGTATCCGTGGCTACTTTAAAAAAAGGCGATCGCATCTCTTACACAGAGACAAATCAAACGGGCTTGTTTTATGCTTATTTAGAAAGCAATCAAGCACAGATTTTGCTGGATGAATCATTGGTTATCGTTCCCACTAGAAGAGTCAAGCTTCTGATGTCTAGAGAAGAATTATATCCAGCAGGGTATGACTTGGAGAGTCTGTTCCATTCATTTGCAGAACGGAAATTTAACCGAGATATCGACCGTGGATCGAAGAAAGCGCAAAAGAAATTAAGAAAACAAGCACAGGAAAGGCAAGCATTTGCGAAAGGCGACGGCGCGCAACCGTAATTGATCGCAGGAAATAAGCTAGCAAAGATAACTTTCAGTAAAAATCAAGCTATTTTGCAACAATACGCAAGTGTTTCCAATAATGGTAGAAATAGCGCTAGAAATGCAATAAATATATAGGATGCTCACAGCAAAGGTCCGAAAGAGGGGAAAGAGATGATAGAAACAACGCGTTTAATTTTAAGACATTGGCAGAATTCTGATGCCAAAGAGTTGTTTGAGTTGGCAAAAGATCCTGCTATCGGCCCAAGAGCCGGCTGGTCGCCGCATCAATCTGTGGCAGAAAGCGAAACAATTATTACGGATGTTTTTAACACGAATGAAACGACTTATGCTATTTGTCTGAAAGATGGCACGCCGATTGGTAGTATTGGTATTATGCCAATCAGCAAAGAATTTATGCTCCCGCCTGCAGTTGAAGTAGGCTACTGGATCGGGAAAGCTTACTGGGGACAAGGCTATACAGTGGAGGCGTTGACTGCGATCCTTGCTGATCAGTTTGCCAGGGAACCGAAGCTAACGGTTTGGGCAGGCTATTATGATGGTAATGAACAATCTTGGCGCGTCCAACAGAAATGCGGTTTTGTCTATCAGTTAACTCAAACAGTCGAGGTTCCTCTGTTAAATGAACAAAGAAAAGAACACTTTACTAGCCTCACGTATAACCAATGGCTAGCTGTCTCAGAGAACGGCCAAGGAACAGCAATTCAACAGAAAGAAAACAATTCATCAACGATTCACTATAGCAAACACCTTCCAGAGGACCCACAACAAGTCCTTTCGTTGTATCAAGATGCTGGCTGGTCCTTGTATATTCGCGAACCAGAAGTCTTGTGGGCAGCACTTCAGCAATCCCACGTGATCACTGCTTGGCAGCAAGAGCGCTTAGTTGGTTTGGTGCGAGGAATAACGGATCAGCAAACGATTTTGTATATCCAAGATTTACTCGTATTGAAAGAATTCCAGCGGCAGGGAATCGGGCAAACGTTACTAAAAAAAATAGTAGGAGACTACCCGAAAATTCGTCAAAAAATTTTATTAACTGACGATACGAAAAAAACGCGGGCTTTCTACGAAGCTTGCGGGTTCCAAACAGTGGAGAAAAGTCATGCGGTCGCCTTTTTATATGCCGCTAACAAAGTTAGTGAAGGTCTATCTTCCTAACAAATAATAGGAAAAGAAGTAGGAAAGTAAACAGGGAAGTAAGTAGGTAAATAAGTAAGAAAAGAAGTAGGAAAAACTAGTGGCATAAGTCTTAACCACGAAGACACACTCGATCACTAAAGAAGCCGTCCTCTGGATGTCGTCTTATAATGGCTGATCTTGACTGTTGTGATCGAAGGTTTATCAGACTGATGCCACTTTTTTTTGATCGTAGCAAGGACTTGTCTCTAGCAAACCTCTTGTTTCATTTTTCTAGCGGGAACATAGAAAACGTCAAATTTAATAACATTAATGAAATAATTTTATTGAAATTTTGTTTTTGTGACAAAAAAATCGGTTAAGACATAGTGAATATGCTAAACTAGTAATGATTGTTTAACAAAAAAACAGGAGGTTTTTCTTTGGAGCTATTAAAAAAGTCGAAATTATTTGCAGTACTTGTGTTTATTTGTTTGGTGGGACTAGGCATATGGATCTATTCAAATATTCTGTTTGTCTTCCGCCCGCTAGAAGCCATTTTTGCTAGTGTCTTTTTACCCGTTTTGATTTCTGTATTTATTTTTTATATCTTTTTGCCTTTTTTCAATTTGATCAAAAAAAGGAGCAGCAATCAACATCTCGCTCTTTATGTCACATTGCTTCTGATCCTCTTTGCTGCTTATTTAATCATTCAGGTGATCGGTCCGGCACTGATTAACGAAATGGCACGTTTTATCAATCAGATTCCTTACATCATCAACAGAATCATTGACAATATCGATCATTCTTCTTTTGAGGAATTATTTGGTCCACTGTTAGATTCATTGGATATCAACCAAATCAGTAATCTCGCTGCTCAGTTTATCACTGGGGCTACGAATAGTCTGACAAGTTTGGTAGCAATCGTCTCTCATTCAGCGATTGTTTTGTTCACGATTCCGTTGCTATTGGTTTATATGTTTAAAGATGGACATAAGGTTCCTGATCTTTTGGTCTCGAAAGCACCAAAAAAATTTCGCTCTCTTATTCTGCAGTTGTGTCAAGATTTTCATCAAGCTGCTTCAGCATATATTAGCGGAAAGCTACTTGTCTGTTTGTATGTTGGCGTCTTCAGCTATCTAATCTTTACATTTTTAGGCTTGCAAAATGCCTTGTTACTAGGCTTAATCTGTGGTGTTCTAGATATCATTCCGTATTTTGGTCCTTTTATCGGCGCGGCACCAGCATTCTTGTTTGCTCTGAGTCAAGATATGAAAACAGCAGTCTTGTTAGTTATTGGCATTACGATCATTCAATTTGGCGAGTCGTATGTTGTTTCACCAATCGTCATGAATAAAGTGCTGCATATCCATCCTATCATTGCCGTCTTCTTATTATTGATCGCCGGGAATTTATTAGGATTTGTAGGAATGATCGTTGCGCTGCCGGTCTATTCGATCGTGATGGCCATGGCAGGAACTTTGACCCGCTATTATCAACAGCAAAAACATGTAAAGCAAGAAGGAAAAGAAAATGAAAATCGTTGAATATGCAGGGGACAAAGAAGATTTTGTACTAGCAAAAATAATACGGACCTCTTTTGATGCAGATACCGCCTGCCATTTGGGGGCAGACAAACGAGACGGTCCATCTGGCTATCATAATGGAGAATTATTGAAACGAGTGAAGCAAGATCCAGATCTCAGTCTTTACCTGCTGCAAGAAAATGGCATTATTGGTTTGATTGTGGCAAATCCTAGTAAACACCAGATTTGCTTCTTTTGTCTCGACCCTGATTTTATTGGTAAAGGGGTTGGGACTCTTGCTTGGCAATTATTTGAAAAACGATTTCCCGTCGATTACTGGATACTAGAAACACCAGCATATTCCCTTAGAAACCAGCGCTTTTACGAAAAAAATGGCTTTAAAAAAATTGGTGAAAAATGGTATAGTAAAGACCTATCCTATATCTACCAAAAAAAATTTTGATAAAATCGCAAAGTGAGGGAAGGCTATCATGAAAGTCTTATGGAATGAAGAGATCGTTGATCGACAAGAGGTTCAAATCGATATCGAAGACCGCGGCTACCAGTATGGAGACGGAATCTACGAAGTTATTCGCATTTATCAAGGAAAAATGTTCATGGCCGAAGAGCACTTGCAGCGACTAGAGAACAGTGCCGCTAAAATAAAAATGACATTGCCTTATGAAACCACCATTCTCAAAGACAGATTACGTTCATTGATCGACATTGAGGGAATCACTGACGGAGAAGTGTATTTGCAAGTGACAAGAGGGGTTTTAAGTCCGCGAAATCATGTTTTTCCTCCTCAAGGGACGATAAAAAGTGTCCTTACTGCAAATGTTATTCCATTCCATCGTCCAGTGGACATGCAGCGTAATGGTCTTCAAGCCACATTAATCCCTGACCAGCGTTGGCTTCATTGTGACATCAAATCATTAAGCCTTTTGGGGAATCTGCTCTCTTTAGAGGAGGCTCGGTCCAATGGTTATGATGAAGCACTACTGCATCGAGAGGGCTTTTTTACGGAAGCCTCCGCTTCAAATTTATGGTTTGTTTCCAAAGGAACGGTGTATACGCATCCGGATGGCAATCTGGTTTTACCTGGGATCACAAAAATGAAAGTTTTAAGCTTGTGTCAGGAATTGAAGCTACCAGTTAAGGAAGAAGCCGTTGCGATTGATCGATTAGCAGAATTTGATGAGTGTTTTATTACCAATTCTGTCTGGGAAATCGTGCCAATTGTTGGTATCGATGGTCATCCGGTGGGAACTGGACAGCTAGGAGCTGTGACTGCTAAACTACAACAAGCGTATATTGAAGCAACAAAAAAGAACTGACTCCAAACAATACACCCACCTGAGATAGAAATCCCCCTAAGAGTTAGCTGACTAGCGACCTCTTAGGGGGATTTCACCATTTAGTAGATGTTAGTTGAAATAGGAATCAGAGACGTGCTAGCAGAACACTTAGTTTTTTCAAGTTTCTGTTTCATTCAGCCACGTCGTTTACTGTGCTTAGCAATCAATTGTTGGGCGTTTCATGTTGTCAAAAATGGTCTTACCAGTCTTGGGGATTCCATAATTTACTGTCCAACTCGCCTTGCTTCAGTTGAATTCGTGTTTGTTGTTGTGTCAAAAGCACTTCTAATTCTTGCAAGAAGGCTTTCTCATGATAATTGAGTGTCTCCGCGGTTTGTTCTTCAATCAAGGAGTGGATCCATGCCTCATTCATTCGTAAGCCTCCATTTCAGCAAGAGCTTCATCTAATTCAAGTAAGGTTTCCTGATTTTGGATAAGTTGATCGAGAAGAGGAGCGAGTTTTGGATTTTCAGCTGTCAGTGCTTCTAGTCTTTGAATAAACCACTGTTGTTTGGCAGCAAATGAAAAGGGGGATTCCATTGTCAGCAGCTGCTGATAGTCGATCACAAATCGCCGTTTCTCTTTTTCTGTTTTATACATCAACTGATCGAGAACGAGAACCGGTAAGATGGTCATTTGGTATTTTTGTGCCATTAAGGTTAGAGGTCGCAAAATTTCAGAAAAACTGGCTCCTTCTTTTCTACCTAGTTGAAATTCTTTGGCTGCAACGCCTGTAGAAAGCGCAAAGCCGATTTCTTTATTTAATAAGTAGGGTTTGGCTGCCTCCCAAACCGTATCGATCCAACATTTCATTTTTGCAGGAACTTGGTACCAATAAAGGGGGAACTGGAAAATCAGACGATCGATCGTTTGCAATCGTTCTAACTCAATCTCTAAATCAAAATCCCCCTCAACTTTGTCAAGCATATGAACACTGACATTAGGCATCTTGGCACTTTCGCTAAAAAAACGTTGAGATAAAGAGTCGTCATAGGACGGATGACTGGCAATAACTAATGTTCTAATCATAAAGAAAATCAATCCTTTCCCTATAGATGTAACATAATTCTGGCAAAAACGGAACTACTCTGCTTTTAAATTAGAAGGATAAATGTGAGAGAGGCTAAAGTCATTATTGGTTCAGTGAAATCTTTACTGACTTGAATCGTCCGTCTTTTTTTGCTATACTGTTTAGTGAATTGAATAGAAGACAGACAAAGGTTGAGCATTTCGATGCTTCAAGGATCACGTTCTCCAAGGGGTGAGGAGAACATTCTTGAAGGCGTGCCGATCTTTTTTTTGAAGGCATACTTCTTTACGAGGTATGCCTTTTTTGTGTCTATTTTTCAATTGTCTTGTTTACTTTGACAATAGGAGGGATATTTTGATGGAAGAGGCACTGAAACGCCTGCAAGAGGCAGAAGCCTATAATCAACAGCAGATGCAGCAATTGCAACGAGCGCTGTCTGATTACGAAGAAGAGAAGCAGGAGGAACTACAACAGCGTGTACTTGAATTGAGAGCATCATGTCTGCGTGAACAGTCCGCACTTGAACAACAATTACAACAAACGTTGCAAAAAACGACGGAACAGATCGAAGCAGAGAAACAACAGTTTATTGCAGATCTCCAAGAAAATGTTCGTCGCTGTCAAGAACAAGTGGTCGATCAGATCGTTGAAGGAGTGATCCAAACTTATGGCAGTCACGAAACTAAGTAAGCTGACCTTGATCGCCCCCGAAACCCATCAAGAGCGGTTATTGAAAAAACTGCAAAGCTTACAGATGGTTGAGATTGAAGATGTCTTTGAAAATGCAGAAAATCAACCATGGCTCAAAGAATTTTTTGCTGATTATCAACAAGAGACAGCGACTAGCTACGCAGAGACGCTTCGCAGGATCCAAGAAGCAATCTTGTTCATTCGGCGACAAGGCGGAAGCGGCAAAATACGAGAGTGGCAACGCCAATCTTTACAACTGCCTGCATTTGAAGACTCCTTTCAAGAGCAAACTGTCTTGACGCTTGTCGAACAAATTGAAGAGTTGCAGTTGCAATGGCAAAAAAATCATGAAGCGATGCAAGCCGCTTCTCAATCAGAAACCTGGGGAATGGAATGGCAAAACCTGGATGTTTCTCTCGAAGAAAAAGAGTTGGCATTTGCCACTTTCTTTTGTGGCAGTGTTGAAAGTTCTCATTGGGAAGCCATATCAGCGACCCTCAAACAACTTGATGCTGTTTACCTGGAAATGATTTATTCGGATACAAAAAAGACAAATTTCAGTTGTCTTTACCCGAAGAAGCTTTCTGCAGAAGTTGAGAATGTTTTTCAGCGATATAGTGTAAAAAAAGAAAATACGGACAGTCTGAAAAAACCAAAAGTGCTGTTGCACGAGGCCCAGGCAAAACTGCGAGAACTAGCGGATCAGCGAAAACAGCTGGCAAATCAGATTGGCACGTATAAAACTAAGATTGCTTGTTTGCAGCAAGCAGAAGAATATTTTTTGACAAAAGAACAACGAAAAATGGTACGAAAACGATTGGTCACTGGCAAACATCATACTGTTTTGAGAGGCTGGGTCGCGCAACAAGATCAACAGACTCTTGAAAAAGAGCTGGCAGATTCTTTTAACGGCGAAGTCTATTGCTCATTCAATGAACCTACCTTAGAAGAATTGACTGCGAATCAAGTTCCAGTCAAATTGCAAAACGCTTCGTTTATCAGACCATTTGAAATGTTGACGGAAATGTATAGTTTGCCTAAATATGATGAGATCGACCCAACGCCTTGGATGACACCTTTTTATTATGTCTTCTTTGGGATGATGGTTGCTGATTTGGGCTATGGCGGATTGATGGCACTGGTGACCACTATCGGCCTGCACTTTTTCCGTTTACCTAAAGGGACGAAACGGTTTATGAAGCTGTTTCAAACATTATCCGTTCCTACGATGATTTGGGGATTGATCTATGGCTCGTTTTTCGGAGCGACTTTGCCATTTCATTTGTTATCGCCAGCGAAAGACTTTATGGCTATTTTTGGATTATCCATGATTTTTGGAGGAATCCAATTGTTTACAGGTCTTTATTTGGCCGCGAAGGAAAATATTCGCAAGAAAGATTTTTTAGCAGCTGTCAATCAAGGCTTTTCTTGGCAAGGCTTGCTGGCGGGACTTTTGGTTGCTGCTGCCGGAAATTGGCTCTTTACCGCCCCAGCACTCGTCACATTAGGATTGATTATAGCAGGACTTAGCGGGCTGCTGATCGTGATTGTGCCGATCATTAAAGGAAAGTCCAAAGTTGGCGGTTTTTTCATGGGGATCTATGATCTCTATGGGGTAACAAGCTATATTGGCGATTTTGTCAGCTATAGTCGTTTGATGGCGTTAGGGATCTCTGGCGGCAGTATCGCCGCTGCCTTTAATTTATTAGTGGGCTATATGCCGCCGGTAGCACGATTTTCTGTTGGGATCATCCTGTTAGTGATCTTACAGGCGCTAAATATCTTTTTGTCATTACTAAGTGCTTACGTGCATGCAGCGCGTTTACAATATGTAGAATTTTTTGGCAAATTCTTTACAGGTGGCGGCCGGGCGTTCGATACCTTTAAGCCGAGTGAAAAATATGTCGATTTTGAAAAAGAAAACGGAGGAAAGAAAGATGATTGATTACTTGATTAATAACAACGGTGGAATGGTATTTGCGATTATAGGAATGGGAATCGCAACGATTTTTTCTGGAATTGGTTCAGCAAAGGGTGTTGGAATGACAGGGGAAGCAGCTGCGGCGTTGACAACGAATCAACCTGAGAAATTTGGGCAGGCACTGATTCTACAGTTACTGCCAGGAACCCAAGGTTTGTATGGTTTTGTGATTGCCTTTATGATCTACGGCAGTTTGGCAGCAGAGATGTCGACGGTGACCGGAATGGCCTATTTGATGGCTTCATTGCCGGTAGCTTTTACCGGATTGTTCTCTGGGATCGCACAAGGAAGAGTGGCCGCATCAGGGATTCAAATCTTAGCTAAAAAACCGGAACACTTTTTCAAAGGAGTTATGTTCTCAGTCATGGTGGAAATGTACGCGATCTTAGGCTTCGTTATTTCTTTCCTACTATTAGGGTCCATTTAAAGGAGGCGACAAGCAATGGAGGCAATGGATGCCATCGACAAAATGATTGCTGAACTAGATCGGGAAGCAAAAGAAAAACGGCAAGTAATCGAAACGGACACTAAAACAAGGATCGATGCCGATTTTGCAGCTGCCTGGTCCCAAAAAGAACTAGAAATCAAGCGCCATTCAGTAGAAGCAAAAAAACAAATCGAAAAAAACTATCAGCAAGACATGAATCGGCGAATAAAAGCAGCCAAACAAGAAGGGATTAAACAAGCTCATAAAGAACTGGAGACATTATTCGCGGCAGCTTATCAAAAAATGAATGGATTGGCGCCTGATACAGTCCAACATCTGGCGGAAAATACATTAATGCAATTACCCGTTTCGGGAGAAGTAATCTTTCGTTGTGGACAGCAACAGTCAGCAAGTTTGACAAAAGATTGGTTGACTGCTGTCAATCAAAGGTTGCCTTATCTTGCAAGGATGGGCAAACCATTGGAGCAAGCAGGGTTTATAGTAGAAGACAATGGCGTTTTCTACAATTTCACCTACCAAGCTTTACTAGAAGAATACAAAAATGAAACGAGAGAACATTGGCTGAAAGTGATCCAAAAAGGAGGGTAAGCTATGGCGAGCTATCATCAATTGAATCCACTGATTCGGATCAAAGAGACAACCTTGCTTCAAATGCAAGATTGGCAGCAGCTGATTGCAGCAGAGTCTATGGATCAAGTAATGGCAATCTTGCAGCAAACGAATTATCAACGTTATCTGGGCGCTGATTTTTCCGAAAAATTTGAGGGGTATCTGGATCAAGAAATGCTGACAACCATACAAGAATTAGCAGAAAACGTTCCAGATCCTGATGTGCTTCATTTGATCATGCTGCCGTATACCTTTCATAATTTGAAGGTATTGACCAAAGAAGATGTAACAGGGAGAGATTATAGCAATTTACTGATCGAAGATGGATTCTATACGATCGATGAACTAAGAAATGCCATCCAAACAGGATCTTCGGAAAGTATACCGTCTAAAGTCATTGAAACGATCCAAGCAGTAAGGGAATACTTAGAAGGTTCTGCTGTTTTGCAAGGGATCGATATTATTTACGATCGCCGCTTTTTACATGAGCAACGACGCCTAGCCGAAAAAATAAATATTCCAGCACTGACACATGCGGTGATCACAGGAATCGACCTTACGAATATCACGATTGCTGCACGTTGTTTGCTGCAAAAAAGATCAAAAAGTTTTATGGCGGCTGTTTTAGTCAGTGTGGGAAGTATTCCCAAAGAAGATTATCTCGCTTTTGCGGAAACCTCTTTCACTGACTATCTCGCCTTTTTGAAACAAACTGGCTATCAAGAAGCGCTACTGCCGCTATTACAAGAGACCACGATCGATTTTGCTGCATTGGCACTGGTGAAAGATGACTTAGTTACTCAGCAGTTCGTAGCTGCTGAAGCGTTGGGACCAATGCCATTACTCGCGTTTTTAAATGCCAAAACATTGGAGATTCAGAACTTGCGGCTGATTTTGGTAGGAAAGCGCAGTGGCTTCACAGAAGAAGAACTGAGAGAGAGGATGAGGTACTATGGCAGCTAAGATTGGTGTGATCGGCAGCAAAGAATCCGTGTTACCTTTTCAGCTGTTTGGCTTTCAAGTGTGTTACGCAATCGCAAAAGCGGAAGTGACTCGTGCCTTTCAGTGCTTAGTGAAAGAAGAGTATGCGGTGATTTACGTAACAGAAAAATGTGCGGCATTGATTCCAGAAGAAATTGCCAAATACCAACAGCAAGTTTCACCAGCGATCATTTTGATCCCAGATTACGATGGATCCCAAGGGGTAGGGCTGAAAATGATCCAGGAAAATGTCGAAAAAGCCGTTGGGCAAAACATACTATAGAATGGAGCTGATGTTGTGGAAACAGGAACAATAATTAAAGTGTCAGGTCCGTTAGTTTTAGCAAAAGATATGGGCCATGCAAGTTTAGAAGATATTTGTTATGTCGGTGATCTGGGGGTTGTTGGAGAAATCATCGAGATGAGAGGAACGATCGCTTCGATCCAAGTTTATGAAGAAACGTCAGGTATCGGACCAGGAGAACCCGTCCGAACAACAGGAGAACCGCTGTCTGTTGAGTTAGCACCGGGAATTATGTCTCAAATGTTCGACGGGATTCAACGGCCATTAGAAACATTTATGGAGCTGACCCAAAGTAACTTTTTGAAACGAGGGGTCCAGCTGCCTGCATTGGATCATGAGAAAAAATGGACCTTTGAACCGACCATTGCGGTGGGAACGGAAGTTACTCCAGGAATGGTTATCGGGGTCGTCCAAGAGACGCCATTGCTCCTCCACAAAATTATGGTGCCTAATGGCGTTACAGGACGGGTCAAAGAAGTTTTTGCTGGTGATTTTACGATTGATGAAACGGTTTATATTCTTGAGACACCAAAAGGAGAACGCTCCTTTTCGATGTTGCAAAAATGGCCCGTACGGCACAGTCGTCCAGTCAAACAGAAATTAAATCCGGTAGAGCCAATGATCACTGGGCAGCGAGTGATCGACACTTTCTTTCCAATCGCAAAAGGGGGAGCCTCTGCGGTCCCTGGCCCCTTCGGTGCGGGAAAAACAGTGGTCCAACATCAAATTGCTAAATGGGCAGATGTGGACTTAGTGGTCTATGTAGGCTGCGGAGAACGGGGCAATGAAATGACGGATGTCATGAATGAATTTCCGGAACTGATTGATCCACGAAGTGGCGAATCCTTGATGGCTCGTACTGTACTGATCGCGAACACTTCCAATATGCCGGTTGCCGCTCGGGAAGCTTCTATCTATACCGGAATCACGATTGCGGAGTATTTCAGAGACATGGGGTATTCTGTAGCGATTATGGCCGATTCCACATCTCGTTGGGCGGAAGCGTTGCGAGAAATGTCCGGTCGCTTGGAAGAGATGCCAGGTGATGAAGGCTATCCTGCCTATTTGGGCAGTCGCTTAGCCGAGTATTACGAACGATCCGGTAAAGTGATTTGTTTAGGCTCGGAACAAGAAGGGAGCATCACTGCCATTAGTGCAGTATCTCCATCTGGAGGGGACATCTCCGAACCTGTCACGCAAAACACCCTGCGAGTGGTGAAAGTTTTCTGGGGGCTGGATGCCACGTTAGCTCAAAAAAGGCACTTTCCCTCTATCGATTGGCTAAAAAGCTATTCCCTGTATGAGAATGAAATGGGCGCTTATCTGGATCGTCAGTTGCAAGTGGATTGGTCGAAAAATGTGACTACGGCTATGCGGATGCTGCAAAAAGAAGCTGAACTTTCTGAAATTGTGCGTCTAGTTGGGATTGATGCCTTATCGGATAAAGATCAACTACTGTTAGAGATCACGAAGTCATTGCGAGAAGATTTTTTACAACAAAATGCCTTTGATGCTGTTGATACTTTCACTTCTCGAGAAAAACAATTTGAAATGCTGCAGACCATCTTACTGTTTCATGACGAAGGTCAAAAAGCTTTAGAATTAGGCGCCTATTTGACAGAAATCTATCAGGGAACAGAACGTCTGCGAGATAAAATCGCTCGCATGAAATATCTTCCGGAAGATGATTTAGAAGGAATCCGCAAATTGGAAAGCGAGATAAAAGATACGATGAAAGAAATCTTGCAGAAAGGAGATCGTACGGATGATCAAAGAATATAAAACGATCGGGGAAGTTGTCGGTCCTTTGATGGCGGTCGATCGTGTCTCAGGAGTGAAATATGAAGAGCTGATCGAAGTACGTCTGCAAAATGGTGAAATTCGTCAAGGTCAAGTCTTAGAAATTCAAGAAGATAAAGCACTGGTGCAAATCTTTGAAGGTACTGGCGGAATCAATTTACGAGAATCCAGTGTGCGCTTCCTCGGACATCCGTTAGAGCTAGGTGTTTCTGAAGAAATGATTGGCCGGGTTTTTGATGGGTTAGGACGAGTCAAAGATGGTGGTTCAGAAATCATTGCTGAGAAACGAATGGACATTAATGGGGAAGTAATCAACCCGATGGCTCGAGATTACCCAGATGAATTTATTCAAACTGGCATCTCTTCTATCGATCACTTGAATACGCTTGTTCGCGGTCAAAAATTACCGATTTTTTCTGGTTCTGGTCTGCCGCATAAAGAATTAGCTTCTCAAATCGCTCGTCAAGCGCAAGTGCTCGACACAGAGGACGACTTTGCGGTTGTTTTTGCAGGTATCGGGATTACGTTTGAAGAAGCAGAATATTTCATGGAAGATTTTCGCCAAACCGGAGCGATTGATCGGTCTGTTGTCTTTATGAATTTGGCAAATGATCCGGCAATTGAGCGAATTGCTACGCCGCGAATGGCTCTCACAGCTGCCGAATATTTAGCTTATGAAAAAGGGATGCATGTCTTAGTTATCATGACGGATATGACCAACTACTGTGAAGCGTTGCGGGAAATATCAGCTGCCCGTCGTGAGGTACCTGGGCGCCGAGGCTATCCTGGTTACCTCTATACGAATCTTTCCACATTATACGAGCGAGCTGGCCGCTTACGGGGAGTGAAAGGATCGGTGACCCAAATCCCTATATTGACGATGCCAGAAGATGACAAGACCCATCCTATTCCTGACTTGACTGGTTATATCACAGAGGGTCAAATCATTCTTTCAAGAGAGTTATACAAAAACGGCATCCAGCCGCCGATTGATGTCTTGCCTTCTCTTTCTCGGCTGAAGGACAAGGGAACAGGTGAAGGCAAAACTCGTAAAGATCATGCATCAACGATGAATCAACTCTTCTCTGCTTATGCGCAAGGGAAACAAGCCAAAGAACTCGCAGTCGTTTTAGGGGAGTCAGCACTATCTGATGTCGATAAAATCTATGCCAAGTTTGCGGAACGCTTTGAGAATGAATACCTGGATCAAGGTTATCAAACAAATCGGTCCATTGAAGAAACGTTGGATCTTGGGTGGGATCTGTTGGCGATGCTGCCGAAAGTAGAATTGAAACGGATCAGCGATGCGTTACTAGAGGCGTTTTTACCACAAGGAGAGGATGCAGATGAGCAGACAAACCGTTAATCCAACTCGCATGGAACTAAGCCGCCTCAGCAAACAGTTGACGACTGCCAAAAGAGGTCATAAACTGTTAAAAGACAAACAAGATGAGTTGATGCGTCAGTTCATCGAACTGATCAAACAAAACAACCTTTTGCGTAAAGAAGTAGAAACACAATTACATCGTGCCATGAAGGCTTTTCGCCTAGCCAATGCCACGATCAATGAAAAGTACATTGAAGAAATGTTCATCTTGCCAGCAACAGAAGTTTCTCTTGATGTCTCAACCAAGAATATCATGAGTGTGGAAGTGCCTGTGATGCAATTCGACTATGATGATGTGGTGATGCAGGCACCGATCGAGTATGGGTTTGTGAACTCGAATGTTCCTTTGGATCTGGCAATGGGACGTTTCACCGATGTCTTGCCTAAACTATTGTCTTTGACAGAGATCGAAAAGACTTGTCAATTGCTGGCGGATGAGATAGAACGAACACGCCGCCGGGTCAATGCGCTAGAATATTTGACGATACCAGAATTGGAAGAGACGATCTATGGGATCAAAATGCGTCTTGAGGAAAATGAACGCGCCAATGTTACTCGGATGATCAAGGTAAAAAATAAAACAAAGTGAATGCCGCGTCAGTCGAAAATCTGCTTGGCATAAAGGTAGGAAAGAAAGATGAAAAAAAGAATGTCCAAAAAAATCAGTGCACCGCAGCTGGTTACACTGGTCTTTATGATGTTGATCTTGATGGGAACTGGGTTGCTTATGTTACCAGTTGTAACAAATGATGGGCAAGGTGTGCCTTTCTTAGATGCATTGTTTACCGCAACTTCCGCGATTTGTGTGACAGGACTTTCGACTTTTTCCATTTCTGAACAGTATAATATGGGCGGACAAGCGATTCTTTTGTTCTTGATCGAAATTGGGGGGATCGGTTTTATGTCGATCCCAGTTTTCTTTTATATCTTAGCAAAAAAAAGGGTCAATTTAAGCACTCGGATGATTCTAAGAGAATCCCTCAATCTTGACCGAATGTCTGGCGAATTTCAATTGGCTTGGTACATTATCCGCATCGCATTTTTGATTCAATTTTTAGGTATCTGCCTGTTGGCTCTGTCTTTTGTGCCACGCTTTGGTTGGCAGCAAGGCCTATGGTTTAGTATTTTTCACGCCATTTCTTCCTTTTGTAATGCTGGATTTGATCTTTTTGGGAATAGTCTGGTCTCTTTTCAGTCGGATCCTTTTGTTTTAGGTGTCATTAGTCTTTTGATCATTGCCGGCGGCTTAGGCTTTCTGGTCTGGTTTGACTTGTTAGCTACTTCAAAAAGACGCTCGTTGCACAGCCGTATTGCCTTGTTGGCAATGATTGTTTTGCTGATTTTAGGGACGGTTGGTTTTTATGTGACCGAATATCACTCCAGTATCGTATCAGGAGATTCCATTGTTAGTCGCTTTTTCCAGTTATTTTTTCTTGCTGTGACCCCTCGAACGGCTGGATTTTATAGTATCGATTATGGCCAGATGAGTCAGGCTGGGTTAATGTTGACGATGATTCTCATGTATATCGGTGGTACTTCTGGATCGACTGCCGGAGGGCTGAAAACCACGACGGTCTCAGTGTTGATCATTAAGATTCGCAGTTTGTTGAAAGGGCGCAAACGAGCTGAAGTTTTTGGCAGAACGATCAAAGAAGCGGCTGTTTCGCGGGCGTTCACGCTCTTTTTCTTAACACTGAGTCTTTGCTTTATTGCCATCTTTTTATTATCCATCACAGAATCGATGCCGGGGAATTCTCAGTTTGGACTGGAATACATTGCTTTTGAAGTTTTTTCGGCTTTTGGAACAGTTGGATTAACAATGGGATTGACTCCGTATCTTTCTGTATTTGGTAAATTATTGATCATCTTATTGATGTTTATTGGTCGTGTAGGCATCATGACGGTTGCTTTTTCATTGATGACAAAAGCCAACCGCCGAGAAGCCGGATACAAATTCCCGGATGAAACGGTCATGATTGGCTAAGATCTGTTATTAATAGTTGTTTTGGATCAATGGAAATCATCCCCGAAAAATATGGCCGACTTTTAGGTTAGTTTAAGGTTTCTCGTCTAAGATCTTCCTAAGAACTAAATGAGTCAGTTGCAGCATTTCGTTAGAGCTGCTAGGACAATCCAAAGGTGGGAAGACCATGAGCTTGTGGGAATTGTGGTTTGTAGGAAAAACTTTTGTGACCGTGCTGCTAGTCGTTTTTTTACTAGAATGGCTGTACTTGTTACGGAAACTTTCAAGAAAATCGCAGCAGTTGATCTATTTACTGCTGATTTTGGTTGAATGGCTCAGCAACGGCTGGATCGGGCTCCTAACAAGTTTAGTATGCGGAACGTATTTTTTCGGGCATTGGAAAGAGCATGCTGATACGACTGCATCGATTCAATCGACAGTGTATGGTGATGGGCAAGAGGGTACTGAAAACTTGATGCAAAAATACTAGCATGGCTTGGGTCAATGGGAACTATTGCCGCTGATATGCTTCTTCATAGTAAAGACACTGCTAGTTAAAAAGAACCTGTGGTAAACGAAAAGATAACTTTTCGCAGCACGGGTTCTTTTTGATAGGATTCAGTGAGTGATTTACGCCGTTTTGCTTACTACGTGGAAATAGCCTTCTTTGTCTTGAATGATCCAGACATTTTGATTGTCATTCTTGACGATGACGATTCCTTGTACGACCTCATTGGTGACTGTGCGAAATTCTTCTTTATTCATTTCGATACCTCCAAGGTAGATTCCAATTATTTTCAGAAGGGGGCAGCACGACAGTAGAGAAAAAGCCGTGCTGCAAAGCAAAAAGAAAATTAATTGGTAGCTATAGTATACAGGCAAGATATTGAGTTCTAGTCAATTTCATGTAAATAATCGGTTAAAGGAGAATCAATCTGTCAAAGAAAAACGCAGTTTCATCTTGGTATTGCCTCTTTCCACCATTTCTCCTAGTAATTGAGTGGCATGTGATAAGTAAAGCTGGGCCATTTCACGGTTGGCTTCTTCCAATAACTGATTTGTTAATGGGATTGTCTGATCGATCTTCTGTTGAATCGCTAGACAATTTGCCATGATTGTTTGTTCAAACTGTTCTGCTAGATCGCTGTATAGATCATAGTCTTGATCCCCGATCAGTGCTAATGTTTTAGTCAACCAATAGCTATTTCCCGGATCGTAAGTAGTGGTGGTATCACAATAACCTTTCGGGGTCTCATTCACATTGCTGTAAAAAGGGACCACTCCATTGAAGGTATTGGGACCAAAAGCTAGCCAGTGAACGCCTGCAATTTCATCAGGTACGTGACTGCGCACTTGGAGAATATGCACTTGCTGATTGCGATTGAGAGCAATCGAACGAAAGCGAGTTCTCTCACTAGCCGTTCCATTCCCGTACGGATCATAAGGGGTATTTTGAAAATGACTGCTCAACGCCCACTTTACATCCATCACGCTGATTTTCTTTTTCGGAAGACAGATGAAAGGTAGATCTTGGTCAAGCGGATCCGACGCGGTTTCGCTGAACTGTTTTTGGATATACCAAGCTCTAGGGTTGTTATAACGAGTATCTTTTTCTGTTGCACTGCCGAAAATATGACGTAAATTGATTCCTTCAAAGTCTGGATTTAAGTGATTGCTGATAATCATATCAGGTAAATCGTCGGAAAATAAAGTATCTTGGGAATCAAAATCGAAGGTAGCGATATTCATTCGATTCGGGGCGATCACATAAGCATCATCAGGAATTCGGATCGCTGCCCAATGATGTCCGCCAATCGTTTCCATATACCAGATTTCTTCTCGATCGGCAAAAGCCAAACCATTAGACTCATAGGTTCCATAAGTTTCTAGTAACTCGCCTAAGCGTAAGACTCCTTCTCGAGCAGAACGGATATAGGGAAGCACGATACTGACAAAATCTGCTTCTCCAATGCCTTCTTTTACCAAAGGATCGATAGCTAAAACTCTCGCATTGGTAGTGATCGTTTCTGTGGCGGTCATGGCGACATTGGCGCTGTTGATTCCTGAAGCAGCCCAGACTCCTTGAGATTCATCTGCCTCAGGCGTAGAAGTATACCTTAGGGGATCTTTCGGTAAAGGAATACTGCACCCGCTTAAAACAGCATGGAACGTAGCAGGCTGTTGTTCAGGTTGGATTACGACAAATTTTTGTGGTAGAGACACTGCCCCGGCATCTTCATTGCGAGCAATGAGGGTCGAGCCATCGAGTGATGCGTTTTTGCCTACCAGCATGGTTGTACAAGAAGCTGATTTGCGTGTCATTGACAAAACTCCGATCTTCAGATTATTTTGTTGATAATTGAACATAGTATAGCGAGTAAAAGACAAATTGACAATCAACTTTCGACTAAAAATTAGTTCGCTTTCTGTGTGACTTTTAGTAAAATAGGAAAGAAGGAGTGAAGAAAATGAAACGAATCGTTATTTTTAGTTTGCTGTGGCTGGCAGGGATTGGGTTGAGCGGCTGTTCTGAAGCTACTACTCAGACAACAACGACTGGCAGCAATCAAGCTACAGCTAGCTCGATGGTTAAGCAACAGACGGCTGAGATCTCATTTGTGAACAAGACAGATGCGCAGCCTGAACAAATACCAGCCAAAACGGTGTCATTCAAAGAAGGAACCTCTTTAATGGAGATAATGAAGGAAAATTTTGATTTAGTGGAAGACAAAGGCATGATCACCAGTATTGAAGGATTAGCGCAAGATGAAGCGGCTGGTTATTATTGGACCTATACGATCAATGACGAGATGGTCAATACCGGCGCAAAAGATACATCTCTTACCGAAAAGGATCGAGTCGTTTTTACCTATGAGAAATTTTAAACCGACAAAAATGTCTTTTTCCGTGCAAGAGATTGCTTATCTTGCTTTGCTAGTAGCAGCATCAGTGGTGGGGCGTACATTGTTTCAACCACTGCCAAATGTACAACCAATGACCGCTATTTTCTTATTGGTGGCTCTTTATTTAGGCTGTGTCAGAGGACTGATCGTCGCATTGCTATCCCTTTTGATTACGAATTTTTACATGGGGATGGGAATTTGGACGATTGCTCAGGCAGTAAGTTATACAGTCGTGATCCTCATGATGAGCGGATTAAGACATGTTCCCATCGTTAAACGTTCCTTGATCTTGCAAGTGATTTTTAGTATTTTAGCAGGGTTCCTTTATGGATTTGTGGTCTCCTTACTCAGCGTGTATCTGCTAGGCTTACCAAGCTTTTGGGGCTATTATCTGCAAGGAATAAGTTTTGATACGCTGCATGCTGTTGGAAATGGCTTCTTTTATGGACTACTTGCGCCAATATTTCGACGACTTTTTCACCGTTATTATCCAGCTAAAAAGCTCATTCATTAGTGCAATCTGCTGATTCAGCGCTTTATTGCATTCATTGCCAGTGTCATTGATCTGTCTCAAAGAATGATCAATGACACTGGTTTTTATATCGATATCTGGCAAGATTCTCCTTGTAGATACTGCTACAAGCATAATTGTGTTGTTCTCTTACAAAATCGGGTATTCTTAACCTATACTGGAAAGGGAGCGGTTTCAATGAAGTGGATCGTAAAAAAAGAAGATCTAGAAGCATATCGGACGAGATTCAATGGGAAACTGGCTGGCTATGCTGAAGAAGCTAAAGTAATGGCGATTCCTTTGCCAAAGTATTATATCGTAATCGTTGATGAAGAAAAAATTAGTTTGATTCAATTGGATTTGAACTTTGAACAAAAAGCCATGGAAACCGTGCTGATCCATGAGATCACCACATTGAAAATTACTGGTGTCATGAACAAAAAAGTGTTGATCCAGACGCCTTCTAAAACTATCAAGGTTTTGATTAAACCGATGGCGATCGGAATCAAAGAAGAGCAGCAACAGTTGATCGATACGTTTACCCGGATGGCGAGCTGACTACTTATTTTATAGGAAAAATCAAAAACGGATCAAACGCCAAGCTGGCGGATTGATCCGTTCGTTTATTCTGGGGTTCCCACAATTTTGATGTATTCATCGATATTTTTGATTTTCATATGTTTGATCACTAACTGTTCACGTTTGTTCCATTTGCCTTCGACTTCTAGCTGGTACTTGTTGAGAGGTAAGCGTAAAACGTAACTAGAAAGGTAACGGTCTTTAATAATACAGTTGATGATTTTATGGTCTTCTAATAATTGAATTCCAGTCAGCATCATCGGAGTTTCTTGAAAAACACGACTGTTGACTAACAATCCTACATGTGTTTCATTCATTATTCGATCCTTTCTGAGAAAAATAAATTCTCGAATATTCTTCTTTTCTATGTTACCCGATTTATCTAGGAAAGGCAATTCTGGAAAACACCTAGCAACGCAAATCACGGAATAAAACAACTGGTGAAGAGGAATCACTATCCGATTGAATGGCAGAAAGTTTTTACAGAAAAAAGACACAGAAAAAAAGATACAGAAAAAAAGACAGAATAAAGAGATCTGAAACGGCGAGACAAAAGGAATGAACACAAAGAATGAATAAATAAGAAGCACACGAATAAACAAGGATTTTTGATGGCACTTAAAGAGAAAGCGTGCGAAAACATATCATTTCTTAACGTTTAAAAAAGGCAACTTTTTGTTTGAAGTAGCTTAGAGAAAGGGAGTTAAGCAGAAATACGTTCTTCTAGAGGAAATGGCACCTGTAAAAGAACGAGGACTGCAAGCTTGAAAACAGGCATTTCAGCAGATTTCTGTTAAAATAATAACTATAAAAGAATTGGAGGAGACACATATGAAAAAATCTGGATTCGTAGTAGGTTTGATTGGCGCGGCTTTTGGTCTGGCAGTTTATAATAAAATGCAGAAGATGACTGTCAACAAAGATTCTGTTAAAGGCAAAGCAAAAGAAGTTGCGGGAAATGTCGTTGGCAACGAAAAAATGCAAGCAGAAGGAACATTGGATCAAGTTGTCGGTGCTTCTAAAGAAGTACTAATGGACTTGAAAAATTCTGTGACCTCTGCCATTGGGGTTGGAACTCCAGACAAGGTGGCTGGTAAAGCCAAAGAGGCAGCAGGCGATATCACGGATGATCCGACAAAAAAAGCAGAAGGCTTTGTTGATCAAGCAGCAGGGCATTCTAAAGAAATCATTGCAGATCTTAAAGACAAATCTGAGTCAATGGCACAAGATGTCAAAGACAAATTCGACCAAAAATAGGATGTAGTGAGAGACAGGCACAGAGGGCCTGTCTTTTTTTTGTGGCTTTTTTTGCAAACAAAAACAATGATCCTGTCACCTGAAGAGCGACAAGAACGAAGGATCGGTGTGCAATGATGGGATCGCTGACAAAAGTAGTAATTGATGCTTGACACATGAATGCACGTTCATATATAATAAAAATGTAGATATGAACATATATTCATTTGTAAGCAAATGATGCACTAACTTTGAAGGAGGCTTTTCTTATGTCTACCCACTCTTGCAATCATTCAACACCACACACCCATGCAGCAGAGGCAAGCCATTCCCATGGCAACGCCCCGTTACGCAATTATTTAGTAGGAGTTATTCTTTTTATTGCTGCTTTATTGGTACCGCAATTGGTCGTTAAAGATTTTTTATACACTGCCGCTATTCTTTTAGCAGGGTATCATATTATTTGGGAAGGGATCGAAGACACCATCAAAGATACCCGCAAAAGCAGACACTTTAAACCGAATGTTCATTTATTAATGACATTGGCTGCCTTTGGTTCAGTATTGATCGGCAACTTCAATGAAGCTGCCTTGCTGATTCTGATTTTTGCCGGGGCTCACTTTTTGGAAGAGTATGCAGAGGGCCAAAGCCGCAAAGAAATCACGAACCTCTTGAAGTTGAATCCGACAGAAGCCCGTCTGGTTAAGGCAGATGGCAGCATTGAGAAAATTGCAGCAGAGCAAGTCAAAAAAGGGGATAGGCTGCAAGTTTTACCAGGGGACCAAATCGCAACAGACGGTAAAATCCTCTCGGGAATCAGCAGCATCAACGAAGCCTCCATCAACGGTGAAAGTGTTCCCCGTGAAAAAACTGTTGGGGATGAAGTTTTCGGAAGTACGATCAACGGTAACGGCACTTTTATGATGGAAGTGACAAAAGACAGCAGTGAGACAGTTTTTGCTAAAATACTCTCTGTTGTGGAATCGGCACAAAACAATCAATCAAAAACAGAAACCCGCATCAAAAAAATCGAGCCGCTTTATGTGACAACGGTCTTGATTTTGGTACCCTTATTTATTTTGACAGCACCCTTTCTTTTTGGTTGGGATTGGTCAACCAGTTTTTACCGGGGACTAGTGATGATGATCTCTGCTTCGCCCTGTGCATTAGCCGCTAGTGCAGTACCTGCTAGCTTGTCTGCTATCTCAAACTTAGCAAAACGGGGCATCTTATTTAAAGGCAGTTCTTATCTTGCAAATATGGGACAAACAAAAGTAGCCGCCTTTGACAAAACTGGCACATTAACGATTGGTCAACCACAAGTGACCGATGTTTTCTTTGCTGAAGAAACAACTGAAGCGCACCGTCAAGAGTGGGTATCGCTGATCTTGGCCATGGAAAAGCAAGCGAATCACCCATTAGCGGCTGCCATCGTAGAGCATTTTGAGAAACAAGAAAAGGCACAAGCATTAGAACTTTCCGTTAACAACCAAATTGGTTCCGGTCTGACGGCTGTAGTTGAGGGAAAAACCTATCGAATTGGCAAGCCAGCGGCGACGTTTGCGCATTCATCATTTGCTGAGCAACGAGAAACCTTGGAACAATCAGGCAAAACGGTGGTTGTTTTTTCGGTGGATGATCAGCCAGTTGGACTGATCGCATTGATGGACTTACCGAATCCTCAATCTAAAGCGGTCATAGATGAACTGCAGCAATCTGGTATTCGAACAGTCATGATCACAGGAGACAGTCAAGCAGCTGGACAAGCGATTGGTGATCAGCTTGGAGTAGATCAAGTTGCTGCAAATGTTCTGCCAGAAAATAAGGCTCAGATTATCCAGCAGTTGCAAAATGAATACGGTCAGACAGTCATGGTTGGAGATGGTATCAATGATGCGCCTGCATTGGTACAGGCCGATATCGGTTTTGCTATGGGAGAGGGATCGGATGTTGCAATTGAAGTGGGGGATGCGGTGATCATGAAAAATGATCTAACACGCTTTACCTACGCACTAAAGACCGCAAAAAAACTAGATCGGATTATTTGGCAAAATATTTTCTTCTCTATGTTTATTGTGGCATTACTGATCGTATTGAATTTGCTAGGCAAAATGAATATTGGGTTAGGCGTCTTTGCTCATGAAGGCAGTACATTACTCGTTTTATTCAACAGCTTGCGCATGCTTGCACCAATGAGTGAGACAGTCGCCCATACATCAAAAAAATAATCAAAAAAACGCTTATGCTGATTTAATGGCCATCCAGCATAAGCGTTCGCTTTTTTATTAAACAATGTCATTGATTGTACGCTGCAGAAGAGCGAGGAAATTGGTCGATTTTTGCTAAGCGCTGATCGATTCGTTTGATGATGCCTTCTGAAAACTCGAGATTCCGGATAGAAGAGCGAGCCGCAAGCAATAATTGTTTTTCTTGCATCAAATCTTCTTGGATTCGATAGATATTGGCTAAGCGTTCCACATATTCATAATGGGTGTAGTCCGTCTGGCTGATCAAAAACTTCAATAGATCTGCTGCCTGCATATACGCTTCTTGCGTATAATAAGTGATGGCTTCCCGGTATAACTTGATTTCAAATTCTTCGATTTTTTGGGAATTTGCTTTTAAATCCCGCCATTCGTTGATTGAAATTTTTTTTTGGATATTTCCCAAATCATCATACAAAAAAATCACAGGGACGTCATTGGGATGTTTTGTTTCTTGTTTGATTTTTTTCATGTCGTACCTCCTGCGTTTTTTGCTCCGTTTTTACTGATCATTTCTCGTTGATACAGTCTATTGTAAAAGCAAAGCAACAAAAAGTCTACATGAAGATGTCAAAAGAATTGTTCTTTTAGCGCATTCTCATCTTAATAACTACGTTTTCTTTGAAAATGATTGATTAAATCCGAGATCCCCATAAAAATCAAGACTCCGCCAAAAATTTGGAAGAACAAAAGCCACGTTTGAAACGGATTGAAAACAAGAATGATACCTGCCACAATCACGAATAAACTGAAAAGCAAACCAGTGATAAATGGTAAGCCATTGCGTTTTTGATTAAAGCTTGCCATCAAACGCGTACAGCCACTGATCGTGATCATGATTCCCAAAAAGAATGGTACGATCGATAATAGTCCCTTTGCAAAAACGAGAATAGCTGCGGCGGCAATCAAAAGCAGGATCCCCGTTGTCATCTGCATATTCACATAGCCGGTTTGCCGTTTTTCTTTGTAACTAGAATAGAGATTGATCAACCCAAGGCAGGCAACATATCCGGCAACTAAATAGACAATCGTATTAAAGACACTGCGAGGAGCAATCAAAATAATCAATCCAGCAATCAAAAATAAAATCGCTCGTAATAAATCGTATCGTTGGATTTTCTCGAAAAAAGTATTCATAAGTTCAGTTCCTCCTTTTTTTTTCTATTGTAGCGGATTTCTTTCAAAATAGAAAATAGAAACGCGTTGTAGGATAATTCTGCTTTTGAAGCAGCAAATTATTTGGTAAGATAGATGAAACAACAAAGAATGGAGAAAACTATGAGTGTATTAACGCTTTTAATGTGTCTGTTCACGGTCGTCTTGTATTTGTTTCTCGCTGTCGTCCGCAAAGACATTCAAATTGTTGCAGCCAGCCGTAAAGGCGGAAAAGCAGCAATTGCTTTCTTTTCATTGGTGGTCATTATAGCAATGTTTTTTACGGAAGAAACCTTTGAGAACCGCTTGCGAGGGGTCGTATCTGGATTGCTTTTCTTAAGTTTTGTTTTTGATAGCAGAGGGTTAGCTGAAGATCGATTCATTATTCATCCACTAAATATTCGCGGGATCTTGTATCAGGAAGTGGATCGGGTGGTACTGTATCAGGAGAGCAAGGACCAATGGATCAAAATGAATTTCTTTCGAAGAGGGATGCGAGGACCACTGTTGAAATTCGAGCGTCCAATGGAAGAATTGGTCCTGTTTTTGACGGAGCATCTAAATGAAGGAACACCGATCGATATTCTAGTTGATCAAGAGCCAAAAGGTCATTAAATTTCTTTAAGCGATCATATAAATTGAGAGAATCAATTGGCCGGGCCCCTTTGACTGCAAAAGCAAAGAGACCCGGTCAATTTTTTAATTTAAGGGACTATCCAGTTGATTTTTTTGGCAAAATTCGAGTACGCCGAATACAGGAAGCAAGCTAGGTTTCTGACCGAACGTTTTGCTATTTTTTGTTTAAGAAGAACAGGGTCTTACCCTTAAATAAAGGGAGTATGGTAGAATTGAGTATCAACTTTATTGTTTTAATTGAATAGGTTTACATACAAAGGAGGACGATGCTGTTGGTACAAATAAAAGAGGTCCTCAAAACCGTTTTGTTCGTTGCTCTGTTTGGGCTGTTACTGTTTTCGTTGCGACAATACGTCTTCACCCCTGTTATCGTTAAAGGAGATTCTATGGATCCAACATTGCATGATGGGGAGCGTGTGATCGCTATGAAAAACACCCAAATCAGCCGGTTTGATATCATCACATTTGAAGCCCCTGATGAGGTGGGAAAAAACTACATTAAGCGTGTGATCGGATTACCTGGTGATGTGGTGGAATACCGTGAAGACACTTTATTCATCAATGGGGCAGCATATGAAGAGCCTTATCTTTCTGCTTTTCGTTCAAAATTAACCGATGGTTATCCACTGACTTCTGACTTTACGATGGCTGATTTTGGTGTTGAACAAATTCCAGAAGGAAAATTGTTGGTGTTAGGGGACAATCGCCGAATCTCTAAAGACAGCCGGACCATTGGTTTGATTGATCAGTCAGCCGTATTAGGAGATGTCAAATTTATTTTTTGGCCCCTTAAAGATTTCGGAAGCATTCCGAATCAACACTCTGAGTAAGCGGAAGTCCGACTCGCTCAGAGCTTTTTTTTAAAAGAAAATTTGTTATACTATTTGTTATGAAGACAATGAAAGAAAAATTGTCAACGGATCAATAGAGAGCATCAAAACTGTTATTTTTCATGAGCAGGTTTGGTAGATGCAGGAGTTGATCTTTACTTACGATAGAAGCGACGATAAAAGTAAAGGAGTCTTCGTATGAGTTTACGATTTATACTAGGCGATGGACGCTGCGATCACGAACAAGCGATTTTGGATGCAGCTAACGCTTGGTTGGAAAAGCCACAAACAGAAGTCTTTTTTCTTGTCCCTAACTACAATAAGTTTGAACGAGAAAGAGAGATTCTGCAGGCGCTAAAACAAGGCACTGGAGATTTTGCCTCGATTCGAGCTCAAGTCTATAGTTTTCACCGTCTGGCCTGGTTCTATCTTCAACAAACTGGCTGGTTGTCAAAAACGGCCATCACAGATACCGGTGCAACCATGATCCTTCGCAAAATACTTCTCGATTTGGAAGAGGAGTTGATTCTTTTTCGAGGAGAAATCAATAAACCTGGGTTTATTCAACAACTGTTGTCTCTTTATCAAGAAATGCAGACAAGTAATATCGCAACCGAAGATCTGCATCTCGGTGGAACGATGAATAGGAGCAACGGAGAGGATGCGTTAAAGTTTTCCGAACTCGCATTGATCTTTCAGCGTTTCGAATTAGAAATGGTGACCCGGGAACTGCAAGTAGAACAACCGCTGGCACTACTAACACGTTATCTGCAGCAAGGGTCTAAACCCAATGAATTAATGAACGATCGGCCTGATCTTTCGGAATCATTATTTATCATCAGTGGGTTTTCAGCATTTTCAACTCAAGAACAGAGTGTATTAAAAGAATTGATGAAACATGGGCACGTCGTTGTCGATTTGCTTTTAGATCATGGATATCCCCAAGAATTACCTTCACCATTAGATTTGTTCTATGAATCGGGCCGCAGTTACCATCAATTATTTCTTGATGCTAGAACGGAAAATGTCGCCATTTATTTGGATCAAAAGCTTTCACCTTCTGAAGCACAGCAAGTGACACCAGAGAAAGCTGCCGCATACAACGAAGTGGAATCCTTTTGGCGTAAAACCCAGAATCAGCTCCATTATCAGCAGCAGCAATCAGTTTCACCGTATCTAGAAATGTGGAAAGTTGGCAATCCTGAAGAAGAAGTCCGGCAGATGGCTGCGAAAATCCGCGCATTGATCAGCGAGCAAAAAGGAGCAAAACTGCGTTATCGAGACATTCAAGTCTTGACACTGCAACCAGAGATCTACCATCAATATATTCCAACGATTTTTAAAGAATATGAGATTCCGTTTTATATTGACGAAGAGCAACTCATGGCTCAGCATCCGCTCGTTGAATTCTTGAATGCCTTCTTTGCTTGTGCAGATTATGGCTTTCGTTTAAATGACATTTTTCGACTATTGCGTACGGAACTTTATTTGCCACCAGCATTCCAACAAGAAGACTGGCTGGCTGCCCGGGATGCATTTCGACAATTAGTAGACATTACAGAAAACCAAGCACTGGCTCATAACTTCCAAGGAAAAGATTGGACCCGAGAGAGAGACTGGCTCTTAGTGGACTATACATTGACAGGAGAAAACGCATCTGGCATCGCTGAATTGACAGATTATACGAATCAATTGCGTCGCTATTTCCGTCAAGATATTTTTGGCTCCTTAAAAAACATTCAAGAGACAAAGACAAACCGGGAAGCTGCAGGTGCTTTATACCAATTTTTACTTTCAGCAGGTGTTGAACAGCAATTGATTCATTGGCGAGATCAAGCAATCTCACAAGGAAAACTAGAGCAAGCTCGCAACCATGAACAAACATGGCAAGCTTTGATCGATCTTTTAGATGAATTTGTGGCTATTTATGGCGATGATCCTTTCGAACAGTCACTCTTTGAAGAAGTATTGATGACGGGTTTGGAGAATCTGACTTTCGGGAAAATTCCGACAGCAATCGATCAAGTCAATATTAATCGTTTTGATCTAGTACGACCTCGGCAAGCAAAAATCACTTTCGTACCAGGATTGAATGAGACGGTGTTGCCAAGAAGGATCGAAAATAAAACATTGTTGACTAACGAAGAAAGACAACATCTCAATCAATTGTTTGCGGGAGAAAAATATCTACGCGATACGATTATCGAAAGTAGCGCCAAAGAGCCGTTTCTTTTTTATGCGATCTTATTGTCTTCCACGGATAAACTCTATTTGTCTTATGCATGCAATTTTGATACCCAGCAAAATATCAAATTGTCCCCATATCTGGCTCGTCTGCTTGAATGGTTAGATGTTTCTTTACAAGACCGGGGCATCTTATCTTTAACCAGTGATCCAGAAGCCTACGTCGGCACGTATCGGGGATTAATCTATCAGTTGAATAATCTAAGTCAGCAGGCAAGAAAAGAACGACAGAATTTGCCGGCACAGTGGCAACGATTCAAACAGGCTTTATTGCATTCGTCTGAAAAGCAATTAGCCCTTAGAGTATTTGAAAGCCAGACCCATCAAAACATTCCAGTCCCGTTGTCTCAAGATAAAGCCGTTGCTTTATATGGGCCATCCATCTACAGTTCGATCTCGCAACTGGAGACATTCTACCAGTGTGAATACAAATATTTTGTCAGTTATGGACTACGCTTGAAAGAGCGGGAAATCTATGGACTTAACTCAGCGATGACTGGTGAATTTTTCCATGATGCACTCGATCGCTTTGTCAAAGTATTGATCAGTGAGAACATCTCATTGACGCAGTTGACCATGGATCAACGGCTCCAATTTGTTGAAAAAGTGTTGCAAGAGATTTTTGGAGAAGTCCGCTATACATTATTGTCCAGTTCGGCCAGAATGAATTTTATTCGTTATCAACTAGGTAAGACGATTCAGCGAGTAGCTTGGGCATTAACGAAGCAAGGACAAAAAATGCACTTCTCACCGCAAAAAACCGAAGTACTGTTTGGACAGATCGCTGGCGCTCAAGGGATCAATGGCATCGAGCTGCCTTTAAGCAGTGGGGGCAAACTGCATGTGCGAGGAAAAATCGATCGGGTAGATGCAGCAAAAACCGAAGAAGAGCAGTGGCTTTCAGTCGTAGATTACAAATCAAGCAGTCGTGAATTTGATTTGACAGAAGCTTACTATGGCTTAGCAATGCAGTTGATCACTTATTTAGACGTTGCGCTGAATGATGCTGTGCAGCTAGTTGGTACAGAAAATGTGCGCCCGGCTGGGGCTTATTATTTACATGTCCATGATCCAGTCTTAGATGGTCAAAAATCCTCTGAAGAGGAACGGTTGAAGCAATTCAAATATGATGGGTTGTTTCTGGATGAACCCTCATTGTTTCCACTTTTGGATCATGAATTGTCAGACAGCAGCAATTCGGCAGTTTTTCCGATTCGCAAAGACAAAATCGGGACGTACCAAAAGACACCACAAGCCAAAAACAAGTTTTACACCGAAGAAGAGATTCGCTTGTTGAGGCAGCACAACCGCAAAAATATGCAGCAAGGTGCGGAGAAACTTCTCAGTGGCGAAATTGCCTTGAATCCGTCTTATAAGCTGAAAGACAAAAAGCGCGCCTGTGAGTTTTGCCCATTTCGCAGTATTTGCGATTTCGATGTGATGCTGCAAGAAAATAATTATCATCGTCTAGAGAATTTATCGAAAGAAGAGGTTTTACAGCGATTAAAGGAGGAAGAGAATGACTAAGATCCCTCTAAAACCACAAAATGAAACATTTACTGATACTCAGTGGCAAGCGATCTTTGATAAAGGAGACAATCTCCTTGTTTCTGCCTCAGCTGGATCAGGAAAGACCACCGTCCTTGTGCGACGTGTGATCGAGAAATTAAAAGCAGGAAGTCAGATCGACGAATTGCTGATCGTGACCTTTACCGAAGCAGCAGCAAGAGAAATGAAAGAACGGATCCAAGTAGCTCTGCAGACGGCCATTAATCAAGAAAGCCAAGAGCAAAAAAGACAACATTTCGTTCGGCAGTTGCAATTATTACCTACCGCAAATATCTCAACACTACATGCCTTTTGTTTAACGGTCATTCGGCGTTTTTATTATCTGATCGATTTGGATCCTGGATTTCGGATGCTGACAGATGAAACGGAGATTTTGCTGCTGAAAGAGGAAATCTGGACACAATTACGAGATGCACACTACGAAGCAAATGATGAAGCCTTCTTTCGATTAACCGAAAACTTCGCCAGTGATCGTTCCGATGAGACGGTTGGTGATTTGATTTTGTCACTCTATGATTTTGCCCGCGCCAACCCTGATCCAGAAAAGTGGCTGGACGGTTTAGCGGTAAATTATGAAGCCGCGGACAATTTAGGGGAGAATCACCTCTATCAGGCTCAAATCAAACCGACGTTGGTAGAAATTGCCGCAACGGCAGAGCATTTGCTGGCAGCGGCCAAACAATTTGCAGATCAGTCACCATTAATGGAAAAAGCAGCAGCACTCGTTCAAGCAGAGATTTCTCAAGTCCAAGAAATTCAACGAGTTCTGGCAACAGACGATCTATCCGTCTTATATGATCGCTTGACTCATTTGACCTTTGATCGCTACCCAAGCTATCGGAAAGAAGAACAAAAAGAACTTTCACAGGAAATCAAACCGTTGCGGGATGATGCCAAAAAACTATTAGAACAACTCAAAGGATATTTTCCTTATCCACCAGCAGACATGCTGCAAATGCTGCAACTATCTGAACCGATCGTTGCGACTATGGCAGAGATGACCAAAGAGTTTTTGACTGCTTTTCAAGCCCGCAAGCTAGCAAAAGGGTTGTTGGATTTCAATGATTTAGAACATTTCACGTTGAAAATCTTATTGGGTGATGGCACAGGCAGCGATGCTTCTGTTTATTACCGCGATAAATTTGAAGAAGTGCTCGTGGATGAGTATCAGGATATCAATCGACTGCAAGAAGCGATTCTGTATTGGGTTCGGCAAGTTTCAGGAGACCATGGAAACATGTTCATGGTAGGAGATGTCAAACAATCGATCTATTCATTTCGCTTAGCAGACCCCACTTTGTTTATAGAAAAATATTTGGCATTTGAACATCAAAACGGGGGACGAAGAATCGTTTTAGCAGAAAATTTCCGTTCGCGCCGCGAAGTGCTTGATTTTACGAACTTGGTTTTTCAACAATTGATGGACGAACAAGTTGGACAGATCCCTTATGATGACGCAGCGGCTTTAGTTCCGGGATTTCCGAGTTTTCCTGAAAGCGACGCATTCATTCCGGAACTTTTGCTCTATGAAAAAGAAGCTGAAAGTACTACGAATTTGATTGAAGACAAAACGGAAGGAGAACTTCACGTCACCGCAATCAAAATTCAAGAACTGATCCAATCCCAATTTATGATCTATGATAAAAAAAGACGGGAAGAACGTCCAGTCACTTATCAGGATATCGTTTTACTGACTCCTACCCGCAAAAATAATTTGGTCATCTTAGATGTTTTCAAAAAATTCGGGATTCCTCTGGAAGTCAATGATGCACAGAACTATTTTCAAGCAACAGAGATCCAAACAATGATCGCATTGTTGCAAATCATTGATAATCCTTATCAGGACATTCCATTAGTGGCTGTTCTCCGTTCACCCATGGTAGGGCTAACGGAAGACGAACTAGCAGAGATTCGGCTAGCGGATCGTACCAGTGAGTTTTACAAAGCGGTCTTGACTTATCAAGACAACCAAAAGGGGACTGTTTCCGCTTTAAGCAAACGAGTGGATGATTTTTTAAGCGAATTGAATCGTTGGCGGGAAGCAGCTCGCAGACTGCCGATCCCAGATTTATTATGGGATATTTATGATACAACGGCTTACTTGGATTACGTGGTTGGCTTGCCAGCAGGGCAACAGCGCTATGCCAATTTGATTGCATTGATCCACCGAGCAGAGAAATATGAGAAAAGCAGTTTCCGAGGATTGTATCAATTCATCCGGTTTATTGAAAAAATGCAAGAAAAAGATAAAGATTTGGCAGAACCGTTGGCGACGCCAGCTGAAAATGCTGTGCGGGTCATGACTGTCCATGCTAGTAAAGGATTGGAGTTTCCCGTTGTTTTCTTATTGGATACAACGAAATTCTTCAATTACCAAGACTTTCAAAAGCGTTATATTTTTGAAGAACAACTTGGCGCAGGTATCCAATATATCGATGCTTCGGAAAATATCAAATATGAAACGATTCCTTTTCAAGCCATCAAACAAGTTCGTTTGAAAAAAGCCCTCTCTGAAGAAATGCGTAAACTATACGTAGCATTGACACGGGCCGAGCAGAAACTGTATTTAGTTGGTTCTTATAAGGATCGGCAGGCAGCCTTTAAAGCTTGGCAAGCGGGGTTGACACAAAGTCAGACAGTCCTTGACCCGGCTTTACGTTTAGTTGCAAGAGGCAGTCTAATGGATTGGGTCGGTTTGACATTGATTCGTCATCCAGAGATGGAGCAGGTTTTTACTGATGCCAGTGAACGAAAAATGACGATCCATCATCCTGCAAGATTCCAGATCCATTGGTGGAATCAGGATCAGATTGATCAGCAATTGCAGGTGCAGCCGCCAACAGAGGCAGTTGTGGCTCCGACACCAAGTACTACAGCCCCAGAAAGATTGCTGAACCGTTTAGACTATCAGTATCCTTACAGCAAAGCGACTCAAACCACTAGCTATCAGTCGGTCTCAGAGTTAAAACGTCTATATAATGATCCGGACGATCAAGATATTACTTTACTGGAATGGCATTCCGCGGATCAAAAATTGGCACCTCAGCGCTTTCGTTATGTTGAGACTGAATTAGCTAAACCGCGTTTTTTACAAGAACAAAAACCGCAAGCTGCTTCGATCGGGAGTGCTACGCATCTAGTTATGCAAATGCTGCCGCTGACTGAAGTACCGACGGAAGCATCCTTAGCAGCTTTTATCGATGAATTGGTTGAACGTCAGCTCTTTACAAAAGATGTTGCCGACAAAATTGATCAAGGGAGCATCGTGTGGTTCTATCAAACAGCCGTGTTGCAAACTTTGATCAAGTATGCAACACAGGTAAAACGGGAGCAGCCATTTTCAATGCTAAAAGAAGCTGCCACTATTTTTGAAGGATTTGATGAACCAGATGCCGAATTATTGATCCACGGGATTATTGATGGCTATGTGGAGTTGCCAGATCGAATCATTTTGTATGATTTTAAGACGGATGCTGTATTTGGCAGTGAAGCACAGATTGAAAAGCGCATGCGGGATCGGTATTATGGACAGCTAAAACTGTATTGCCAAGCGTTAGAACAAGCTTTGCAGAAACCTGTGACTGAGACATATCTGGTTTTACTAGCCGCTAAGAAAATAATCGAATGGTAGGCCCTCGAACGGGATTCCTTACAATTCGTAAGCGATGTGCTATAATGATGCAAAGAGGTGATAGAAAATGATAAAAGTGGAAACAGATTACGCCCTTTGTCCTAAATTTGAAAAAGCTTTTTCGATTCTAGGGAAAAAGTGGAATGGCTTGATCATTGATGTGCTTCTTGAAGATGGCAAACAACGGTTTGTGGATCTTGCCAAAAAAATCCCCCAAGTGAGCGATCGGGTATTGGTGGAGCGCTTGAAAGAATTAGAACGTGAAGAAATCGTCTGCAAAGAAGACAATCTTTACTGTTTAACACCAAGAGGGGTCGCACTTGAAAAAAGTATGATGAGTGTGAAGCGCTGGGCAGAAACTTGGGTCAGAGAAGAAGAATGCAGTTGATTTCTGGCAAATAATTAGGTACACTAAGGTCAATCGAATAGTTAAAAAGCGTTGATGGAAACTAGTAGTTTGGCTGAAACAGGAAAGGGAGACTTGTCATAGACTGAAAGCAAGTTCTGTATTCGAAAAATGAATTTCATTTCTGGAGCTTACTGAACAAGAATCAGTCGGCAGTCCTGCTGTCGTTAGTAGAAGTGAGTGCGTGGACTTTGTCCACGAATGAGGATGGTAACACGAGACGTCGTTCCTTTTTTAGGAACGGGGTCTTTTTTTCGTCTTGACTTATCAGCTATTCACAAAGAATAAGGAGGAAAAACATGTCTTTACAAGAGAAACTAGAGTCATTGAAAGAAGTAACGCTTTCAAAGATCAAAGAAAGCCGTTCAATCAATGAATTGAATCAAATTCGTGTGGATGTCCTTGGTAAAAAGGGACCCATCACGGAAGTTTTGCGAGGAATGAAAGAGTTGTCAGCAGAAGAGCGTCCAAAAGTCGGCAGCTATGCCAATGCGATCCGGGATGCGATTACACAAGCGATTGAGGAAGCAAAAACTTCATTAGAAGCAGCCGCACTAGAAAAGGCATTGGCTGAAGAATCGATTGATGTGACGTTGCCTGGCAAGCGGATGCCACAAGGGACCCGTCATGTCTTGACGCAAATCATGGAAGAAATCGAAGATATTTTTGTGGGGATGGGCTATCAAGTGGTTGAAGGATTCGAAGTCGAAAAAGATCACTACAATTTTGAACGAATGAACTTGCCAAAAGATCATCCAGCAAGAGACATGCAAGATACTTTTTATATTTCAGATGAAGTCTTGATTCGGACACACACTTCACCGGTGCAAGCTCGTACCATGGAAAAACATGATTTCAGCAAAGGGCCATTGCGAATGATTTCACCAGGAAAAGTATTCCGGAGAGACACCGACGACGCGACTCACAGTCATCAGTTTCATCAGATTGAAGGACTGGTAATCGATAAGAATGTGACGATGGGTGATCTTAAAGGGACACTAGAAGTCATGATGCAAAAAATGTTCGGGGCTGATCGCAGCATTCGTTTGCGTCCAAGCTACTTCCCATTTACAGAGCCTTCAGTAGAAGTAGATGTCAGCTGTTTCAAATGTGGGGGAGCCGGCTGTAATGTCTGCAAACACACCGGTTGGATCGAGATTTTAGGCGCTGGAATGGTACATCCGAATGTATTGGAAATGTCCGGGATCGATCCCAAAGAATACTCAGGTTTTGCATTTGGTTTAGGACCTGACCGGGTTGCGATGTTGCGCTATGGCGTCAACGACATTCGGAATTTCTATCAAAATGATGTACGTTTCATCAGTCAGTTCAAGGGGGAATAAATATGTTAGTATCTTACAAATGGTTAAATGACTATCTTGACCTTTCTGAGATCTCACCAAACGAGCTGGCAGATAAAATGTCAGTCACAGGGATCGAAGTCGAAGGAATCGAAGTGCCAGCAGCGGGATTGAAGAAAATCGTTGTTGGGGAAGTCAAAGAATGTGTGCCACATCCAGATTCAGATCACTTATCGATCTGCCAAGTAGATATCGGTGAATCTGAATTATCACAAATCGTTTGCGGTGCGCCGAATATCAAAAGCGGCATCAAAGTGATCGTGGCACTCCCAGGTTCACGGATCGCGGGCAATGTCAAAATCAAGAAAGGCAAGATGCGCGGACAACAATCCAATGGGATGATCTGTTCGCTGCAGGAATTAGGCTATTCTGATAGTGTGATCCCTAAAGAATATGCGGAGGGTATTTATTACTTGCCTACCGATGCCGAAGTGGGGAAGGAAGTCTTTCCCTATCTCGATATGGATGATGCCATCATCGAGTTGTCGATCACTCCAAACCGGGCCGATGCCTTAAGTATGCGGGGGGTCGCTTACGAGGTAGGAGCCATTTATCGACAAACACCAAAATTTGAGACCATTCAACTGAATGAAAGTGCTGTGAAAGCCGCAGACAAGATCAAAGTCAGCGTAGAAAATCAAGAGGATGCGCCAGCCTATCAAATTCGGATCATTGAAAACGTAACGATTGCACCAAGTCCGCAATGGTTGCAAAACCGTTTGATGAATGAAGGCATTCGACCAATCAACAATGTCGTTGATATTACCAACTATATTTTGCTGCTGTTTGGACAACCCCTTCATGCATTCGATTATCAAAAATTGGGCAGCCAAGAAATCGTCGTTCGCCGTGGCAAACCGCAAGAAACGTTGGTCACTTTGGACGGAGAGACACGAACGCTAGATGATAAGAACATTGTGATCACTAATGGAAAAGAACCAGTCGCTTTAGCTGGTGTCATGGGTGGGTTAGATTCAGAAATCACACAAGATACCACAACTGTTGCTTTAGAAGCCGCCTTGTTTGACCCACTAGCGATTCGTTTGACGTCTAAAAAATTCAATTTGCGCAGTGAGTCATCTTCCCGTTTCGAAAAAGGCATCAATCAGGCTGCGATCGCGGAGGCTTGTGATGCAGCCGCTGCTATGATTGCGGAGCTAGCTGGCGGTACAGTTCTACAAGGTGCTGTCAAAGGCGCTGAAGTGACTCCTAAGGATGTTCAAGTCACGATCACATTAGATCGGATCAATCGCTACTTAGGAACACAAATCACGATTGGCGAAGCCAATGAGATTTTTGACGCCTTAGGTTTTGGCTACCAAGAAAATGAAGGTACCTATCAAGTTGTGGTCCCACCTAGACGTTGGGATATTCAGATCGAAGCTGACATCATTGAAGAAGTCGCCCGTATCTATGGCTATGACCGTCTGCCATCGACACTTCCAAGTGGTGAGACAGTTGCGGGGAGCTTAACCAAAGAACAACGCTTGACTCGCAAAGTACGAACACTCCTAGAAGGAAATGGTGTGAGTGAAGCTATCAGCTATGCATTGACAACCGAAGAAAAAGCCCGTCAATTTTGTTGGTTAGAGAGTCAGGTTACCCGTCTGGATTGGCCAATGACAGAAGAGCGTGGTGTCTTAAGAATGAATCTACTTTCAGGACTGCTGGACGACATTGCCTATAACTTGGCCCGCAAAAATGCCAATGTTGCGTTGTACGAAGTGGGGCGCGTCTTTTACAAAACAAGTGATGACCCTCGGGAGCTACCAACAGAAAACAATCATCTAGGACTAGCCATCACTGGCGCCATCACCGAAAAAGATTGGCAAGAAGCTGAACAAAAAGTCGATTTCTATCATATTAAAGGGATCTTGGAAAACTTGTTTGCAGGTCTTTCTCTTACGGATCAGATTACTTATGAAAAGACAACAGCAATCAAAGAACTTCATCCAGGCAGAGCCGCTGCTATCCTCTTACAGGATGAAGTGATCGGTTACCTAGGGCAAGTCCATCCAAGTACAGCAAAAGCTTATGATCTGACTGAGACATATGTTGCTGAATTGGACTTGGATCGTTTGTTAGCAACTGAAAATGCAGCGCTCATTTATCAAGCAGTTTCGAAATTCCCATCAGTTAACCGGGATATTGCACTGTTGGTGGATGAGAAGACGTCGAACCAAACAATCCTGCAAACCATTGAACAAGCAGCAGGCCGTTTCTTGACGGACATTCATCTATTTGATGTGTACCAAGGAAAGAACATCGATAGCAATAAAAAATCAATGGCCTATCGATTGACTTTTGCTAATCCTGAAGCGACATTGACAGATGAAGAAATCAATCAAGCAATGTCGAAGATCACACGTGTGCTAGAAGAATCACTACAAGTAGAAATTCGTTAGTCCCATTGCTGTGATAGGAAACAGTGACATAAAAAAAGAGTGATCTTGAGGAATCAGCAAGATTGTAGCATTTGCAGGGGAAGGTGTTCTCCCTTGCTATGCTACAATTTTTTTATAATGGATAGAGTAAATATTCTCATGGATAACCACAGCTCGAAGAGTTGCTTTTCCAGTTTTATTTTATGGAAGAAAGGATCGATTGATGGAACAACTGACGGTTTACGATGCACAAAAGCAGCCAACAGCTGCGACGATGTTGCGGGATACGCCAGTCCCTAATGACGGCTACCGAGTTGTGGTGTCTGTTTTATTGTTTAATGAAGCCGGAGAATTACTGATTCAAAAACGACAATCCACAAAAAAAGGCTGGCCTAGTTATTGGGATTATCCTGCTGGCGGGACCGTCAAAGCTGGTGAAAGCTGTTATCAAGCGGCAGAAAGGGAACTATTAGAAGAGTTAGGGATGACACTTTCTTCAGAGAAAATCCCTAGTCGTTTAACAGTGAAATTTGAAGAAGGCTGGAATGAACTCTATTTTGTTCAATGGACCGGCGCTAACCCTGAACTTTGTTTGCAGTAAGAAGAAGTTGCTGCAGCAAAGTGGGTCAATGAAAAAGAGTATCGCGCATTGATCAATGGGTATAAATTTATTCCTTACTTATATGCACCGATCGTTTTCTCGCTTCAAAGTCATCCTGGGGACTATTTTCCGGTCTAAGTTCTTACTCGTGATGGTAGCTTCTTTTTGATAGAAAGCGATTCTGTCGTGATTGAGAAAAATGTTCTCGAATGGTGTTTGCTCACATGTCAATGGTAGTTGAGCAGTTCGCTTTTTTATTTAGGGATCTTTAAATAAAAGATAGTAATTAAAAACAAACCCACCAAGCATACTGGTGGGTTTGTTGGTTGTTCATATTTATGCAAAGTAGTTGATCCCCATTGCTTCTTTCACTTCTGCCAAGGTTTGTGCTGCGACTTGTTCTGCTTTTTCGCTGCCTTTTTTTAAGAGGTTCATGACTTCAGCCGGGTCCTTAGCAAATTCTTCTCGTCGCTGACGGATCGGAGCAAATTCTTCTTCTAAGACATCGATCAGATAGCGCTTGATTTTTACATCGCCTAGACCGCCTTGACGATAGTGCTCTTTCAATGCGGCAATTTTTTCTAAATCTTTGCCAAAGACATCTAAATAAGTAAAGACCATATTGCCTTCGACTTGGCCAGGATCTGCTACATGGATATGATTTGGATCAGTGTACATGCTCATGACTTTCTTTTGAACGATATCCGCATTGTCTGCCAAATAGATTCCGTTGTTCAATGATTTGCTCATTTTACCATTTCCATCGATACCAGGTAAACGTCCCATTCCTTTAGGCGGAAGAACTGCTTTAGGTTCCACCAATACGTCACTATAGATGGAATTAAAGCTATGAACGATTTCTTGTGTTTGTTCTAGCATTGGTTTTTGATCTTCACCGACAGGAACTAAGTTGGCTTTGAAAGCAGTGATATCTGCTGCTTGTGAGACAGGGTAGATGAAGAATCCAGTTGGGACACCTTCCCCAAATTTCTTTTGTTCGATCTCGGCTTTGACGGTCGGATTGCGGCGAACCCGTGCCACACTGACTAAATTCAAGTAATACATGGTTAGTTCCGATAACTGAGGGATTTGTGATTGAATAAATAAAGTCGAGCGGGTCGGATCGAGACCAATCGCTAAATAGTCAAGTGCCACTTGCAAGATATTTTCTGACACTTTCTGTGGATTTTTGGCATTGTCTGTCAATGCTTGCATATCAGCGATCATGATATAAAGTTGATTGTTAGGGTCGTCTTGCATCTCAACTCGTTTTTTTAATGAGCCGACATAATGCCCTAAATGAAGTTGCCCTGTAGGCCGGTCTCCGGTTAATATTGTGTTCACGTTTCATCCACCTCTAAATTCAATATATAGTTCATCTTACCTTGTTTTTCCAAAAGAAACAACTTGTTCTACTAAGGGTCGAAAAAAAACGATGGACAAAAACCTAACATGAGGTTAAAATAATGAAGGTTTTTCTTTGGGGATGATGTGGAAATTAAAACTACCTTTACAAATAGAAAAATTTTGAGCTATAATATGAATCAAATCTTTTCAATTACTCATTTATTTTTAAATATAGACTTGGAGTGTGAATGAATGGCAATGATAGAATTTAAAGACGTGGAAAAGTACTACGGCAAATTCCATGCATTAAAAAACATAAATATTGAATTTGAAAAAGGTGAAGTCGTTGTTGTGATTGGTCCTTCAGGATCCGGAAAAAGCACGATGCTTCGCACAATCAATGGATTAGAAACGATTTCTTCTGGTCACTTACTGATCAATGGCAAAGATCTTTTCAGTAAAGATGTCAAATTGACAGAGATTAGAAAAAACATCGGAATGGTCTTCCAGCATTTCAATCTTTACCCCAATAAAACCGTGTTAGAAAACATCACTTTGGCTCCCATTAAAGTATTAAAACAAAATGAACAAGAAGCGATTGCCTTAGCCGAAAAACTGTTGAACCGTGTAGGCATGCTGGACAAAAAAGATTCTTATCCATCCATGTTGTCTGGCGGACAACAACAGCGGGTGGCTATTGCCCGAGGATTAGCCATGACACCAGAAATGTTGCTTTTCGATGAGCCAACTTCTGCACTGGATCCAGAAATGATCGGTGATGTTTTAGACGTGATGAAAAAAATCGCCAGTGAAGGCATGTCCATGATCGTGGTGACTCATGAGATGAGTTTTGCCCGTGAAGTAGCCGACCGGATCGTTTTCATGGCAGAAGGCCAAGTATTAGAAGATCGTCGCGACGTCGATGGCTTCTTTGAAAACCCAAGAGACGAACGGGCCAAACAATTCTTAAGCAAGGTAACCAATCATTAGGAGGAAAGTAGCTATGAGCAAAAAAATCAGTACAGTGCTGCTCCTTGTATTCGCGCTCATGACCTTTTCTGCTTGTAAAGGCCAAAGTGCTGCAGAACGTGATGTGTTAGCGAGCAGCAAAGAAAGCAACCAAATCATCTGGGGAGTCAAGAATGATACCCGATTATTTGGATTGATGGATATTGCGACAGCTGAAGTCCGCGGATTTGATATCGATATCGCTAAAGCAATTACTGAGCATATTTTAGGACGTGACGGAAGTGCTATTTTTGTCGAAGTCACATCAAAAACTCGAATTCCGCTATTAAAAAATGGCAATATCGATGCAATCATCGCTACGATGACCATCACGGATGAACGGAAGAAACAAGTAGATTTTTCTGATGTTTATTTCGATGCTGGACAATCTTTATTAGTAGCCAAAGATAGCCCGATTCAGGGAATCGAAGATTTAAATGCCAATACGACGGTTTTAGTCGTCAAAGGATCGACATCAGCGATCAATATCCGCAAGGCAGCGCCGGAAGCAAAAATCTTGGAGTTAGAAAATTATGCCGAAGCCTTTACTGCATTACAGTCAGGACAAGGCGATGCGATGACGACAGATAATGCGATCTTATTGGGGATGGCCAGTGAAAATCCCAACTATCATTTAGTTGGCGGTACATTTACAAATGAACCTTACGGAATAGCTATCGATAAAGGACAAGAGCCTTTCTTGAAAGCCGTCAACCAGGCATTGAAAGAAATGCATGAAGACGGTACGTATGATGAAATTTATCAGAAATGGTTCCCTGATGATGCATCTGGGAAAGTTGATTAAAGGAGGAAATTTGCATGCTTGAATTGTTTCAAACTTACGGCGACCAGTTTTTTTCTGGTTTCAAATATACGATTTTCTCCAGTTTACTGGCTTTATTCTTTAGTTTAGTGATTGGTACATTGATGGCGATATTTCAGCTGTCTACCAATCGATGGGTCAAAGGGATCGCTAAAGCGTATGTCGAGTTTTTCCGAAATATTCCTTTGTTGATCATCGTGATGTTCTTTTATGTCGTGGTGCCGATGTATTGGGTGACTTTTGATGGATTTCAAGCGGGAACGATCGGCTTGACCATCTATACGTCTGCGTTTATTGCAGAAACGATTCGTTCTGGAATCCAGACAGTTCCTAAAGGGCAGATGGAGGCCTCTTTGTCCTCTGGATTCACTTACAGCCAGGCCATGCGCTACATTATTTTACCGCAGGCTTTTAAAATCGTTGTTCCGCCACTAGGAAATCAGTTTATCAACTTGGTCAAAAATTCATCGATTTTAGCAATGGTAGCTGGTCTTGACATTATGTATCAAGGTGACTTGATTGCCAGTGAAACCTTTAATACTTTCGACACCTATATTATTGTCGGAATCTTTTATTTGATTATCACATTACCATTATCCTATTTAATGGTTTATCTTGAAAGACGTTGGGCTGTACGCTCATAGAAAGGAGACACTAAATGGAATTTTTCGAAGCTTTTTCTGCCATCAATCTTCGGTTTTTGATCGACGGTCTCCGAGTAACGATCGAAGTCTCCGTCTTATCGATCATCTTTAGTTTTTTGATTGGCGGCCTTGCAGGAGTCTTGCGTTTCACTAACATTCCGTTCTTTTCAAAGATTTTAGGTGTAGTGATCGATGTGATTCGAAACCTGCCGTTGCTGCTGATTATTTTCTTCACGTACTTTGCATTGCCGCAGATTGGTATTCGTTTCAATATTTTCTGGTCTGCAGTTGTGGCATTGACGATTTTTGAATCTGCCATGCTCTCAGAGATTTTTCGAGCGGGGCTTAATGCCGTACCAAAAGGGCAAATGGAGGCTGGTTTGTCTACCGGTTTGAATTATGTCCAAGTGTTGCGAAGCATTGTGATGCCGCAAGCTTTTAAAGCCATGCTGCCTGCGATCGTTAGTCAATTGATCTCATTGATCAAAGATACGTCATTGGCAGTGATTATTTCACTTCCAGAACTGACTCACCATGCTCGAATTATTTATGGACAAAATACCAATTATGTATTGCCAATGTTTCTTGCGATGACTGTGCTGTACTTCATCGTCTGCTATGCCTTATCGCTGCTTTCTCGCTTCTTGGAAGCACGTCAGTATAATTACTGATTTCTTGAGGCTGCATAGAAACAGTGATTACTAGATCCGAATGACCTTTGATGTCATGCAGTTGCTTTCCTTGGACGAGAGTAGCCAGAGCATCGGAGGTTTTCGGATCTTTTTTTGACCGTAATAGGTTCATTGCTTTCTTGGATAAAGCAATACTTGAAAAATCAGTAAAAAAAGTCCAAAATGGAACTTAGACAAATTTCTTTCTTTCATTAAAAAGGATGGACAACTATGACAAATAAACAACCCATTGGCTTTATCGATTCTGGTGTTGGCGGATTGACCGTTGTTAAAGAAGCGATTAAGCAATTGCCCAATGAACATATTATTTATCTTGGTGATACTGCACGCTGTCCCTATGGGCCGCGTCCGGCAGAACAAGTCATCGAGTATACATGGCAGATGACCGAATTTTTATTGCAGCAAAACATCAAAATGTTGGTGATTGCTTGTAATACGGCTACGGCTGTCGCATTAGAAGAAATCAAAGAAAAATTATCGATTCCGGTAATCGGAGTCATACTGCCTGGCTCTCGAGCTGCTGTCAAAGCAACAAAAAACCAACAGATCGGTGTCATTGGAACTGCGGGTACTATTAAGAGCAATGCGTATGAAGAAGCAATCAAGCTTAAATCACCTCGTTCTGTGGTAGTTAGCTTGGCTTGTCCCAAATTCGCGCCTATCGTTGAAAGCAATCAAGCACAATCATCGGTTGCCAAAAAAATCGTTGCCGAAACACTGCGCCCCCTCAAAAATAAGAAATTAGATACGTTGATTTTGGGTTGTACTCATTATCCTTTGTTGCGGTCTTTGATCCAGAACGAGATGGGGAGCCAGATCCAGCTGATTGATTCCGGTGCAGAAACAGTGGGTGAAGTCAGCATGCTATTGGACTACTTTGCTATTGCCAATACAAGCCAAATGACCCAAGAACCGGAATATCTTTTTTATACGACAGGTTCAACAAAATTATTTGATGAAATTGCGAACGAATGGTTGAATGTACCGGTCCATTCGCAACATATCACATTAGGAGGAAATTAAATGCGCCATGATGGCAGAAAAGCGGGAAGTATCCGTCCAGTAGAAATCAAAACAAATGTATTCAAACATCCAGAAGGATCCGTCGTGATCTCATTTGGTGATACCACAGTTATTTGTTCCGCAACGATCGAAGACCGAGTGCCGCCTTTTTTACGGGACTCAGGGAAAGGCTGGGTGACGGCAGAATACAGCATGCTGCCGCGAGCAACGAATACCCGTAATCGTCGAGAAAGTGCAAAAGGAAAGCTGTCTGGTCGGACAATGGAGATCCAGCGACTGATCGCCCGTTCGTTACGGGCAGTGGTAGACTTGGAAAAGTTAGGTGAACGTAGCATTGTAGTCGATTGTGATGTCATCCAAGCGGATGGGGGCACTCGAACAGCTAGTATCACCGGTGCTTTTGTGGCTTTGCGATTGGCGATCGATCAATTATTGACCAACCATGAGCTAACGGAAGATCCTATTAAAGAACATCTTGCTGCCATCAGCGTAGGAATTTTACCTGATAACACTTGTGTCACTGATTTAGACTACGAAGAAGATTCTGCGGCTGCTGTAGATATGAATCTCGTAATGACAGAGTCAGGCCGTTTCATTGAGATTCAAGGAACTGGGGAAGAAGCGACATTTGATGGTCAGCAATTGAACGAAATGCTGATTTATGGCAAGACAGCCATTGAAGAGCTGATTGCCTATCAAAAAGAAGCATTGCTGATCCAAGAACAGCCCCAATACGTTATTCCTGAGAAGACGATCGTGATTGCCACTGGTAATCCTGGCAAAGCACGAGAATTCACCGCAGTTTTTGGTGCTGCTGGCTATGACGTTCGGACATTGAAAGATTATCCCGCATTACCTGATGTTGAGGAAACAGGAACGACTTTCGAAGAAAATGCTCGGCTGAAGGCAGAAACGATTGCAAAAATTCTTGGGCGACCTGTTCTAGCGGACGATTCGGGCTTAAAAGTGGATGCATTAGGTGGTAGACCCGGTGTTTACTCGGCACGTTTTGCGGGTGAACAAAAAAGCGATGCTGCAAATAATGCCAAATTGTTGTACGAATTAACTGATATCCCAGATGAACAACGAACAGCACAATTCCATTGTACATTGGTCTTTGCAGCTCCTGACAAAGAAAGTCTCGTAGTCGCTGCCGATTGGCCAGGCAGAATTGGCCGCATTCCTCGGGGGGAGAACGGTTTTGGCTACGATCCATTGTTTATCCCTGTTGGTTCAGATAAAACGGCTGCTGAAATGAGTGGAGAAGAAAAGAATCAAGTGAGTCATCGTGGTCAAGCCATCGCGAAACTACGCAATGTATGGCAAGAGTGGTTGGAAGGAGAACAAGCATGAAATATTTAATCGTTAGCGATAACCATGGCGATCGTCAAATTCTCGTTGATTTGCTAGCAGAATTTTCTGGGAAAGTGGATACCTTTATCCATTGTGGAGATTCGGAACTGCAACCAAGCGATCCCCTTTGGCAAACCTATCAAGTGGTTGGCGGAAATTGTGATTACAGTCCGGAATACGAGGATGCAAAAATTATCAAAACGCCTCTCGATACGATTTATGTGACCCATGGTCATTTGGCAGATGTTCGTTTTGGCGTGACAACACTCGGACTTCAAGCACAACAAGCTGATGCGTCAATTGCTGTATTTGGTCACACCCACCAGATTGCCTGTGAGAAGGTGGGGCATCGCCTATTCTTGAATCCGGGCAGTATTTCTCAACCGCGGGGACCTATTCAAATCAAAAGTTTTGCCATCATAGAAAGTACTGAAAAGCAGTGGATCGTTCAATATTATGATCGTACGTTTAATGAAATCGCTGATTTGCATTTTATTTTTGAGCGCTAAGAAAGCGAAATCAAAAGTAAAAAATTCATTATAAATAAGCAGTTTTACGATATCTTTTTGATTTTTCTAGTAAAATAGAAAAGTAGCTGTGAAATGGAGGCATTCAGATTGATTGGTCAAACAGTAGAAAAAATATTATTAGAAAATCAAGAAAGTTTTTTAGTACCTGCAGAAAACGTTGCAACGGTTCTTTACAATCATCCATTAAACCATGCGTTACTCGTTTTATCGAAAGTCGGCTATTCCAAGATTCCAGTCCTAGATAGTGAGGATCATCTTGTTGGATTGATCAGTTTATCGAACGTGGTCGAAAGAATGATGGACCTGACTGGGTTTAGTATGGACAACTTAGAAGGCTTGACGGCCGCAGACGTGATGGAAGTCAATGTGGCTTGTATCAAAGAAGATGGCGAATTAGAAGACATGCTTCATCTTTTAGTGGATCAGGCATTTTTGCCCATCGTCAATGAGGAAAATGTCTTTGTAGGAATCATTACCCGAAAAGAAATCTTAAAATCTGTCAATCACCTAGCACATGAATTAGAGAAACGGTATATGCTGATCTCAAAAGAGGCCAGTCCTACAGACGAATTACAAGTCATCTAATAATGGATAAAAAAGCACCCCGAAAAAATCATCGGGGTGCTTTTAACGTTTAAGCGGTCAATTGACGCCAATGATTGGCGCACTAGGAATGGTGTAGCCTTTAGCAGTCAGTGCATCGATTGAAGCCGCTAAAAACTCTTCTTTTAGTTTCCACTGAGTTCCGTTGGTAACATACATCGTTGTCCGGATCGCAAAATTATTGTTGCCAAGGTCGACAACACCAAAAATTGCTGGTTTCGTTTGGATCTCTTCCTCGTGAGCAGCAGCCACTGTTTGATTGACTTCGTCAATGATCGACCGGATATCATCTAAGCCCTCTGATGGCAAGATACGCACATCTACAACGACTTGCATATTGGCTCGTGAAGTGTTGCTGATCGTAGTGATATTCCGATTCGGGATATAATGGACAGTCCCATCCACGGATTTTAACTGAACCGTTCGAATACCGACAGCTGTAACTGTTCCTTCTAATGACAAATTCGTCAAACGGATATAATCGCCGACATTGATTTGTTGCTCAGTAATGATAAAAAAACCAGTGATCAGATCATTCATAAAGCCTTGAGCACCTAGTCCCAGTGCCACCCCAGCAATCCCAGCCCCCGCTAAGAGTGAACCAACAGGCACGCCAATCGTTGACAATAACGCATATACAAAGAAGAAACCTAATGTATAGTGGACGATATTGCGGATCAGCGCATGGATCGTGTTGATTCGACTGGCATTATAGGTTCCTTTTTTCTCGTAGGAACGATAAATTCGTTCGATGACATAATTGCTGATTTTCAGCAAAATACCAAATAAAATAATCAAAAAAAGCAGCATCAGAACTTTTTGGATCAAGATACCAACAATAGCCTCCCAATCAATGTTTTGCCACCATTTCTGCAAGGCATTCAATTGTTTTGCGGCAGGCTCCGTCAAGCTGGATCCTGTCGAATCCGTTGTAGCATCTGTCAAAAGTCGTAACATAAAATCCCTCCATCTATCAATAGGTCTATTTTATAGGAGAAGAAACAGAAATGCAAAATTCACTTGTTAAATTTTTGTAAAAAGATGAACAAATAAGGGGATATCATTAATTGGCAAAGAAACAGCAAAAACTCGTCTCTTGGCATAGACCAGTCAAGAGACGAGCACGAGTACATGTGATCATAGAATTACGATAAGTGAACACCTTTATCGACAAAAATCACTTCTCCGATGATACCGCTAGACAATGGACTAATCAGAAAGGCACATGTGTTGCCGACTTCTTCGATGGTCACACCAACATGATCAGGAGTGCGATCTTCAGATAATTGGATCAGCTTTTGATAATCTTTTACACCTGTCACAGCCAGTGTTTTGATTGCTCCTGCAGAGATGGCGTTGACCCGGATTTTTTGCGGGGATAATTCTGCAGCTAAATAGCGAACGCTTGATTCGAGAGCAGCCTTAGCAATCCCCATCATGTTATAGTTGGGTACAGCACGTTCTGAACCTAAATAGGTTAAGGTAACGATTCCGGCATTTTCTGCCAAGAGGGGTTTGGCATATTTAGTAACAGCGATCAATGAATAGCTGCTGATATCTTGTGCTAGTGCATAGCCATCTCTTGATATATTTAAAATATCACCTGAAAGATCATCTTTGTTGGCGTAAGCGACAGCATGGACGACGCCGTGGATTTCGCCTGCATAGTCTTTGATGGTTTCAAAAGCTTTCGCGATACTCTCATCATTTGCAACATCACATTCAACCGTATACTCATTTTCCTCTAGTAGCCGTTCAAGAGGTTTTTTCATGCGTTCGTTTTGATACGTATAGATGACTTCAGCACCTTGTTCTTTTAGCGCTTGCGCACAGCCCCAAGCGATACTGCGTTTGTTGGCTACGCCCATCACGACAACTTTTTTTCCAGTTAAGAAACTCATAATTCCACTCCTTAATAGTTTGCATAATAATCAATAATGACGATCGATAGTGGGTCCCACTATCATGATTTCTAATTATTATTCATAATTGTTTGATTGTCAAACTATTTTTTTCTTAATAAATATTTAGTTGCGAAAAAATCAGAACTATGATACTTTGATAATCAAACTATAATATTTTTTTAAGCAAGGAAGGGAACCCCATGAAAAAACTATTGACAGAAACAGAAGTCATGGACTTGATTCCAAATCGCTATCCGATCATTTATATCGATTACGTTGATGAGATTGAATCAGGGAAGAAGATCATTGCCACGAAAAATGTGACGATCAATGAAGATTTTTTCCAAGGACATTTTCCAGGAAATCCAGTGATGCCAGGAGCGTTGATTTTAGAAACATTGGCACAAGCAGGTTCGATCTTGATTTTGAAATCGGATGAATTTCAGGGAAGAACTGCTTATATTGGCGGGATCAACAAAGCAAAATTCCGTCAAAAAGTTGTTCCCGGCGATACCTTGAAACTTGTTTTTGAGATTACAAAAATCAAAGGTTCTGTAGGGACAGCCAATGCTGTGGCAACTGTGGAAGGAAAAAAAGCAGCGGAGTGTGAATTTACCTTTATTGTTGGAGAACAAAAATAAAATAAAGACCAGTGCCTTTAAGGGAAATTTTCAAAGGCATTGGTCTTTTTTGCTTACTTAGCTTCTTGTAAAATCTTGATGGATTTGATTTTGACAGGATCTTTTGGCGTAGAGTCTTCTCCGTTGCTATTCGCCTCACCGGTCGTTTCGGCTTTGGCAATTTTGTCTACGACCTCCATTCCTTCAATGACCTGACCAAAGACTGTGTACTTACCATCTAGTGTCGGAGCACCACCATCTTTGTAGGCGTCAATGATTTTTTGAGGATAAAATTGGATTGCTCGTCCATCAGAGACATCATCATGGTTTTGAACAATAAAGAATTGACTTCCTTGGCTGTTGGGAGCGCTGGATTTTGCCATCGATAACGCGCCGCGGATATGGTAAAGCTGTTTGGATATTTCCTCGCCAAACCCTTTGCCCCAAATGCTTTCTCCACCAGTTCCGTCACCGTTAGGGTCGCCGCCTTGGATCATAAAATCTTCGACGATTCGATGGAAAGTCAAGCCATCGTAGTAGCCATTTTTGGCATGAGTCATAAAGTTTTCGACAGCTTTTGGTGCAATTTCTGGGAATAATTTGATTTTGATCGTGCCTTCTGTGGTCTCAAGTGCAACAAGATCTTCATTTTCTTTTACTTCAGTGGACAACTGCGGCAGTTCCAGAGAATTTAAGTCTACAGATTCTGATGTGGTTGTTTTATCCGAAGAACTAGAAGTAGTTGTTGTATCATTGCAGGCAGTTAATAGAAAGAGGCTAGTTGCTGCCGCCAACGTTAGTATCATTTTTTTCATTTGAGTAAGATCCTTTCATTACTAGACTGTCTTTATCATATCAAAATTTAGCTGGAGTGAAAAGCAGGTATCTATTAAAACCAATAGGAAAGGTGTAGACCACTTATCGGTTGTTTGCTATAATGAAAGAGGATTCATGAACAAAAAACGGATAGAATTTTTAGGAGGTTTGACGGATGGGAAAATTAGGTATTTCAGTTTATCCAGAACGATCAACGTTTGAGAAAGACAAGGCTTATCTTGATTTAGCACACAAATACGGCTTTAAGCGTGTGTTTACAAGTTTGCTGCAAATCGAAGATGATAAAGAAAAAGTATTGGCAGATTTCAAGCAGGTAGTGGATTATGCCAATCAATTAGGAATGGAAGTCATGGTGGACATCAATCCTGGTCTCTTTGATCAATTAGAGATCTCATATGATGATCTTTCATTCTTTGATGAAATGGGTGCTTATGGTGTCCGTTTGGATATCGGTTTTACCGGTGCCGAAGAAGCGCGTATGACGCGTAATCCTTATGGCATCAAAATTGAGATCAATATGAGCAGTGGGACAAACTACGTAGACAATATCATGAGTTATTCGCCAAATACGAATAATTTATTAGGCTCTCACAATTTTTACCCTCATCGATATTCAGGTTTGGGTTATGACCATTTTGTGTATTGCTCAGAAAAATTCCGTCGTTACAACTTGAACACAATGGCTTTTGTGAATTCTCACGAGGCAACATTTGGTCCTTGGCCAACACAAGATGGGCTTTGTTCGTTGGAAGATCATCGTGATCTGCCAATCGCTACTCAAGTCAAACATTTGGTTTTGACAGGATTAATCGATGATATTTCAGTGGGAAATGCCTATGCATCAGAAAAAGAGTTAGCTGCAATGGCAGAAGCCTTCAATGCGGATTATCCTACCTTAAAAGTAGATGTTGCTGAAGGGATTACAGAAGACGAGCGCATCTGTTTGTTTGATAATCTTCATGGTTATCGCGGGGATCGCTCAGAATATATTTTGCGGTCGACGATGACTCGAATTTACTACAAAGATAAGCCATTCCCAGCACATGATACCCATGATATGACTCGCGGTGATATTTTGATCGATAACGTCGGTTATGGGCAATACAAAGGTGAAACTCAGATCGCATTGAAAGAAATGAAGAATGATGGCCGTGTCAATGTCGTAGGAAAAATTGCTGCAGATGAACTGTTTCTACTGGATTTCTTGAAACCATGGTCAAGCTTTAAACTAAAAGACAGCAAAGACGAATAAGACGCTTTGTTTTTCCAAAGAACTGCTCTTTTTGAGCGGTTCTTTTTGTTTAATGGCTTTCGTCCGTGCAGAGTGGGGAAAAAAGGCACGTTTCTACATGTGGATGAGATTAATGGTAAGAAGGTGAGGACTGTTGAAAGGAGCCGCCTGCTAGCAAAAATTTCTTTACTCTTTACTTCTCTGCTCTTTACATAGCAGCGCTTGGTAGCGCTTGTTAAAGTGTTAGTTTGATTGATTTTCGTTTTGGTCCTATTGACAAATCAAAAGTAAAAGGGGTATTTTGTACTAGAATGTTTTTTAGGAGGGAGCAACCAGAACGGTGTTTTTTATTATTGAAACGTTATTGTTATTTATCGTTACCATTCGTCTGGCTGGTTTTTTGTCGATTTTCTTACTGATTGCTATTTTCCAGCAAAAGCGGAAACGACAACACATGACCAGTGAAGAATGGGAGACATATTTTACCAAATTAGGGACTGATGGCTTTCTTTGGCGCTTATATGGCTGTTTTTTTGCCGTTTTAGGGGTCTTTGCGGTCATCAATACATTTTATTTTTGGCATCAGATGTGGGTGTATGGGATCACGTTGATGTTGGCGGGCGGATTTCATCTTTATTTCAAATATCGCCTGAATAAGGAGCAGATTCAAGCGCGCTTCTTGAAATAAACAACCAATAATTATATTATGTAAACTAGTTGTCGAGGAGGAACAAAATGAAACTACGCTGGAAGATCGCCATTTTAGTAGGGGTGCTTTTGATAGTAGGCTTGGGCTATGCCGGAAATTTTTTTTATAATTACGCAGTTGTCCCATCAGAAAAAGATTTTTTAAAAGGTGATACCTCTGGAACGGACAAAAGCAATGCGAATCCTGAAGCGGAGGAGTGGTTTACCGCTCCGGAAAATCGTCAAATGTGGCAACTTGAATCCTCAGATGGATTGATGTTGTCCGGAATTTACTTGCCTGCCCAAAAATCACAGCACAAAACAGTGATTGTCGCCCATGGTTATATGGGAAACGCAGAGACGATGGGAGTTTATGCGAAGATGTTCCATGATCTAGGATATAACGTATTGGTTCCTGATGCCCGCGGTCATGGAGAAAGCCAAGGCGATTATATAGGATTTGGATGGCCAGAACGGAAAGATTATGTCCAATGGATCGATCAAATCTTAAAAGAAAGCGGCAAGGAAGAATCCATTGTTTTATACGGTGTAAGTATGGGAGCTGCTACCGTGATGATGACCAGTGGCGAAAAGTTGCCTGCCAACGTAACAGCGATCATTGAGGACTGCGGTTATGCTTCTGTAAATGAGGAATTGAGCTATCAATTGGATCAATTATTTGGTTTGCCAGCATTTCCTTTGATCAATGTCACTAGTCTGGTTACCAAGCTAAGAGCTGGTTACTTCTTTGGCGAAGCAGATGCCGTGAAACAGTTGCACAAGAACACTCGTCCAATGCTCTTCATCCATGGTGATTCGGATACTTTCGTTCCTTATTCAATGTTGGCAGAAGTTTATGCTGCTACAGATGCGCCAAAAGAAAAATGGGTAGTCAAAGGGGCGGAACATGCCCAAAGCTACACGAAAGATCCAAAACGTTACCAGGAAAAAATTGCGGCATTCCTTGAAAAGTATGATCACTTGCCAGAATAGCAAAAAAAGAGCGAAGATCTACGGATCTTCGCTCTTTTTGTAATGAGTAGCTTATAAATTAGCAAATTTTTCTAACAAACGAATCATTTGGCAAGTAAAACCATATTCATTGTCATACCATGCAACAGTTTTGACCAATTGGAAGTCTCCTACAGTAGTTACTTCTGTTTGTGTCGGGTCAAAGATTGATCCTTGCGTCGTACCGATAACATCGCCAGAAACGATTTCACGGTCATCGTAGCCAAAAGAAGGATTGTCGATCGTGTGTTTCTTGATGGCTTCATTGACTTCTTCTGCGGTTACTTTTTGTTTCAGAATCGATACCAATTCTGTTAAAGATCCATCGACAACAGGTACCCGTTGTGCGTGTCCTTGAAGTTTGCCATTTAGTTCTGGAATGACCAAACCAATCGCTTTCGCTGCTCCTGTTGAATGAGGGATCGTATTATCAGCGGCTGAACGCGCAGCTCGCAGGTTGCCTCCCCGTACCGGGCCATCCAAAAGCATTTGAGTAGAAGTGTAGGCATGGACAGTCGTCATAGTTCCTACTTCGATCCCAAATTCTTCATTTAGGAAATAAGCCATTGGAGCTAAACAATTGGTTGTACAAGAACCAGCTGAAATGATTTTGTCCTCTGCAGTAAGTGTATCACTATTGACATTGTAAACGATCGTTTTCATTTTTCCTGCTGGTGCAGAGATAACGACACGTTTTACACCGGCATCTAAGTGTGCTTGTGCTTTTTCTTCAGATGTATAAAAGCCTGTACATTCTAAAACGATATCCACGCCATTTTCTTTCACCCAAGGAATTTTGCTGGCATCAGGTTCTGCGTAGACTTTTGTTTCTTCTCCATCAACGACGATCGCATCATCTGTGGCAGTGACTGTGCCTGGATAGGTACCATGAGTTGAATCAAACTGGAGTAACTGGGCTAGCATGACTGGGCTCGTCAAATCATTGATCGCCACGACTTCGATATCATCTGATACTTCTTTGATTCGACGGAAGGCCAAGCGACCGATACGTCCGAATCCATTTATTCCCACTTTTACTGTCATAATCTATTGTTCCTCCTCTTTTTTTGATCTTACAATTAAAATTCTGCTACGAAACCAAGATTCTGTCAAAGAAAAACCCTTAATTTTTTATCTAGTTCTTTGGGAAAAGAGGCAGAAAAGATAGACAAATGGCCTTGCGGTCGTTACAATTAAATAGACTTTCTTAAAGGTGAACTTTGGCCTGCAAATGGCATGAATTGTATTCAAATTGGTTTATTAGAAGGTAAGAAGAGAGAATGGAGGGCACATAACATGTCCATGTTTTTAGATCAGGTAACAATCGATGTCAAAGCTGGTAAAGGCGGAGACGGGATGGTTGCATTTAGAAGAGAAAAATACGTTCCCGATGGCGGACCAGCCGGTGGGGATGGTGGCCGCGGCGGTGATGTGATTTTAGTTGTCGACGAAGGCTTGCGTACGTTAATGGATTTCCGTTTCAATCGTCATTTTAAAGCACAACCAGGTGAAAACGGAATGAGTAAAGGGATGCATGGCCGCGGAGCAGAAGATACGTATATCAAAGTTCCCCAAGGAACCACTGTCCGCGATGCAGACACAGGTGCTTTGCTAGGAGATCTGTTGGAGCAAGGACAGACGTTGACGATTGCCAAAGGCGGCCGTGGCGGTCGTGGCAATATCCGTTTTGCTTCTCCAAAGAATCCGGCGCCAGAACTAGCTGAAAATGGCGAACCTGGCCAAGAAAGAAAAATTGAATTGGAATTGAAAGTACTAGCTGATGTCGGCTTGGTTGGTTTCCCATCCGTAGGAAAATCTACATTACTTTCTGTCATTTCTTCTGCAAGACCGAAGATTGGTGCCTATCACTTTACAACGCTAGTCCCTAATCTAGGGATGGTAACGACTTCAGATGGTCGTAGTTTTGCCGTGGCCGATCTTCCTGGATTGATTGAAGGGGCATCGCAAGGTGTTGGATTAGGTACACAGTTTTTACGACACATTGAACGGACACGAGTGATTTTGCACGTGATCGATATGAGTGGGATGGAAGGGCGCGATCCGTATGAAGACTATCAAGCAATCAATCAAGAATTAGCAACCCATAACTTACGCTTGCTTGAACGTCCGCAAATTATCGTAGCGAATAAAATGGATATGCCAGAATCAGAAGAAAATCTGGTGAAATTCAAAGAGCAATTAGAAAAAGAACAAACCGATGAATTCGCAGATCCTTTGCCGATTTTCCCAATTTCAGGTGTTACTCGTAAGGGAATTGATGCTTTACTGAGTGCAACTGCAGACTTATTAGAAGTCACACCAGAATTCTTATTGTATGATGAGGAAATCGAAGAAGAAGTTGTTCAATATGGGTTCCATTCGGATGAACCAGAATTTACCATTGATCGTGATCCAGATGCTACTTGGATCTTGAGTGGTGAAAAGATTGAGAAACTCTTCCAAATGACTAACTTTGATCATGATGAAACAGTCATGCGTTTTGCCCGTCAATTACGCGGGTTAGGAGTAGACGAAGCGTTACGTGCGCGAGGAGCCAAAGATGGCGATATCGTGCGCATCGGTAATTTTGAGTTTGAATTTGTTGAATAAGATTAGTTGAGTAAGCTTAGTTGCTGCTTTAGATACAGTTAAAGCGTTAGCGCCTAATCCTATCAATAGGAACAACTCTTGATACAACTAGGGAATCTTTATAAAAAAGCGGAGTTATGAGATGACTTCGTTTTTTTATTTGTTTTCTTTTTCAAATAGACAAGATACTGGTAAAATAAAGAAAAGAAAGGGAGCGAAAATTATGGCAAAACGTGTGATTGTAATGAATTTCAACGCAAACTCGGAAGCATTCCAAGCATTTTCTGAAGTAAAACGCATGCATATGGAACGAAAAATCAAAGGAGAACAAATGGCTGTGATCACTCATACAGAATCCGGTGCGCACCAGTTCAAGATCGAAGATTTTCTAGACTTTACCGGTAATAACAAAGCATCGACTGGTGGAATGATTGGGATGCTAGTAGGAATTCTGGGAGGACCATTAGGAATCATGTTAGGCTGGTTCGGCGGTAGTATGATTGGCGCGACACGAGACGCCAAAGAAATCCAAAATGCACAATTGCTGTTTGAACATGTCAGCACCCAAATTGGGGTAGGCGACACTGGCTTATTGTTGATTGCAGACGAGGAAGACAATCGTCCACTAAATCAGTTGATCATGAATCAATTAGGTGGGGAAATTACTCGCTTTGACTATGATGAAGTAGAAGCAGAAATTGAAACGGCTAAAAAAGTCGAAGAAAAAACGAAAGCACAAGCGCAAGAAGATTGGAAAAAGTCTCATTCCCAATCTGAAGAAGAACAGGAATAAACTATAAATTGCATCTGACCTTCGTTTCCGCTAAAATTGGGGGAAGATGAAAGGAAAGAAGTATATGGAATTAGAATTTTTAGGTACCGGTGCAGGCGTACCAGCGAAACATCGGAATGTAACAAGCACAGCACTGCGGTTACTTGATGAACGCAATGCTGTTTGGTTGTTTGACTGTGGTGAAGGCACACAAATGCAGATTTTGCATTCTACGATTCGCCCACGGAAAATCGAAAAGATATTCATTACTCACTTACATGGAGATCATATTTATGGATTGCCTGGATTGATCAGCAGTCGCTCCTTTCAAGGGGGCGCTTCACCGTTAGAGATTTATGGGCCCATAGGTATTGAAGAATTTGTGCGGACCGTGTTAAGAATTTCTCAAACAAAATTGAGCTACCCGTTAGTTTTTCATGAGATCACAAAAGAAGGCATTCTCTTCAAGGACAAACAGTTTACCGTTTCTTGCCGTCGGTTGGATCACGGAATTGAAAGCTTTGGGTATCGAGTCGAAGAAGCGAGTCACCAAGGAGAGCTTCAGGTAGAAGCTTTGACTGCATTAGGAATCAAACCGGGTCCAGTTTTTGGTCGACTGAAAAAAGGCGAAATCGTCACGTTGGAAGATGGACGACAAATCAACGGAGGCGACTATGTAGGTGAAGCGAAAAAGGGACGTACCGTCACGATTTTAGGAGATACTCGCCTTTGTGCCAATTCGATCTTATTGGCTGAAAATGCAGATGTACTGGTTCACGAAAGTACCTTCAATAAAGATGAAGCTAAAATGGCTCGCGCCTATTTTCATTCTACAACGGTGCAGGCGGCTGAAGTAGCCAAACAAGCACAGGTAAAACGATTGCTTTTGACGCACATTAGTGCACGCTATGTTGGGAAAGATATTACAAATCTGGCAAATGAAGCAAAAGCTGTATTTCCTAATACGGTGATCGTGAAAGACTTCGATGTCATCGATGTCCCATTTGCAGAAAAAGGAGATCAAGATGTTGTTAGAAAATAAAGTAATTGTCGTAACTGGCGGATCTGCTGGCTTAGGGGAACAAATCTGTTATGAAGCAGCGCGTCGCGGTGCGATCGTGGTGATTTGTGCCCGTAGAAGTCAGTTGATCAACAAAGTCAAAGAACATTGTATGACATTAAGTGGCAAACCAGCTTATGCCTTTCAATTGGATATTGCAGACCCTGAAAGTGTCGAAAATGTCATTGCTTCGATTCGTGAAAAGGTCGGAAAAGTGGACATTCTTGTCAACAATGCTGGTTTTGGTATTTTTCAAGAATTTACAGAAATGAAACCAGAAACGATCCGCAATATGTTTGAAGTGAACGTATTAGGGATGATGGTCTTAACACAGCAAATTGCTTTAGAAATGGTCGATCAGCGCTCTGGTCATATCATCAATGTGGCATCGATGGCTGGGAAAATTGCTACACCAAAAACTGCAGTGTATTCGGCAACCAAATTTGCTGTATTAGGTTTTTCAAATGCGTTGCGTTTGGAGTTGAAACCTTTCGGCATCCATGTGACAACTGTCAATCCGGGGCCTATCGAAACAGCCTTCTTTGACCAAGCAGATCCTAGTGGCAATTATTTAGCTTCTTTAGGGACATTTGTTCTTGAACCAACAAAACTGGCAAAGACCATCGTTAAAGCGATGATTCATCCAAAACGAGAGATCAATCGCCCACAAGTGATGGGAGTAGCTGCAAAATTCTACACACTATTCCCAGCTATTGGGGACTACTTGGCTGGAAGTCTATTCAATAAAAAATAGGAGTTGTTTTTGATGAAAAATCAATGGCGAGTAATCGTAGGTATTTTGTTGGTTTTAGTGATCGTCCTTTTTGCGGTCGCCAATAATATGACTGTTCCAATCAATTTTGGCTTTACTAGCATCAAAGCGCCTCTGATCTTGATTATCATTGGGGCGGCTTTGTTGGGGGCACTGATTATCTTACTAGTGTCAACTAGTACGATGTTCCAACAAAAGAAAGAATTAAAAAGATTACGGAAAGAATTGGCTGACTTTCAACAAAATAATGAAGAAAAATTGCAAGAACAGCGTGAGGTATTAGAACGGGAATATGCAAACAAGCAAGCAGACCTCGCCTTGAGGGAACAACAAATTGCTGAAGCAGAAGCAAAAACTGCGGCAGTTGTGCCTGGTGAACCACCAATTATAGAAAATCGTCAAGATACGTTTCCAGAGTAATGGTAAGCTTGCACTCTTGTTCTTCAAAAGAGGGTTTTGGGACTCCAACCAGAACGGTAAATCTCTGAAGTGAGGCGCAAGATTGGCTCACCACTCTTTTGCAACAAATGAGCGAAATAATAACGACATCCTTCGATGGTCTTTCGATAAACGACCGAAGGATGTCGTTTTTATTGTACTAGAAATAGGACAGAAAAAGGAGAGAAGCTGGTAGTGCTTTTTTGGTCAACGCTTTTCTTTTCTCCAAAATATTTGCTATAATTACCAAGTTAGGAGTGATTGTGTGAAACGCGCGAACTTTCATTGGCTGAGACCACAAAAAAGTGAATTATCAGCTGATTTCGAGGAAATGATCCAAGCAAGAGGTTTGTCACCATTAATAGGTCAATTATTATGGCAGCGGAATATTCGAACAGCAGCAGACTTGCAAAGTTTTTTAGAACCGGATTTGCAGGGACTTCATGATCCATTTTTGTTTTATGATATGGAAAAAGCCGTCGATAGAATTCAGACAGCGATCATGAATGAAGAGCGTATTCTGATTTATGGAGACTACGATGCTGATGGTATTACGAGCACGACTGTCTTAAAAGAAGCGCTGGAATTATTGGGTGCGGATGTTGAATTTTATCTGCCCAATCGCTTTACCGATGGCTACGGGCCCAATCTTTCCGTTTATCAAGATAAAATCGCAGCTGGTGTGCAATTGATTATAACTGTTGATAATGGTGTATCTGGTCATGAGGCATTGGCTTATGCCAAAGAAGCACAGGTAGATGTTATCGTTACAGATCACCATGAGTTGCCACCAGAATTACCCGATGCGTATGCCATCATTCATCCTCGTCATCCATTAGGAAATTATCCTTTTCCAGATTTGGCGGGGGTCGGAGTCGCATTCAAAGTCGCTACTGCGTTATTAGAAGAAGTGCCAGTCGAATTATTAGATCTCGTGGCAATTGGTACGATCGCCGACATGGTGTCGCTCACTGGTGAGAATCGCATTCTGGTCACTAACGGATTAAAAATGATCCAGCAAACCGAACGTGCGGGGCTCTCGGCACTGATCGAAGTGAGTGGTCTGAAGAAACGGGCAATCAATGAAACGGATATTGGTTTTGCCATCGGACCTCGTTTGAATGCGATTGGACGCTTGGAAGATGCCAATCCTGCGGTAACACTTATGTCGACATTTGATCCAGAAGAAGCCCAATCGTTAGCCAACCAATTAGATACGATCAATCTTCAAAGAAAGCAATATGTGGAAACGATTTTGAAAGAAGCTCAGAACATGCTTTCCGATTCAAATCAAGTCCATTTGATTGTGGGAGATGATTGGCATGAAGGTGTCTTAGGGATCGTTGCTGGACGATTGATGCAACAGACTGGCAGGCCGGTCCTTGTTTTAACCAAAAAAAGCAACGGTATTGCTAAAGGTTCTGGGCGCAGCGTTGCAGCATTAAATCTATTTGACATGCTCTCTGGAATGCGTGAAATGTTTACCAGCTTTGGTGGACACCACGCGGCAGTAGGGCTCAGTGTGCCTATTGATCACCTTTCGATGCTCCAAGAACGTATGAATCAATACGTGGTCGATAATCGGATCGATCTTTCTAGCGGGATTCCGTTACCGATTGATGAAGAATTGTCTTTAGCAGAAATTACGACAAATTTTATCGAGTCGCTGAAAATTTTAGCTCCCTTTGGTACAGACAACCCAATCCCAAAGTTTTTGATTACGAATATTTCTGCTGATAATGGCCGACAAATTGGTACAGAGAATCAGCATTTAAAAGTCAGTCTTACAGATGGAGAAAATGGTCAATTAGATGTGATCGGTTTTGGTTTTGGATCACAGCTAGTAGAATTTGAGAGTGAAGGATTGGCCGTTGTGGGGCAATTATCTGTCAATGAATGGAACGGCAAGAAGAAACCACAGCTGATGTTGGAAGATTTTGAAGTCAACGGCATACAGCTGTTCGACTTGCGTTCAAAGAAAAATCGGCAAGGGCTGACCCTTGATGCCCAAACATTAGGGGTTGCTTTTTCGGATAAATTACCTTCAGAGATAGAACGATTTTGTCCGAACGTTCATGTTTATCAAACGTTAGACGATTTGACAGCTTTTTTTGGTTCAGGAAATTATACGCAACTTGCTTTTCTAGACTGTCCTAGCGAGAAAGAGCTTTTGAGAAAAATCATTCAAGAAATACCTGTCAATCGTATCTATTTGATTTTAGTATCCACAGAGGATGCTTATTTGGATGGTGTCGGGACTAGAGAACAATACGGCCGTTTGTTTCAACTGATCAATCAGCAGAATGGGATTGATATTCGCTATAAACTGCCAATGGTAGCTAACTACTTGCAGATTCCAGAAAAATTATTAATTTTTATGATTCAAGTGTTTTTTGATTTGAAATTTGTTACAATAAAAGATGGCGTTTTGAAAAAAGTCCCTGATCCAGAGAATAAGCCGCTTAATGAGAGTGTGTTGTATCAACAGCGACTTGCAAAAATCAAAACAGAAGAAGACTTACTAATGAGTGATTTATCAACGATTCGCAAATGGTTGATATCTTAGGAGGAAAAAACATGAATTTAAAAGACTATATTGCCAGCATTCCGGATTATCCGCAAGAAGGAATTGTCTTTCGCGACATCTCTCCATTGATGGCTGATGGAGAAGCTTATCGTTATGCAACACAGCAAATCGTCGAGTACGCTCAGGAAAAAGGGATCGACATGGTGGTTGGACCTGAAGCTCGTGGGTTTATTGTTGGTTGTCCCGTGGCGTATCAACTGGGTGTTGGTTTTGCGCCAGTACGTAAAAAAGGCAAGCTACCTCGAAAAACGATTGAAGCAACATACCAGAAAGAATATGGCGTGGATATTTTGACGTTACACGAAGATGCGATTAAACCTGGCCAACGGGTATTGATTTGTGATGATTTACTTGCAACCGGCGGCACGATTAAAGCAACGATCGAACTTGTGGAAAAATTAGGCGGCATCGTAGTTGGCTGTGCTTTTCTGATCGAGTTGATGGACTTGCAAGGCAGAGACAAAATCACTGGATACGAAATCAAAACATTGATGGAATATTAATCGAAAAAAGCCAGATCAATTTTGATCTGGCTTTTTTTTGTTTGTTTGGCAGCAACACCGAAATAATCGACCTACTGTTCGTAATGATAAAAATCATGGTCGTGGTAATAAGTTTGGTTTCTCTTTCGTTCTGCTTGGCGGAATTTCTTTTCATCCCATAGCATGAACCACAGCATCATCAAAGGGCAAAAAATCAGAACTGCACTGAGTACGCCAAAATAACCAATAATGATCCCTGTTAACAACACCCACAAAATAAAACCAAATCGACGAACTGCTTTCATTATTTTCACTCCTTATAAAAATGCGAACTTATGTTTGTAAAACTATTATACGAATGTTTGTTCGGTTTGTAAAGAGGAAATAAAAAAAATCTTCGAAGGTTCGAAGATTTAAGGAATCGATTAAAGTAAGTGACGGTAGAGACCAACGACTAAGCCTAAAATCGTTACATCTGGCAAGATGATAGGTTCTAGGTAATCATTTTCCGGTTGCAAACGGATGTGATCCTGTTCTTTGAAAAATCTCTTACAGGTGGCTTCATCTTCATCCGTCATTGCAATGACAATGTCCCCGTTTTGAGCACTTTGCTGTTTGCGAACGATGACTTGATCACCGTCTAAGATTCCAGCGTTGATCATACTTTCACCGCGAATCGTCAACATGAACAAACTGCCGGTGCTATTTGCTAAATCAGGCGGTATCGGGAAAAAATCGGAGGCGTCTTCTACAGCTAAGATCGGTTCACCAGCCGTAACGACTCCTAGCATTGGGATCGAGTTTGGCTGCACATCGATTTTTTCTAATCCGGAGGAAGTCAATTCAATCGCTCTTGGTTTTGTTGGGTCGCGTAAAATCAAGCCTTTTTTTTCAAGCCTGGATAAATGTCCGTGGACGGTAGAAGTAGAGGATAGCTGAACGGCTTCGCCAATTTCGCGAACAGTCGGCGGATAGCCTTTTTCAGTGACTCGTGTATGAATAAACTTAAGAATCTCGATTTGTCGATTTTCTGTTCGTTTTGCCAAAACTGACACCTTCTTTCATTTGATAGTCTTAGTGTACCATAGGAGAAACGACAATTCAAACAAATGTTCGCTTTTTGTTACTATTGTTTTTTTGTCAGGTTTTGTATAAGATAAAGTAGTGAAAAGGAGGTGTCGAAATGTTATCCAAAGAAAAATTAGCCCGCATTAATGAGCTAGCCAAAAAGAAAAAAGTGCAAGGTCTATCTGCTGATGAAACGATCGAACAGCAAAAGCTTCGCGAAGAATATTTACAAGCTTTTCGTGGAGGAATGCGACACCACATTGAAGGAATGAAAATCGTCGATCCTGAAGGACAAGATGTCACTCCAGACAAATTAAAAGAAATTCAAAAGAAAAAAGGATTGCATGGCAGATAAAGATGAATTCCTTTTCATTCCTATTGAAATCCTGAAAGAAATCCCGTATAATATGAGATGTAATAAAGGTAAAAAAAACCTAAATTAGGAGGAATTACCATTGTTTGATAAAATCGATCAATTAGGTGTCAACACCCTTCGTACATTGAGTATCGAAGCCGTACAAAAAGCAAATTCAGGTCATCCCGGTCTGCCAATGGGGGCAGCGCCAATGGCGTATGCCTTGTGGACCAAGCATTTGAAAGTTAATCCGACCACTTCTAGAAACTGGATCGACCGCGACCGGTTCGTCTTGTCTGCTGGACATGGTTCTGCTTTGCTTTACAGCTTACTGCATGTTTCAGGGTATCAAGTAACCACGGAAGACTTGAAAAATTTCCGTCAGTGGGGCAGCCGCACACCAGGACACCCAGAAGTTGGGCATACGGATGGTGTGGAAGCAACGACTGGTCCATTAGGACAAGGAATCGCAATGGCCGTCGGGATGGCGATGGCGGAAGAACATCTAGCGGCGACATACAACCGGGATGAATACAATGTAATCGACCACTATACGTATGCATTATGTGGCGACGGCGACTTGATGGAAGGTGTGTCTCAAGAGGCAGCTTCAATGGCTGGTCATATGAAGCTGGACAAATTGATCGTTTTATATGATTCCAATGATATCTCATTAGATGGACCTACTTCAAAAGCATTCACAGAAAACGTTGGTGCCCGTTTTGAAGCTTACGGTTGGCAACATTTGTTGGTCAAAGACGGCAATGACTTAGAGGCAATCTCACAAGCCATTGAAGCAGCTAAAGCTGAAACAGAGAAACCGACATTGATCGAAATCAAAACAGTCATCGGTTACGGTGCCCCAAATCAAGGAACCTCTGCTGTCCATGGTGCTCCATTAGGTGCGGAAGGTATTTCAGCCGCTAAAGCAATCTATGGCTGGGAGTATCCTGAATTCACCGTGCCAGAAGAAGTAGCGGCTCGTTTCAAAGAAACGATGATCGATGAAGGCCAAAAAGCCGAAGCGGAGTGGAACGAGAAATTCGCTGCTTACAAAGCGGCTTATCCAGAATTAGCTGCACAGTTCGAACAAGCAGTGGCTGGCGAACTACCAGCAGATTGGGATGCAGAACTGCCAACTTATGAAGTAGGCAGCTCACAAGCGAGTCGTGTTTCCAGTAAAGAAATGATCCAAGCCCTTTCAAAAGCTATCCCAAGCCTATGGGGAGGATCGGCCGATCTATCCGGATCCAATAATACGATGGTCGCAGCGGAAAAAGATTTTGAACCTGGTCAATATGAAGGCCGCAACATTTGGTTCGGTGTGCGGGAGTTTGCGATGGCCGCAGCCATGAACGGGATCCAACTTCATGGCGGTACACGCGTGTATGGCGGGACATTCTTCGTCTTTGTTGATTACTTGCGTCCAGCAGTTCGCTTGTCGGCTCTCCAACATGCGCCAGTCATCTATGTTCTGACCCATGATTCTGTGGCTGTTGGTGAAGACGGACCGACCCACGAACCAATCGAACAATTGGCGAGTGTACGCTGCATGCCAAACGTGCAAGTGATCCGACCAGCAGATGGCAACGAAACTCGGGCAGCTTGGAAGATCGCCTTGCAAACGACGAATAAACCAACGGTCTTAGTGTTGAGCCGTCAAAACCTGCCAGTGTTAGCAGGGACGCTAAGTGGTGTCGAAGAAAACGTGGCTAAAGGTGGCTATGTCCTTTCAAAACAAACCGGTGAGACACCAGAAGGCATCTTGATCGCTACTGGTTCAGAAGTGAATCTAGCGGTAGAAGCGCAAGCCAAACTAGCAGAAGCTGGAGTGGATGTGTCTGTCGTATCGCTGCCAAGCTTTGATTTGTTTGAAGCACAGTCGGAAGAGTACAAGGAGAGTGTCTTGCCGAAAGCCGTGAAAAAACGGGTTGCCATCGAAGCAGCTTCCCCATTTGGTTGGGATCGTTACCTAGGCTGCAAAGGCAAAGTCATCGCCATTGATCATTTTGGCGCTTCTGCTCCAGGAAACAAAGTATTGGAAGAGTTCGGCTTTACAGTCGAAAATGTGGTTGCCACTTTCCAATCGATCAAATAAGCGTAAAAAACAAGCGAAATCGCAGCTGATTTCGCTTGTTTTTTTTAAAGTCTTTTCGTTTTTAGGTAGAACAAGATGTTTTTGCGAAAAGACTTTTAAAAAACTATTGAGTTGCTTAAGTTGCACAGAAAAAATTTTTTCCGTATAATGTCTATATTGTTGAATAGTATTGGGACGATGGAGGAAAAGAATGAAAAATTATCAAACCCGCAGTGAAAGACATATCCGCCAACAAAAAGCAGTGATGCCACGACCAAGTAAACGAGCAGTGGTTTCTTTTATTGGGGCTGGATTAGCATTGTCACCAGCGGTGGTCACGCTACTTCCGGAACAGGTCCAAGCAAGTGAATATCAGGCCACTAGTCAAGGAATCGCTAGTTTTATCGAACAGATTGGTTGGTCAGCACAAGACGTTGCGGCCAATAATGATCTTTATGCATCGGTGATGATCGCGCAAGCCATTTTGGAAAGTGGCTATGGCTCATCTACATTATCCAATGCGCCTTACTACAATCTTTTTGGGGTCAAAGGATCATATAACGGGCAATCTGTCTATTTGCCTACAGATGAGTATATCAATGGACAATGGGTCGTAATGAATGAACCATTCCGCCAATATAATTCCTACTGGGAGTCTTTTCAAGATCACGCCAACGTTTTAAGAAGTACAAGCTTCACTTCAGGTAAAGCACATTATAGTGGGGTCTGGAAAAGTCAAACGACTTCTTTTTACGATGCGACCAGCTATCTGACAGGACGCTATGCCACTGATCCAGGTTACGCACAAAAATTAAACTGGCTGATTGAAACGTATCAACTAACTCGTTTTGATACACCAAGTACTGGTGCCACAACGACTTCTGTAACGACAACGACAACGCAATCCACATCGACGACAACAACGACACAAAGTACGGGACAAAGTTATGTCGTAGCATCTGGCGACAGTCTTTGGGATATTGCTTCACGTTTTGGAACAACGGTGGATCAAATCATGGCTGCCAATGGATTAAGCAGTGACTTGATCGTCGTAGGACAGGAATTGATCGTTTGATTTTCGCTATTTATTAGCTAAACGCCAAATGAAATTTCACAAAAACTTTTGTTTTTGTTCTCTTTTAGTAACTAAAAGAAGCAAAGCAAAAGTTTTTTTCTTTGTGAAAAAAACATAAATATTTGGAAAACGCTAACTTTTTGTTCGCAAGTCTGCCGTTTTTTGGGTAGAATAGGAATATGAACTGGAGGGATTGCAAATGACAAAGATTTATCAATCTGTTACCGAGCTAGTTGGGCATACACCCATCGTCAAATTAAACAAGGTGGTTGGAGAGGATTCCGCTGATGTCTACGTAAAACTTGAGTTTTATAATCCAGGGAGCAGCGTGAAGGACCGGATCGCTTTGGCTATGATCGAAAAAGCCGAAAAAGACGGCTCTTTGAAAGCAGGCAATACGATCGTGGAACCAACTTCCGGTAATACTGGGATCGGCTTGGCGATGATCGGTGCAGCGAAAGGGTACCGAGTGGTCATCGTGATGCCTGAGACCATGAGTATCGAACGGCGCAAGCTGATGCAAGCCTATGGTGCTGAATTGATTTTGACACCAGGCTCAGAAGGAATCACAGGTTCAATCAATAAAGCCAAAGAATTGGCTGAACAAGAGGGCTATTTTATGCCGCTGCAATTTGAAAATCCGGCAAATCCCGAGATTCACGAGAAAACAACTGGGAAAGAAATAGAGAATGCCTTTGAATCAAAAGGATTAGATGCCTTTGTCGCTGGTATCGGTACAGGCGGCACGATCACTGGTGCGGGTCGAGAATTAAAACGAGTGTATCCAGACTTAAAAATCTATGGCGTTGAACCGGCAGAATCGGCTATCTTAGAAGGCGGACAACCTGGTCCTCACAAAATCCAAGGAATTGGAACCGGCTTTGTACCTAAAGTTCTTGATACAGAGATCTTTGATCAAGCAATTGCCGTATCAAGTGAAGATGCGATGGCAACAGCAAGAGAAGTGGGCCGTAAAGAGGGCTTGCTCGTAGGTATTTCTTCTGGAGCAGCGATCCATGCAGCACTCAAAGTTGCCAAAGAACTGGGAAAAGGCAAAAAAGTCTTAGCGATCGTCCCGGACAATGGAGAACGCTATCTATCGACTGCTTTATATCAAGTGGAAGAATAACAAGGAAAGCGGGCATTGGCAGAATGCCTGCTTTTTCTCCCCTTTTCTTAAGGACTGTGGAATTTTTCGTGTTTGTTTTGTGGTTGATTAAGAATTTTTAGAGAAAGCTGTTTGAATTTTTACCATCTACATAGTATGATATTACAGATAAGAGAATTGGAGGAACTCCTGTGAACACGATATATGACGAGGCAATCAAACAATTAAAACAAGAAAATATCCGTATCACTCCACAAAGGGTTGCGATACTTGAGTTTTTGGCTAGCCACGCATCACATCCTACCGCAGAAGAAATTTACCGAGCGATCGAAGTCCACTTTCCCGGTATTAGTGTAGCGACAGTCTACAATAATCTGCGACTGTTTACGGAGATCGGTTTTGTGAAAGAAATGAACTACGGCGATGCATCCAGTCGCTTTGACTTTACGACAGAGCCGCATTATCATGCAATTTGTCAACGTTGCGGCAAGATTTCTGATTTTTACTATCCTGGATTGGAAGATGTCGAAATGGCCGCTTCCCAACTGACCGGATATAAAATCCAAAGCCATCGCTTAGAAGTATATGGATTGTGTCCAGAGTGTAAAGGAGAAGAGGAATGAAAATTATTTCAACGGATAAAGCACCGCAAGCAATTGGTCCTTATGTACAAGCACGGATTGCTAATGGTTTCTTGTTTGCTTCCGGACAAGTGCCGTTAGATCCTGTTACAGGAGAAGTTGTGGGAGCAACTATCGAAGTTCAGACACAGCAAGTTCTCAAAAATATCGAGGCAATTTTAACTGCCGCCGGTATTACACCAGATGAAATCGTCAAAACAACATGTTTCTTAAAAAACATGGATGATTTTGTTCCATTCAATAATACATACAGCACACTTTTTCATGAACACTTGCCTGCACGTTCAGCAGTTGAAGTGGCCCGTTTACCAAAGGATGTATTGGTGGAAGTAGAGATCATTGCTGTGGTGGCACAATAAAGGAGTCAATGGGACGGTCGTATATATGCGCAGTCCCATTTTTGTTGAGAATGGATTTTATTCTTGATGATGCCAAAATAAAATTGAAAATGGTTTTTATGTAACGATGGGAAAAGAGGACAATAAGATGATTTCTTTACAAGAATATTTAGCCCAGGGGCAAACAACTGTCTCCAATCTGCTTTTGGAAAACTATCATAGCCTTGGTTTAACCAATGATGAATTTGTATTATGGCTTCAGTTGTATCGTTACCACGAACAAGGCAATGATTTTCCTGATTTAGCGATGATTGCTAAAGGGATGGGAAGTGAGCAAAAAGAAATCTATAAATGGTTGAATGAGCTATTGAATAAACAGATCATCGCCATCGAATCCAAGAAAGATTCAGCAGGGAAGATGGTGGATTACTATGAGTTTTCTGGAATCTATGAACGACTGGAAGTTTGTTTGCGGCAAAAAAATCAGCAGGAGGAAAAGCAGAGCTATGATTCAAAAGTACGTTCGCTTTATCAAATGTTTGAGTCCGAATTTGGCCGTCCGCTTTCAGCAATCGAATACCAGCGAATATCACAATGGCTGGAAGAAGATAAATACCAGCCGGATTTGATTCAATTTGCGTTACGTGAGGCGGTTTTGAATCAAGCCTACAGTTTGAATTATATTGATCGCATTTTACTTTCTTGGGAACGGAAAAATATTACCTCGAAAGAACAAGTAGAAGAAGAACAAAAACGCCGTAAAAAACAGTTTATGCAGAAAGAAAATTTGGAACAAACGAATGGACCGGTTCCTAAGATTCCTATGCATAATTGGTTAGAAGGGGAATAAAGGAGAGTTGTCATGATCAGTAAAGCAAAAACTATGATCGCATTGGAACAAATGTACCAAATGTTCCCCGACGCTCACGGAGAACTGATTTCCAAAAATCCGTTTGAACTGTTGATTGCTGTGATTTTAAGTGCTCAGGCTACGGATGTGTCGGTCAATAAAGTGACCCCCACACTATTTGCTGCCTATCCGACACCTGAGGCCTTGGCAGCAGCCCCTGTTGAGGAAATCATTGAGAAAATACGGACGATCGGTCTTTATCGCAACAAAGCAAAAAATATCAAGGCTTGTGCGTCCCAGCTTATCGAACGATTCAATGGCCAAGTACCTAGAACCCGCGAGGAATTAGTGTCATTACCGGGGGTCGGAAGAAAAACAGCCAACGTTGTTTTAGGCGATGCGTTTGGTATTCCGGCAATCGCTGTGGATACCCACGTCGAACGAGTAACCAAGCGCTTACGGATTTGCCGATTAGATGCGAATGTCTTAGAAGTAGAACAAACATTGATGAAAAAAGTGCCAGAAGATCTTTGGGTCAAAACACATCACACACTGATTTTCTTTGGACGATACCATTGCACAGCTAGAGCGCCAAAATGTGAAGTTTGCCCATTATTGACAATGTGCCAAGAAGGACAACTGCGGATGCGCGCAAAAAAAGTTCAGCCACCTCAATGAGAGGCGGCTGAACATTTTTTTATTCAGGATTTGTTTCATTTGTCCCTGGAGTAGTCGACGAAGATGATGGCGTCGAGCTTGACTCTGAAGAAGACGATGGTGTGCTTTCACTTTCTGACGGTGGCGGTGTAGATTGTGAGCTTTCAGAAGAAGATTCAACTGGTGTAATCGATTCTTCCGTTGAACTGCTAGATTCAACGATTTCAGAACTGCTTTCTGGTGTTGATTCAGGAAGCGAAGAAGAGCTGATCGTTGATCTTGTGCTAGAACTTGGTTGCTGGTAAGTCCCTTTGATGTAAAGCTCATTGCCGATCCGGGTCAAGTCTGCGGGCATTTTCCAGTCGCGGTTCTCAACAGAGGCTGAGACAAATTGCATCAATTCCCGATAAACATCTGAGGCAACATGAGTACTGCTGTCTGTGATCGGCGTCATTTTATCATTATATCCTGTCCAAACAGCTAAAGAAAAGGATGGGGTATAACCTGCAAACGTGATATCCGGGTAAGCACCGTTTGACGTATCCAATTGAGCCAATTGATTGTCATCATAGTTGGAAGTCCCGGTTTTCCCAGCTTGGTATAGTCCATCGATTTGGGCGTTGGTTCCTGTTCCGACAGAAATCACGTCTTTCAGAATATCGGTGACCATATAGGCTGTCGTATCATCCATCGCTTTTTGACCTTCCACTTTGAAGGAGTCTTCATCAACTGTTCCATCTTGCGAAACGATCTTATTGACATATTGCGGTTCGTAATAGGTTCCGCCATTTGAAAAGGCAGCATAAGCAGCAGCCATTTTCAAGCTAGAGATCCCATACTTGGTGCCATCGATTTCCGACGTGTTGCTGGAAATTGCATTGGATTGTTCAATGTTTTTGTATTCAATACCTAGGCCTTTCAAGAAGGAAGAAATATTGTCAGCACCTACTTCTTCAAAAAGCTTTGCTGCTGGAACATTTCTCGATTGAGCCAGTGCTGTCCGCAAAGTGATATTTCCCATATATTGTCGATCCCAGTTGTAGATTGGTGTGTTCGTCCCCACATAATTATAGGGTTCGTCCAAAATCATGCGGCCTGTTGAATTTTGTAAAAATTGGAAGGCTGGACCATAGTCTGTCAGTGGTTTAACGGTTGAGCCAAAGTCACGAGTGACGTTGACTGATAAATTATTACCTAAGACAACATCGTCTTCCACATGACGAGCACCAATTTGCGCGACAACTTTACCACTATTAACATCTACCAGAGTAGCGGCTACTTGCATTTTATCATCTGGGAAATTGATGTATTCGTCACTATTAACGATGTCATACAATCGTTTTTGGGTATTGACATCAAGATTCGTATAGATGTCCAATCCATCCGTATAGACATCTTTGCCGGTTTTTGCTTTTACTTCATCAATCACTTCTTTAAAGTAATTGTCATAATATTTCCATTCGTTATTTCGTTGCGGATTTTTTTGCAATCCTTCTGAAATATCTTCGGCTTTGGCTGCTTCATATTCGTCTTTAGTGATTTTTTCATTCTCATACATGGTTAACAGAACAAGATCTCGTCGTTGTTTAGCTTTATCTGGATGAGCATATGGATCATAAGCAGAAGGGGCGTTTGGTAATCCAGCGATTAATGCCGTTTGAGCCAAATCTAGTTGATCCAATGTCTTGTTATAGAACTTCATGGCAGCTGTCTGCATCCCATAGACGCCGTTAGACATGTACACTTTATTGATATAGTAGGTCAAGATTTCTTGTTTGGATTTTGTTTGTTCCAGTCTGACGGCCATCCAAGCTTCTTGCGCTTTTCTTCGCAACGTCTGATCTTCTGCACTAGTAGAGAAGAAGGATAATTTGATCAATTGCTGTGTTAGGGTGCTCCCACCTTGCATGCCACCAGTCGTCACGTTCGACAATGCCGATCCAATGATACGGATAGGGTCTACTCCAATATGTTGATAGAAACGACGATCCTCTACAGATACAATCGCATCTTCCAATTGCTGCGGAATTTCATTCGCAGTGATTTTTTCACGGGTCTCGCTACCAAAATCGAGGATCAGATCTCCATTGGAGGCGTAGAACCTGGAAGAAGCAGCAGAATCGAGCTGTTTCTCATCTAATGGTGGTGCATCTTTAGCGTACCACCAAAAAAGTCCCATCCCTGATAAGAGACCGAGACATCCTAAAAAGAAGAGCCCCATAAAGGTACGAAGTAAAATACTGCCAATCGTTCGTTTTCCTTTCGGCTTTTTTTGTTTGGGGCCTTTATATGCAGCCGCCGCTTTCTTAGAATCATGTCGAGAAGCTCTCGATTGCGATTCTTTCGCCATACTAATCATTCTCCTTCATTGACAAAAATTGATCTACTGCTTTTAAATAGGGAATACGCGGAGCGATTCCTGGGATGATCTCAATGCCGTTTTTCTCTATATAGGCAAGAGGCAGCGATTTTTTACCTGTTGTTTTTTGTTGATGCCACTCTGTGATCAAGTTGCTGCTCGTCAAAAAAAAGCAGCGTTGCAAGCTTGAGAACCATAACAAGACAAAGCAGACTCCTTGCTGCGTCAGACAGTTTTCCATATGCTGAATCTGATGCTCATGAAAATTTTTGAAGGGGAAAGAGGTTTTGTTCTGTGTCTCTTTGGCTTCAAAATCCAAGTAATATCCGCGATAAACACCATTATAGTCCGTGGTAGAGGCTTCTCGGAAGTAAGCTTCTTTAATCACAGCTGCACTGCGGCGGGGATAATCCACCTTAACGATCTGAACAGGTGTAGGTTTTTTATGAATGACTGCTGCTTGACGATTCAAATAATAGGCATTGCTTTGATTGATTGCTTCTTCAAAACGCATTCCGCGGTTCGCGAAAGTTTTTGGCCGAGCTATTTTTTCTTGCAATTTTTGTTTTTTACCGCCATCATAAGCAGAAGACTGACCGTTAGGGTATCGAATGACCATGTTATTCACACTCCTAGGCATCATTATACCAAAAAGACGTTTGGAAAGAAAAGAGATGACTGCTTAAACAATGAAAACCTTATATTTTACTGGCTACCGCAGCTTTGAACTTGGTGTATTTCAAGAAAAAGATCCCAAAATCAAAATTATTAAGAAAGTAATAAAAATGTCTTTGCTTTCTTACATTGAACAAGGACTGGAGTGGGTGCTGATCAGTGGCAATCTAGGAGCAGAAATGTGGTGTGCAGAAGTGGTGGAGCTTTTGCAAAAAGACTATCCAGAAATCAAACTAGGGATCATTTATCCGTTTCAAGGATTTGGTGAAAACTGGAATGAAGCGAACCAGCAAATGTTGCAACGAGTGCAAATGAGCGCTGATTATGTGAATGCCACTAGCCATCAACCCTACAAAGAACCAAGCCAATTAAGAAATCATACCCAGTTTCTATTGGAACACACAGATGGTGCGTTGCTGCTTTATGATGAAGAATTCCCTGGAAAAACCAGCTTTTTTTTGAAAGATGCGAAGAAATATCGGGAGGATCATCCTTACGAGATCGATCAAATTACAATGGATGATCTGCAAAACGCAACATTTGATAGTAATTTACTTTGATTTCTGAGAGTTTTTTGATAGAATGGTCTAGAAAGTGAAAATCATTTGGAAAAATCAATGAGGTGTAAATAATGGCAAATCTAATTTTTAGTCCCAAGGATATTCTTCAACAAGAATTTAAAACAAAAATGCGCGGCTATGATCCAGTGGAAGTCGATGAATTTTTAGACAATATCATCAAAGACTACGAGAGCTACAACAAAGAGATTTTAGCATTGCAAGAAGAAAACGATCGTTTGAATGCAAAAATCGATCAACTTTCTAAGAACCAAGCGATTGCATCACGGGTCCAACAAGAAGCGCCAAAAAGTCAAACAGTAACAAATTTTGATATTTTGAAACGTTTGTCTAATTTGGAAAAAGAAGTTTTTGGCAAAAAATTGGATCAAGAAGAACCAGTTACACGTTCCTCTTCATACAACAGCAACTACACAAATGCTGATTTTGAAGACGATAACGAAAAAACACGTCAATTCTAATCAATTTGATTGCTGTGGTTTTCGGGTAATTGCGGCATAACTTTGATTATGCTGAGGAAAGTCCATGCTCGCACAAGCTGAGATGCTTGTAGTGATCGTGCCTAGCGAAACAATAAGCTAGGGTACTTGAAAGAGTAACGGCAGGAAAAATGGCTAAGGCGCGAGCTATGCCAAAGTATCCTTGAAAGTGCCACAGTGACGAAGCAAGACGGGAAACCGTCTTGGTGGAACGCGGTAAACCCCTCGAGCGAGCAACCCAAACAATGGTAGGGGCGCTTTTTGCACGGAAATGAACGGAGCAAAAAGGCAAGTAATTGCAGATAGATAATTACCCAACGTTTTCTTCTCCCTGAGGAAGACGTGGACAGAACATGGCTTATAGAAAATCACAGCAGATCAGGGAATCCTTCCAGCAACGGAAGGTTTTTTTATATCAAGAAGGAGAAATCTATGACAGAAAAAGTATTTGATTGTGTCGCAACCGCTGCTAGTGGGTTAGAAGCGCTAGTTGGTAAGGAGTTGCGAGATTTAGGCATTGAATGCCAAGTAGAAAATGGACGGGCTCGTTTCAAAGGAACGTTGGAGACCATTGCAACCGCCAATCTCTGGTTACGCACAGCTGACCGCATTAAGATTGTGGTGGGGGAATTTGATGTATACACCTTTGATGAATTATTTGAGCAAGTCAAAGCATTACCTTGGGAAGACTTTCTGCCGCTAGACGCAGAGTTTCCTGTGGCAGGTAAATCGATCAAATCGAAGTTATTCAGTGTGCCTGATTGTCAGGCAATCACAAAAAAAGCGATCGTTAATCGATTACGGGAAGTTTATCATCGCCCTGCAAGTGTTCCTTTAACTGAAAGTGGTGCTTTCTTTCAGTTGGAAGTTGCTTTGTTGAAAGATCATGCCATGATCACACTCGATACGACAGGACCGAGTTTGTTCAAACGTGGCTATCGACTAGAAAAAGGGGGCGCACCCTTAAAAGAAAATATGGCTGCAGCATTAGTCATGTTGACCAACTGGCGCAAAGACCGACCGTTTGTTGATCCTGTATGCGGTTCCGGTACACTGTGCATCGAAGCAGCACTGATCGGACATAATATTGCCCCTGGATTCAATCGCTCCTTTGTCTGTGAGACATGGGATTGGGTTCCAGCTGAAGTATTTGAGACTGTAAGAGCTCAGGCAGACGAAGCAGCCGATTACGATAGCCAACTGGACATTATGGGCTCAGATATCAATGGACGGATGATCGAAATCGCCAAAGCAAACGCGGAAGAGATTGGTCTAGGTGATTCCATCACCTTCAAACAACAAGCAGTCAAAGATTTTAAAACAGACAAAGAATACGGCGTGATCGTTGCCAACCCACCATATGGGGAACGTTTAGGAGAAGAAGAGACGGTACAGCGCTTGTACCGTGAAATGGGCGAAGTCTTTCGGCCATTAAAAACTTGGAGCAAATACATTTTGACCAGTGACCTTACATTTGAGACCCACTATGGTGAAAAAGCAACCAAGAAACGCAAACTATATAATGGTGCGTTGCGTACGGATTTCTTCCAGTATTGGGGCAGTCGCCCACCGCGTAAAAAGGAGACGGTTGAATGAAAGAACAAGAATTTCTAAAAGAATTAAAAGAGCTCGATTTGCTGTCACAAGCAATGGGAATCCTTGGTTGGGATACTCAGACGGGAATGCCTGAAAAGGCCAGCGAATATCGCAGTGAAGTTGACAGCTACTTGTATGGCTTGTATTTCGAAAAGAAAGTCGGACCAACGATCCAAGAAGCCATTACTTATTTTGGTCAGCACTCTGATGAATTATCTGAAGTTGGTCAAGCAGCTTATCAGCTGGTGAAAGAAGAATATGAGCTGCAAAAAAATGTTCCTAATGAATTAGCGATCGCAGCTTCTGCTGCTACTTCTAGAGCTCATACTGCTTGGACGCAAGCCCGCAAAGCGAAAGATTTCTCTTTATTCAAGGAAGCATTAGCTGAGAATATCCGTTTGACAAAAGAGCTGATCCCTTATTGGAAAAAAGAGGAACGGACAAATTATGATGTTCTTTTGAATCAATATGAACCGAACATGACCGTTGAAATCTTGGATAATGTGTTTTCACAAGTTCGTGATGGAATCATGGATATTCGTCGCCAGTTAGAAAAAGGTACTCCACCAGATACAACGATCTTATCTCGTAAAATGACAGAGGCGCAACAGCGGAAATTCATCTCGAAAGTCATCACAGACTTAGGGTATGATTTTTCTCGCGGGCGGTTGGACAATACGGTGCATCCTTTTGCAACCGGCATTAACCACAATGATGTTCGCTTGACGACTCGTTGGAATGAAGAAGATTTTTCGATGGGAATATTCGGCGTGATTCATGAAGCAGGCCACGGCATGTATGAACAAAACATTGATGAAAAATTTGAAGGAACGCCGGTCCACGAAGGAGCATCCATGGGAATCCATGAATCGCAATCTTTATTCAATGAGATCATTATCGGTAGCAATCGTAATTTTTGGGAGAAACAATACCCTTATTTTCAAGAGTGTGCAGAAGGAACTTTCGATGATGTTTCCTTTGAGACTTTCTACAATGCATTAAAATTTACCCAAGCAAGTTTGATTCGGATCGAAGCAGATAGCCTGACGTATGTTTTGCATATCATTATCCGTTACGAGATTGAGAAGATGATTTTCAATGAAGAAGTGAATGTGGAAGATCTGCCAACTATTTGGAATGATAAATATGAAGAATACTTAGGCGTACGTCCGCAAAATGATTTAGAAGGTATCTTGCAAGACGTTCATTGGTCAGGGTCAAGTTTTGGCTATTTCCCATCATACGCGTTAGGATACATGTATGCGGCACAGCTTTTTCATGCAATGGAAAAAGAGATCGATGTCGATGCTGTATTGGCTTCTGATGATTATTCAGAGATCCGCCAATGGTTGACCACGCACATTCATCAATACGGGGCTTCTAAAAAACCAAATCAATTGATTCTGGATGCGACAGGAGAACTGTTAAATCCGCAATATTTATTGGATTATCTGCGGAAGGTTTATTTTTCTGTTTATCAAATCCGCTAATGAGCAAGCCTTTCGTTCACTCGAAAGGCTTCTTCTCATCTTTAAAAAAACGCACGGCAAACTAGGTAGCTAGACGATAGTCTTCATTGACTTTGGGTTCTGATACTTTGATGGAATCGGACGATTGAATCAGAATGCTAGCAATAGAAACAAGATAAAAAAGACAGGAGTTTCAAAAAATGGCTGATATAGCACCAATTTATGAATATGCCAAATTGATTTTGGGAACTGATCACACAGGACATGGCTTTGATCATGTCAAGAGAGTAGCCGCAATGGCTAAACAGATCATTGCCGAAGATCAACTGCAAGTAGATGATTACGTTGTGGAAGCAGCGGCATTTTTGCACGATACCATTGATGATAAGGTGGTGAAAGATGTGGTAAAAGCCAAAGAAGAAGTGCAGCAATGCCTTCTCGCTGCTGGAGCCACAGCAGAACAAATCAGTCATATATTTACAATCATTGAGAATCTCTCTTTCTCAAAAGAGTTATTGGCAGGGACACAAGTCTCCTCTCTAGAAGGACAAATCGTGAAAGATGCGGATCGCTTAGATGCATTGGGCGCAATTGGTATTTTGCGTACTAGTTACTTTGGCGGTGCACATCAGCATCCGATCCATGAATCAGAGCGAGCGCCGAAAACGTTCACAAACCACGCTGACTACCGAAAAGGGACCACCGTGATCAATCATTTCTATGAAAAGTTGTTTTTATTGCCTGAAAAAATGCACACGCACTTTGGTAAACAAGAAGCGCTGCGGCGTAAAGACTTTATGACAACCTTTTTAACTGAATTTTATAGAGAATGGGATGTTTAGTAATTTTTAATCTTCAGTTCGATTCCTTTGTGTTTCCTCTGTATTTATCTATAATTATAAATAAGGGGAGGGATGGATATGTATTACAAACAAGCGCTGAAACCGAATGAATTATTACCTGCACTTTCTGATTCTGGGGAATGTTTTTTTATCATTCGAGCAGCATTACCCATCCGGAATTATCAAGTTGCCATTTACCGGTACGATGATGAGTATTTTTTATTGCAAGATGAACGTTTATTTAATCAGATCTCTAGTATTTCCAGGGAACGGCAAGGAGATGAAGAACAGATTCTGCCATTCATCGAAGAAGCATTAGAAGACAATCACTATTTTCTAGTGGAAAAAGAGTTTATCCGCTTGGATTTATTGACGCTACAAAAAATGACAACCATTCAATCGTTTGAAATATTGTTTTACGAATTCTTTGATTTTTGAGGTGATGGGTGATGAAAAAAACGGAATACCTAACCATTGAGGATGCAGCACTCGCTGATTTATTTCTTGATCTGGGTGATAAGTACAGCAACCTCGAATTGATTGACGAAGAAAAAGATTTGGATGTGGTCGTTTTGTCAAATAGCGACTGGCAATATCTTTTGGAACAACTGGATGATGAAGTCAAGGAGCAATTTCTTGCACAGGCCGAGACTGATTTTCTAGACGAGGAGTAAGAATAGAGGGGCAAATGCCCAATGAATGTATGTAGGTTAAAGAAAAACAGAAGAACACAAAACAAAAAAATATCCGAACGATAGTCGATGAAGAATGCGATGCGCTTAACTTAAGTCCGCATGCATGTAAGTACGCTTGATCATTCAGCTATCGTTCGGATAATTGTTTTGTTTGACGGATTCATTTGTTTTTCAGAGCGCCTGTCAGTCAACATTTGAATAAAGTGAAACTGTATCTTTTTCATTTGGATTGGAGACGTACTTTTTTGATTTTAGCATAACCCCGAAAAATATTGCGGATCACTAACAAGAGACCGATCAGCAACGGAATAGCTAATAAGTAGAGGGAATAGCCATGGACCTGCTCTACCGCAGCAGCATTGGTTTTATTTACTTCTGTCAGCGCCTGTTGGATCACTTGGAAACTGAATACACTCATAAATCCAGCAATGATAAAGAGTACAAACCCTAAATAAGGAATATGAGAAGAACGGCGAAAAAGCGCAAAGCCGATATAGAGCAATAAAAGAAAAAATGGCACACCAAAAGCAAAATAAGGATTCAACATGTTTTTTAACCTCCTTTTATTTATCATACTCCAAAATTTACGTTTTGGGAATTACAGTGTAAGATTAAAAGGAAATAGATTTTTAGGAGGATGTTATGTCAGCTTATCTTATGCCAATCAAGGTTGCATTACTGTTATTTCCATTCTTGGCACTTGCAATCTCGTCGATATTTTTTGTGCGCCAATACCGTAAATTTGGCCGATTTATTTTTTCACGAGCAATTGTACTTTATTCATTTGTTTTTTATCTGCTTTGTGCCTATTTCTTGGTCATTTTGCCGTTGCCGAGTATTGAAGAAGTCGCTCAAATGACCGGTCCCAAAATGGAGTGGCAGTTAGGTGCTTCCTGGCAGCATTTTTTGCAGCAAACGGTGTTGCAAATCAATGATCCCACTACGTATCTTCCGGCTTTGAAGCAAAACGTAGTCTTAGAGCCATTATTCAATCTTTTTTTGACACTGCCTTTTGGTGTCTATATGCGCTACTACTTTAAATTGTCTTTTCCGAAGACGATTGTGGCAACCTTTGGCTTATCACTGTTCTTTGAATTGACTCAGTTAACTGGATTATACTTTATTTATCCGCGACCTTATCGGTTGTTTGACGTCAATGATTTATTTGTCAATACCCTTGGCGGGACCATTGGCTTTTTGGTGACGCCATTGTTTACCTTCCTGTTGCCTACCCGTGAAGAGATGGATGCCGAATCTTATGCCAAAGATAATCGAGTGACGTTTACTCGCCGATTTGTTGCTTGGCTGATCGATTGGGGAATATTGAATTTATTCGCTTGGATGCTTATGATTCTGTTAAGAGTGACTGTGAATAAAGAAATCGATGACTTTACGAATGATTATTGGTATTTTTTACTAGAAGTAGTTCTTTACTTTATTCTTTTGAATTATATTCTCAATGGACAAACGCTAGGAAAAAAACTTGTTCGCATTCGAGTGATGGAGGAAAATCATTCCCGTGTCAGTTTCAGAGCAATTTTTAAGCGTTATGGATTGCTCTATCTGATCTATGTTAGTGCGTCACGCATCAATGTGTTGTTTACGCCTTTTATTCAATCTACTAATCAAATGCTCGTCCTAGTGAGTTTGTTGATTGTGTTGATTTTTGGTTTGATCCAACTTGGATTTTATTGCAACATCCTTTGGGCAGCATTCAAAAAACAACCGCGATTCTTTTACGAAAAAAGAACGGCTACTTATGTAGTAAGCACGATCCAGCGAAACAAGGTTAGGAATTGAGCTGGAAATATGCTATAATCCAAAAGATGTCAATAGAAAGAAGGTGTTTGAATGTCTTTTGAGTCATTTAAATTTCAACCATTTATTTACGAAGCGTTAGCGGAGAAGAAATTTACTTCACCAACAGAAGTTCAAGAAAAATTAATTCCTGTGATCCAAAAAGGTCGCAGTGTCGTGGGACAATCCCAAACTGGAAGTGGGAAGACGCATACATTTTTGCTTCCTTTGATGGATCAAATCGATCCGCAAAAAGATGAAGTGCAAGTCGTGATCACTGCACCGAGTCGTGAATTAGCCACGCAGATTTATCAAGCGGCAAAACAACTAGCAGAATTTCAGCAACCAGAGATTCGTGTGACCAACTTTGTAGGCGGCACGGATAAACAACGACAAATGGACCGCTTGCAAAACCAGCAGCCGCAGCTTGTTATCGGGACACCGGGACGAATTCTAGATATGATCAATGAACAAGCACTGGCTGTGCATACGGCACAAGCCTTTGTCATTGATGAAGCAGATATGACATTAGATATGGGCTTTTTGGAAGAAGTGGACCAAATTGCTAGTCGATTGCCGGAAAAACTGCAAATGTTAGTTTTCTCTGCAACGATTCCAGAAAAGCTGCGTCCATTTTTGAAAAAATATCTCGAAAATCCATTGATCGAAGAAATTCGTCCGAAAGCAGTCATCTCTGAATCCATTGAAAATTGGTTGATCTCAACTAAAGGAAAAGATAAGAATCAATTGGTTTATCAACTACTAACGACGGGACATCCTTATTTGGCGATTGTTTTTGCCAATACCAAATCCCGAGTGGATGAATTAACCGACTATCTGAAAGAAAAAGGGCTGAAAGTAGCCAAGATCCATGGCGATATCACACCGCGAGAACGCAAACGTGTGATGCGTCAGGTTCAAAATTTAGAGTATCAATATGTAGTCGCAACTGATTTAGCTGCTCGCGGGATTGACATCGAGGGGGTTTCGCATGTAATCAATGCTGAGATTCCGGCGGATTTGGATTTCTTTATTCATCGTGTGGGACGTACTGGTCGTAATCAGTTAGCTGGAACAGCGATCACTTTGTATGATCCTAGTGACGAACAAGCCATTCAAGCAATCGAAGATTTAGGTGTAAAATTCCAACCAAAAGAAATCAAAAACGGGGAGATCGTTGCAACATATGATCGGAATCGTCGACAAAAACGTGAAAAATCAAGAGACGAATTAGACCCAACATTGATTGGGTTGGTCAAGAAGAAAAAGAAAAAAATCAAGCCTGGCTACAAGAAGAAAATTCAGTGGGCTGTTGATAAGAAAAACAAAGAGAAACGAAAGATCGAACGTCGTCAGTCGAATCGCTCTGCTCGCAAGAATAAAAAAAATTCCAGTATCTAATTTAGGGAACACCCATCGGCCAGGCAATGGCTATTGGGTGTTCCTTCGTTTTAGCAAAGATTTTTTCCCATTTTTACACAGAGGATTCCATCTTCTTCAAAAGGAGGAGAGAGGATCTCATAGCCGCATTTTTGATAAAAGCCGATTGCTGCAATTTCAGAAGACAAAACCGACCAGCAAAAGCCATCGGTGATCGCTTTTTTCTCATAGGCCGCTAACAACTGCCGTCCTATCCCTTGCTTTCGATAGTTTTTAGCCACGCAAAAGCGATCGGGCTGAATCGTTTGCGAATCCAACGGTTGATAGCGAATAGTGGCAATTGGTACTTGGCCTTCTGCCAGTAGAAAATAATGGCAGAACTGATCTTTTTGATCAAATTCTAATTCAGGAGCGATTCCTTGTTCGTCGACAAAGACAGATCTTCTAAGTGCAAAAACAGCCTGCTGAATCCAGTCCTCCCGCCCAAAATAAAGCTGCATCATTTTTCCTCCCAATTCATGGTATACTCAATCTATATTGATTGTAGCAGATGAAAGGGGAAAGCTCGTGGATTTTTTCGAAGCATTACAATGGACGAATTGGAAAAATTTGACTGCTGAAGTCAAAAGCCAAGTGTTTCAGCAAGTAGTCATGTACTTTGTCAGCCCATTGAAAGAAATTACAGATGTTCATTTTATTAAAACAAGCTATGCAGGAATCAAGTGTGAGACCTTTGAATTAACGATTGATGAGGAACCCTTCGTCTTTGTGCCTGGAAATTCTGAAACAATTCTTGGCTGGGACTTGGGCATTCAGGGATTGCCGATAACCTGCTGGTCTAAAATGTGGCAAGAACCTCTCAGCCCTTCGCTGAGCCGCTTGATCGAAGGCTACGGATTGTCAAACGCTGAGGAGTGGGGAGATTTTGTAAATGAATCAATGAGCCCATTACGCAAAGCGACCATCCCACCCATGTTGGTGCAGAAAATGGCATTGCCAGCAGGTACTCGTTTGATTGGAGAACTAGATACAGTCACGGGAGAATTCCATGGTCATGTTGATCAATTTGAAACTTTTGGTTCCGAGATACGGCAGGCATTTCAGCAGCCGCGAAGTTTTGAAGAAAGTTTGCAGTGGGAAATGCCAAGAACAATCAGTGCCGAAAATCAGTACTTTGCGGAACTGCATCCAGTGTCTGGCAATTATCATGTATACACTCACCAACGAATGACCCAAAATGAATTGCAGCACTGGCTGGGACAGCAGGGATATGATTTGATGAATGAAGAACAGTGGGAATATGCAGTGGGCGCCGGGACCCGTCGTTTATTTCGTTGGGGCAATGAAAAACCCTGTGAGGATGGTGTCAAATTGACCAAAAAAGCATTGGCTGAGCCGAACATGTTTGGCTTGATTTATCCGTATGCCAATGGATGGGAGCTAACTGACAGTTCATTTCTAAAGATGGAAGATTGGCCAGAGTGCGGCAATCCATTACTGGATACATTGCCCTATGCTAGTTATTATCGGTCACGCAAAATGTTGCAAGCAAACCAGCAGTTGGACCCTGAAAAATACCGCTACCGAAAAGCAGTTATTATTGATCGAGAACGGATTTGAGGATTGACTTTTTGTGAACATTTCCTTATACTTTTAAAGACGAAGGACATGGTTGATTTGTTCATTCTTTACAGAAAGTTTTTCAAAGCTGAGAGAAAAACAAGAATCCTAATTGATCGCTCCCTTTGGTATCTGATTCAGTAGAAATGCTGACGCCTGCTCTGCGTTATCGAGTCTGAGAGGTAATGATCAACATCATTGCAAGTAAGGTGGTACCGCGTAGCTACGTCCTTGCTCTGCAGTGGTGTTTTTTTGTTTGACTGCCCAGAAGCGAGTTCGTCGAATGAACAGATATCAGAGAGAAAGGTCACCAAAGAACAAAAGCATTCCTTGCTCCCAAGCGATTTTATCATTAGAAAGTAGGAAAACTATATGAAACACTTATCAAGTGCCGAAGTTCGTCAAATGTTTCTCGATTTCTTTCAATCAAAAGGACATTCGATCGAGCCTAGTGCATCACTCGTCCCTGTAAATGACCCAACATTGTTGTGGATCAACTCAGGTGTAGCAACATTGAAAAAATATTTTGACGGTACCGTTGTTCCAGAAAATCCGCGAATCACCAATGCACAAAAATCGATTCGGACCAACGATATCGAAAATGTTGGTAAGACAGCACGTCACCACACCATGTTTGAAATGTTAGGAAATTTTTCGATTGGTGATTACTTCAAAAATGAAGCAATCCATTGGGCGTGGGAGTTTTTGACTTCTCCAGAATGGATGGCCTTTGATCCAGAAAAGCTTTATGTCACAGTGTATCCAAAAGACACAGAAGCAAAACGAATTTGGCGCGAAGAAATCGGGTTGACTCCAGAACACATCGTAGAGATCGAAGACAACTTCTGGGATATCGGTGCTGGACCTTGTGGACCAGATTCAGAGATTTTTTATGACCGGGGACCTGAGTTCAACGATGTCGCAGAAGATGATCCGGAGAATTATCCTGGCGGTGAAAATGAACGCTATTTGGAAATTTGGAATTTGGTCTTTTCAGAGTTCAATCATCAAGCAGATGGCACGTATGAACCATTACCACACAAAAACATTGATACGGGGATGGGGCTTGAACGGATGGTGTCGATCATCCAAAATGCACCAACCAACTTTGAAACAGATCTCTTTATGCCGATCATCGAAGCGGTTCAAGAATTGAGCGGCAATTTTGCATATGGCGAAAGCAAAGCAACAGATATTTCCTTCAAAGTGATCGCCGACCACATTCGCGCGCTTTCTTTTGCTATAGGCGATGGTGCACTACCGTCAAACGAAGGACGCGGATACGTGTTGCGCCGTTTGCTACGCCGCGCCGTCATGCATGGCAAGAAATTAGGTATCGATTCAGCCTTTTTATATAAACTTGTTCCGATCGTAGGAAAAATCATGGAGAGTTATTATCCGGAAGTATTGGCTCAACAAGCGTTTATCGAAAAAGTAATCCGTAATGAAGAAGAACGGTTCCATGAAACGATCAATGAAGGATTAGAGATCTTGAACCAAGTCATTGCTAAAGTGAAGGCAGATGGGCAAGAGACATTAGCAGGTGCCGATATCTTTAAGTTGTATGATACTTACGGATTCCCTGTTGAGTTGACTGAAGAAGTCGCTCAAGATGAAGGGTTGAAAGTTGATCATGCCGGTTTTGAAAAAGAAATGGATGCACAGCGGGCACGGGCTCGTTCTGCTCGATCGACTGAGCTTTCTATGGGTGTTCAATCCGCTCTTTTGACTGATATCAAAGTCGAAAGCTGTTTTGTTGGCTACGAAAGCCTTGAAGTCAACAGCGAATTGTTAGTGATCATTCAAGAGGAACAATTGCTTGATACAGTAACCACTGGTGAAGCCAAACTGATCTTCAAAGAAACACCATTCTATGCAGAAATGGGTGGTCAAGTAGCGGACACTGGTACTGTTGTTGACCAATCTGGTGTTATCGTTGCTGAGATCACTGATGTAAAAAAAGCACCAAATGGCCAGTTTCTGCATACTGCGAAGGTAACTGGCAACTTGACGGAAGGGGCTTCTTATTTCTTGCAAGTTGATCAGCACCGTCGGAACAAAATCATCAAAAACCACACAGCCACTCATTTATTGCACAAAGCGTTGAAAGAAGTGCTAGGTAGCCATGCAAATCAAGCAGGTTCATTAGTTGCACCTGGACACTTGCGTTTTGACTTTAGTCATTTTGGCCAAGTGACTGCAGACGAATTAAGTCAGATGGAACAAATCGTCAATCAGAAAATTTGGGAAGCTTTGCCAGTCGTAACTATCGAAACCGACATCGACACAGCGAAAGGCATGGGGGCGATGGCTCTCTTTGGCGAAAAATACGGCCACGATGTGCGCGTAGTCAATGTCGCAGATTGGTCTATCGAGCTTTGCGGTGGCACACATGTCGCCAATACAGAAGATATCGGTATTTTCAAAATTGTTTCTGAATCCGGGATTGGTGCTGGCGTTCGTCGGATTGAAGCAGTGACGAGTCAAGAAGCTTACGCATTGCTGCATGAAGGAGAAGCACAGCTAAAAGCCATTGCAGGGATCGTCAAATCGGCACAAATCAAAGATGTAGTCAGCAAAACAGAACAATTACAGCAACAACTGCGGGATCTGCAAAAAGAAAATCAAGCACTGGCGAGCAAACTAGCCAATCAACAAGCTGGCGATGTTTTCAAAGATGTCAAAGAAGTGAATGGGATTCGTTTTATTGCTGCAAAAGTAACTGTCAAAGATATGAATCAGTTACGCCAATTGGCAGACCAATGGAAACAAAAAGAATTATCGGATGTTTTAGTTCTTGCTACAGCCAACGATGGCAAAGTTAATCTGTTGGCTGCAATGACGCCACAGGCAAATGAGAAAGGCTTGAAAGCTGGAGATTTGATCAAGCACATCGCACCGAAAGTCGGCGGCGGTGGCGGCGGACGTCCAGATATGGCACAAGCCGGTGGGAAGCAACCAGAAGGAATCGACGCTGCATTAACTGAAGTAGCCAATTGGTTAGCCGCAAACTGATTCTTTAACAGCAAATCATAAAAAAATGTATAACATCAAGAAATATCCGAACTGGAATTGTGTGTCAGAGAGCTGCCGCGTCTTTTTATAAGACGTTCGGTAGAGGATCGAAACGCGATTCCTTCGGGTATTTTTTCTGTTTTTGCAGAAATTGGGTTTTATTAAAGAGAAATTTTGGGATAGCTGAAGCATTCATTTTTAGAAAAATACGTTTTTTACATGCTTTTAGTTGTTTTACTGATTTCATTCGGGGTAAAATAAGAAAGACGAATTTACGCTTGGAGGGAATGTTATGCTGCGCTTCTTTTTAAAGCGAATGAAAGGAAACGCAACTGATCGCACCATGATCGGTAAACTTGCGGGCTATCTGGGATTGCTCTCAAATGCACTTCTTTTTGTCGCAAAGTTTCTGATTGGACTGTCGGCACAATCGGTCTCGATCATGGCAGATGCTATCAATAGTCTGTCTGACACCGCCTCCTCCTTTTTGACATTGATCGGTTTTCGGATTGCTGCCAAGCCGGCGGATAGGGAGCATCCCTACGGCCATGAACGGTTTGAATACATTAGCGGTTTTGTGGTTTCTTTACTGATCACATTTGTTGGTTTTCAGTTTCTAAAAAATGCCTTTGAAAAAATCATTGCTCCTGAACCGATCCGTTTATCACCATGGTTGTTTATTGTGCTGATCTTGTCAATCGGATTAAAGCTTTGGCAAGGTCTCATGTACCGTCAATTGGCGAAGAAAATTGACTCTGCAACCTTACAAGCTAGCGGACAAGATAGTTTTAATGATGTACTCACAACAGTTGCGGTCTTGCTCTCTGCATTGATTGAATGGGGAACCGGTTGGCGGGTGGATGGGTATATTGGCTTGCTGATCGCGCTATACATTTTATTTAGTGGTATCATGATGATCCGTACCTTTATCAATGAACTGCTAGGTGCACGTCCGACAGAAGCTGAAATCCGTGAGATGGAGGATCGACTAGATCGTTATCCAACAATATTGGGGTACCATGATCTGCTCGTTCATAACTATGGTCCCAAGAATCGTTTTGCTAGTGTTCATATTGAAGTCAATGAAAGCTGGAGTTTGTCACAAGCCCATGAAGTAATTGATGCGATCGAACATGATTTTCAAAGGAACCTTCAAGTTGAATTGGTTTGTCATCTTGATCCTGTCCCTATCCAAAATAAACAGTACCGGCAGTTGCGGGAAAAAGTCAGACAAATCGTTGAGACGATTGATCCAGAGTTAAGGATGCACGACTTTCGGATTCACGAAAAACAGTTTGCTTTTGATTTGGTGATCCCAAAGCAAAGAAATTACACAGATCGTGAACTGCAAGATAAAATTTATCAAAAGATTACGCATGAAATCGGCACGTATGAGGTGGCGATCACGTTTGATCATACTTATTTGTTGTAGGAGGAAAATATGATAAAAATGGATATGAGTGTGGTTTCGACCGTCTTTTTGGCGTTGCTGTTTGTCAATACAGTTGCGGCATTTATTACGGTCTTTCGTAAACCGCGATCAATTGCAAGTGTTTTTGCCTGGATGATGACATTAGTCTTTATCCCGGGTTTTGGGTTTTTGTTGTATTTGTTTTGTGGTCGAGGAATCGACGGAGAAATCATTTATAAATTCAGTGAGCACCATCAAAGCAGGATCAATGAATTAAATCAAATCATCAAAGTCCACAATTATTCCTTTCCAGAGCATCCATACTCAGATGACAACCATCTATTGGAACGGTATTTTAAAAATTTAGATGAATCCCCTTTGACAAAAGGCAATCAGGTACAATTTTATACGGACGGCAAGGAAAAATTTTCTGCCTTATTTTCAGATATGCAAAATGCTGAAGACAATATTCATGTGGAATACTATTCTTTTTTTAATGATGAAATTGGTGGGCAGTTTCTTGATGTCCTAATTGAAAAAGCCAAGCAAGGAGTAGAAGTTCGACTAATATTCGATCCATGGGGTTCTCCCAAAGCAAATCGTAAATTCTTTCAGCCATTAATGGACGCTGGCGGAAAGGTCGTGCCCTTTATTACTTCAAAAAATTTGATTCGCAATACACGTTTGAATTACCATTTGCATCGCAAAATCGTGGTGATTGATGGCCAAATTGGCTGGACCGGCGGGTTTAATGTAGGGGATCAATATTTAGGTAAAAAAGCAAAATTTGGTTATTGGCGGGATACACATGCGCGAATCGTTGGAACTGCTAGTTTTACCTTACAGGAAATCTTTATCCGCGATTGGAATGCCTCGATTCGAAATGAAGCAGATCAACTGGAATATGAAGATCGCTATTTCATTTTACCGCCTAAAGAAGAGGCAGGTCATGTCGATATGCAAATCGTGGCCGACGGACCTGAGACGGAAACGCAGATTCTTAAAGGCGGCTTCGTCAAGATGATTTTGGCGGCTGAAAAATCGATTTGGATCCAAACCCCTTATCTGATTCCTGACGACAGTATGATGAATGCCTTGGAGATCGCCATCCACTCAGGTGTAGATGTTCGAATCATGATTCCCTGCATGCCGGATCATCCATTTATCTATCGAGCGACCCAACACTATGCCAACTATTTACATCGCCGGGGAGCGAAAATCTATATCTATGAGAATGGATTTTTGCATGCCAAAACTGTTATGATGGATGATACCATCTGCTCGTTTGGAACGACAAATCAGGACATTCGCAGTTATGCGTTGAATTTTGAAGTCAATGCATTCGTTTATGATCAAGAAGTCACGGCGCAATTAAAAACGATTTTTGAAGAGGATATGCTGCAGTCCACTTTATTGACAGATGAAATGCTGGCTAAACAATCTTACTGGTTGCGTTTCAAGCAAAACTTTTCTCGTTTGTTATCGCCGATCCTGTAATTTTAAAGCCTTAGCTAACCCTTGACGGGCCAGATGGTCGGCACCTTTGTTTTGAGATTCGGGAATCCATTGGACAATCAGTAAAGTGAAATAGGGCAGCAACTCTTGGATTTCCTCTAAATACTTCCGAAAATCGGGGTTGTTCGTATAATTTTTGTCGATTGTTTGAGCGACGACTTTACTGTCTGTATAAAGCATGATCGTCTGGTCTTGCCATTCTTTCGTTAAAAGAAATTCAAGAGCATGATGCATCGCAGCAAATTCTGCTTGGTGATTTGTGAGCGTGGGTAGTACAAAGGCATGCTGTTCATGCAGGTCTTCCCCTACAATCAACAGACCGCCGCCACTAGGTCCAGGGTTTCCTTTGGTTGAAGCATCGAGATACACTTTTAGCATGAGTTGACTCCTTCTGTTATGATGGATATAAGTATACTAGAAATTGATCGCGTGAGGAAATTATTTATGAAACGTAACTATTTTTGGCAACCAGAACCAGCCACCGCAATTATCTATTGGTCCAGTTCACTGATCGTTTTGTTTTACAGCTTGATTTTGGCACTGGAAAATACTCGCCCTTATTGGAAAAGCAATCTTGTGTTGGGGATTTTTCTATTTCTTGTCTGGTTAGGATTGCAGCGCCGCCTTTATTTGACGGAGAAGACCATCAAAATCACCTATGCCCGCTTTTGGAAACGAGTAGTTATTCCTCTCGAGAAAATCCAAGCCATTGGGGTAGAGAATCATCATTTGAGAATCGTGACCAATGAAAGAAGCTATACGTTTGTAATGCGTAAAAAAGATCTTGAAGTATTACAGACACACTTTGTTAATCTAGTGCCTATTCTTGAAAGACAAGAGTCAGAAAAATAATTCTGGCTCTTTTTTTATTCCGGTGAAAAACAGGGTTTCAATCTTCATGAAAAACGGTATAATAGAAATAGGACAAACAAATATGAATGAATAAGGAATAATAGTTCGGGAATAGAGGGTTACTGATGAAAAAAGATATCGAAATTGCACAAGAAGCAACAATTAAACCGATTATTGATATTGCAGCAACTATCGGATTACAAGCAGAAGATCTAGAACAATATGGGAAGTATAAAGCAAAAATCGATTGGCCAGCAATCAAGGAAATCGCGGAACGCCCCACCGGCAAGTTGATCTTAGTCACAGCGATTAACCCAACCCCTGCGGGAGAAGGAAAGTCGACAGTCACGATTGGATTGGCAGATGGCTTAAACCGTATTGGAAAACAAACCGTGATTGCTTTACGAGAACCATCATTAGGTCCAGTCATGGGGATCAAGGGTGGTGCGACTGGCGGAGGCAGAGCGCAAGTCTTGCCGATGGAGGACATCAATCTTCATTTTACCGGGGACATGCACGCAATCACTGCTGCGAATAATGCATTATCTGCGTTGGTGGACAATCATATCCAACAAGGAAATGAATTAGGGATCGACCCGCGACGGATCATTTGGAAACGTGTCGTGGATTTGAATGATCGTGCATTAAGACAAGTGATCGTCGGACTAGGCGGACCACTGCAAGGAGTACCTAGAGAAGATGGCTTTGATATCACCGTTGCTAGTGAGATTATGGCTATTTTGTGTCTAGCAACGAATTTGGATAATTTGAAAGAGCGCTTGAGCAATATTTTGATTGGTTATACGTATGATAAACAACCTATCTACGTCAAGGATTTGCAGGTTCAGGGAGCATTAGCTTTATTGTTGAAAGATGCCTTGAAACCAAATTTGGTTCAAACCATCGAAGGAACGCCTGCGTTGATTCATGGGGGACCTTTTGCCAACATCGCCCATGGCTGTAATAGTGTCATTGCCACTGAAACAGCTCTCCATTTAGGAGAATACACGGTTACTGAAGCGGGGTTCGGCGCAGATCTCGGGGCAGAGAAGTTTTTGGATATTAAAACACCCAATCTCTCTAAAGCACCAGACGCTGTCGTAGTGGTCGCAACGATTCGCGCCTTAAAAATGCACGGCGGGATAGATAAAGAACATTTAAAAGAAGAAAATGTAGCGGCTTTAGTCGCGGGTTTTGCCAACTTGAAACGTCACGTGAGAAACATGCAAAACTATCAATTGCCAGTTGTTGTTGCAATCAATGAATTTGTCACTGATACCGAAGCTGAGATCCAAATGTTGGAGCAATGCTGCAAGGAAATTGGTGTACCAATCGCTCGGACGCAAGTTTGGGAGAAAGGTGGCGCAGGGGGGGAACTTTTGGCGCAGCAAGTCGTCACTGCCATTGATGAACAACCCGGCAATTATCGTAGGCTTTACCAAAATGAAGAGAGCCTTCCTGATAAGGCTGCCAAGATCGTCAAAGAGATTTATGGCGGATCAAATGTGGTCTTCTCAAGTGTGGCACAGCGCCAATTGAACGTCTTCAAAAAAAATGGCTGGGATCAATTGCCGATTTGTATGGCAAAAACACAGTACTCTTTTAGTGATGATCCGCAGCTTTTGGGCGCACCGGCTGATTTTTCGATTACGATCCGTGAATTTGTACCAAAACTAGGCGCTGGTTTTATTGTTGCATTGACCGGTACTGTTATGACAATGCCTGGACTGCCTAAGAAACCAGCAGCATTGAATATGGATGTCGATGCAGACGGCAATGTATCTGGCCTTTTTTAATCTTATTTTCTCTCCGCATCTGCGAATACTGGATGAAGAAATAGGTTCTCGAAGGCTCCAGTAATAGTTCAGTCAATTTCTTACAACACACCACACTTACAGATCACTATTGATTCTGTAAGTGTGGTGTGTTGTTTGCGAGCGATTTGTCGTCTTTCAGTAGGTTTTGTTTGGTTCGTTTTTTGTCGATGCTGTACATAGGCTGCGAGATTCGGAGGAGAATAAAACCTCTCTTTTTCTTCTGACTTTCAAAAATTGGAAGAAATAATTGAAGAGGCTGCGAGGATATTTGATTTTTTGCGAAGTTTTCTAAAAGTCTCCCATAGTTATCTCCAGCATTCCTATTTATCCGTTGCTCTTAGAAACATTAGAAACATTAGAAACGAAAGTAGGAAACGGGAAGGGGAAAGTGTTATCAAGCTCTTTTAAACGAGAGACTATAAAAAGAATGGTTTTAAAAAGAGGGCTATAAAAGTTGCTCGTTTTTATCTTATGATTTGCCGCTTTTGGATTTTCAATCTATTAAAAGACTGAAAGTTAAATATTAGCAAGAGGCAAGAGTCGTGTCTTTTGTTATAATATAATCAGTAGTGCATTTAAAAGACTGTTTTCTTTCTAAGAAAATTAAAGTATACTGATAAAATTGGAGCGTATAAAACGATGAAACGTAAAATCATACGAAATACCGGCTTTTACGCGATGGGGAGTCCGCTGGATTTGCTAGTGGATGGTCAGAAAGTCGCCAGAATCAATCATCAAGAAACCGTCGAGCTGAATCTCAATCCTGACAACCGATTGTCTGTCCGATTTTCCATCCTAAAAAGCAAAGAAATTGCGTTGGCTGATTTACACGCAGAAACTCCATTAGAAATAAAAATGAATCCGCGACTGATTTCTTTTTATGTGCTGTTTTATATTGGTCTGTTTCTAATGATCGCGTTTTTAACTCGCAGCGGACAGTTGTCCATTATCCTTTCGGGTATCTTTCTTTATTTAGCAGGTTATCTATGTTTAGGTCTTTATTATAGCAAACAAGCGTATGTAATTGAGGAGGTAACAAATGGCTAGCGGAGCAGATATTTTTTTGAGTAGTTTCAATCGAATCGAAAAACAATTGAGGGACGATTTGGGTAATCCTCGTAACATGGGTTTTTCAGAGATGGTTCGCCGTCTTTCAAAACAGAAGCAAGGAGACATCAAAAAATACGAAGAAGATTTATTGCAGATGGCCCAATTGCGGAACGCCATCGTTCATGAAAAAATCGGTGAAAATTTTGTGATCGCCGAGCCAAATCAATGGGTAGTGACACGAATCCAACAAATCGAACAGGCCTTGTTGCAGCCTGAAACGGTCTTACCTAAGTTTGGTAAAAAAGTGACCGGTTTTGAAAAAACGTTGGCGCTGAAAGAAATCTTGAAGATCGTCGCTCAAAAGCGGTTTTCACAATTTCCACTCTATGACAAAGGACGTTTTGTTGGGTTGATCACTTTACGTATGTTAGGATACTGGTTTGCTCAAGAAAGTCTAAAAGGAGAGATCCGATTAGAAGGGCGTAAAGCAGAAGACTTGTTGATCAAAGACGGTAAAGAGTCCAATTATCAGTTTGTACCCGCGACAACAACGGTCACTGAAGTAGAAGACCTGTTCCATAAAAATGCTTTACTTGAAGCGGTATTAATCACAAAAAATGGCGATCCTAATGGAAATTTATTAGGCATCGTTCGTCCGCGGGATATTTTTAACGAAGAAAGTGTGGAAAAAAGATGATAGCTTTGTTTTTTTTACTAAGTGCCATAATTGTTGGACTTGATCAGTGGTTGAAGTTTTGGATCGTCAGCAATTTTGAATTAGGTGATGTTCAAACGTTGATCGACCATGTCTTTTCACTAACTTATATTCGGAATACCGGTGCCGCATGGAGTATCCTAGAAGGGAAGATGACCTTCTTTACGATCATCACGGTTGTCGCCGTCATTGTCGTAACTTATTTGTTGATCCGTCATCGCAAAAGCAGTATATGGTTTCGATTGGGACTATCCTTTATCTTAGCCGGAGCGATCGGAAATTTTATCGATCGCTTGCGTTTGGGGTACGTCGTGGATATGTTTCAGCTAGATTTTATCAATTTTCCGATTTTTAATATTGCAGACATGTCGTTAGTGATCGGCGTGTTATTGATTTTTATCTATGCGTTAGTTGATGATGAAGTGAAGGGAAAATAAATGAATAATCAAATTGAAGTAGTGATCCATGAAGAAAAAGGGCGTGTCGATAAAGTATTGGCAGATCGTCTAGAAGCGAGCCGTTCGCAAATTCAACAATGGTTGAAAGAAGGTGCGGTCACCTGTCAAGGGGATCCAATTCGTGCAAATTACAAAGTAAAAGCTGGTGACCAGTTAGTGATTCAAGTACCAGAACCAGAGACCCTAGATCTGGAACCTGAAGATATTCCTTTGACGATCGTGTATCAAGACCAAGATGTTGCCGTGATCAACAAACCGCAAGGAATGGTCGTTCATCCTTCGGCAGGGCATTCTAACGGAACGCTGGTCAATGCATTGTTGTATCATATGACCGATTTATCTTCGATCAATGATGTCGTACGACCAGGAATTGTTCATCGTATCGACAAGGATACGTCAGGGCTATTGATGATTGCCAAAAATGATCATGCCCATGAAGCGTTAGCCAAACAGTTGAAAGACAAAACTTCTTTACGGAAGTATGTTGCGCTGGTCCATGGAAATATTTCTCACGAAAAAGGCACGATCAATGCACCGATTGGCCGTTCCAAAGTGAATCGCAAGATGCAAGCAGTGCAAGAAGATGGTAAGCCAGCTGTGACACATTTTACAGTTTTGGAACGTTTTGATCAATTTACTTTAGTCGAATTACAGTTAGAAACGGGTCGGACCCATCAAATTCGGGTCCACATGCAATACATTGGCTTTCCGTTAGCCGGCGATCCTGTGTACGGTCCTAAAAAGACCTTGAAAGGCAACGGCCAATTCCTACATGCCAAACTGTTAGGATTTACCCATCCGACAACTGGAGAATCAATGGTTTTTGAAGCTCCATTACCTGAACTATTTGAGGAAACCTTAAAAAAATTGCGAAAAAATGATTGACTTTTTTTTCAAAGAACTGTATAGTGTGTGTAACAAATAAATAGCTCCTTTAAGTGTAGTCCCGTGAGGCTAAGAAGGAAATGAGCAAGCAGACGACTCCCGCGTTGGAGCATCGAAAACTTGCTGGATGATTGCGCATATTCTGGATCGCTGTATATAGCACCAGAAAGTATGATCGGAAAACATACCTCCTGCCTCACTAGGCAGGAGTTTTTTTATGTTCAAAATTAGGAGGGAACGAAATGCCAACCAAAGAAGTAGTAGATGCAGTAACAATGAAACGAGCATTGACCAGAATCACTTATGAAATCATCGAACGCAACCGAGGGATTGATGACCTTGTCTTAGTAGGAATCAAGACTAGAGGAATCTATATAGCACAACGAATTGCTGAACGCTTGAAACAATTGGAAGGAGTAGAAGTCCCCGTTGGCGAACTGGATATCACATTGTATCGAGACGATAAAAAATCAGATGAAGATCCTGAGATCCATTCTTCTGACATTCCAACAGCAATCGATGGCAAAGAAGTCATCTTGATCGATGATGTGTTGTTTACAGGGCGCACCATCCGGGCAGCATTAGATGCCATCATGGATTTCGGTCGTCCTCGCCGGATTTCACTAGCAGTACTAGTCGATCGAGGGCATCGAGAATTACCGATTCGGGCAGATTTTGTAGGGAAAAATATTCCAACGGCATTAAGCGAACAAATCATTGTTGAAATGGAAGAATCTGACGGTTCTGATCGAATAATGATCAATAAAGAAAACGAGTAGGAAGAAGAGTGACAGACACATGGAAAAGCAAGAATTTCGCAATACCGATGTGGTATTAGATATCAATGATCGCCCAAAGGCATTGCCTTGGTTAGGCTTAAGTCTTCAACATTTATTCACGATGTTCGGAGCAACTGTTTTAGTACCGATCCTAGTTGGGATCAACCCAAGTATCGCTTTAGTAAGTTCCGGTTTGGGGACACTTGTTTACCTCGTTACGACGAAAGGAAAGATTCCCGCATACTTAGGGAGCAGCTTTGCTTTTATCGCTGCAATGCAAATGTTGATGAAATCAGACGGCTACCCGGCAATCGCCCAAGGAGCTGTTACAACAGGACTGGTTTACATCATCGTTTCTCTGATCATCAAAAAGATTGGTGCTGCATGGCTGGATAAAATTTTGCCGCCGATCGTCGTAGGGCCTGTGATCATGGTTATCGGGTTAGGACTAGCTGCTAATGCCGCTCAAAACGCAATGTACAATGGGGACATCTATGATTTTAAATTTATCTTAGTTGCATTGGTTACATTGGGATTGACGATTTTCTTCAACATGTTTTTGCGAGGGTTTCTTGGCTTGATTCCTATCTTACTAGGGATCATTGGTGGTTACTTAGTAGCTTTAGCTGCTGGGATCGTAGACGTGCAGCCAATCATTGATGCTGCTTGGTTCTCATTACCAAGCTTCGAAATTCCCTTTGTTCAATACAAGCCAACGCTACATTTGAATGCAATCACGACGATGGCGCCTATCGCTTTTGTCACGATGACAGAACATATTGGCCATTTGATGGTTTTGAATAAACTAACAAAGCGTAACTTTTTTGAAGAACCCGGATTAAACAAAACATTGATGGGAGACGGCTTTGCGCAAATCGTTGCTGGATTCGTTGGAGGACCCCCTGTGACAAGTTATGGTGAAAACATTGGTGTCTTGGCCATTACGAGAGTGCACAGTGTCTTTGTTATCGGTGGTGCGGCTGTCTTGGCTGTCTTGTTAGGATTTGTCGGAAAATTGAGTGCCTTGATCTTGAGCATCCCAAATCCGGTCATTTCTGGAATCAGCTTCCTATTATTCGGTGTCATTGCTGCAAGCGGGATGAAAATCTTGATCGACAATAAAATCAATTTTGACCGCAAAAAGAATTTGATCATTGCTTCTGTGATCCTAGTGATCGGAATCGGCGGCCTTGTCTTTACGGTCGGAACATTCACCTTATCAGCCATGGCATTAGCAACTGTCTTAGGAATCATTTTAAATCTAATTTTGCCAGAAACATCACGTAGTGAAGAACAATAGCTAGCAGTCAACTAAAAGGGAAAAACTAGGAGGTATTATTCATGATCATCCAATCAGAAAGAATCAGTTTAAAGCATCTTTTGACCGTTGAAGCATTAACAGATCGAGAAGTGATGGGGCTTATCCGCAGAGGGCAGGAATTTAAAAGAGGGGCCAAATGGATGCCACAAAAAGAACAATACTTTGCTACGAACCTTTTCTTTGAAAATAGTACCAGAACCCACAAAAGTTTTGATGTAGCCGAAAAGAAATTAGGTCTTGAAGTGATTGAATTTGACTCCTCAACGAGTTCTGTGCAAAAGGGCGAAACACTGTATGATACCGTGCTGACAATGTCAGCACTAGGCGTGGATGTCGCTGTGATCCGCCACGGGGATGAAAATTATTATGACGAGCTGATCCAAAGTAAAACGATCCAATGCAGCATTATCAATGGAGGCGATGGCAGCGGACAGCATCCCACGCAATGCTTATTAGACTTAATGACGATCTATGAAGAATTTGGCCACTTTGATCAACTGAAAGTAGCGATCGTCGGAGACATCACCCATTCCCGTGTCGCCAAATCAAATATGCAAATGCTCAAACGGTTAGGTGCCAAAGTTTACTTTTCTGGCCCGCCACAATGGTATGACAATGAATTTGAAGTGTATGGACACTGGTTGCCTCTAGATGAATTAGTGGATCAAGTCGATGTGATGATGATGCTTCGGGTCCAACACGAACGCCATGATGGCTCAGAAAGTTTCTCAAAAGAGGCTTACTTACGGGATTATGGATTGACAGTGGAACGTGCAGCAAAAATGCAAGACCATGCCATCATCATGCATCCGGCTCCAGTCAATCGTGATGTTGAACTGGCAGATCCATTAGTTGAAGGGCTGCGTTCAAGAATTGTCACGCAAATGACGAATGGCGTGTTTGTCCGGATGGCAATTTTAGAAGCGGTATTGAATGGCAAAGCTTAATTATAAGAAACGCGACCAATAGAGATAGAGGAGGAAGCAACATGAAAACACTCATTAAGAACGGAAAGATCATCGCTGACGGTGATCATTGTATCCCTGCAGAAATTTGGATCGAAGATGGTATCATCCAAGCGATCGGAACGACTTTTTCAGAAACAGGGTTCGATCAAGTGATCGATGCAAAGCAACAACTGATCACTCCAGGATTAGTGGATGTTCATGTTCACTTCAGAGAGCCAGGATTTGAATACAAAGAAACGATCAAAACAGGAAGTATGGCAGCCGCTCGTGGCGGTTTCACTACTGTTTGTGCCATGCCAAATTTAAATCCTGTGCCAGATACCGCAGAAAAATTGCAACAAGTCTACCAACGTATCCAAGAAGACGCAGTGGTTAATGTTTTGCAGTATGCACCTATCACAGAAGAATTACGTAGTGAAGTTTTAACGGATCAAAAAGCATTGAAAGAAGCCGGCGCTTTTGCATTCACCAATGATGGTGTTGGCGTCCAAACGGCTGGTACGATGTACTTGGCGATGAAAGAAGCAGCCAAAAACCAGATGGCATTAGTGGCCCATACCGAAGATGACTCTCTGTTGTTTGGCGGTGTGATGCATGCGGGTAAGAGAGCAGAAGAACTTGGCTTGCCGGGGATTCTTAGTGCCACAGAAGCATCACAAATTGCCCGGGATGTGCTGTTGGCAGAAGAAACCGGGGCCCATTACCATGTCTGTCATGTTTCGACAAAAGAAAGTGTACGGGTCATTCGTGAAGCCAAACAAGCAGGAATCCATGTGACGGCAGAAGTTTCCCCCCATCACTTACTTTTGATCGATGAAGATATCCCTGGCGATGAAGGATTTTGGAAAATGAATCCGCCGCTTAGAGGCAGAGCAGATCGCGAGGCATTGATCGAAGGATTACTGGACGGGACGATCGATTGTATCGCAACAGACCACGCGCCACATGGCTATGACGAAAAAATGCAAAGTTTTTTAAAAGCACCATTTGGAATCGTCGGTTCAGAATATGCTTTTCAATTGATTTATACGCATTTTGTCAAAACGGGCCGCTTTACACTCCAACAAGCGGTGGCTTGGATGACCGAGAAGCCTGCTGAAATCTTTGGATTGAAAGCTGGCAAATTAATGGTGGGAGCTCCGGCAGATCTTGCGATTTTTGATCTAGAGACAGCTTATACTGTCGATTCGGATCAATTTCTTTCAAAAGGAAAAAACACACCATTTAATAACTGGCCATTATATGGGGATACTACCCATACATTGGTCAATGGAAAATTAGTTTGGCAAAAAGGTAGGGGGATTTTATGAAACGCTGGTTGATTTTGGAAGATGGCACATTATTTGAAGGTGAGGGATTTGGCGCAGAGGTCAATGTCTATGGCGAGATCGTCTTTACCACTAGTATGACAGGGTATCAAGAAACCATTACGGATCAAAGTTTCAATGGTCAGATCATCACCTTTACTTATCCAATGGTAGGAAACTACGGTGTCAATCGGGATGACTATGAATCGATCGCGCCGACTTGTAAAGGTGTTGTAGTGAAAGAACATGCTCGTGTAGCCAGCAACTGGCGGAAACAATTGACCCTGGACGAATTTCTAAAGCGCAAAAACATTCCGGGAATCGCAGGTATCGATACTCGGGCTTTGACTCGTAAAATCCGCCAATTTGGAACGATGAAAGCTAGTATCGTGGATGCCAATGATGAATTTGCTCATGCCTTTGATCAATTGAAAGCAGCCGTTTTGCCAACCAATCAAGTGGCACAAGTTTCAACTTCAAAGCCGTATCCAAGTCCAGGAACAGGACGAAATATCGTCGTGATCGATTTTGGCTTGAAACACAGCATTCTAAGAGAACTTTCTCAACGAAATTGTAATCTGACGATTTTACCCTACAATACCACCGCACAGGAAATTTTGGATCTCGCGCCAGATGGTGTCATGCTAACCAATGGACCTGGTGATCCGAAAAGCCTCCCTGAAGCCATCAAAATGATTCAAGAAATCCAAGGGAAAGTACCAATTTTCGGTATCTGTTTAGGACATCAGTTGTTTGCTTTAGCTAATGGTGCTGATACTTACAAAATGAAATTCGGTCACCGAGGATTGAACCATCCCGTTCGAGAAATCGCTACAGGAAGAATTGATTTCACTTCACAAAATCACGGTTTTGCAGTAGCAGAAGCATCGATTGATCAAGAGAAACTGATCATCACTCATGTGGAAGTCAATGATGGAACCATTGAAGGTGTCCGTCATCGTCGCTACCCAGCATTTAGTGTTCAGTATCATCCAGATGCTGCACCGGGACCTCATGATGGCGTACATTTATTTGATGAATTTTTAGAAATGATCGATGCATGGAAGGAGCAGAACTAAATGCCAAAACGTACAGATATTAAGAAAATCATGGTTATCGGTTCTGGACCGATCATTATTGGCCAAGCAGCCGAATTTGACTATGCAGGAACGCAAGCCTGCTTAGCATTGCGAGAAGAAGGCTATGAAGTTGTGCTGGTCAACTCAAATCCAGCGACGATCATGACCGATAAAGAAATTGCAGACAAAGTTTATATTGAACCAATCACTTTCGAATTTGTCTCCCGGATTTTAAGAAAAGAACGTCCGGATGCGATCTTGCCAACATTAGGCGGTCAAACCGGCTTAAATATGGCGATGGAATTAGCCAATTCCGGCATCTTGGATGAGTTGGAAATCGAGTTGTTAGGAACCAAATTAGCAGCGATTGATCAAGCAGAAGACCGTGATCTATTCAAGCAATTAATGGAAGAGTTAAATCAACCGATTCCTGAATCGGAGATCGTTTCAACAGTGGAAGAAGCAGTTACTTTTGCAACTAAGATTGGGTATCCAATCATCGTTCGTCCAGCCTTTACCCTTGGCGGTACCGGAGGCGGTATGTGTAATAATGAAGAGGAATTGCGAGTGATTGCTGAGAATGGTCTAAAACTGTCACCAGTGACGCAATGTCTGATCGAACGCAGTATTGCCGGCTACAAGGAAATCGAATATGAAGTCATGCGAGATTCCGCTGATAATGCCATCGTTGTCTGCAACATGGAAAACTTTGATCCTGTCGGAATTCACACGGGCGATTCAATCGTTTTTGCACCAAGTCAAACTCTTTCTGACCATGAATACCAAATGTTGCGGGATGCTTCTTTAAAAATCATTCGCGCATTGAAAATCGAAGGCGGCTGTAATGTTCAATTAGCCCTTGATCCTCACAGCTTTAATTACTATGTGATCGAAGTGAACCCTCGGGTTTCCCGTTCGTCTGCTCTGGCAAGTAAAGCCACAGGCTATCCGATTGCGAAATTGGCAGCCAAAATCGCTGTTGGGTTGACATTAGATGAAATGAAAAATCCTGTCACAGAAACAACTTATGCCGAGTTTGAACCGGCATTGGATTACGTGGTAGCCAAAATCCCTCGTTGGCCCTTTGACAAATTTGAGTCCGGCGAACGCCGTTTAGGGACACAGATGAAAGCAACCGGTGAAGTGATGGCTATCGGTCGGAACATCGAAGAGTCTCTGTTGAAAGCTGTTCGTTCATTAGAGATCGGCACACATCATATTGAAATGAAAGAATTAGAACAGCTTTCAGACAATGACTTGATCGATAAGGTGATCAAAGCGCAAGATGATCGCTTATTTTATGTAATGGAAGCCATTCGCCGCGGCTATGCCATTGAAGAATTGAATGAAATGACGAAAATCGATCTTTTCTTCTTGGATAAAATGCTGCACATCTATGAAATCGAACAAGAACTTGCTGCAAACAGCCAAGATTTTACAACATTAAAACGAGCAAAACAAAATGGTTTTACCGACAAAAAGATCGCTGAACTATGGCAGATGACAGAACAAGAGATTCGAGACATCCGTAAGGAAAATCAGTTGCTTCCCGTCTACAAAATGGTGGACACTTGTGCCGCTGAGTTTGAGTCGGCAACGCCTTACTTCTATAGTACGTATGAGTTTGAGAACGAGAGTGTTCGCAGTGAAAAAGAATCTGTTTTAGTCTTAGGTTCTGGGCCAATCCGCATCGGTCAAGGTGTGGAATTCGATTATGCAACAGTACACTCGGTCAAAGCGATTCAGGCTGCGGGCTATGAAGCCATTATCATGAATAGCAATCCGGAAACCGTTTCGACAGACTTCTCGATTTCCGATAAATTGTATTTTGAGCCATTGACACTAGAAGATGTCTTGCATGTGATCGAACTGGAACAACCAATTGGGGTCATTGTTCAATTTGGGGGTCAAACAGCGATCAATTTGGCGGAGCCATTAGTTGCCGCAGGAGTCAACATCTTAGGTACTAGTATCGAAGACCTCGATCGTGCTGAAAACCGTGATCTCTTTGAACAAGCGTTACAGGCATTAGCTATTCCACAGCCCCCAGGAGATACTGCAACAAATACCACGGAAGCAGTGGCGATCGCTAATCGTATCGGTTATCCGGTCCTTGTTCGTCCGAGTTATGTCTTAGGTGGTCGGGCAATGGAAATCGTTGAGAACCAAGCGGATCTGGAAGATTATATGAAGCATGCAGTAAAAGCTTCTCCCGAACACCCTGTTTTAGTCGATCGGTACTTAGTAGGGAAAGAATGTGAAGTTGACGCAATTTGTGATGGCACGACGGTTTTGATTCCGGGAATCATGGAACATATTGAACGAGCAGGGGTCCACTCAGGTGACTCGATGGCAGTCTATCCGCCGCAAAACCTTTCTGACGCAACGATTGCCACCATCGAAGACTATACGAAACGGTTAGCATTGGGATTGAATTGTGTCGGAATGATGAATATTCAATTTGTTATTCACGAGGAAAAAGTTTACGTCATTGAAGTCAATCCTCGGGCCAGCCGAACCGTTCCATTTTTGAGCAAGGTCACAGAGATTCCTATGGCACAGATCGCGACAAAAGCGATTTTAGGAGAAAAATTGGCGGATCTGGGCTACCGTGATGGTCTTTATCCAACACCAAACGAAGTTCACATCAAAGCACCGGTCTTTTCTTTCACCAAGTTACAAAAAGTCGATACTTACTTAGGTCCGGAAATGAAATCAACCGGTGAAGTCATGGGTTCAGACAAAAACTTAGAAAAAGCTTTATATAAAGCTTTCGAAGCAGCTGGTTTGCATATTCCGGAATTCGGGAAAGTTCTCTTTACCGTAGCGGATGAAAGCAAAGCAGAGGCCGCCGTGTTAGCTGCGCGCTTTTTCGAAATCGGCTTCTCGATCTTGGCGACGAAAGGAACAGCCGATTACTTTGAAGGCTATGGCTTGCCAGTCACTCGGGTAGCGAAAATTTCTGAAACAGAAGATGAAACTGTCGTTGATCTCATCAGAAAAGGCGTGACACAAGTGGTGGTCAATACAATGGATAAAAATCGTCAAAAAGCCACTGAAGACGGATTTATTATTCGCCGGGAAGCAGTCGAGCACGGGGTGCCGCTCTTTACCTCGTTAGATACCGCTGATGCCATTCTTCAAGTAATGGAATCAAGAGGTTTTTCAACGAAAGCAATCTAGCAGTCAGAAAGGAAAACAGCTCATGAAACAAGAACGAATGACCATTACAAAACAGCGAATGCTCGCACCGCGAATCTACGAGATGACTCTCTCTGGTGCCCTCGTTCAAGAAATGACCACACCGGGACAATTTCTGCATATCCGAGTGCCTGATGATGCCTTTCTCTTGAGACGACCAATCAGCATTAGCTGGATCGACCAAGAAAGCCAAAGTTGTCGCATCATTTATCGGACAGAAGGGGAGGGAACCAAGCGGTTTGCCCATCTGCAAAGCGGGGATCAATTGGATGTTTTAGGCCCTCTAGGGAATGGCTTTCATATCGAAGATTTACAAAAAGATGAGACTGTTTTTATCGTAGGTGGTGGTATCGGTGTCCCACCACTCTACGTACTTTCCAAACAATTAGTCGCAAAAGGTGTACGGCCGATTCATTTTTTGGGATTTGCTAGTTCGGAAGTCATGTATTACGAAGAGGCGTTTCAAGCTCTAGGGGATACACGAATCGCAACGGATGATGGCACCTATGGCGTTCAAGGGAATGTCGGTAATCTATTGTTAGCAGCCGATAGCAAACCTGTGGCTGTTTTTGCCTGCGGCAACAATGGCTTGTTAAAAACGGTTGAACAACTTTTCCAAGACTGTCCGAATGTGCAACTTTCATTGGAATCTCGCATGGCTTGCGGGATAGGTGCTTGCTATGCTTGTGTTTGTCACAAAGCCGATGATCCAACAGGGACCAAAAGTGTCAAAGTCTGTGACGAAGGTCCTGTTTTTCAAGCTGGAAAGGTGGTTATTTAAGTGGTTTTAGCTGTTGAATTACCGGGGTTGTCGCTCAAAAACCCCATAATGCCGGCTAGTGGCTGTTTTGGTTTTGGCGCAGAATACAACAAGTATTATGATATCAGTCAGCTCGGTGCCGTCATGATCAAAGCCACGACCCCAGAAGCACGCTTTGGCAATCCAACACCGCGAGTGGCTGAAACACCAAGCGGCATGTTGAATGCGATTGGCTTACAAAATCCTGGCCTTCGAGTAGTCATGGAAGACATTTTGCCAGAGTTAGCGCAAAAGCATCCAGATCTGCCGATCATCGCAAACGTGGCTGGTTCCACTCAAGAAGATTATGTCACTGTCTGTCAAAAAATCAGTCAAGCGCCGAATGTAAAAGCCATTGAATTAAATGTTTCCTGCCCTAACGTCAAACATGGTGGTATTACTTTTGGTACCGATCCTCAAGTGGCGAAAGAACTGACCCAAGCAGTCAAAGCCGTTTCCCAAGTACCGATCTATGTCAAACTATCGCCAAATGTGACCGATATCGTACCCATTGCCAAAGCAATCGAAGCGGGGGGTGCCGATGGTTTCACGATGATCAATACGTTATTGGGCATGCGCATTGATTTGAAGACACGACGTCCTATTTTGGCCAACCAGACCGGGGGGCTCTCAGGCCCAGCCATCAAGCCAGTGGCGATTCGTTTGATCAAACAAGTGGCACAAGTTTCTTCGTTGCCGATCATTGGCATGGGCGGTGTGATGACGGTTGATGATGTGTTAGAAATGTACTTAGCTGGGGCGAGTGCGGTAGCAGTTGGTACCGCAAATTTTACCGATCCTTACATTTGTCCCAAGTTGATCGAAGAATTGCCTGTACGAATGGCAGAATTAGGCATCGAATCTTTGGCACAGTTGATCAAGGAAGTAAGAGAGGGGCATTAAGATGATTGAACGACCAATTATTGCTTTGGATTTTCCAAGCAAAAAAGAAATTGAGCTTTTTTTAGAGAAATTTCCTAAAACAGAAAAATTATTCGTCAAAGTCGGTATGGAAATCTTTTATCAAGAAGGACCAGAAATCGTCAGCTGGTTAAAAGAATTAGGCCATGACATTTTCTTAGACTTAAAACTTCACGACATTCCCAATACCGTCGAGCGGGCCATGGCACGTTTGGCAAATCTTGGGGTCGCGATCACCAATGTTCATGCGGCGGGTGGTATTGAGATGATGACAGCAGCAAAGCGGGGACTGCAAAATGGCACCAAGGAAGGCCAAAATGTGCCGTTATTGATTGCTGTCACACAGCTGACTTCTACTTGCGAAGAACAAATGCAGCAAGAACAGCTTATTTCTGTTTCTTTAGAAGAAAGCGTGCGTCATTATGCTCAATGTGCAGAAAAAGCAGGATTAGATGGAGTGGTTTGTTCCGCCCAAGAAGCAGCTGCCATCAAGGGAGCTACCAATTCTGAATTTATGTGCTTAACCCCAGGAATTCGTCCGGCTGGTAGTGATGCCGGAGATCAGAAACGAATCGTCACACCAGCAAAAGCAAGACAAATTGGTTCTTCTGCGATTGTTGTCGGTCGACCAATCACACAATCTGCAACACCTTTTGATACTTACCAAGAAATTAAACAAGCATGGAAGGAAGCTATTCAATGACAGAAATCAGTAAAGCAATTGCCAAAGACCTTTTAACGATTGAAGCAGTATTTTTACGTCCAAATGAACCATTTACTTGGGCAAGCGGCATCAAAAGCCCGATTTATTGTGATAATCGTATGACAATGAGTTACCCTGCTGTACGTAAAGCGATTGCCAGTGGTTTAGCTGCGCAAATCAAAGAACACTTTCCAGAAGTTGAAGTAATTGCGGGGACAGCTACTGCTGGGATTCCTCATGCCGCTTGGGTGGCAGATATTCTTGATTTGCCAATGGTCTATATCCGCAGCAAAGCCAAAGATCATGGCAAAGGAAACCAAATCGAAGGACGTATCACAGAAGGTCAGAAAATGGTTGTGATCGAAGATTTGATCTCTACTGGCGGCAGTGTGTTAGAAGCTTGCGAAGCAGCCGCTCGCGAAGGGGCGAATGTTCTGGGGGTGGCAGCGATCTTTACCTATGAATTGCCGCAGGGATTAACCAACTTTGAAAAGGCCCAGCTGCCATTAGTGACGTTGACCAACTATTCAACAATGATCGATACTGCATTAGAGATGGACTATATCGGAAAAGAAGATATTGCATTGCTGCAGCAATGGAAACAGTCACCTCAAACTTGGACTGGTAAATAAGAACAACGAATATGCCTGGAGTGATCCAAGAGCATATTCGTTTTATTTTTATCTTTTTTCTGATACGATTTGAGACGATTCATCAAAAGTTATCTGGCAGTTGAAAGGCAGCCAGTTTCAATAGGGAGGCAGTTTTATTGAAAAGAAATATGGATGTTCCATGGAGTTATTCTGGGGAGAATGGTCCTGAGTATTGGCACACATTGTGTGACTGGTATGCTGAAGGAGCGGAGTTTCCATTGCAATCGCCCATTGCGCTTTACCATGACGATACAGAGGAACCTGTCGATGAGGATTTAAGCTTCCATTACCATCGGGAACGCTTTACTGAAAAAGAATTTAAAAATACGATTCATTTTGTTCCATATAATAAAGAAAGTTACGTGACCTTTCAAGGCATCAATTACTACCTGACGGATATTCATTTTCATATGCCTTCTGAGCATATCATCGATGATGAGCAGCAAGAACTTGAATTTCATTTGGTACATATGAATGAACAAGGAGAAAACTTAGTAGTCGGTATTTTGTTCCGGTTAACAGATAAATTAAATTGGATCTGTAATCAGCAAGATGATAGTATTTGGGATTTCAAAAACCATACCCAATGGTTTGACCCATCGATGTTTTTACCGGAAATGACCCACCATTTTCACTATGTGGGTTCTTTGACAACTCCTCCGACCAAAGGTCCGATCAACTGGTTTGTATTTGACTGGGTAGGTGAGATGAGTCGTCGCTTTATTCTGGAATTTCGTGAAGAAGTTTTGGAAAACAATAATCGTCCATTGCAGGATCGAAAAGACCGACCAATCTACTTTTACTGATGGTCTAGCGAGCGAAAGGAAGGCTACGAAATGGATCAGTTTCAAGAGTACCTAACAAAAGAATTGTCAGAGGCACAGCGAAAAGTCCTGAAGCCGTTATTTGAACATATATTAACTGAATTCCCGGATTTGCAGACTCGAATTGCTTGGAACCAGCCGATGTTTACGGATCATGGAACCTTCATTTTGGGTATTAGCAGTTCGAAGAAACATTTCTCAGTCTCGCCAGAAGTGAAAACGATGGCCTTGTTCAATACCCGCATTGAAGCAAGTGGCTACTCACAAACAAAAAACATTTTTCGTATTTTATGGGATCAGCCGGTTGACGAAAAGCTGATCTTCGACATTATCCGTTTTAATATGGAAGACAAAGCGGATTGTCAAACCTTTTGGCGCTAGATAGTCGTTGAGTAGTTTTTGAAAGTAAATTTGAATGGCCAACAAAAAAAGACGAATCAATCGTCTTTTTTTTGTTGGTTTAAATCCGGAATCATCAGCCAATGGCGATCGCATTATGCTAAAATAGTGGAAAATACACGAAAATCCTTTTAAAAATACCGACGATTGTGAATGAAAGTACAATTACATCTTTTTTAGAAAAAAAGAGCAGAGGCCGCTAAGCTTTTTTCTCTTAGTTGTTTTATAGTGTGAGAAAGGAGACTTCTATGCATGCATGGGAAGCCATACAGAAAACATTGGACCATATTGAAGCAAATTTAGCTGAGACAATCGAAATTGATGAGTTAGCCAAAGTTGCTGCTTTGTCGCCGTTTTATTATCAGCGTTTATTCACGCGATTAGTCAAATCCTCAGTCAGAGAGTATATCAAGTTACGCCGTTTGGCTGTAGCAGCAACCTATTTACAAGAACAGCAACGGCGAATCATTGATATTGCGCTGGAGGTTGGATTCAATAATCCTATTTCTTTTTCGCGATCGTTTAAAGAAGTTTATGGCATTTCACCCTCACACTATCAGAAACATTTGCTCCCATTACAAAATTTCGATAAACCAGATTTATCCCTTAGCCATATTGTGGTAGAGGAAGGGGAACCGTTGATCAGTGAAGGAGTCGTCTTAGCAATCCAGCAGAAAAAAATGGATCAGCCGCGGGTTTTCAATGGTATCGTTGGTTATTATCCTTTCAAGTACGGCAAAATGTTAGGAGAAAGAACCGGCATAGATCCAGTTGAAAAGATTTGGCAAGACTTTTTTCACGCTTGCGCCAATCATTCGTTTTTGCGAGCAGAGACGCTCATTGGTGTTTCCTATCCAGGAGGGGCACCAGCAGGTCATTCCAGTTATTTTGTCGGGGCAGAATCTGTCACTGGAAGATATGAGAAAGAAATGAGCCATCTGACAAGCTGGACATTACCGGCTCGTGACTATGTTGTTTGCAGCTTTGAGACGACTAAAGCACAAATGATCGTCGGGATGGGTAAGGCAATGAGGTATACTCGTTTTTGGCTAAAAAAACACGGTTTGATAGCGGATGGCTTTTTTCCTGAGCTTTATCGACAATCGCAAACGGAGATCATGATTGTCGAATTATGGATTCCTTTTAAAACAAGAGAAAATTTTCAAGGAGGAAAAACAAATGATAAATTATGAAGAGGGGCTAACATTACTGGAAGAAAAGTTTGGTAACGACAAGGACAATTTGATCTCTTTAGCAACGATTGCGCGCAATTCCGGTGAAAATGGGTTGCCTCGTCCTGTGGTGCGGGATGTCGATGCTTATTATGAGAATGGTGTCTTTTATGTATCGACCCATGAAAGCTCCAACAAAATCCAGCAAATCAAAGAAAATCCCGAAGTTTCTATCGCAGTCTGTGGCGAATGGTTTACCGCTAATGGCTTCGGAGAAAATCTAGGATGGGTCTTGGACCCAAAAAATGCGGAACTGAGAAAGAAAATTCGCAAGGCGTTTGTTTGGTACGATGAAGTTAATGATGAAGCGGATCAAGGCTGTTGTTTTCTTGCCATTCGGTTAATGAAAGGGACATTGAATATCAATCACTGGGAAAAGCTCTATCATTTTGATTTTGAAAATAAGCGCATGATCGATCAAAATGATACTTTTTAACCACCAGCAATGCATCGATACCATTGATCAGTCATCTGGGCTAGCGTTGTTTCTATGAAATGGCTTGGCTGATGTGTCCAAGCGCTTCTTTGCGTTTCCAAGTATTTTTCCATAAAAAATGAGCCACTTACGGATTGTTCTATCCAACCATTCTCAGCGCTTGACGAGAAGGCTGTGCGTTAGAGACATGTAAGTGGGTCATTTTTTGTTTATTCTTTGCCCATTTTTTTGGAAAATCAGCAAAAGAACAGCGTTAGCTTTGTTTTAAATCCAAAATTGTTTCCTCAGGCGTTACATAATAAGTCGTCTGGTTCTCATAAATCACAAAGCCTGGTTTTGCACCATTTGGTTTGCGAATATGTTTGACTTGTACCAAATCCACAGGTACTTGTGCGGAGTGGCGATATTTCGAGAAGTAGGCAGCTAATTCTGCGGCTTCCAAGATTGTTTCTTCGCTAGGCGAATCCGACCGAATGATCACATGAGACCCGGGGATATTTTTTGTATGGAGCCAATAATCTGTTTTACGTGCCGTTTTTAAAGTTAACTGATCATTTTGCAGATTGTTTTTGCCTACCAGAATCTCCGTTCCGTCAGAAGAGAGAAAACGTTCCGGCTGCGAGGGAGATTGTTTTTTCCGTTGTTTTGTCCGATTTTTGACATATCCTTGGGCAGCAAGTTCTTCGCGAATCGTCAAAAGGTCTTTCGGTGCGGCAATTTCCAACTGTGCTTCTACTGATTCTAAATAGGCTATCTCATCTTTTGTTTCAGCAATTTGCTGATGAATCAGTTTGACAGCATTTTTCAGCTTTTGATAACGCTGGAAATATTTTTGCGCGTTCTGGTTGGGTGTCAAGGCCGGATCTAAGGCAATTTTTATTGGTTTGTTCTCATCATAGTAATTGGCTAATTCCACTTCGCCTGCACCTCGAGGGACTTGCGCCATGAAAGTCGTTAAAAGCTCGCCTTTTTGTCGGAATTCTTCCGCATTCTCAGATTCTCGCAAAGTTTGCTGTCTTTTTTCTAGCTTGTGCTTGTTTCGCTTCAGCTCATTGTCGATTTTTTTCAGTAATTCACTGCCTTGCTGTTTTACTCGGTCACGGTCAGCTTTTTCATGATAAAACGCATCAAGCAATTCGCTTAGACTCTGGTAAGTTTCCTGCCAGTCCGCTCGATCCATCAGTGAATGAAAGGGGACGGGAGTAAAGAATTCTTTGTTCCCGGATTTTAAGTAGGTCGGAACAGGATTCGCTAGCTCGGCAAAAAATTCTTCCCAAACGGTTACTTTTTCATTTGGTCGTTCTTTCAGACGAGAAATCAGCTCATCTGCCGTATCCCTGCCAAATCCTTGAAAAGTTTGCTGCAAGACTTTGGGCGACAATTCTTCCAGACGAGACAGCATTTCAAAGACTTTTGTTTGATTGAGTGTATACGGATCAACAGTGTCTTGTTTTGGCGGAGCAACATAAAGGGACCCTGGCAGCAAGGTACGATACGTATTTTGCGAATGACCAATGTGTTTGATCGTATCAACGATTTTTCCGGTGGCCCGGTTCATTAAGAGAATCGTACTATGCCTGCCCATCAACTCAACAATCAAAACAAAGTTTTGTAAATCGCCTAACTCGTCACGACGAGTAAAGTGGAAATGAACTACCCGATCATTCGCAACTTGTTCAATCGTTTCCAGAATCGCGCCATCTAAATACTTCCGTAACATCATCAAAAATGTTGGGGGTGTTTCTGGGTTGGTATAGGCAGCTTGTGTACATTGAATCCGAGCATAGCTCGGATGGGCAGATAGCAATAATTTGTGATTTTTCCCTTGAGAACGGATCACGAAGATCACTTCGTTCTCATAAGGCTGGTGAATTTTATTCACTCGACCGTTGACGAGTTCATTTTGTAATTCCTGAACCATCAAGTGGGTAAAGATGCCATCGAAGGACATTTGTTTCCCTCATTTCTGTTTTATCAAACTTTTTTCTCATTCAATTTTTGAGGTCAAGTCATTTGACCGATAAAGGTAAGTAAAATTAACGAATCCAGATTGAATCGAGTAGTTCTATTATAACGAAAAGAAACCAGAAAGACCAATCTTGATCCAAGTAGGACATACCCCATCAGATTTAGGATATATTGAAGCATTCACTAAGAATCAGTTTTATTGTTTTGTGCATCCTTTAGGGCTTTTTCAATCTCCATATTCAAGAAATAGGAAATGACTGTTCGAATGACTACGACTACTGCTAAGCGGACGATATCGGCAAATGTCGGATGGATGATGGTCTCAATGATATCTGCAGCAATCAAGATCTCCAAACCAAGCAAAACATAACTGCCGAGAAAATTTCGAATAAAATTGTTTTCTCTGGCCGCACTCATACGGTCTTTCGCTTTTATTTCAAAACGAATAAAATCAAAACCAGCTTTCACAACTCCCCACACAAGCACTAAAATTGAAAGCAGATTCAGACAAACGACGATTAAATCTAAAATGGGGATTGCATTATCCATTAAAAGTTCAGCAAGATCAGCCATGACTAACTCCTTTGGTTTTTTCTCTATCTTATCGAATTTTACTTAATATGGGAAGTTATATGGGAAGTTTCTTGACGCTCCAAAGACATCTTGCTAGTATAAAGATAAGGTTGATGGCAGATGAAAAGGGCGGGGGTTAGGATGGAGCGATTCGAGAATTTTTTTCAGTTGGTAAAAGAGAAGATACGAGAAAGCTGGGAAGCTTTTGTCCAAAGTGTCTACCAAAATCAGCGTAAGACAATGTATTATTTAGGCACGGGTATTCTACTTGCTGTGCTATTTGCTGTAGTGATTATTACTTCTCAAACGAGGATCAAAACATCGCTGATCCACAAGATGGCTTTTGAAGAATTGCCTTCTGCTAAGATCGAACCATTAGAATATGCAGAAGCAGATCAGACGATCCGTGACACAAAAGCTATTTCTGTGATGTTTAGTAAACCGAATGGGGAAGAGTTGGCAGAAGTGTTTCAATTGTTTAAAGATAAAGAGAGTGAAATGAATCGATCCGTGTACTATTATCCGATCGTATATGATACGCAGTCTTTTTTAGATACATACGGTGTAAAAGCAAATGAGATCACCTTTGTTTTCTTTGAAAACGGACAAGAGAAAAATCGTTTTACTTATCAATCACTTAAAGATCCTGCAGAAGAATTTATTCCTGAATTGAATCGGTTACCAATGTGGAATATACGCAAATTAGCAGAGTAAGAAAAAATCTGACAATTTGAATAAAAGTTATTGACGTTCTTTTATCAATACGCTAAACTAAGTGAAACAAAGTTAATCAAATGGAAAAAGGAGGAGCTAATATGAGACTATTTCACGCATTGCAATCAAATTCATGGCAAAACTGGCGTAGATAGTTGTATTGGTGGACCTCAATCCATAGATACAACTTTTTAGAGAACCTTCTAAAGTGCTGTATCTATGCTGGTAAATGAATCTTTCACCGCATAGAACGATTAGTCTATGCGGTTTTTGCTTGAAGCAACTGCCGGATTGTCGGCAGTTGCTTTTTTTAGTTCTCAAGTATAAACAAAAAAAATGAGAAAAAAGCGAGGAGAGTTAAAAATGAAAAACAAAGGATTAATTGCTGCAGTTATTGTTATTTTTGGATTTTTATTGGCGGCTTTTGGGTACCAAATGGGGGCAAAACAAACAGGAGAATCCGCTGAACAATCTACGGATCAAACAGCAAAAAAAGAACACAAAACGGTCGGCATTCTACAATTTGTCAGTCATGAAGCACTCGACGAAATCACTCGAGGCGTCAAAGAAGGGTTAAAACAATCGGGTTATACCGAAGGAGACAATTTAACAATCGAATTTCAAAATGGCCAAGCGGATCAAAGTAAATTAGCGACCATGAGTCAGCAATTGCTGAACAAAGGCGCTGATGTATTAGTAGGGATAGCAACACCTGCTGCCCAAGCATTGGCTAATACTACTAAGGATGTACCAATCGTTTTAGGCGCGGTGACCGATCCGGTTGGGGCCAATCTAGTAGCTGATATGGATAAACCTGGAGGAAATATCACTGGTGTATCAGATAAAACGCCGGTAGCTACTCAGTTTGAATTAGCTCAAGAATTGATGCCAGAGGCAAAATCAGTCGGTATCTTATATTCTTCAACAGAGGATAACTCCAAGTATCAAGCGGCAGAGGCAGAAGCGGCCGCAGAAAAATATGGCTTGACGTCAAAAAAATATGCAGTTCCTTCAAGCAATGAAATTGCTCAGACGGTACAGGTGATGGCAGAAACCGTCGATTTCATTTTTATCCCATTGGATAATACGATTGCCAATGCGATGCAGACGGTTGTCGGAGAAGCAAACAAAACGAAAACACCCATCATCACCTCTGCAGAAACGATGGTGCAACAAGGTGGTTTGGCGACTGTGGGTCAAGATCAATTTAGCTTAGGTGTCCAATCAGGTAAAATGGCAGCTGCAATCTTAAAAGGGGAATCTGATCCAGCGACAACCCCCATCTATACCTTCAAAGATGGCGATACGGTCATTAATGAAAAGCAAGCTGAATTTCTTGGCATCACTATTCCAGAAGCACTCAAAGAAAAAGCCAGACTCATTTCTGACGAAGCGACCGAAACAACATCAAGCACAGACTAACCATTGAAACTACTGCTCTTAAAAGGGTTATAGCAATGTTAATTAACGTTTCATAAAGAAACAAGAAAAAATCTATTGCTTTTAAAGAGTATGTGTTCTGACAGAAAGAAGTTTCTGTCAGAACAGGGTTGTGGAAGACAGATAGAAAAACAAGTAACGAGGAGGAAAAAAAATGATCGTTTCAGCGATTGGGCAAGGATTCCTTTGGGGGATTCTTGGGTTAGGTATTTTTATGACTTATCGAATTTTAAATTTTCCAGATATGACTACTGAGGGCTCTTTTCCTCTTGGCGGCGCGGTCTGTGTGACTGCTATCACGCAAGGTGTCTCACCGATAGTAGCTACTCTTTTAGGGGTAGGCGCGGGGATGTGCGCCGGATTAGTAACTGGTCTTTTATATACGAAAGGCAAGATTCCAGTAATTCTAGCTGGAATCCTTGTGATGTCGGGACTAAATTCAGTGATGCTGTTTGTGATGCGCTCGCCAAATCTTTCTCTATTGAATCAACCAAAAATCCAAGATTTCTTCACGAAGCTAAATTTGCCTAATTACTTTGATACTGTGTTGATCGGATTAGTGATGGTATTAGTGATCGGGGCTATCTTGCTATTCTTTTTCCATACCAATCTTGGGCAAGCCTATATTGCTACAGGAGACAACGAGCATATGGCTAAATCACTAGGGATCAACACAGACACTATGAAGATCATTGGCTTAGTTGTTTCCAATGGAGTGATTGCATTATCTGGGGCATTGATCGCCCAAAATGATGGTTACGCAGATGTTAGTAAAGGAATCGGGGTCATTGTAATAGGGTTAGCATCTATTATCATCGGTGAAGTATTATTTGGCGAACTAACATTATTGGAGCGGCTCGTAGCGATTGTTGTGGGCAGTATCATTTATCAGCTGTTGATCCTATTTGTGATCAGAGCTGGCTTTGATACTACTTACTTAAAAATCTTTTCGGCGATCGTCTTGACGCTTTGTCTATTGATCCCACAATTCAAAAATGCACTGCACTTGCGGACGGGTTTCGAAAAGGAGGATGAATGATGTTAACGATCAATAAAGCAACCAAAATCATTGGCAATGGTCCTCATGAAAAGAAGACGCTCTTACAGAAAGTAGATTTAAAACTGCAACCAGGGGAATTTGTGACTGTAGTCGGCGGCAATGGCGCTGGAAAAAGTACATTGTTTAATTGTATATCCGGTTCACTGCCACTTACTAGTGGTCAGATCTTGATCGATGACCAAGATGTCACGCAGTTGCCAGAAGAAAAAAGGGCTGCTTACTTGTCAAGAGTCTTTCAAGACCCTAAAATGGGCACTGCGCCGCGAATGACCGTCGCTGAAAATCTGCTGTTGGCGCAACGTCGTGGACAGAAAAGGAATTTGCATTTGCGTCAATTACAAGCACAAAAAGATGTTTATTATCAATTATGTCAAGAAGTGGGCAACGGGCTCGAACAACATTTGGATACACCAACAGGAAATTTATCTGGTGGGCAACGCCAAGCATTGAGTCTCTTGATGGCAACGATCCAGACCCCAAAGTTGCTGCTCTTAGACGAGCATACGGCGGCATTGGATCCGAAAACGTCTAAACAGTTGATGCAAATCACTGCAGATCGAGTGGAACAACAACAGTTGACTTGCTTGATGATCACTCATCGTATGGAAGATGCTCTAAAATATGGCAACCGATTGATCTTGCTTCGTAAAGGGCAGATCGTGAAAGATTTATCCGCAGCAGAAAAAGCGCAACTTCGTTTGCATGATCTATTACTATTCTTCGAAGACGACCTTTAGAAAACCGAATCTACCAGTGAAAATCGCAGAAAAAAATAAATGAAAACCAGTGAAATGAAAAAAATAAGAAAAAATCATTGACAACTTTCAAAGTTCAACCTATACTTAGGACAATCTTACATCAGTTTGGAGCGAACAATCATGAAACAATTGCAAGCGAACCCCTCACAACTGAATAAATATTACTTTAGCTATTTTAGATAGGTTTGTATTCATGAAAGACATGGGTACAAACACTCGTTTGTATCTATGATGGCTAAGGCATTTCGTAATGACTTTAAAGCCACGTAGATCGTAAAATCTATAGTGGCTATTTTTTATATTCACATATCAGCTGATATGTAATGTTTGAAGGTGTTCACTGTAGATTCTATCAATTTACAGTGGACATCTTTTTTTGTTGAAAGGAATGAATAGGATGAACCAATTAATCACTGGACACACCCGTTTAGCAGCGTTGTTTGCGAAACCTGCCAAACACAGCATCTCACCAGCCATGCACAATTTTTCTTTTGAAGATCAAAAAGTGGATGCTGTCTATCTGGCTTTTGATGTTGAACCAGAAAATTTAGCAGCAAGTATCCAAAGTATTCGTCAGCTTGATTTGTTAGGAGTCAATTTATCGATGCCGCACAAAATGGCAGCTGTTCCTTTAGTCGATGAATTATCTCCTGCCGCAGAACTGATTGGTGCTATCAATACAATCGTCAACCACAAAGGTCATTTGATCGGTCACAATACGGATGGTATTGGATTTATGCGAGCGCTAGGAGACATCGAAGTCTCGATTATTGGCGGTACCATGACAGTGATCGGCGCTGGTGGAGCTGCTACAGCAATTATTAGTCAAGCTGCCTTAGATGGGGTAGAAACCATTCATGTTTTTAATCGAAACGATGAATTTTATCCAGTGATTGAAAGCAAGCTGCAACAAATCGCTGCGGCTACTACTTGCAATATCACACTTGGGGATCTAGATGATCAGCAAGCATTGGGTCTCGCAATCAAAGAGAGCCAATTGCTAGTAAATGCGACTGGTGTTGGAATGAAGCCGCAGGAAGATGCCAGCCCATTAAAAGACCGCGGAATGTTACGAGAATCGTTGGCAGTTTATGACGTGATCTATAATCCGCGAGAAACACGGCTGTTGCGTGAAGCAAAAGCCGCGGGAGCAAAAACAGCCAATGGATTAAGTATGTTGCTTTACCAAGGCGCGGCGGCTTTTGAGCTATGGACTGATAAAAAAATGCCAATTGAGAAAGTCAAAACACTGATTGAAAAAATGTAAAAAAACTAATAACTATGAAAGTAGGAAGAAAAAATGATCGTAATTATGAAACCAAATGCCACTGCAGAACAAGTAGAAGTTGTTGTGAAACGAATCAAAAAAGAAGGATTAGATGTACAGGTCAATCAAGGGAAGGAACAAATCGTCATTGGACTCAAAGGAGATACGCGTCTGATCCAAGATGTCGCTTTTCGCAGCTACGATGGTGTGGAAGACGCAATTCGTATTTCCAATACGTACAAATTGACTTCGCGGGAATTTCATCCGCAGGACACGGTTGTTGATGTGGATGGTGTCAAAATCGGAGATGGACATTTCGTAACAATGGCTGGCCCATGTTCGATCGAAGGATTAGAACAAATCCGTGAATGTGCACGGATCGCCAAAGCTGGCGGTGCTCAAATCTTACGAGGAGGTGCTTTCAAACCTCGGACCTCTCCTTACGCTTTCCAAGGTCTGGAAGAAGAAGGGCTGAAATACATCCGGCAAGCTGCCGATGAAACAGGGATGAAAGTTATCACTGAAGTAATGGACGAAGGGCATATCGATATGGTTGCGGAATACAGTGATATTTTGCAAATCGGTGCTCGTAACATGCAGAATTTCAAACTATTAGCGGCTGTCGGTAAAACAGGAAAACCTATTGGCTTAAAGAGGGGAATTTCAGGAACAATTGATGAATGGTTGAATGCTGCAGAATACATTGCTGTTCAAGATAAAAGTGAAGTGATCTTCATTGAACGGGGAATTCGAACATACGAAACAGCAACGCGGAATACATTCGACCTTAGTGCTGTACCGATCATCAAAAAGTTGAGTCATTTCCCAATCATCGTTGATCCTAGTCATGGGACAGGTATCTGGGATCTAGTTCCGCCAATGGCTAGAGCTGGGGTTGCTGCGGGCGCAGACGGCATGATCGTTGAGATCCATCCAGATCCGGCAAATGCTTGGTCTGATGGTCCTCAATCATTGAACGAAAAAACTTACATGAATATGATGAATGAAGTCCATATCATGGAAAAAGCGATGAAAGAAATCAAAGCACTGCAAAAATAATCGTCGCTTTGCAACTGAGAGTGACAGCTATTTGAGAAGAAATCAAGTCATTGTGAAGTCTAAAAAAAGGAGTGTATCATTTGATGTTACACATAAATTTAGCAGAACATTCGTATGATATTGTCATTCAACGAGGTGCCTTTCAAGAAGTAGGGAAATGGGTCAAAGGACTTTGGCAACCTCAAAGGATCGCGGTGATTACGGATAGTAACGTTTCACCAATCTATGGACAAGTCATTATTGATGCGCTTACTCATGAAGGATTTGCAGCAAAATTACTTGTTGTTCCAGCGGGAGAAAAGAGCAAGTCTCTTGAGCAAGCGACGATTCTTTATGATCGATTAGCAGAACTTGGGTTGACCCGAAGCGATGGAATAATTGCGCTGGGCGGCGGAGTAATCGGTGATTTAGCAGGTTTCGTGGCTTCGACATATATGCGAGGAATCCATTTTCTGCAGATTCCCACGACTTTATTGGCGCAAGTAGATTCTAGTATTGGCGGCAAAACAGCTGTCAATACTGGAAATGCTAAAAATTTGGTCGGAACCTTTGCCCAACCCGCTGGTGTTTTGATCGATCCAGAACTTTTACGATCATTACCACTTTATCGCGTACAAGAAGGAATTGCAGAGATCATTAAGTCGGCAGCAATCGCTGATGACCAGCTATGGCAAAAACTAGCCGAATTGCAAGATGAGGCGGCATTATTGGACCATGCAGAACAAGTGATCACTGCGGCTTTAACGGTCAAACAAAAAGTTGTCGAGGAAGACCCTTTCGATCATGGCAGTCGCTTGATGTTGAATTTCGGCCATACCATCGGACATGGGCTAGAAAAAACAGCAGCGTTTGAAATCAGCCATGGTGCAGGAGTAGCAATCGGCATGGTGATGATCACCCAACACGCGGAGTCCATCGGATTATCTCCAAAAGGAACTACGGCCCAATTAATAGAAATGATCAGCAAGTTTCATTTGCCTACTCAGCCAGAATCACTTGACAAAGATCAGTTGTATCAAGCGATCACTCATGATAAAAAGGCCCGAGGAAACCAATTGAAGATTATTTTGTTAGAAAAAATCGGTCAAGCGAAGATCGTTACGATCCCTACAGAAGAAATCAAAAATTATTTATAAAAAAGAGAGGAAGCGACGGATGATGCGTTATATTACAGCAGGTGAATCCCACGGACCTGAATTGACCGCGATTATTGAAGGACTACCAGCGGGATTACCCCTAACAGCAGCAGATATCAATCACGAACTAGCGAGAAGACAAACGGGTTATGGCCGCGGCGGTCGCATGCTGATTGAAAAAGACCAAGTCCGTATTACTTCCGGCATCCGACATGGAAAAACATTAGGGTCGCCTGTGACATTGGTTGTGGAAAATAAAGACTGGAAAAATTGGACGAAAGTGATGGCAATCGAGGAAGTTCCTGAAAAGGATCGGAAATTACGACGAGTGGCTCGGCCTAGACCGGGACATGCAGACTTGGTCGGCGGCATGAAATACCGTCATCAGGATTTGCGCAACGTCTTAGAGCGTTCCTCTGCACGGGAAACAACCATGCGAGTGGCCATTGGTGCAATTGCCAAAAAAATCTTAAAGGAATTAGGGATTGAAGTGGCTGGCCATGTGACAATGCTTGGCGGCATCAAAGCAGCTATTCCTGATGGTTTGACTGTTCAAGAAATTGCCGAGCGCTCCGAAGCATCTGAAGTTCGGGTGTTGGATCCTTCTGTCGAAGAAGAAATCAAGCAATTGATCGACCAAACCAAGAGAAATGGGGATACGATTGGTGGTGTCGTAGAAGTTCTAATCGGGGGTGTCCCCGCTGGTCTAGGCAGCTATGTGCAGTGGGATAAAAAATTGGATGCCAAAATTGCGCAGGCCGTGGTTAGTATCAATGCATTTAAAGGTGCTGAATTTGGTGTCGGATTTGAAGCAGGAGTCTTACCCGGTTCGCAAGTGATGGATGAAATCCTCTGGGATCAGCAAAAAGGATACACGCGTCGCAGCAATAATTTGGGCGGATTTGAAGGAGGAATGACAAATGGAGAACCGATTGTTGTTCGTGGCGTGATGAAGCCCATTCCAACATTATACAAACCGTTGCAAAGCGTTGATATCGATAGCAAAGAGCCCTACAAAGCAAGTGTTGAACGTTCAGATAGTACGGCAGTACCTGCAGCCAGTGTGGTTTGTGAAAATGTCGTTGCTACAGTAGTAGCCAATGAAATACTCGAAAAATTTCCGAGTGACTCCTTTGAAGAATTACAAACAGCTGTCCAAGAATACCGTGACTACTTGCTTCATTACTAAAATTCATTACTAAAGTAGTGGGCTTTATCCCACTACTAAAAAATATCTTGAAAAAAGGAAATGAGGGACATTCCAATGTCACAAAAAATCATGATCGCTGGTCTAGGATTGATCGGTGCTTCGTTAGCAAAATGCATCAAAAAAGCTGTTGCTGACAGCTATCTGATTGGCTGGGATCATTGTGAATCGACCAATGAAATTGCCATACAGTCACAGATTGTTGACTTCGTGCCAGCTTCATTTACTGAAGGAGCGATCCAATCAGATATCATCATTTTGGCACTTCCGGTGGAGATCACGAAAGCTTATTTGGCTGAATTGGGAAGAGTAACTTTAAAGCCAAATGTGTTAGTAACGGATACTGGTAGTACAAAAGCAGAGATTGTTCAATTTGCGCAGCAATTCTCCTTTGATTTTATTGGCGGTCATCCTATGGCTGGTTCTCATAAATCGGGTATTTTGGCAGCAGATGAGAATTTATTCGAAAATGCCTACTACATTTTTACCCCGACTACTAGCAACCGCATGAACGAACTGCAGCGATTGTTTCAAGGGACCAGAGCAAAATACGTCGAATTGGCACCAAACGAGCATGATCAAATCACTGGAATGCTAAGTCATTTACCTCATATTATTGCTTCCGGGTTAGTCAATCAGGCGAATACGTTTAATCAATCACAGCCTAGGGCTCAGCAACTAGCCGCAGGAGGGTTTCGGGACATCACTCGCATTGCTTCTTCCGATCCCCGCATGTGGACAGATATTTTATTAAGTAATCGACAGGAGCTTTTGCAGCTAATCGCAACCTGGCAAAAACAAATGGAGCAAGTATCACAGTGGTTGCTGACCAAAGATGAAAAAGCAATATTCCGTTTTTTTGAAGATGCTAAAGAAACAAGAGACCATTTACCTATCCACCAAACCGGAGCAATTCCAGCGTTCTATGATCTATTGATCGATGTTCCGGATCATCCGGGTGTGGTAGCAGAGGTCACCCAGCTGTTAAGCACGGGCAATCTCTCATTGATCAATTTAAAAATTTTAGAGACGCGTGAAGATATACTCGGTGTCTTGCAGATTTCTTTCAAAAGTCAAAAAGAGCTGCAGCAAGCCCAGCAGCTGATCACTGAAAATACGACCTATCAATGTCGGATAAAATAGGAGAACAATGATGAAACTACTTAAAGCTAACCAGCTAAGAGGCACACTGACAGTCCCCGCAGATAAATCTATTTCTCACCGCAGCATCATGTTTGGCGCATTAGCAGAAGGGACGACTACGGTTCGTAATTTTTTAAGAGGGGAAGATTGTCTTAGTACCCTTCACGCTTTTCAAGAATTGGGAGTTCCCATTCAAGATGACGGCGAGACGATCACGATCACTGGTCAAGGGTTTGGCGGTTTGAAAGCTGCTGAAGGTCCTATTGATGTAGGAAATTCAGGCACAACGATTCGTTTAATGATGGGTATTTTAGCCGGGCAACCTTTCACGACTACTTTACTGGGGGATGATTCGTTGAATCAGCGACCAATGAATCGAGTGATGTTGCCATTGAATCAAATGGGTGCGAGACTTAACGGCAGCAATGAAAGTGAGTTTCCACCGATTACTATTCAAGGTACGCGCGCTTTAAGCCCAATCGATTATTCTATGCCTGTTGCTAGTGCACAAGTCAAATCAGCGTTGATTTTTGCCGCATTGCAAGCAGAGGGTACCTCGCGAATCGTCGAGAAAGAACCGAGCCGCAATCATACGGAAGAAATGATTCGTCAATTTGGCGGTGAGATCATGGTTAAAGGAAAGGAGATTCAAGTTACAGGTCCCCAATCCTTTATTGGACAAGAAGTGATTGTACCAGGAGATATTTCTTCAGCTGCTTTTTTCTTAACTGCAGGAGCTGTTTTACCTAATAGTGAAATCACGCTAGAAAATGTCGGGATTAATCCGACGCGAACAGGAATTTTAGATGTGCTGGAACAAATGGGTGCGCAGATTTCACTAACAGCGATCGATCAGAACAATCAATCAGCTACGATTACTATTCGTTCTTCTGTATTAAAAGGAATCGAGATCCAAGGCGCGATCATCCCTCGACTCATTGATGAATTACCAATCATCGCTTTGTTAGCTACACAAGCTGTCGGCCAAACGGTGATTCGTGATGCTGAAGAATTGAAAGTCAAAGAGACGAACCGAATCGATGCGACCGCAGAAGAATTAACGAAACTGGGAGCAGATATCACGCCAACGGAAGATGGACTGATTATTCATGGTCCGACACCCCTTCATGGTGGCAACGTGTCCAGTCGCGGCGATCATCGAATTGGTATGATGCTGCAAGTAGCTGCTTTATTGACGCAAGAAGATGTGGAATTAGAACAGGCGGAAGCAGTAGCGGTCTCCTACCCCCACTTCTTTGAGGATCTCCGCCAATTAACTGGAGGTGATGTTGAATGAAAGGAATCGTTTTGATCGGTTTCATGGGTGCTGGTAAAACAACTATTGGTCGCTTGTTAGCAGAGCGATTAGAGTTGGCACATGTTGATTTTGACGATCTGATCGTTGAATCGATCGGCATGACGATCCAAGACTATTTTGATCGTTACGGGGAGGCCGCTTTTCGAGAAAAAGAAACGGAGATTTTGACTCATTCATTAACACTTGATCAAGTGATCTCTACTGGCGGCGGCATCATCCTAAAAGAAGAAAATCGGCAACTATTGCAGCAATTTCCGAAAGTCATCTATTTAAAAACGGAGCCAGAAGAATTGCTCGATCGGTTGAAAAAGGATACGGTCAATATTCGTCCGCTTGTCGTTTCGAAATCGCCGGCAGAAATCATTGATATTTATCGTCCAAGAATGCCACTATACGAAGAAAGTGCGACAGTAGTGATCGATACCACCCGCAAATCTCCAGCAGAAATCGTGACTGAAATCATTCAAAAAGCAGGTGAATAAATGAAGATTGGTTATCTAGGCCCAAAAAACTCCTTCACCTATCGAGCCGCCTGTGAATCTTTTTTAAATGAAGAAATGGTTCCTTTTGGATCGATCCCATTATGTATTCAAGCATTAGTAGCAGGGGACATCCAACGAGCGGTAGTCCCCAATGAAAATTCATTAGAGGGTTCGGTTCATGCGACAATCGATACACTTTTCCGACAAAAGGAACTGATCATTGAACAAGAAGTGATTTTGCCTATCAACCATCAGCTACTGACCATTCAGTCAGGACAGCCGATTTCCAAAATCATTTCTCATCCACAAGCTTTGGCCCAATGTACGGAGTTTTTGCAACATAACTTTCCAGATGTTCCAATTGAAGCGGTGGCATCGACGACTACCGCTGCCGTCTTTGTCGCAGAGCATCCAGCGGAGCCGGTAGCTGCCATTGCTTCCAAAGAAGCAGCCCATGCTTATGGTCTATTCATTCAGGAAAAAAATATCCAGGATACGACTAGCAACCAAACTCGTTTTTGGATCTTGCAAAAAGACACAAACGAATCGGGCGTTTTCCATGATAAGGCAACGAAAGCCACAATCTATGTGACCTTGCCTACCAATCGACCAGGTAGTCTGCATCAGATTTTGGCTGCTTTTGGCTGGCGCGGCATTGACTTGAGCAAAATCGAATCCCGACCATTAAAAACGAGTCTAGGTGAATATTTTTTTGTGATAGATTTAGTGCTGAATCAGCCTTGGGCCTTGATTGAGAATGCCTTAGAAGAAATCAGGATGTTAGATTGTAATGTCCATCTTCTAGGTACGTATGCTGTGAAGGAAATAGGTGAAGGAAATGAAAGAAAGGAAAATCATTCCTTGCGAGGATGCTGATTTATTAGCTAAACTTTATCAAAGTGTTCAAGAGGTCCATCATCAATTGATACCTAACGTTTTCAAATCCTTTGACTACGAGGCATTCCGCGACTTGTTACAGGATTTGCTTGCCACAGAAACGCATCATTTTTTTGTAGCCTGGCAAAAACAACCTTGCGGATTTATTCATCTAAAAGAGATTGAGTTATCGGATACACCGCTGATGGTCTCTCAACGTCGACTTGAGATCGAAGCGTTATCGGTTGAAAATGAATACCAGAAGCAAGGGGTCGGTGAAACCTTATTGACCTATGCCGCAGATTTTGCTCGAGAAAAGCAGTTTGCAACCCTCACTCTGAATTTCTGGGCCAAAAACCAAGTGGCCGATTTTTACCAACGAAATGGTTTTCAAGTTGAACGTTACAGAGCATGCAAGATTTTATGAGCCGTTTTTCATCCTTCTATCAAAAAGTTGCTAGGAAAATCTTAAAATTTAAAAAAATAGCTTTCTTTCTTTTTTTCGTAAGGTATTCTTATAAGAAAGAAAAGCTTTTTTTATTTGGAGGAAACTGTTCTATGAGTCGGATGGACCGCAACAAAAAGTTGCATGAACAATTAGCGAAAGAAGAGCAACGAGCTGCTCATAAAGAAACGATCTTTGCTCGTCGAGAAACAAAATCTGTGAGAAGACCTCAAAAGGAAGAGGAATATTCAGCAGAAAACGATTTTGCACAACAAAGGGAGAATGACCAAACAAGTCAGAAGCGGTCTTCTGGCAATCATTCGTCAAAAAAAACTACCTTTCAGCGGCCGAATCTGTTAACTGGCAAAAAAACCAAGGCAAAGTCCTTTGGTGAACAAAAGGATTTCGGCAACAATGGTCAGTCAGTTAACAAGAAGCAAGCGAAACAAGATCAGAAAGTAAAATCAAAAGAAACTAAACGTAAGAAACGACCTGTTTTGCGTTTCATCCTGTATGTACTAGTGTTTGTACTTGCCTACTCGATCGTGGCTTTTGTGGCAGGGCAGCAAGTGGCCAAAAGCGATGCACAAGTTTCAGAGACGGAAACGTTTAATGGTGTAGCATCTGCGAATGGAGCAAAAAATATTTTGCTTTTAGGAAGCGATAGCCGTAAAGGCGAAACTGGTCGTGCAGACACGATCATGGTGCTGCAATTGGATGGCCCTTCAAAGAAACCGAAGTTGCTCTCTTTCATGCGGGATACGTTAGTCACGATTCCGGGATATGGAGAAAACAAGATCAATGCAGCTTATGCATTTGGCGGTGCAGAGTTAGTTCGGCAAACGTTAGCTGAAAATTTCGGAATCCAAACGAATTATTACGCCAAAGTAGACTTTCAATCTTTTGAAAAAGTGATTGACACCCTTTTTCCTAGTGGTGTACCGATTAACGCTGAGAAAGATATGAGTAAAAACCTTGAAGTCCCTATCAAGAAAGGGCAACAGAATATGAACGGTTTAGAATTATTGCAATATGCGCGGTTCCGTATGGACGAAGAAGGCGACTTTGGGCGTGTGCGTCGACAACAACAAGTGATGGATGCTGTGTTTAATGCCATGAAGAATCCTTTATCCATCGTTAAATTGCCATACGCAGCAGGGAAAGTCCTAGGGTATGCTTCTACTAATCTGCCAGTTAGCTTCTTGCTGAGAAACACATTTTCGATTGCCAAAGGCGCAGGGGGCATTGATCGCTTAACTGTTCCTGTCGATGATTCTTGGCAGTATGGCTCAACCTATGAAGCAGGAAGTGTGCTGGTTATCAACTTTGATACCAATAAACAAGCCATCGAAAGTTTCTTAAATCAGTAAGTTTAACTGAAAACTTTTTGAAAAGAGTTTTGAAAGCTTACTGGTTTATGCTATATTATTAATGACGTTTGAAATATGTTGAAACGAGGAAAAGAAATGAAATTAGCCGTTGTTACTGACAGTACAGCTTACTTGCCTGAACGCATCCAAGATCACGCTGACTTGTTCGTTATCCCAATACCTGTTATTTTAGATGGAAAAAGCTATAACGAAGGGATCGACATTCAACCAGATGAATATTACTCTTTGCTGAAAAACAGTAAAGAATTTCCTAAAACTTCTCAACCTGTCCTTGGTGAAGTGATTGCATTATACGAAACCCTTGCCCAGAAAGGTTATGATACGATCTTAAGTATCCACCTTTCTAGCGGCATTTCTGGCTTTATCAATACGTTATATGGTATCAAAGATGATATCAAAGGCGCGCGGGTTATTCCCTATGATTCTAAAATCACCAGCATGCCAATGGGACATATGGTAGAAGCTGCGTTGGATCTGAACCAACAAGGCAAAACCATTGAAGAGATCGTGACCCACATCGATCGCATCCGCGATAATACGTATGCTTATTTGATTGTAGATGATTTAAACAATCTTGTGCGAGGTGGACGTTTAACAAATGGTGCTGCATTGATTGGAGGGTTATTGAAGATCAAACCGATCTTGACTTTTGATGAAGGAAAAATCGTGCTTTATGAGAAGATTCGTTCCAGTAAAAAAGCCTTTAATCGCGCAGAAGACATTATTGGTCAAAGAGAATCAGAAATCGCTTACCCAGTGAAATTCTATGTGATCCATGCCAATAACTTGTCTGTGGCTTTAGAGGAAAAGGCAAAGCTGCAAAAGAAATACCCTGATGCCGAAATCGAAGTGGGTCATTTTGGTCCTGTGATTGGATCTCATTTGGGTGAAAAAGCGATTGGGATTGCCATCGCAGCGCAATAATAAAAGTGAGTTATTTATTCCTATGCAATTATTTGATTTTTATGAAAATACCTATGTTACTTAGAAGCTTGTCAAGCGTTCGCTTTTGCTGGTTTCTGGTCACATGGGTATTTTTTTGCTATAAAAGCATCTTGCTTGTTTATCTGATTCACCCTGACTATACTTAATCCAATTACTACTTTAGTAAATTACTAAACAGGAGGATGGAAAATGAAAATACCAGAAAACTTAAAACACAAACCCGTCATCAAAGTGGAAGACTATGATACAGTAGACGGACGCTATGCTCTTCATACAGATGCGAAAGGCTTGTCGTTGGGTCTGGCACAATGGAATGATCGAGGAAAAGTAGATATCTCAGGGAAAGTATGGCGGTACACGGGGGAAAAGTGGTCTCGTCAATCAGAAGAACTCCCGTTATCACGGATTCTTGACTTAGCGATCCTTGTCGCGCAATCTAGCCTCTATTTTCAAGATGCCTATCGTCATGAAAAGTTTTATGATCCAGAAAATCCACTCATCGATATTATTGGACTGCAAGGAAATCGGATGACAGTAGAAGTTGATACAGACAATCCTAAAATTGATGAGGATATTCTATTGTTCTATGATGCCTTACAAAAAGATGGTGAATTGATTGGCGAACGTTTTCGAATTTTAAATCGGTTGTTAAACGAATTGGGCTATTAA
>NZ_BCQE01000011.1 GCF_001544275.1 Enterococcus gallinarum NBRC 100675 | reverse complement strand
TCTTTTCTATAAGAGACGCCTCGCTTTTTTGTCTTATTTGTATCGATAATGGGACCATGATGGTAAATTTATTTTTCCAACTTGGGAATGACTGACGAAGGAGAAACGCCAAAAAGTTTTTTAAAAGACTTGCTAAAGTGATACGCATCTTGATAACCAACAGCAGAAGCTACTTCTTTGATTGTGAGTTTCTCGTTTGTCAGCATATCTCGCGCACGTTTTAGCCGGATCTCGATTAAATAATTGATCGGGCTGACTCCAGTAGCCTCTTTAAAAACTTTTGAAAGATAGGTTGGACTGAGAAACTGATCTTGAGCTAGCTTTTCTAAAGTGATTTCTTCTTTATAGTGGTTCTCTAAAAAGTAGATGGTGTAGTTAACGATTTGTTGGTGGCGGCGTTGGCTTTTCGTGAGATAGGGCACCACATTCAGACGTTTGTCGTTTAAGCCTCTTAATATATAGACCAGCATCTCGATGATCAATGCTTTTTGCATTAATTGGAATTCATCTTGCTCCTCATTACTCTCCCAAACGAGTTGCCACGCTTTATCTAAAACTTGGTGGTGGTATTTTCCTAAATCCAGTAAAGGCTGCTTGTTGGGGAAAAAGTTGCGTTTGAATCCTTCTAAAGAAATATTCTTTAAGCCAATATGCAGTTGGTGGGAACAAGTCCCTGACTCCTGAAACTCACAATGATTGACACCAGGGTTAAACAACATGATACTGCCTGCCTTGATTTTAGTAGCAGGCGCCTCTTCAAAATAATAATTGCTTTCTCCTTCCAAAACGATACTGATTTCCAAGAAATCATGGTGATGCATCTCTCCATGACTTTCAGACTGTGTCCAAGGATCAAACAAGTAGATGATTTCGGGATTAAAGGTTCTGGGATTTACTAGATTCATTCATTTATCACTCCAATGGTGTCAGAACCTGGTAATTTCAGGTCGACGGCTTCTTAGTAATATTTTACATCAAAATGAGTAAGAAAAACCATTTTAATCGCCTAGTAAATCGCTAAGCTTAACAACGAGAGGGGGAATTAGATGAGTAACACACAATGGATCTGGCGATATGCGAAAAAAAATCGTGGCCGAATCATTTTAGCAATCCTGTTTTTACTTATTAATGCTGCGTTGATCGTCGTCAATCCATATCTAGGGGGAATGGTGATCGATGATGTGATCAATCAGCAGCAAACGCACTTATTGATTCCATTATTACTGATTATGATTGCAACGACAGTTATCCGAACCATTGTCCGCTATGCGTATCAACTATTATTTGAACGAGTTGGACAAAACACGCTCTATCATTTACGAGAAGATTTGTATCACAAACTGCAAGAACTGGATTTTGACTTCTTTAATCATACGCGCGTTGGGGATATTATGGCGCGAATGACAGGGGATACCGATGCTATTCGACACTTTGTTTCTTGGGTGACCTATAATATAGCCGAATGTTTTTTGTGGTTTTTCTCAGCCGTAGTGGTCATGAGTTTTATTGACTGGAAATTGATGCTTGCTTTAGTCGCTGTGACGCCAATCATCTTTCTACTAACGAATCAAATGTCAAAAAAAGCTCATCCATTGTTCTTTGAGATTCGGGAAAGTTTTTCTCGGTTGAATTCGATGGTAGAAGAAAATATTGGTGGCAATCGCGTCGTCAAAGCATTTGCCAGAGAAAACTATGAGATCGACAAGTTTAAAGCGTACAACCAAGATTTCAAGACCCGCAACATGGCTTCTGCCGAAGTATCCCGAACCTATTTGCCATGGTTGGATGGATTGGCCGGAAGTTTGAATGTCATTGCTTTGGTCTTAGGAGGAATCTTTGTTATCAACGGAGATATGACATTAGGTGATCTAGTGGCATTCAACGGGTACTTATGGATGCTGAATAATCCTATGCGAATGAGTGGCTGGCTGATCAATGATGTTCAACGTTTTTCTGCCGCCTGTATCAAGATTCGTCAAATGCTCGCACAAGAGTCGAAAATTCCTGTCCATGAAAAGAAAGTGTTGGAACCAATCAAAGGCTTTGTGGAATTTAAAAATGTTTCCTTTCATTTTTCCGATGATCCGGATCAAAATGTTTTGGAAGATGTTAGCTTTAAAATAGGACCTGGGCAAACGTTAGGGATCTTAGGTGAAACAGGCTCTGGTAAAACAACATTGGTCAATCTTGTGGGACGGTTTTATGATCCTACTGAGGGCGAAGTACTGATTGATGGCAAAAGTGCAAAAGAATATCCGGTCCGTCAAATGCGGGAGAACATTTCAATGGTCATGCAAGATGTGTTCTTGTTTTCTAACACGATTTCTGACAATATCGCTTTTGGTAATCCATTAGCAGATGAAAATTTTATTCGTCAAATGGCAGTGGTAGCAGATGCCGACACCTTTATTTCTCGTATGCCTCAAGGTTATGAAACCATTGTCGGCGAGCGAGGGGTAGGATTATCAGGCGGCCAAAAACAACGTATTTCATTGGCACGGGCTTTGGCGAAAGATCCGTCGATCCTGATTCTTGATGATACCACTTCAGCGGTTGACATGGAGACAGAATCCAAGATCCAACAAGAGCTAACCAAACTAACTGGAGAAAAAACGACTTTCATCATTGCTCATCGGATCTCTTCTGTCCGTGAAGCAGATCAAATTCTGATGATGGAAAAAGGACGCGTGATCGAGCAGGGAACCCACGAAGAACTAGTTGCCAAAAAAGGCAGATACTTCGAGGTATACCAAAAACAATTGGGATTGACTGGAGGTGACGACAATGGCGCGCAATAAATTTGATGTGGATGAAGAACTGGAACAGGAATTCAGTTGGAAAGACTTTAAACGATTGGCACGATATGTCGTCCCTTATAAAGCAAGTATCGGCAAAGTTCTCTTTACGATCATCTTAGCCAATTTGGCGGGAATGCTGGCTCCGGTATTTACAAAAATTGCAATCGATTCAGCCATTCCTGACCAAAATAAAACACAACTGATCTTGATCGGTGTCGCTTTTGTTGTGACATTGCTGATCATTGGACTGTGCATGCGTTACCGGATTTATCATATTACGAATATTGGTCAAGACGTCCTAAAAGATATGCGTTACGATATCTTTGAACATTTACAGCGCTTGCCTTTTTCCTATTTTGATACGCGACCTCACGGGAAGATTTTGATCCGAGTGGTCAACTACATCAATACACTGAGTGATCTATTAAGCAATGGGCTGATCAATTTGATCTCCGATATTTTCAATGTGGTGATCACACTGATTTTCATGTTGGTCATCGATGTCAAATTGACATTGTATTCATTGGCACTCTTACCGATTCTCTTCGTGATGGTCATGGTGATCAAGAACAAACAGCGGAAAGCTTACCAGGTCTTAAGCAACAAACAGTCCAATCTGAATGCGTACATTCACGAAAGTATCGCGGGTATCAAGATCACCCAATCGTTTGCCCGTGAAGAAGAAAATGCTCAAATTTTTGAAGAAGTCAGCAATGACTACCGCACATCTTGGATGAAGGCTGTCAGGGTCCAATTTTTGATGTGGCCAGGGGTGCAAAACATTTCTGTGATTACCACTTGTTTGATTTATTTTGTTGGTATTCGTCAAATTGGTGTTGAAGTCAGTACTGGCACCTTGATTGCTTTTATTAGTTACATCAATAATTTTTGGAATCCAGTAATCAATATCGGTAATTTTTATAATTCATTGATCACGGCAACGGCGTACCTCGAACGGATCTTTGAAACAATGGATGAAGTACCAGATATTGAAGACAAAACCGATGCGAAAGAATTGCCGAGCATCAAAGGGGAAGTGGATTTCGATCATGTGACTTTCCGTTACGAAGAAGGCAAAAATATCTTGTCCGATGTTAACTTCCACATCCAGGCAGGAGAAAGCATTGCGTTAGTTGGTCCTACAGGCGCAGGCAAGACGACGATTATTAATTTGTTGAGTCGTTTTTATGATGTGAATGAGGGAAGTGTCAAAGTTGACGGCTATGATGTTCGCGATGTGACGTTGGAATCATTGCGCTCACAAATGGGTGTCATGCTGCAGGATACCTTTATTTTCTCAGGGACAATCATGGAAAACATTCGATATGGAAATTTAGCAGCAACCGAAGAAGAAATCATTGAAGCTGCGAAGATCGTTCGGGCACACGAGTTCATCAAGGATTTGAAAGACGGTTACCACACGGTTGTTGAAGAGCGGGGGAGCACGTTATCCGCAGGGCAACGCCAGTTAATTTCCTTTGCCCGAGCATTACTGGCAGATCCAAAGATATTGATTCTAGACGAAGCAACTTCAAGTATTGATACAAAGACAGAAGAGCTGTTGCAAGAAGGGCTTTTAAAACTTCTGGAAGGCAGGACATCCTTTATTATTGCCCATCGTCTGTCAACAATCAAAAATTCCGACCGTATTTTCTATGTCGCTGGAGGGAAAATTGCTGAATCGGGCAATCACGACCAGCTGATGGCCTTAAAAGGGCTCTATCATCACTTGTACCAATCACAGTATGATTTGTTGCAAGCGATATAAGATAGTGGGCTCTGTACAAAAAAGACATTCGTTTATCAGCGAATGTCTTTTTTTCTTAATGATCTGTCAAATCAACGATTTTCGTTCCGTGGAGTTCAGAAACACCAAGCTGATCAGCAATTGATTGGGCATTCTTGTATGAAATACCTGCTCCTGGCAATATAATCAACCGATCTCCTGCATAGTCGATCAATGCTTTTAACCGTTCTATGTTCTCTTCGATAGCTGTTCCTGCCGGTCCGCCATGTGTGAGGATGCGGTGGACGCCATGAGCAGCAAGCCAATCAATGGCTTCAAATTGGCGAGATTCCGGAATGGCATCAAATGCCATGTGAAAAGTGATCTGTAATCCTTCAGCTGTATCGATCAGAAGTTCCAATGCTTCTTCATCTAGCCAGCCATTAGGCGTCAAACAGCCGAATACTACACCGTCAGTTCCTAATTTCTTGGCTTCAATCAAATCTGTGTGCATGATCTTTAACTCAATGTCATTATAAACAAAATCGCCGCCTCTTGGTCGAATCATTGTCATGATCGGCACACTTTTTTCACCGGCGTAACTCAATGCTTCTTCGATCACACCCGTGCTAGGTGTGGTTCCGCCGACAGCCAAATTGTCGCATAACTCGATCCGTTTTGCTCCTCGGCCGATCGCTAATGGGATCATCGTATAATTTTCGGCACAAAATTCTTTTAACATCTGTTTCCCTCCGTTTTTCAGCTGTTATTCTACACTAGCATTTTACCATAAATCTATGCTAAAGTAAGAAAGAGAAGAGGGATTTGATATGTTAAAAAAAATCGATCGTGGGCGACTTTTTCTTGAGGCCCATAGCGACTTATTTGAGTGTCCATTGTGTCATCAGCAGGTCTTTGCCAATGAGAGTGGACTGATTTGTCCGAATCGTCATCGTTTTGATCTTTCAAAAAAGGGGACTTTATTTTTTTTGGATCATCCTGTGAAAACGGAGTACGATCAAGGAATGTTTGTTCCTCGAAGTCGAATGATCCAAAGTGGGATGTATCGTCCAGTCTTAGAGGCCATCTCCCACCAGATTGAACAATCCGAAAACATTTTAGATATTGGCTGTGGGGAAGGCAGCTTTCTTACCCAATTATTAGACGGACAAGAAAAAACGGCAGTAGGATTTGACATTGCCAAGGAAGGCGTCTATTTGGCAACCAATCATACTGTTTCTGCCTTTTGGTGTGTCGCAGATCTCACGAATCTTCCTTTTGCCCCCGCTAGTTTTGATACGATTTTGAATTTATTTTCGCCTTCCAATTATCAGGAATTCGACCGCATCATGAAGCCGGGCGGACAAGTGATCAAAGTTGTGCCAGCAGCAGGCTACCTTAAAGAGCTGCGGCAAGCTTTTTATCCAGATGATTCTGCAAAACAAGTCTATTCTAATGAACGGGTCGTTGATAAATTTTTTGAAAAATATCCGCAAGCGAGCCGAGAACGGATTTGTTATCCATTCTCAATCCCAGAAGACCGGCGACTGGACTTGTTGGCGATGTCGCCATTGGAGTGGGGTGCGTCAAACGAGCAAATAGCAAAAGTTCGGGAAAACCCGTTATACGAAATAACAGTCGATATTGAGTTGTTAGTCGCGAAAGTTTCTTGAAAAATTTTTGAACTTTTTTGTTATTTACCCTTGCAATCATGTCATGGGAGTGATATATTGTTCTCAAGTCATTTTTCATTGGTTTTTATCAGGTTCCTGTTCTGATAAAAGTTAGTGAAAAGAGCTTCACTAACGTAACGACTCGCAGTGATTGACACCGAGTTGGTACGTTTTTTTTTATGCTCAAAGTTTCAGTGAATCAGATAGAAGTTCGCAAAACGATTTTCGTTAAAATATGGTACTATAGAATCTATTGAGAGACAATTGGCTCGAACCAATTGAAAGGAGTCTTACCAGATGAATCACATTGTTTTATTTGAACCACAAATCCCTGCCAATACCGGCAATATCGCTCGGACTTGCGCAGCCACCAATACACATTTACACTTGATTGAACCATTAGGCTTTTCAACAGATGACAAGCATTTGAAACGCGCTGGACTTGATTACTGGCATGATGTTCACATTACTTACCACAAAGATTTAGCGGCATTTATGTCCTTTTTAGGTGATCGTCCACTGTACCTGATTTCTAAATTTGCCAATCGTGTCTATTCTGAAGTAGATTATACGGTTCATGAAGACCAATTTTTCCTTTTTGGGAAGGAAACAACTGGATTGCCTGAAACATTCATGCGAGAACATGCGGACAAATGTTTACGAATTCCAATGAATGATGCCCATGTCCGTTCATTGAATTTATCTAACACAGCCGCGTTGATTATTTATGAAGCTTTACGACAACAAGGGTTTCCAGAGTTAGAATTGACTCATCACTACGACAATGACAAATTAGATTAGATACAATCGATAGGAGAGACTTGTTCGATGCAATTATATTTTACTCGTCATGGCAAAACAGAATGGAATCAAGCACGACGGTTTCAAGGAATGATGGGAGATTCACCATTGTTGCCTGAAAGTTATCAGGAGATCCAGCTTTTGGGTGACGCAATCGCAGATGTTCCTTTTGAAAAAATCTATTCAAGTACCTCGTTACGTGCCCGTACAACCGCACAAGGGATAGTGGAAAGATTAAAGCAACCAGTCGAGATTGTTTATACAGAAGGATTACGTGAACTTGGACTAGGCGATTTAGAAGGGCAGTTCATTGATGAAATGCAGGCAAAATACCCGCAAGAACTGTCTGATTTGCGCCACCATCTTGACCGTTATGACCCAACGATATTTCAAGGAGAGCCCATCGAAGATGCACTGAAGCGCATTGAAACAGTGGTGATGACTGCTGTGCAAGCCCACAATGGTCCGTTACTTTTTGTCGGTCATGGGGCCTCATTGACGGCAGCCATCCAATGGTTGACCGGAAAAGAATTGGCACAATTGCGGGAACAAGGCGGTCTTGTTAATAATAGCTTGACCATTTTAGAGACGGGAACAGATAAACAATTGCCTTTTGAGATGACCTGTTGGAATGATGCAAGTTTTCTAAAAAATCAAGACAGTTTAGATGCCTTATTATAGGTGAAAGGAGCGGCGTCGTGAATCCAGAAAGAACATTTTTTGTCGGCCATGTTGCCGCGATCTTTTTTCAAAATCCTAGCAATTTCTATAAGGTACTTTTAGTCAAAGTGACAGAAAATAATGCGGATTACAAAGAATCTGAGATCGTCGTCACTGGGAGCTTCGGTGAGATCCAAGAAGAGGAGAGTTACCGATTCTACGGTGAGTTAGTCAATCATCCTAAATATGGCGTCCAATTAAAAGTGGACAGCTATCAGCAAGAACAACCTACTTCAGAGCAAGGTCTGATCAATTATCTTTCAGGAGAGAAGTTTCCTGGTATCGGTAAGAAGACAGCTGAAAAAATTGTGGGGCTTCTAGGAGATCAGGCGATCGATCGCATGTTAGAGGACCCGGTATTGTTGGAGCAAATTCCTGGATTGAATGAAAGCAAACGAAAAATGATTCTTGATACGGTTCGACTCAATCATGGGATGGATCAAGTGATCGTTGGGTTAAGCCGCTATGGGTTTGGTAGTCAGCTTTCTTTTGCCATTTACCAAGCATACAAAAATGAAGCATTAGAGATCATCCAAGAAAATCCTTATCAATTAGTCGAAGATATTGAAGGGATTGGCTTCAAACGGGCAGATAACATCGCCGATCAATTAGGAATTGAAGCCACCTCGCCCCAGCGCTATCGTGCGGCAGTTTTGCACCAGATTTTTGCCCAATCTTTACAGACCGGGAACACATATATTCACGCACAGGATTTGCTCGAGCAAACCCTTCGGTTGTTGGAAACAAGTCGTCCCATCGAAATTCCACCGGATGACTTGGCAAATACGATTATTGGATTGGTAGAAGAAGGCAAGATCCAACAAGAAGAAACGAAGTTGTATGAAAACAGTCTCTATTTTTCAGAGTGGGGGATCGCCAATTCGATCCAACGATTATTAGCTCGCAAAAAAGAAATCAACTACCCCAAAAAAACAGTTGAAAAAACACTGCGAAAAATCGAGAAGCGATTAGGGATCGTCTATGGATCTTCCCAAGAAGAAGCCATCAAAGAAGCCATCCATTCACCATTATTTATTTTGACTGGCGGACCTGGAACAGGGAAAACGACAGTAATCAATGGGATTGTTCAATTATTTGCTGAATTGAATGATCTTGATTTAGATCCCGCAAAATACACGGAAGAAATGTTCCCCATCTTGTTGGCAGCTCCTACAGGTAGGGCAGCCAAACGGATGAATGAGACGACGGGACTTCCCAGTGGGACGATTCATCGTTTGCTGGGGCTTAACGGCCGTGAGAAGACGCCTAGTGTCGCTGCGAAAGAACTTGAAGGCGGTTTGTTGATTGTTGATGAAATGTCGATGGTGGATACGTGGTTGGCTAATACATTGTTCAAATCGATCCCTACAAATATGCAAGTTATTTTTGTTGGCGACAAAGACCAACTGCCTTCAGTAGGACCGGGACAAGTGCTGCATGATCTTTTAGAAATCGAACAGATTCCAAAACAAGAATTGACCGAGATTTATCGTCAAGGAGATGGGTCAAGCATCATTCCATTGGCTCATGCGATAAAAAATGGGCAATTACCTGCAGATTTTACACAAAATCAAAAAGATCGCTCTTTCTTTGCTTGTGATGCTTACAAAATTGAACCATTGATCGCACAAATCGTGCAACGGGCGAAAGCGAAAGGCTTTACACCGCAAGACATTCAAGTTCTAGCGCCAATGTACCGCGGAGCAGCAGGGATCGATGCACTAAACAAGATGATGCAGGAGATCTTTAATCCAAACGATGGGACTAAAAAAGAAGTCACTTGGAATGAAACAGTCTATCGGATCGGAGATAAAGTCTTGCAGCTGGTCAATTCGCCAGAAGACAATGTTTTCAATGGGGATATGGGACAAATCGTCGGCATTATTCCTGCCAAACAGTCGGAAGACAAAGTGGATGAATTAGTGATCCAATTCGATGCCACAGAAGTTACCTATAAGCGAAATGAATGGAATAAAATCACATTGTCCTATTGCTGCTCGATCCATAAAGCACAAGGGAGCGAGTTCAAGATGGTGATCATGCCGATGGTTCACCAATACCAGCGGATGCTGCAACGAAATTTACTCTATACGGCAGTGACCCGTAGCAAAGAGCTGTTGATTTTATTAGGGGAACCCCAAGCTTATCAAACATGTGTGACACATGAGTCCGCCACACGATTGACTACCTTGCAAGAGCGAATCAACGGCAGTGACGAGATGACACCTTTGCAACGTCAAAGGTTGGCACAGTTTGAAGAAGCAGATGATCCTTTCGCAGAGTCTAACTCCCAGACAACAGCCACAATGAAAAGTGAAAAGAAAACAGATACTGCCGATGAGCCGATGAGCAGTAAGCAGCCGGTTCAGAAACAGGAACTTGATTTGTTTGCCACAACACCGAGTGAATCCATCATCGAAGAAACACTACCAGAAGAAACTATCTCAAAAGAACCGCTTTCGAGAGAGTTGACAATCGAAATGGTTCAAAAAAATGCGGTTGATCCAATGATTGGGATGGAGAATCTTTCTCCATATGATTTTCTCGTCTCTTAAAAAAGAATTTTTTTTACAGTTAATGAAAATGAGCGCTTTCTTTTGGTTTTTTAGCGAAACATGCTAAGCTAATACCAAAAGGAGGCGTTTTCAAATGGCGAAAGAAACAGATGACAAATTAGAAAAATTAGCAAAAGAATCCAGCAATAACTTCAAGAAATTGGATGAGTTGGAGAAAGAATACAAACTTGATGAAAGTCCAGATGCCGAAAACGAACAAGGAGAGGAAACCGGTTTAGAGAAAAAATTAGACAAAGTTCCGCCAATTTGGGCACCAAACACAAATCCGACGAATCCAACCAATCCGAATAGTTCAGGAAGCATTTAAGATTGAAATCAAAAAACACGTAAGAGGAGATTACCTCTTACGTGTTTTTTATTGTAAATGCTGGTAATAATAAATGGCTAACTGGGTACGATCCCGAAGTTCTAATTTTTCTAATAACTTACTGATATAATTGCGGACCGTTCCTTCGCTGAGAAACAACGCTTGCGCAATTTCTTTATTGTTTTTTCCAGTGGCAATTTCCTTCAAGATCATTTTTTCTCGTTCTGAGAAATGAGTATTCAAATAAGAGTCATTATTTTTTAACAGTGTAGGAAACTTCGTGACGATTTCAGCGCCAAACACTGCTTGGCCATTGTATGCAGCTTTGATAGAGGGTACAATAGCCGAAAGATTTTGCTTGATGAGATAGCCTTTGACTCCGAGATCCAAAGCTTCTCGTATATAGGCATCATCATCAAAAGTAGTTAAGAGTAAAATGACGGCATTCGGATCCCGGGTTAAAATCTTGCGAGCAGCATCTAATCCAGTCCCATCGGGCATCCGAATATCTGTTAGTATAATCGCAGGTTTTCTTTCTTCGTACAATGCAACTGCTTCTTTGGCACAATGACCAATGCCTGTTACCTCAATTTCGTTTGAAACTTCCAAGATGGTTTTTAATGATGCGGTAACTAGGGGATCGTCATCGATGATTACTACTTGGATCATTGGTCCTCCTCCTTAGGTAAAATAATCGTAAGTTGAAATAAATTCTCTTTTTCAAGGGCATGGAGTTGTCCGTTTACCTGGTTGATTCGCTGGCGCATCGTCTGCAAACCGATCCCGTGGGTGTGATTGAGCCTATCCTTTGGTTTGTCATTCTTGATTTGTAATCGATGAAAAGCAGGTAGTTGTTTAAAATCGCAAGTCACTTTTGTTGCTTGACTGTGCTTCATGACGTTGGTCAAGGCTTCTTTTATGATCGTGATTAGGACAGTTTGTTGTGTTTGAGAGAGAATACTTGGCGGTGTTCCTATTACCTCAACTGTACAAAATTGAAAGTCTGATAGCAAAAGATCTAATGCTTGTGGAAAAGGAAGCGAGTGATGATGTAAATCGTGAACACTTTCTCGGATGCGGTCCATACCCAAGTTCATGGTTCGGTTCAATTGATCCAATGGTAAGTGAAGTTGCTTATTTTGATTAATTGCTTGAATGGCACCTAATTGTAAGATGGCACTTGAAAGCAGATGACCAACATTATCATGGATATCACGAGCGATTCGATTCCGCTCTTCAGCGATCTGTAAGGCGACTTCTGTTTCTTGAGAGCTTTTAAGGTAGTCGTTTTGCTCACGCAATCGGCTCTCATTTTCCCAATTGGCATCTTGAGTCGAGTTGAATTTTTTTTGTAACGAATGAAATTCAAAACTATCGTTTCGCAAGTAAGAAGCAGAGTAGACCAAAAGCATCAGTATAATCCGTATCGGCCAAGAAGGAACCAAGGAAAATAAGAGTATACAAAGAATGAGCAGGAGGATCTTTTCTTGCTTTTCACCAATCTGGGCTGAACGAAAGACGCATGGGAAAAAATAGCTATAAATTGGCCAAACCAAACTAAGACCTATCAAAATGCCCAATGCCAGCCACGTTCCTTTTTTGAATAGCAGACAGAGACCACTTAAGATGATTGTCGTCAAAAGATAGATTAAGTCTAGGGCTTGGAAGCCATTCAGGGACATTAGCCCTCCACAGAGAAGAAAATAAAAAACAACCTCATTAATCGACAATGGTTTATTCATATCTGGCTCCTAAATAATGACAAATGTCATTTTTGTTTTGGCGTATCCTCACTAGTTATTCTTTTCGCTTTTTATTATAGTCAGAATAAGAAGTGTTTGGAAAGGAGTTTTTTCGATGATTATTGAAATTGATAACTTGGTAAAACGTTATGGTGATTTTCTCGCATTGAATCATTTTAATTTGCAAGTCAGGGAAGGTGAAGTTCTCGGGCTTTTAGGACCTAATGGAAGCGGCAAATCAACAGCTATCAACTGTATGTTGTCCTTATTATCTTTTGATAAAGGGACTATTAAATTGTTCGGGGAAAAAATGTCACCGACAAGTTATGAAATAAAGCAAAAAATTGGCGTCGTTCCGCAAGATATCGCTGTATTTGAAGAGTTGACGGTCTACGACAATGTTGATTACTTCTGTGGTCTGTATGTTGCTGACAAGAAGAAGCGGAAACTATTGATCGAGGAAGTCATTTCGCTTGTGGGATTAGAAGAGTTCAAAGGATTCTATCCAAAACAATTAAGTGGTGGCTTGAAACGGCGTTTAAACATTGCTTGTGGCATTGCCCATAAACCACAACTGATTTTTCTTGATGAACCAACTGTTGCCGTAGATCCCCAAAGTCGGAACAAAATTTTGGACAGTATCAAAAAGTTGAATCAGCAAGGTGCAACAATTGTTTATACGACTCATTATATGGAGGAAGTCGAAATACTTTGTGATCAGATTGTGATCATGGATCAGGGACAAGTCATCGCGAAAGGAACAAAAGAAGAGTTGAAGGACATGGTTCGAAGTACGGAAAATCTTGTGATTGATATCCCTTTACTTCCAGATACAGCGATCGAATTTATCAAGTCATTGCCTCAAGTTCTTGAAACTGCCTATGATAAAGAGCGTTTGACGATCACAGCCAAAAAGATGAAAGAGATTCTTTTACCAGTACTAAGCTATTTGGAGGATGAACATATCGCATTTACTAAGATTCACACAGGAGAAGCAACATTAAACGATGTGTTTCTGGAAATTACCGGTAAAGAATTAAGAGACTAGGAGGGAGATTATGTTTGGACACTTATATCGGTATCGCTTGAACGTTTTAGTTCGTAATAATTCCTTACTATTTTGGACATTGATCTTCCCGATTTTATTAGGGTTGATGTTTTCTGTAGCATTTAGCGAGATTGATCAAGCTGGAACGATCGAGACGATTCCCGTTGGGATTATCAAAGAAGAACAAAATCAGAAAACAAATGAGGGACAACTGACTCAGCAAGTCGCATTTATGAATGTTTTGAAGCAAACAAAATCTGGTGGAGAACCATTGTTTTCACTACAAGAAGTTTCTCCTCAAGAGGCTGAAAAACGATTAGATGCAGGGGATCTTGCTGGTTATTATTCCTTTGAACAGTCATCGATCCAATTGGCTATTGCGCGTACCGGTCTTTCTCAAACCATTCTAAAAAACATGATGGACCGATTTTTACAAAATACTGACCTGGCCAATAAGTTGGTGGCAATTGACTCTACTTTGACAGAAGACCAGCTCACATCTTTTCTAGTTGGAGAATCTTTTGTTCAGCAAGAAAATCAGACTAGAAACATGAGTATCAAAAGTTTTTATTTCTTTACCTTGGTGGGAATGGCTATTTTGTATGGATTCATGTGGGGGGTCAGAAACGCCCAAGACCAACAAGCAAATCAGTCTTCCAAAGGGATTCGCCTTTCGATCATCCCTCGAAACCGATTGCTGGTTTTTTCAGCAAATATCCTTGCTGGATTCACGATATTTTTCTTAGAAGTTTTAGTGATTCTAAGTGTTTTTCATTTTATTTATCAAGTCGACTTCGGAAACCGCTGGCAGTGGTTATTCGTCCTATCCGCTTTGGGTGCATTGAATGCATTATTATTAGGGAATTTGGTTGGGAATTTGTTTCCTAATATGGGGCTGGCACAAAAAGAAGGATTGGGTGTGGCTGTTACAATGGCGATGAGTTTTTTTGCTGGTATGATGGGCTCCCAAGACATCAAATACTGGATCGATCTGCACATTCCGGTGCTAGGAAAACTGAATCTTGTCAACTTAATTAGTGAGAGTTTCTATCAGCTCTATTTTTATCGCTCACTAGAGGATTTCTATTTGAATCTTTTCTGGTTAGTAGCCTTTATGGTTATCTTAGCCTTTAGTAATCTAATGTTTGAAAGGAGGGTTCAATATGTCGCTGTATAAAGCCGTTTTGAAAATTTTAAAAGCGAACAAAATAAATTTGTTGATTGCAGTCATTGTAACTGTGATCATCACCTTCTTCTATGCGCAAAATATAGCAGCACCGGATGCAAAATTGGATCGGGGGACAATGACCATTGTTACAGAAGACAACTCCGCATTAAGTAAAGCACTGATTGACTATTTAAAAGAAGAACAAACGGTTGTGGAATTGTCTGATAAGAGCCAAAAATCGATTGATGATGCGCTGTATTTTGGAAAAATCGACTATGTTTTATTTTTGCCTAAAGATTTTACTACGAATATTGAAGCAGGTGTACCGTCAGCAATCGATGCACAATCTCGTCCCGATGCTTTTGCCAAAACATTAATTGAAGGGCAAGTAGATACCTTTTTGTCGACTTATACGGCTTTTTATCATGTAACTGGCAATAGGGAAGAGGCATTGAAAAATACGCAATCTACTTTGGCCGCAAATGGCGAAGTAACGATTAGTCGTGGATACAGTGAACGGATGAACCAGCAATTCGGCAGCTTAGTATTCAATGCACTTGCTTACGGTTTGTTTCTTTCTATTTTTAGTGGCTATGGAGTGGTCAATCTAGTGTTCAATCGGAAAGAAATCCGGAATCGCAATCAAGTATCTCCTTTATCAACACGGCGGTTGAACCGAGCCGTTTCTATTGGTATGTTGGGGTATTCACTGCTTCTGACTAGTTGTTTTACAGCGGGATTACTCCTATTTACTCGTAGCACGTGGTCTGTCATGACCGGCTATCTAGTGATTAATCTTTTGTGTTTTTTCTTGCCGATTGTCACATTTTCAACGTGTGTTACGTCATTTGTCAAAAATAGTGAGGCGTTGAATGGAATTTCGAATGTGTATATTATGGGAAGCTGTTTTTTAGGGGGAGTTTTTGTTTCATCAGATTTTTTACCAGACTTTATTAGTAAGATCGCTTCTTTTACACCGACTTATTGGTTTGTACAAAACAATCAATTGATTGGGAACACCCTCTCAGTGAATGCGGATTTCATTACGAAATTCTGGTTGAACTGCTTGATATTGGTCTTATTTGCCTGTGCCTTTTTGATAATACAGTTCGTTTTGAAAAAAGACAGCCGCTGGTTTAATCAAAAAAGGGTTGCATGAGTCATAAAAAAATGATGCCGCTGACTCAACAGCTGCATCATTTTTCTACTCTCACTATTTCTAACTCCAAATCAGTTGTTTGGCGGTAGTCATGGTGATATCAAATGGCCGCTTGCCCATTTCTTCGCCGTCTTCTTGACCATGCTGTGGTACTGTGGAGACGATTCGGAGTTTATTCGTAGATAAATGATGGAAGTAGCGAGATTTCATTTGTTTCTTGCGGGTTAGTAAGGCTAAAAGCCAAAAAATTTTGAACAAAGCGACTCGCTCAACGAGAACGAAATCGATCTTATCTTCGTTGAGGTTTGCTGTGGGTGCGATCGCTACGCCGCCACCGAAGTAAGGATGATTTGTCGTTGTGCACAAGAAAGCCTTTGTAAAATTCAATTGTTTCCCATTGGTTTCTACCAGGATAGGAAATCCTTTTTGACGGAACAAGACATTCACTACTGCAGATAAGTAGGCAAATGAACCTAAATTGAACTTGTTTAAGTTTGATTTCGCAGCAGAATGATTTGCTGCGTAAACGATCGATGCATCTAACCCAATACCGATATTGTTGATTGCGAACCCAGTTTCATCTTGGATTTGATCATGATACTTGATGATCGTAACCGATTGAGGAGTAGCGGTCCCAGCGATTTTCCAAAATACTTGCTCTGGTTCCTTAGGTAAACGCATTCCTCTGGCAAAGTCATTCCCTGATCCTGCCGGAATGTAACCTAGTGGAATATTTTTTTCTGATTCTTGAAGGGAGGAAACTACTTGATGTAAGGTGCCATCGCCACCGATCACCACCAGTAAGGGGTAAAGCATTTCTGAATTTTCTCGATAGATGTCATCCCATGGCAACAATACTTGTGCCAGTAAAGAAGTAGTAAGTTCCTGTTCTTGCCCGGCATATTCTGTATAGTAGAACTGATGGGGAAAACGCCGCTTCTTGACGATTGCTTCAATTTTTTTGGCTACTTTTAGGCCACGTCCACTGCCTGCTTCAGGGTTAACGACAAAATGATAATAATATTTCATACAATAAATGCTCCATCTAATCTAAAATCAATGCTGTTTATTATAGCACGATTGCTGACAAGTTTGGCTAGTGATGCTTAACTATTTTTTGACAAAAAAATAGATTCGACGAAAGGTACGTAACAACAAGCTACTATTTTCACTGTTGTTTTTGTGATCTAAGGTTCTTATGTCCACTATGATCACATCCGTATTGCTCACATTCGCCGAATCCTATTCAATTAGTAAGGAGTAACTCAAATTCCCACATCCTTTGTCTGTTTTTCTAAGTTGACAACAATTCTTTTCTTGCAGATCCTTCATCGTCTGCTTTACTGGGAATCCTTGCTCCTTACAGTTATAGTATAGCACGAAAACGGATAGAAGCAACCGCTTACATGCTCTTTGTCACTATCTTTAGATAAATTTAAAGATATCGAGAACTGCTTTGTGTTTAAGAAAATTATAGGTAAAAAGCGGTTTAACAGGGATTGCGACTAGAGACTGCGAGAAAAAATTCCCAGTAGGTTTCCATCTGTCAAAGTAAAGAGGAAGGTACTAAGACAGGGTGCTACCTAATTTTCATTGCTCTTTTTTTATTGTTAGATTTACATGCTAAAGCTGATCCATGAATCCTTTCACAAAACCGTTAAAAAAATCAATGATTTCGGGAAGGAGCACGGATAAGCTCAGTACGATGAAACATAACTTTTGGATTCTGTCCAATTTGTTAAAAAAGTTTTTGGAAAGCAACAGGGCGATTAGACTTAAAAAACCTAAAATATTTACTAGTACTAAAATGATTGCCAATTGTATCACTCCTTTCATTCAAAGATACCATAAATAAATATCGAAACAACTATTAAAAACATTTTCGTTTTTTTCGTGATATTCGAAAGAAGTTTGCAGACTCAAAATACATAGGACTAAGACCAAGGATTGATAGTTTATGTGAGGAAAACTGAAATCGTAAGCTTGATAAATCAATAATCTTCTGTATAATAATTATTTGTGCGTAACGCATCGCGGTTCATCAACCATCCCGCGTAATCAAAACTCGGAGAAAGAAGGGATCAAATGGATAAATCATCCACTTTATCAAACCAGCGGTTGCGAGTTGTCGTCGCTAATGGCTTGATCATGGCACTGTATGTTGCAGTGACCGTCTTAGTTGCCCCGGTGGCTTCTGGTGCCATTCAATTTCGTGTCTCAGAAGGGCTGAATCATCTGGTAGTCTTTAACAGAAAACTGATGTGGGGTGTTTTTGGCGGAGTCGTATTATACAATTTATTTTTTGGTATGGGAATTTTAGACGTCGTCTTTGGCGGGGGACAGACCTTGCTTGCTTTATCAGCAACGGCGCTATTGCAGAAGAAAGTTCCGAATGTCTTTGTCCGTTTAGCGCTTAATACGATTTTCTTTTCATTAAGCATGTTCATGATTGCTATCATGCTGCATCTGACTTTAGCATTACCATTTTGGGCGACTTTTGGTACAACAGCGCTAAGCGAGTTGATCATTATGACAATCACAGCGCCTTTGATGTATATCGTGAATGCAGGTGTTCGCTTCGATAAGCGATTTTAACAAATAATTTGTTTTTTGCTTTGATGGTTCCCAAAAAACAAATAAAAAAGATCATTTCTACCGTAGGTTGTGGTAGAGATGATCTTTTTCGTTATTCTGCATTCAAATCTTCAATTTCAACAACTTTGAAGTTTTTTGCTTCTAACTGATAAATGATTTTGTCGCACAGCTCTTTTGATGTATTCGCTGGTAAAGTAATCAATGTTCGACGAATAAATTCATCTTTGCCAATGTCCAATGTGATACAGCTGGCAATACTGCTGTATTTGGCAATGATTTTCGTGATGATCGCTAAATCACCTTGTGTGCCTGTCGATGCGATTGTCAGCACATAACTTCCTTGCTCGACGTTCCAAGATTGGGACAGCATATTCAATAATGAACTGTGTGTCAAAATTCCATAAAATTCATTGTTTTCATCCAATACGGCAATGTATGGCAATTCTTTGATCGTGAAAAAGACTTTAAAAAATGAAGAATTGACATAAATAAATTTTGTTGCGTTTTTTAGCAAGTGTGTCACTGGTAATGACATATCCCCACCATTCGATTTGTGACGATAGATGTGCATTTTATAGATGTTTCCCCGGAAGATTTTACCGGATTCATCTAAGATCGGTACACAGCGGTAGCCAGATTCTTCTAGAATTTCCAAGGCTTCTTCTAAAGTAGCTGTTTCTTTGATCGTAGTTAAGTCGCGTTTTTTGTAAACCATCGTTTTTAGTAACATAACAATTCCCTCCCAAATACCCAATTCACATCTCTATAATACCATAAAATCAGTGGAAACTATATTTTTGCGTGTCAAAATCTAAAATTGACACTTTCGCAGAAAAATGGTATTTTTAACTTTGGAAAACTTTGTATAAAGGGGGAGGACATCAGAAATGGCAACAAAAAAAGCAGCTTTGGCTTGTTCTGTCTGCGGATCCCGCAACTATTCGAAATCAGTCAGTGAAGGAAAAAAAGGCGATCGCCTTGAAATCAACAAATTTTGCAAATACTGCAATCAATACACGCTACATCGTGAAACGAAGTAAGGAGGAATCTTGATGAACTTTATGAAAAATGTTTTTGCTGAAATGAAAAATGTTTCTTGGCCATCAAGAAAGCAATTACGCAGAGATACTTTTGTTGTGATCCAAACCACAATTATTTTTGCAGTGATGTTTTTTGTGATGGATACGTTGATTCAAACCGTTTTTGACTTGATTTTGAAATAAGCAGTGCTGGCTCATCAGCAACTAGTCAAGTAAAACAAATCGTGGTATAATCGTTTTGAGGAAAAACTTCGGTGCAACTGAGGTTTTTTTATTTTACAAAAAGATAGGGAGACCGAATACAATGGAATCTTTTGAAAAAAATTGGTATGTCTTGCATACTTACTCCGGCTATGAAAACAAGGTAAAAGCTAACTTGGAATCACGGGCACAAAGCATGGGGATGGGCGATTATATTTTTCGTGTTGTCGTACCAGAAGAAGTTGAAATGGAAGAAAAGAATGGGAAAAAGAAAGAGATCGTTCACAAAACTTTTCCAGGTTATGTCCTCGTCGAAATGGTCATGACGGATCAATCATGGTATGTTGTTCGTAATACACCAGGAGTAACTGGTTTTGTCGGCTCTCATGGAGCAGGAAGTAAACCAGCTCCGCTTTTACAAGAAGAAATCAACTCTATATTACGTTCAATCGGTATGAGCACTCGAACAGTTGAATTGGAAGTGGAGATTGGTGAAACAGTTAAAATCATCGAAGGTGCTTTCTCTGGATTAGAAGGACAAGTCGCTGAGATCGACGAAGAAAAACAAAAATTGAAAGTCAATATTGATATGTTTGGTCGAGAAACAAGTACAGAATTGGATTTTGAACAAGTAGATAAAATCTAAGTATAAAACTGTAGTGTTTTTTGTCAAAATAAGGTAAAATAAAATTGAAAATTTGGGATAGCGGACCATTATTGGCCCGCTGTTTTTATCTCACGAAAAGAAAGCGTTTTATATGAAGGGGGTCCTATGAAGAAAATTCTCGCAGCGATTTATCAGCGCCATTTTTTTGACCAACATTTGGAAAAAAGAGGTGTGATTTCCGTACATAATGGTTACAGTTTGTTGTTTGCTTTTAATTTGTTTTTGCTGCTTTCTGCCGTGATCTTTATGGAACCTCAAAAAGTGTTTCGTGAAATGCTTATCATCATGTTCTCGGAAAGCCATTTAGTAACGGATTACGTTGCGCTGACTTCTGTAGGTGGCGCACTGTTCAATGCGTCGATCATGACTTTTGTTGCGATCGCGGTCTGTTACCATTACCGAGTTCCGGTTACTGGAGGAATGATATCAGCCGTATTCATGGTTACGGGGTATGGTTTGTTTGGCAAAAATCTGTTCAATTTTATTCCCATCTTCTTAGGTGTTCGTCTCTATTCCTACTTAATGAATCAACCCCTCAAAAAATATCTTCTCATTGCTTTGTACGGTTCCTCCGTTTCGCCCATCGTTAGTTTTTTTGCATTCAATGACTCACTTCCAGCTTATTTCGGTAGCTTCATCGGTTATTTGATCGGTGTTTTGACTGGATTGATCATGGTTCCTTTAGCGCTGCATTTTCAAGCATTATTCAAAAAAGTCAGTATCTATAGTGCCGGCTTTACTTCTGGCATGTTGTGTACGATGGTCGCAGGAATTTGCCGAATGTTTGGTTTGGATATCGAATTGCGAGGAATCGTTTCTAAAGGCTCCAATCTTTCGCTGGTTATTATGATGGTGTCGCTGTCTTTATTAATGATTGGCTATGGGTTAGCAATGGCTGTTAAACGCAAGCGGTTGAACATGCGGGCAATATGGTCTCATAGCGGCAAAATCGAATACGATATTTTACGTGAAAGTGGCGTTTATAATACGATGATTAATATGGGGTTAATGGGATTGCTGTTGATGAGTTATGTGAGTATGCTAGGTGTCAACCTCAATGGTCCCATTGCAGGCGCAATGTTTTGTGTCATTGGTTTTTCTGCTTGTGGTGCCCATGTCTTTAATGCGTTGCCCTTATTTGCCGGTGTGCTATTAGCAAATACAATGAATATCTACGCAATGACTGAAACAGTAACCGTTACAGCGGCTATTTTTGCAATGATGCTCTGTGCGGTGACCAATGCTTACGGGTGGAAAGGGGGGATGGTCGTGGGATTCATTCATACGTCGATGGTTTTGAATATCGATGTGCTTCATGGTGGATTGAATCTGTACAATAATGGCTTTTCCGGAGGGCTCGTTGCGATGATGATCATTCCATTGCTCGATTTTTTTCAACAAATCGCGGACACCTCGATTTTTAAACGGAAGAAACAGTCCGGAGGCAAAGAAAAGGTAACCTACCAAGCAACGAGTAAAGAATGAAGTGTTCTTGAATAAAGAGTAAACATTAGCTGTTGCTTGTTTCTTGTTCCAAAAGGGATTATACTAGACCCAATTTGGAGGGACTGTAAATGAAAAAATGGCTATTTCTATGTCTGGTTGTTTTGCTTAGCGGCTGTCAAGCAGCGACTCACTCAAATGTTTCAGCACAAAAAAGTACACAGAAGCCAACGGAGACAACGACCACAACGACTGATTCGGCAGAAATACCAACCACCGAACTCGTTCAGAAAACGACCACGCCAACACTCTTTATTCATGGTTATCAAGGAGGCCCCGCATCATTTGGAGGGATGCTACAGCGTTTTGCCCAAAAAGATTGGGTGAGCAATGAAATGGTTCTTACAATTTCCCCAGATGGGACAGTTTCAACGGAAGGAGTGCTTTCTAAAAAAGCAGTAAATCCAACCATTCAAGTCCTGTTCGCTGACAATCAAAATAATGAATGGAATCAAGCAGAATGGATCCGACAAGCGTTGCTTTATCTGAAAAAGGAAGGAATAGAGCGAGTAAATTTAGTTGGACATTCCATGGGGGGAGTTAGTGGGTTTCGCTATCTCACAACATTTGGAGAGCTGAGTGCAGTTGGGACTGAAGCACTGGATCCCGCATTGCCAAAAGTAGCTAAATTTATAGCGATCGGAGCGCCTTTCAATGAATTTATTGATACGAGTTCACAACAGACTGTCACTGATTTAGTGACAAACGGACCAACGGAGGCTTCTCCACGCTATCAGGAATTTCAAGGACTATTGAAACAAGGGGGGCATCAACTACCGATTGAGCTGATTGCTGGGCAATTATCTGATGAAGAGCTATCGGACGGCACTGTGCCGACCACAAGTGCCTTGGCGATCAATCACTTATTGGCAGCGAATGGCTATTCTGTGACTGAAAAAATCATTAAAGGATCACAGGCACAGCATAGCCAGCTGCATGAAAATCAAGAAGTAGATGAAGACATTGCTGCTTTTTTATGGGAGAAATAACTGATAGTCGTCAAAAAGCTGTAAGAATAACTTTGATAGAAGTTCTATCTGTATTTTTTAGTAGTACCAAATAGACAAAAATATCCGAATGATCGGAGATCGCTTATTCTTCTCGTGCATAGGTAACGAGAACCTGCTAAGCCGCGGGAGCTATCTAATGATCATTCGGATATGTTGTTTGTTGAGACTTTTACATCTTTTAGTTTTCAGCGTTCAGCGGCATCTAAAATTTGCGCTTGTAGACGTTGTGCTGTAGGCGTTGTGGCCAATCCGCCCTCGGCTGTTTCTTTAAAAATACTTGGCATTTGCCGTCCTACTTGGTACATCGCGTGGACGACCTCATCTGGAGGAATCACACTTTCGATTCCTGCTAAAGCCATATCAGCAGAAATAAATGCTTGTGAAGAACCGAGAGCATTTCGCTTCACGCAAGGAACTTCGACTAACCCAGCGACAGGATCACAAATCAATCCCATCATATTCTTTAGTGTAATGGCTACTGCTTGAGCGGCTTGATGTCCGCTCCCACCCTTAGCACAGACGAGGGCTGCTGCTGCCATGGCACTGGCAGAACCAACCTCTGCTTGACAACCGCCTTCTGCTCCGGATATCGAAGCATTGTTCGCAATGACTAGTCCGAAGGCTCCGGCAGTAAAGAGGAAATCGATTTGTTGAGAACGAGACAGCTGCAAACGATCGCGAACAGCCATCAGCACACCAGAGACAACACCGGCACTCCCAGCCGTAGGAGTGGCACAAATCAATCCCATTTTGGCATTGACTTCATTGACAGCAATAGCATTTTGAACGGCTTGCAAGATCGTCTCACCACTTAGAAAATCACCAGCTTGTATATAATCATTCATTCGTGTGGCATCGCCACCGGTTAATCCTGTCACAGAGGTCACTCCAGCAACACCCTCGGCAACGGATTGTTCCATGACCGTCAGGTTTTTGTCCATCAGTGCAATGACTTGCTCGCGAGTGCGCCCTGAGTTTTCGCATTCGACCGCAATCATCATCTCTGCAATCGATGCATAATTTTTGCTTTGAAGAACAAGATCTTCAATTGTATAAAACATGACGAAGCCTCCTTTAATCGAAATAAGCCGCACTATAAACGTGGGGCAGTGCTTTGATTTGTTGTGCCAATTGATCATTTCGTTCATCCACTTCAATGATCATAATGGCTTTTTCTCCTTTGGATTCTCGGGTAACAGTCATCGTACCAATATTGATCTGTGCCTCAGAAAGTAGATTCGTGACACGTGCGACCATTCCGGGAACATCTTGATGAACGATGACATAGGTAGGGGTACCTAAAGTCAATGAGATTTTAAAACCATTCAATTCAGAAATTTGTATATTCCCACCGCCGATTGAAATGCCGGTAACGGACATTTTGCGGTCACCTTTTTTTAAAATCATTTTGACCATATTCGGATGTTCGGCTTTTTCGTTTTTCGGAACAAAGAGTACTTCTAGACCTTGCTCATAGGCTAACTTCAATGAGTCAGCAAGGCGCTGATCATCGGGCTCCATTCCTAACAAACCGCCGACAAGTGCAATATCTGTGCCGTGGCCGCGATAAGTTTTCGCGAAGGACTCATACAAAAGGATATCGACACTGTCAGGCTGTTCGCCAAAGATGTTGCGCACGATTTTGCCAATTCGAGCAGCACCTGCGGTATGGGAGCTGCTGGGTCCAACCATAATTGGTCCAATAATATCAAAGACACTTCGGTATTTTAAAGGTTCCATTCTATTCACCTCATTTAATTGATGGGAGAAATCCAGATGTAGTTTAGCATAAAATATGGAGAAATAGAGCAATGAGTGAAACTGTATGGGATTTTTTTAATCTTTTTTTTGTTTTACCGATTTTCTCCATAAAAAGCAAAAAAATTCGCCAAGAGTTCTTGCAAATTTCTTTTGAGATGCTATAATATTTCAGTGTGCATTATTCACACGTTTTTTGTGTGCGCACATGATTCACTAAAGTGGGAGGAGAAATATGGATCTCCAATTAACCACATCACGGACTCAAGGAGGTATGTCTCGTGGCAAAAAAAGTAGAAAAAATCGTTAAATTGCAAATTCCTGCAGGTAAAGCAACACCAGCTCCGCCAGTAGGTCCTGCACTAGGTCAAGCGGGTATCAATATCATGGGATTCACAAAAGAATTCAATGCACGTACAGCTGATCAAGCAGGTTTGATCATTCCAGTAGTGATCTCTGTATACGAAGACCGTTCATTCACATTCGTTACAAAAACACCACCAGCAGCAGTATTGTTGAAAAAAGCAGCAAACGTTGAAAAAGGTTCAGGCGAACCAAACAAAAACAAAGTTGCAAAAGTTTCACGCGATCAAGTAAAAGAAATCGCTGAATTGAAAATGGAAGACCTAAACGCAGCTGACGTTGAAGCAGCTATGCGCATGGTTGAAGGAACTGCACGAAGCATGGGGATCACTGTAGAATAATTTTTACAGACCCTAAGGAAGTAGCTTCTCAGTCGGCTCTATATTGAAAAATATGGGACACGTGGGAGGTTCTACCGTTATAACCACATCAAGGAGGAAACAAAATGGCTAAAAAAAGCAAAAAAATGCAAGAAGCATTGAAAAAAGTTGACGCTGCAAAAGCTTATTCAGTTGAAGAAGCAGTAGCTTTGGCAAAAGAAACAAATATTGCAAAATTCGACGCAACGGTTGAAGTTGCTTACAAACTAAATGTCGATCCTAAAAAAGCGGACCAACAAATCCGTGGTGCGGTCGTACTACCAAACGGTACTGGTAAAACACAAACAGTGTTAGTTTTTGCGAAAGGTGAAAAAGCCAAAGAAGCAGAAGCAGCTGGTGCTGATTTCGTTGGAGACGACGACATGGTTCAAAAAATCCAAGGCGGATGGTTCGATTTTGATGTTGTTGTTGCAACACCAGATATGATGGCAACTGTTGGTAAACTTGGTCGTGTTTTAGGTCCTAAAGGTTTAATGCCAAACCCTAAAACTGGTACAGTTACAATGGACGTAACAAAAGCTGTTAACGAAGTAAAAGCTGGTAAAGTGACTTACCGTGTTGACAAAGCTGGTAACGTTCATGTACCAATCGGTAAAGTTTCATTTGAAGATGACAAATTAGTTGAAAACTTCAAAACAATCCACGAAACTTTAGTAAAAGCTAAACCATCTGCAGCGAAAGGTCAATACATGAAAAACATTTCTGTAACGACAACTTTCGGACCTGGTATCCATGTAGATCAAGCTTCTTTCTAATTTGAATAAAAAACAAAACTTTTGTTGACTTGGCTGCCTTATCTATGGTAAGGTAGTCAAGGTTAAAAGTTTAACTGTACCGAAGACAGTAGGTGACGTCAGTCTTAATTTCCTACCGAGGACGTTTATTGAGAAACTTCAATAGTCCCTCTATGTCTACGGTGGCATAGAGTTTTTTTGTTTTTATCTCTCGATAAAGACAAATGAAGACAGAAATGTTTTCTTGAAACTCTTCCATCAAAATCAGGAGGTGAAATTTAAAATGAGTGAAGCAGCTATCGCTAAAAAAGCCGCAATTGTGGATGAAGTGAGTGAAAAATTCAAAGCAGCCGCATCTGTAGTAGTCGTTGACTACCGTGGATTGACTGTTGACGAAGTAACTCGTCTACGTAAACAATTACGCGACGCAAACGTTGAAATGAAAGTTATCAAAAATTCTATCCTTTCACGTGCTGCTGAACAAGCTGGTCTAGAAGGTCTTGGTGAAGTATTCACTGGTCCAACTGCTGTAGCGTTCAGTAACGAAGACGTTGTCGCACCTGCAAAAATCATGAACGATTTTGCTAAAGAGGCTAAAGCATTAGAAATCAAAGGCGGTATCATCGAAGGCAAAGTTTCTTCTTTGGAAGAAATCACAGCATTGGCAAAATTGCCAAACCGCGAAGGACTTCTTTCAATGTTGCTATCTGTGCTACAAGCACCTATCCGCAACGTGGCTTACGCTGTCAAAGCAGTGGCCGAAAAAGAAGAAGATGCAGCTTAATTGCCGCATAATCACACTATAAACTAAACTATCTAATTAAATGGAGGAAAACAAAATGGCATTGAACATTGAAAACATTGTCGAAGAGCTAAAAGGCGCGACAATCTTAGAATTAAACGACTTAATTAAAGCTATCGAAGAAGAATTTGGCGTATCTGCTGCTGCTCCTGTAGCTGTAGCTGGTGGAGCTGGCGACGCTGGTGCTGCTGAAGAACAAACTGAATTCACTGTAGAATTGACTGCAGCTGGCGACCAAAAAGTTAAAGTTATCAAAGCAGTTCGTGAAGCAACTGGTTTAGGCTTGAAAGAAGCTAAAGCTGTAGTTGACGGAGCTCCTTCAGCAGTTAAAGAAGGCATCTCTAAAGACGAAGCTGAAGCATTGAAAGCAGCTTTAGAAGAAGTTGGCGCTTCAGTAACAGTTAAATAATCATTTTTGATTGTTATGAGCTAGAATTCCTTTTAAGTAAGGGTTCTGGCTCATTTTTGTTTATGATTCTAATTTCAGTTTGAGAAAATGGCGCTGTCTTACTATTAGTGATCCGTATTTTGGTTGAGGCGTCGAGGACTTTTTATAAAAAAACAAGCCTAAGACTAGCGCTGAGCGCCGCTGACTTAGGCTTGTTTATTTTTTGCGAAATTGCTGAACAAGAAAAATGAAGATAAAAAAGAATAATGCTTCCCATAAAGTAGTTGTCCAACTAAAGGTACGACTGATCCCAAAAAAGAGATTCCCAATATTGGATACGACCAAATAGATGACCGTAGCAATCAATGAAAAAAATAAGCGTTTTGCCATCATAATTCCTCCTTGCCTTTGATTGTAACAATTGACTGACGAGAGAGCAATTATTTTAAGAAAAGGCTCCTGTCAAAGCGAAAAAAAGGTGCGCCATTCTTTCATTGTTTTGGGTGCTTTCAGGCGTGAGAGCAAAGAGGGGAGCTCTATAAAATTTTTTGATTCTTCCAATCAGTTCATTGATTAATCAAGAGGAACGTCAAAAATCCAGCCGGCTGGAGCCTTGCGCTCACCAAATTGGATACCCGTCAATTCATCGTATAGCGCACGAGTTTTAGGACCGACCTCCGTTTCACTGTAAAACACATGGAAAGACTCTCCATTTTGGATTCCGCCAATAGGTGAAATAACCGCAGCAGTTCCACAAGCGCCTGCTTCAACAAAGCGATCCAGTTGATCCACATACACATCACCTTCGACAGGTGTTAATCCTAAAGCATGTTCTGCAAGATAAAGGAGAGAATATTTGGTGATACTTGGCAAAATTGATGGCGATTTTGGTGTCACGAATTCATTTTCGGCCGTGATCCCAAAGAAGTTAGCGGACCCAACTTCCTCAATTTTTGTATGTGTTTCAGGGTCTAAATAAATACAATCTGAAAAATTGCGTTCATGGGCTTCATATCCTGGTAATAAGCTGGCAGCATAATTTCCGCCTACTTTTGCAGCGCCGGTACCATTTGGTGCTGCACGATCATAATCTGAAACAATAAAGTTCGTTGGGGCCAGTCCGCCTTTGAAATATGAGCCAACCGGCATGCAAAAAATAATAAACAAGTATTCTGGCGCAGGTGCAACGCCGATATTCTCGCCTACACCAATCAATAGCGGCCGTAAATATAGAGTAGCCCCGGTACCGTAAGGCGGTACAAATTCTTGGTTTGCTTTGACCACTTGATTGACAGCATCGAGGAACATCTCTTCGGGAACGAATGGCATACGCAAGCGACGAGCGCTTCGATTCAATCGTTTACTATTCTCATCTGGACGAAACAAGTTGATCCCGCCATCTGGTCGTCGATACGCCTTCAAGCCTTCAAAGCATTGCTGACCGTAATGCAATGCTGGAGAACCTTCATGAATATGAAGAATATTATCTTCAGTCAATGCTCCTTGTTCCCAAAAGCCATTTTTCCATTTTGCGACAAAGCGCCAAGGGGTTTTGATATACGAAAACCCTAAATTTTCCCAATCGATTTGCATAGAGCCACTTCCTTTTTTAATTTTTCCTAGTATAGCATGTAACGCCCATCAAGTCATTATTTTCTGAAAATTCATCGCAATGATTTTCATTTCTAACATCATGATGAAAGCTTATTACTATAGGCTTTATATTCACAGAATTTTTTTCAAGTCTATCTGGAGCTCTGCAGTTGCTGATAAAAAGGGGGAAGGATTTTGGCAGAACGTCGAGCACTTTAGATTGTATTTACGGAACAGATATGCTTCAATAAGGGTAGAAAAAAATTGATTAGGAGGACTTTCGGTGATCAAAGAAGCGGTTTCTGAAATCCAAGGTGTCCTGGATGCTTATCAGCGACTGGCACCAATCATGATCCATACACCTGTCGCACCAAGCAATATTCTGGGCGCAGAAAAGGCAGGAGAAATTTATCTGAAACTAGAGAATCTGCAGCGTACAGGATCCTTTAAGGCGCGAGGGGCCTACAACAAATTAGCAACATTGACAGAGGAAGAGAAAAAAAGAGGGGTAATTGCTTGTTCAGCAGGCAATCATGCGCAAGGTGTTGCACTAGCAGGCGCCTTGCTAGGGATACGTGTACGGATCTTTATGCCGCTTCAAGCAGCGAAGACAAAAATAGAAGCAACGAGAAATTATGGCGCTGAAGTGATCTTAGCAGGAGAGACATTCGATGATACAAAACGAATTACTTTGGAAGCGATGTCACGTAGCGGTGAAGTCTTTGTTTCCCCCTTTGATGATCGAGCGGTAATGGAAGGACAAGGAACGATTGGGTTAGAGATTTTACAAGATTTGCCTAATGTGGATAATGTCATCGTACCGATCGGTGGAGGCGGCTTGATCGCAGGCATTGCATTAGCAATCAAACAATTACGTTCGGAAACTAATATTATTGGTGTTCAATCTTATCAAGTGCATGGGATGATTTCTTCTATATGGCGACAAGAACTGGTAGCCAATCGCAGCAGTAAGACATTGGCAGATGGGTGCGATGTGGCTTTGGCGGGAGAATTGACTTATGAAACGTTGCGCTCGCGCATAGATGAAACCGTTTTAGTTGAAGAGAAAGATATCGAAACTGCTATCCATTATTTGGCTTTAAAAGAAAAAGTGATTGCTGAAGGGGCAGGTGCTCTGAGTACGGCTGCTATCCTAAGTGGACAAATCGATCATTTGCTGAAAGGCAAACGAACAGTCGCAATCGTTTCAGGCGGGAATATCGATTTCTCTGTTTTTAAAGAAATCATTTAAAAAAAGATGATCTCAGACCAACTAGTCGTCTGAAGATCATCTTTTTTAGTCCGTTTTCGATCCAGTTTTCAGAGGAGAAGAAACGTTTACTAAAAACTGCGACCGCCGCCGCCAAATGTTCCGCCGCCGGAAGAATGAGTGGTGCTGCCACCACCGAACCCGCCGCCACCGCCGTTATTTTTAGGGGGACGTGGGATTCTGCGAGTAGTAACGAACGAGTTGACCAAACGGTCTTCTTTTTGAGTCAGTTTAATGCTGGATTTTTCTTGGTAAGGGTATTTGTATCCGCCCATTTTTAATTGGTACTTTGATTTGACAATGATGAAAAAAGCAATACTGATCACTGCAGCTACTAATAAGCTGAGGCCTATTTCTAAAGGAGTCAGCACTTTATAGTAAGTGATCTTTCCTGTCTCACGATCCACTTGGTAATGACCGCCAGGAACGCCTGCTTCTACATAACTAGCCGCATTCTCCAAGTAGACCCGTGCTGCCTGATAGTAATTGCCAGCAGCCATCTGATCATAGATATTATCCAACATGTCCTCGCGACGAGAGTTGGTGATATAATCGATCATATTTCCTGACGTGGACACATGAAAATTCCGGTTGCCCATATCGATCATCAATGCCGAGCCATTCTGATCATTTCCGATACGGTCGGCGAGAAAACGGTCGGTGGTATATTCAATATCGTCAATCTCGTTATTTGTCGTTGCGATAAAAACTTCACCTTTGATTTTCTCATTCAACTTGTCGGCTTGTTCGCTCAAACTCTGGATTTCGGAGGGAGTAAAAAGACCAGCGTTATCAGTAACGGTATTTTCTGCCGCCACGCCAGTGACCGTTGTTAGCAGAAAGCCGGCAATCATTAGGAAAAAATAGGAACATTTTCTCATAAGAAATACCCTCCAATCATCCCTAGAATCGCAATCACAGCAAAAATCGCTGCACTCGTAAAACCTAAGCGTTTGTAGCTGATTGGTAAAACACCGCTGACTTTACCGGTTTGGCCATTCATCGCATAATAAAAAGCATTCTTATTCGGATCATCTGCCCGATAAGTGACCAGCCAGACTGGTAGTAGGACGTAATGATTGGTTTCTTTCGTGATCTCAATGTCCCGTTGGGTCCGATTGAAGCTTGTATAACCATTAACGGTACTGCTTAGGAGGTTTTCAGCATAACCGGAAAGTTCCTGTTGTACTTCATTCTTAAGTGCTTGATACTCAATGTCGCGTTTTTCTGCTTGAAATCCTGCCAGATACTGGCTGCGAAAGTCAACGGCTTTATCCAATGGGAAAGGCTGGACCCCGGTAACCATTTTTTGTTGGACATTCTTGGATAAAGCGTTTTTGATCAGTTCATTGATACGCATTTTTCCGCGTCTGGAAACAGCAAATTGTTTGTGTTCTGTATATTCGATCTCGCCGACACGCCAAATTCTTAAAGAAGTTCCAGTTCCCGATAGTTGACCATCTAGTTCGGCATCGATCCTCCAGTAGGGGAAATAAACACCGGTCAATTTTTCAACTTGCGCTTGATCGAAGAAGTCTCTTGGTACGAACCATTTTTTTTGTGCCCATTCCAGAAATTTAGCGGTTGCTTCTTCTTTTTCGATTGCAAAAGGTAAAACTTTGTTAGGTAAAAATTCTCCAGAAAGACGGCCGGAAAGGACGACTGGATTGTGGCAGAAATAACAGTAAGTAGCTGCTGTCGTAGCATCAGTGACGATCTCTGCGCCACAGTTAGGACAAAGGAACAAGTCCATTTGGGCCGCCTTTTCTTCGGTTTTTTCTGTGATAGCTTCTTTTAGCGCCGGTTCCGTATCATCAGTGATCGGCTGATTTTCCGGAGCAGTCCCATCTGCAAGTTGGGCTTCTTTTTGTTTTTGTTCAAAGGCTGTTACTTCTGCTTCTGTAAAAATACTCAAACAGAAGGGGCAGTGGAATTTTTGATCACCAGGATCAAAGGTTAGCGCACCGCCGCAGTTGGGGCATTTATGCGTAATGACATCCATTTAAGTTCCTCCTTCATTTAGTCTAAAGGAACTCCCTTAAATGGCTTGCCGCAGTTGGGACAGAATTTCGGGATTCCATTTGCTAAATCAATTATTTCACTACATTCTGAACATTTCATTTGTAAACTTGGGGTTCCTGTAGGTTTTGCTGTGCCGCAATTACTGCAGAACTTACCTGTATTGCTTGTTCCACACTGAGGGCAGTCCCAACTATCGCCATTGTTTTGTTTCTGCTGATTTTCTTGGTTTTGCTGGATTTGTTGCTGATTGTTTTGAGCAGCTTGATTCAAGTAACCGCCAGTAGTGTTCATCCCCATACCCATACCAACAAATCCGGTTGTTGCACCGGCAGCATTACTACCTGCGGATTCCATCCCACGTGCGATCGAACCTTGAACATACCCTTCACGAACATTTGGGTCACCCAACATGGCACCTTGGTTACGCATGTTGATCAGTTTCACTGAATCATCCGTATAAGAGATGCTTGCAACAGCGACTGAAACGATTTCCATTCCTCGCAGCTCGCGCCAACTGTCGTCTAAAACCTCACCCATGTATTTGCTTAATTCCATACTTTTTGATGGTACATAGGAGATGCGCTCGCCATCCGCTGACATTTTGTTGATGGCTGTCTGTAAAGCAGTCAAAAACTCTGCTAAATATTGTTCGTTAATGTCATTGATGTCAACTTGTGTTTTATTTTTAGGAATCGCATTGGTGTAGAATAAGATTGGATCAGTAATTCGCAATGAGTAATTTCCATGGGCTCTTAGGAATAATTCTGCATTATAAAAGTTGTCAAAATAATTTAATGGAGAAGAAGTCCCGAAGCGGATTCCTTTGATTTCTTGCAAATTGATATAGAAAACTTGTTGTTTTTGAGGTGTTACGCCGCCAAATTTGAAGCGATTAAACGTTTCAGAGATGGCATCTTTTAAGGAACCGTTGAACATGGAAGGAGCCAAGTCATTTTTGACGGTATAATAGCCTTCCTCTGCTGTATAATCAATGATTTTCCCACCATCGACCAGCAGCATCATCATATTAGGGTAGACGTGGATCACAGATCCATCTGTTATGACATCCTCCGTTCCTTTTCGGTTCGAACCGCGTTTGTCATTGCGCCGTACCTTCACACCTTTAGTCATCACTGTCGTGTCGCCCATATTGTCAGGTTCGAAGACCTCTAGCCATTGGTCGGCAAGACCTCCGCCAATCGTGCTTGTTGCAGCTTTGATAATACCCATTTTCAGTCCTCCTTACAAATTTTCATCATCCAATGGATGAATGTACATTCATTATACCATAGCTCCGTATTTTCTATGTATTAGACCAAAGTTGTAGAAGTGTTGGCGAAAGCTGAATAAAAAATCGTCTATAAAGCAATACTTTTTTCAGAGTATCGATCTCTAAGATGTGCGGATTTTTATTAAAAGATTGCTCCCTTAAAAAATCATTTCTTTTTCAGCAGATAGGCAACTCAAGGTAGTTTTTTTTATAAATATTACGTATAATAGATAATAGCGAATTTTGAAAAGAGTGAGGAAAAATATGGCCTATCAAGCATTGTACCGTGTATGGCGATCCCAACGGTTCGAGGATGTCGTTGGACAAAAAGCAATTACGCAAACCTTGAAAAATGCGATCGAGCAAAATCAAATTTCGCATGCTTATTTATTTACCGGTCCTCGGGGAACGGGAAAAACGAGTGCTGCCAAAATCTTTGCAAAAGCAATCAATTGTCCAAACCAAGTCAATGGAGAGCCTTGCAATGAATGCGAGATGTGCCGTTCGATCACAGCTGGTACGCAAGAGGACGTTATCGAAATCGATGCAGCCAGCAACAATGGGGTCGAAGAGATCCGCTTTATCCGAGACCGTGCAAATTATGCACCAACACAAGCTGAATATAAAGTATATATTGTGGATGAAGTTCATATGTTGTCGACCGGCGCCTTCAACGCGTTACTGAAGACGTTAGAAGAACCACGAAAAAATGTGGTGTTTATTTTGGCGACGACAGAGCCGCACAAGATTCCTGCCACGATTATTTCTCGAACGCAACGATTTGATTTTAAGCGAATCAATACGCAAGATATCGTTGATCATCTAAAGACAGTTTTAGACGGCAGTCAAATCGCTTATGAAGAAGAGGCGCTGCAAGTGATTGCTCGGGCAGCAGAAGGTGGGATGCGAGATGCTTTAAGTATCGCTGACCAAGCCATTGCCTTTAGTGATGGCAAAGTCACCACTCAAGATGCCTTAGAAGTAACGGGCAGCTTATCATATGAGATGATGGATCGCTTGATGCAATTTTGTGAAGACCAAGCAGTACCAGATGCATTAGAAACATTGCGCCAGTTGCTGTCTTCGGGCAAAGAAGCACGGCGGTTATTGGAGAACTTGCTGGTCTATTGTCGTGACTTGCTCTTATATCAGCAGGCGCCGCAATTATTAGAAGAAAAATCACTGCAGATCACACCAGGTTTCAAAACTTTAGCTCAGGCAGCTACTGCAGATCAAATCTACCATTGGATCACTGTTTTGAATGAGACGCAAAACGAGGTGCGATTCACCAATAATCCGACCATTTATTTGGAAGTAGCAGTTGTTAAACTAGCAAATCAGAGGAGATTACCAGCTTCAGGAGAAGCTTCAGAAGCTTCGGTGTCGAATCAAGAAGTCCAGCAGCTTCGTCAAGAAATTCAGAAGCTGCAGTCAGAAGTACGAAAACTACAAGAAAACCCATCGGCGGCCAGCAGTGAACCGGTCAATCCACCTGCCAAAAAGACCAAAAATAGCAGCACTTTCCGAGTGCCAAAAGAACGGGTCTTTCAAGTCTTGAAAGAAGCCACAAAAAAAGACCTCGCAAATGTGCGGAATATTTGGGATGATCTGTTGATGTCATTGTCGGTGACGCAACGAGCAATGCTCCACGCGAGCGAAGCAAAAGCAGCCAGTGCATCTGGTGTAGTGATTGCCTTTGATTATGAGATTGTCTGTCAACGAGCAGCCAATGACCAAGACTTGCAGCTGACATTGCATAATCAAATTTCACGGATGATTTCTGATTATGCACCGCAAGCCGTGTTTATCACGAAAGAAAGCTGGCCAATCTTACGACAAGAATTTATTGCTGGCGGACAAACCTTCAATACAGGCGAATTAGATGAAGGGGAAGCTGAACCAGAACCAACTACGGAAGAACCTGAAAATGAAGTCGTCGTTACCAAAGCCCAAGAGCTTTTTGGTGAATTGGCGAGCATCGAAGAAAATTGAGAGAATTGGAGTGAAGAACAATGATGCGAGGCATGGGAAATATGCAAGGCATGATGAAGCAAGTACAAAAAATGCAAAAAGAGATGGTAAAAGAACAAGAAGCCCTAAACAGTAAAGAATTTATCGGCGAGTCAACAAATGGCTACGTAAAGGCAACTTTTACAGGTGATAAAAAATTACGCGATCTTTCGATCGATCAAGCAATCGTCGATCCGGAAGATGTCGACATGTTACAAGATATGCTGATCTTGGCAGTAAATGATGGATTAACTAAAATTGAAAAAGAAACCGAACGGACTATGGGTAAATACACTAAAGGAATTCCCGGTTTATAAAAGGAGAAATGTGGCGTGCAGTATCCAGAACCGATCGCACGATTAATCGACAGCTACATGAAGCTGCCAGGTATCGGACAAAAAACAGCAACTAGATTGGCTTTTTATACGATCGATATGAAAGATGAAGTCGTCAATGAGTTTGCTAAATCACTGTTGAGCGTCAAACGTGATCTGCATTTTTGCAGTATTTGCGGAAACATTACAGAAGGAGATCCCTGTGAGATCTGCAGTGACCCTTCACGAGATAAAGGCACGATCTTAGTAGTAGAAGAACCAAAGGATGTCATGGCGTTAGAAAAAGTCCGTGAGTACCATGGGCTCTATCATGTTTTGCATGGTGTCCTGTCTCCAATGGAAGGTACTGGACCAGAAGATATCAATATTGCTCCTTTGATTCAGCGACTGCATGATGACCAAGTGAAAGAAGTGATCATTGCTACGAACGCCACGACAGAAGGTGAAGCTACCGCGATTTATCTTTCCCGACTGATCAAACCAGCGGGGATCAAAGTGACGCGGTTGGCTCACGGCTTATCTGTCGGCAGCGATATCGAATATGCGGACGAAGTGACATTGCTTAAAGCAGTGGAAGGAAGACGTGAATTATAAGAAATTGGAGGCAACAAGGGTGAGTGGACTGTTCATAACCATTGAAGGACCAGATGGCGCTGGCAAAACCAGTGTTTTAGAAGAACTATATCCTCGTTTGCAGCTAGAAGCCAAACGAGACATTGTCAAAACGAGAGAACCAGGCGGTGTAAAAATCGCAGAAAAAATTCGGCGGATCATACTGGATCCCAAAAATTCTGAGATGGATGAACGGACTGAAGCATTGCTGTATGCTGCTGCAAGACGCCAACATTTGATCCAAGTGATTTTACCAGCATTGAATGAGGGCAAAATCGTGATCTGTGATCGATTTGTAGACAGTTCTTTAGCTTATCAAGGGGCAGGGCGTCGGATCGGTATTCCTGAGATTGCACGTATCAATGAATTTGCCACCGAAGGCACGGAGCCTGACTTCACCTTGTATTTGGATGTTGATTCGGATACAGGTTTAAGAAGGATTCAAGAGCATCGGGCTCATCAGTTGGATCGCTTGGACGCGGAAGGATTAGAATTTCACCAACGAGTTCGTCATGCTTATTTGAAGCTGGCAGAAGAAAATCCTGTACGCATCCATAAGGTTGATGCTAGAATGGGATTACAAGATGTCGTTGAGACAAGTTTTTCAGCAATCGTTGAAGCATATCCTTCCTACTTCAAAACAATGTGATCGCTGACGACAATAATAAGGAGATGATCTCATGAAATTGATTATGGCAATCGTGCAAGACAAAGACAGCAACCGATTAGCAAATGAATTCATCGATGCAAACATTCGCGCTACGAAACTTTCATCTACCGGCGGATTCTTAAAAGCCGGCAACAGTACATTTATTATTGGTCTTGAGGATGAGCGGGTCCAAGACGCATTGGAACTGATCAAGAAAACCTGTCAGTCTAGAAAACAATATGTTTCCACACCAATGTCGTTAGACATCTCACTTGATGGGCAAGTACCTTATCCTGTGGAAGTAGAAGTTGGCGGTGCGACGGTTTTTGTTCTACCAGTCGAGGGCTTCCATCAATATTAAAAAGGAGCAGACCATGGAGGAACTTTTTTTACAAGAATATCAACCTCTGGTTTTTGCCCAACTGAAGAAAAGTGTCGAGCATGGGCGGATTGCCCATGCTTATCTTTTTGAAGGCGATGCAGGAACGGGCAAACATGAGATGAGTTTGTGGCTGGCGAAACGTCTCTTTTGTACGAATGTTCAATCAAATGAACCTTGCGGGTCTTGCAGTAATTGTTTGCGGATCGCGCAAGGGGAGCACCCGGACGTACTCATGGTGGAACCAGATGGACAGACGATCAAAGTGGACCAAATTCGTCAATTGCAAGAAGAATTTTCTAAGAGCGGCTTCGAAAGTCGCTTGAAAATCTTTATTCTTTCTCAATCAGAAAAAATGAATACAAGTGCAGCAAATAGTTTACTGAAATTTTTGGAAGAACCTGTAGGGAATTTCTTAGCGATTTTAGAAACGGAAAGTGTTGGACGTATCTTGCCGACGATCCAGTCCCGCTGTCAAATCATTCATTTTTCACCATTGGCGAAAGATAAATTGCAGACAAAGCTGCAAAAAGAAGGACTTTCTCAAGAGAGTAGCCGTCTTTTGAGTTACTTGACAAATAGTTATCATAAAGCAGTTGAAATCTCCCAAGAGGAATGGTTTAATGAAACTAAGGATGCTGTTGCACAATGGGTGAAGTATCTCTTGAAGAAAGATCCGCAAGCGTTTATTTTCGTTCAAAAAAAGCTGCTCGCTTTAGCAAAAGAAAAAGAACAGCAGAGAGTTATTTTTTCGATTCTGTTATTTTATTTGCAGGAAGAACGAGACCAGTTATTGGCACAAGGCTTATGGGGAAAAGAGATCAATCTTGCCATCGAAGCTGCCTTGCAAGCCCAAAAGAAACTGCAAGCGAATGTAGCTTTTCAAGGCGTTGCTGAACAATTTTCAGTGAAGATCATCTATGGCATAACAGTACCCTAAAGGGGGAGCAATGTTATGATAGAAGTAGTCGGTGTACGCTTTCGCGCTGCGGGACAAATCTATTTTTATGCGCCTGAGAAGCGAGATTACACGTCGGGGGAACGAGTGATCGTTGAATCACAAGAAGCAAAGTTTATGGCGACCGTCGCGATTCCTAAGCAGTTGATCGATTCGCAAGATTTGCCTTATGACATAAAGCCAATCATTAGACAGGCCACACCTAAAGATATCGAGAGAGAAAAGAAAAATCGTCAAGATGCTGAAGAAGCACTGATCATCGGCAAGCAGAAGATTCGAGCGCACAATTTACCTATGAAACTTGTTAGGGCAGAATATACATTTGAGCGGTCAAAGATGCTGTATTATTTTACAGCGGATGGTCGAGTTGATTTCCGCGAACTAGTCAAGGATTTGGCGAGTCATTTTCATACAAGGATCGAGTTGCGACAAATCGGTGTACGAGATGAAGCAAAGGCGATCGGCGGAATTGGTCCATGCGGCCGTAAGCTCTGCTGTTCGACGTTCTTAGGCGATTTTATCCCTGTCTCGATCAAAATGGCCAAAGATCAAGGGCTGTCTTTGAATCCGACGAAAATTTCCGGATTGTGTGGTCGTTTGATGTGCTGTTTGAAGTATGAGAATGATGAATATGAACAAGCAAAACGAGAATTACCGGATCGCGGCAAAGAAGTTGAGACTCCGGATGGAAAAGGAAAAGTAGTCGGTCTGGATTTATTGCAGCGCATTATCAAAGTCCGTTTGTACGATCGACAAACGCCCATAGACTATGAATACGAAGAACTAGTGACAAAATAAGTAGGTGACCATAATGAGCATGGACAAGCGATCGATTTATGATGGATTGAATCAGTTAGAAAATGAACTGCAAAATTCGTTGAATAACTTAGCAGAGATGAAACAGTCTTTGCAAGAAATCGTTGAAAAAAATACGACGCTAGAATTAGAAAATCAACGTTTACGGGAACATATCCGTGAATTGAATCAAGTGGCCGAAGCGCCCGCAGAATCGGTCAAACAAGAATTGTCCAAATCGCGAATGAATTTGGAAAAGATATACGAAGAAGGATTCCATGTTTGTTATGACTTATATGGATCTAGAAGAGAACATGATGAACCGTGTGCTTTTTGTCTTGAAGTAATCTATCGAGAAAGCGGACGATAATAGGAAATGACCAGCGCAGGTGGCTGGTCTTTTTTTGAAAGTAGGGAAAGTATGCAGAAACAACAAAGCTATAAACAATCGAACGGAACGCTTTATTTAGTGCCGACACCAATCGGAAATTTGGAAGACATGACCGTTCGTTGTGTCAAAATTTTAGGGGAAGCTGATTTGATTGCCAGCGAAGATACTAGGAATACCCAGAAATTATTGAACCATTTTGAAATAACGACACCGCAACGAAGTTTGCATGAACATAATTTCAAGGAACGTGTGCCGCAACTCATCGATCAATTGCTAGCTGGAAAAATAATTGCCCAATGTAGTGATGCAGGGATGCCATCGATCAGTGACCCTGGTCATGAATTAGTCAAAGCGTGCATTGCAGCTGATATTCCAGTGATTGCCTTGCCCGGTCCTACAGCGGGATTGACTGCTTTGATCGCTTCTGGTTTGTCTCCGCAGCCCAATCTTTTTTATGGCTTCTTACCTCGAAAAAAGAAAGAGCAAAAAGAAGCATTGTCTGAGCTGGCGAACCAGCCGGCTACGATGATCTTTTATGAATCACCTTACCGCTTGGCAGCGACGATCGAAAATATGATTACTGTTTTTGGTGCAGAACGTTCTGCAGTCATCTGTCGAGAGTTGACAAAAATCCACGAGGAATACTTGCGAGGTTCTTTAAAGGAACTGTTGGACTATCTAGAGGAAAATACGGTCAAAGGAGAGTGTTGCCTTATGGTTGAGGGATCGACGGACTCTGTCGAAATCGTTTATGACGGTAGCCTTAAAGAGCAAGTAACAGCTCTGATGGAGACCGGGATGTCTTCTAAGGAGGCTATCAAAGAAGTGGCAAAACGAAATCAAGTAAAAAAACAAACGGTCTATCATGCCTATCACTTAGACGCTTAACCGATGCCTGTGCATCGGTTTTTTTTAATAATGAGTTTCATTTTTAGTGAAATGGATGATTGGGTGAAACTGTCACAAAAGGAAATGATATACTAGTTTAAAAAGGAGAAAAAGATGAACATACGAGACATGCAAAAAGCGATCTATCAAAACAAAATCGATCATCAATTTAATGTCACCAATATTGAAAAGGAATTTTTGTCATTATATGGTGAAGTGGCTGAAGCTTTTGATGCCTATCGCAAAAATCAAGATGTGGGGGAAGAATTGGCAGATGTAGCCATCTACCTTCTCGGTTTAGCGGAGATCTTATCGATTGATTTAGACGGAGAGATTCAGAAAAAAATGAAAATCAACCAAGCCCGCCGCTATACCAGTTATGGCAATGGGTATGCAAAACGAATCGATGAATGATGGTTCGTCATTCGATTGGGCTGATAATGAATCGTTAAAGGAAGTGGGAAACGAAATGACAATCAACTTAAGCATGCGTGAGCTAACAGAAAAAGATTTAAAGGAAGCTGTTGAAATGTACATTGCAATCTTTTCAGCGGAACCATGGAATGATGAGCTAACCGTTCCTCAAATTACAGAATATGTGTCATCCATGATGGCGATGAATACTTATATTGGCTATTATTTAACGGACTCATTGACCAATGAAAAAATAGGGTACTCGTTAGGCTTTATCAAGCCGTGGTACCAAGGAAAAGAATATGTCATCGATACCTTTTTAATTGCCGGCAAGCATCAAGGGAAAGGTTTCGGCTCTGCTTTTTTAGAAATGATCAAAGAAGAGTTGGCCAAAAAAGGCATTCCCACGATACTATTAGATACAGAAGAAAAGATGCCAGCTGCAGATTTTTATAAAAAGAATGGCTTTAAGCATTTGACGGATAATGTGACTTTTTATGTGTCGTTTTGATCGCCATTTCCCAAGAAAGCTATCACTCGAATTGCGAATGTTAGATTTAATAACATGTAAAGTGAGCTTTTTTCAGAAAAATTGCAAAAATTAGAAAAAACACTAGCGAACTCCTGAATATGATGGTAGGATATCTAACATAAAAAGGAGTGGTTGGAATGGAAACAGGCAATAGTGGATTTATTTTGATTTGCAGTGGGATGGTCTTTTTAATGACTCCGGCGCTAGCTTTTTTTTATGGTGGATTGGAAAGGCGAAAAAATATCTTGAACACAATGATGATGGTGATTTGCACCATGGGACTAGCTTCAGTTCTGTGGGTGACGGCTGGGTATTCGCTTTCTTTCAGTGGTACAGGTGCGTTTATCGGCAACATCGATAAGTTATTTTTCCAGCAAGTTTCCATGACGGACGGAGAAGGGATTCCTGAAGGATTGTTTGCGGCTTTTCAGATGATGTTTGCACTGATCACAACAGCGATCATTACCGGATCAGTCGTAGGACGAATGCGTTTTTCAGCTATTTTCTTATTTATTGGCTGCTGGCTGTTTTTGGTTTATTTTCCGATGGCCCATATGGTTTGGGGTGGCGGCTTCTTAGACGCTATCGGTTCGATTGATTTTGCAGGAGGCAACGTTGTCCATATTAGTTCAGGCATCAGCGGTCTCGTGCTAGCATTAGTCGTGGGTAAGAGACGCGAGTTTCATCAAACGGAGTATCGTCCCCATAATATTCCATTTGTCGTATTAGGGGCAGGGTTGCTATGGTTTGGCTGGTTTGGCTTCAATGCTGGATCAGCATTAGCTGCTGACGGGATCGCCATTCAAGCGTTGTTAACGACCAATACGGCAGCCGCAGCTGCGATGCTCTCCTGGATGTTGATTGAAAAAGTTTTATTAGGGAAGCCAACCATTGTCGGAGCTTGTACCGGAGCTGTCGTGGGTCTGGTAGCAATTACTCCTGGCGCAGGTTTTGTTTCCCTTTGGTCATCCTTTGTGATCGGTGCATTAGTGAGTCCGTTTTGTTATTACTTTATTTCGGTCATCAAACATCGCTTAGGTCTGGATGACGCTTTGGATGCTTTTGGTTGTCATGGGATTGGCGGAATCTTTGGTGGAATCATGACGGGCATTTTTGCTGATCCTGCTGTCAATCATCACACCGGCTTGCTCTATGGTGGGACTGAGTTGTTCATTGCACAGATCATTAGTATCGTATTTACGATTCTATTTGCCGGAGGCATATCCTTTCTATTGATCCATGTGATCAAACGCGTGCTACCGATCCGGGTCACAGAACAAGAAGAAGCTATTGGGATGGATCGCAGTGAACATGATGAAACAGCTTATCCAACGTTCATGGGGCTGGATTCATAGATGGAGGAATGCAGATGAAAAAAGTAGAAGCGATCATTCGACAAGAAAAATTAGAAGAATTAAAGGCAGCTCTTGATCAAATAGATATGGCTGGAATGACGGTGAGTCAAGTATTGGGCTGTGGTAATCAAAAAGGGGCCAAAGAGTTTGTTCGGGGACAAGCAGTGATTACGACACTTTTGCCTAAAGTAAAGGCGAGTTTTGTTGTTGCAGATGAAGAGGTTGAAGCAATCATTGAACTGATTTTGTCTATCTGCCATACAGGTGAAGTAGGTGATGGTAAAATTTTTATTTACCCGATCGAAGAAGCGGTACGAATCCGAACCAATGAACGAGGCCCATCAGCGCTGTAAGTCTAGACGTTTTTAACGAAACAAACTAAATTTGAAGACTTAAATCATAACAGGAAACAAAAAGAATTTCTGTCTTTTTACAGGGATTCTTTTTGTTTGCAACAATCACCGATGCTTGGAATGAGCCTCTTGATAGGGAACTTTTGTTCGTTTATAATAGAGGGGAATGGAGTGGTGAAAATGGCTGAGTTGCGTTTTCCGTTAAAAAACGATACTTCTCGGAAAATCATCCATATCGATATGGATGCCTTTTTTGCATCAGTAGAAGAAAGAGACAATCCTGAATTGGCTAAGCATCCCTTAGTGATTGCCCGCCACCCAAGTGATACTGGGGGCAGAGGTGTCGTCACGACCGCCAATTATAAAGCACGTCAGTATGGGATCCATTCTGCAATGAGTGCGCAAAAAGCCTTTGAACTGTGTCCTCATGCCGTCTTTATACCTGGCAACCATCAGAAATACCGCGAAATTTCTCAGCAAGTCCGAGAGATCTTTGGGCGCTATACCGATGTGATCGAACCGGTTTCTATCGATGAAGCTTATCTGGATGTGACCGTCAACAAGATCAACTGTCCTTCAGCGATCAAAATTGCTCGCATGATCCAGCAAGACATTTGGCAGACGACCCAGCTTACTTGTTCAGCAGGCGTCAGCTACAATAAGTTTTTAGCCAAATTATCTTCGGATTTTCACAAACCCCGGGGTTTGACGGTAGTGATGCCGGAAGATGCCGTGGTCTTTTTAAAAAAATTACCGATTGACAAATTTCATGGTATCGGTAAAAAGACAGTGCCGAGAATGCATGAATTAGGGATTTATAAGGGATCTGACCTTTATGAATGGAGCGAAATGGCATTGATCCAAGAATTTGGAAAAATGGGTTACTCATTATACCGGAAAGTTCGAGGAATCCATGATTCTCCGGTTAGTGTGACGAGAGAACGAAAATCAGTCGGAAAAGAACATACGTATGGCAATGCGTTAACCACAGAAGATCAGGTCATCAGTCAGCTAAGAAATCTGGCAGAAGAAGTAGAAAGATCATTGAAACGTACGCAAAAACATGGAAAGACTGTGGTGTTGAAAGTGCGTTATGCCGATTACTCCACCATCACAAAACGGGTCACGTTGCCAGAATATATGCACAAGAAAGAAGCTATTTTTTCACAAGCTAGTTTGATTTGGGAGGAGATTCTAGGAATCGAAAAAGGGATCCGCTTATTGGGAATCACAGTTACGAATCTTGACCCATTAGCTTATGAAAATATCGTATTGCCTTTGTGGGAAACCGAATAAAATATATGGAGGCGCATAATGACGACAAACAATCAATGGAAAGCGTTACTAGAGGAATTCATGGCACAAAAAAATCCAGCGCGAGGAGTTCAAATGCGAGCGTACATGCGGAACCAATTTGACTTTTTAGGGATTCCGTCACCTGTACGCAAACAAATCCAAAAACCTTATTTTGCTGCAATGAAAAAGGCCGCCCTCGATTGGGCATTTGTTGAAACCTGTTGGCAACTACCTTATCGTGAAATGCAATATGTAGCTATCGATTATCTGGTAACGATGCAGTCGGTCCTCCAACCAGACGAACTGGAGAAAATAAGTGAATTAGTCCTTCAAAAGTCTTGGTGGGATACTGTTGATGGCTTGAATAAAGTTGTTGGCGGGCTGACTATGACCTACCCGGAATTGAGCCAAAAGATGCTTGCTTGGAGCAAAGCAGAAAATTTATGGCTCCGACGCATCGCCATTGACCACCAACTGCTTAGAAAAGAAAAAACCGATCGCGAGCTTTTCGAGACGATCCTTTTAAATAATTTAGGTAGCGATGAATTCTTTATCAATAAAGCGATTGGCTGGAGTTTGCGCGATTATGCTAAAACAAACCCTGAGTGGGTGCAGGCTTTTCTGTTAACGCACAAAGATCAGTTAGCTCCGTTAAGTATCAAAGAAGCAAGCAAACATTTGTAATGATGGTATGTCCTACGATCGAAATAAAAACCAGCAGGAGTAGTTCAGCACTCCTACTGGTTTTTATCTTTTGTATCAGTTTGAAAACTGAAGTTTTTTCAAGTCGTTAAATACTCTTTTTGATTTGTTCATAGCTTTTTTCTGCGTCTTTGCATTTGTCCCAAATCACCGCTTCTCCTAGTGCTAGGGATTTAGGAACATCAATGATTCGTTGATTGCTGCTGCCGCGAAATTGCAGATTCAAATTGCGTTTGCTCAATTCGAAACGGCCATCAACTAGGATATCGATGCGAGACAGCAACTCAAGCTTATCTTCTGTTTCCAACAGTAGTTCCTCGAAGGTGTAACCAGACCAGCTCCAAATATCTTTGCCATGACCGAACTCGGCACGGACTCTGTTTACCACTTGCAGACATACTTCAGTATTCAAAAAAGGTTCGCCGCCTAATAGTGTTAGTCCCTGAACATAATCGTGCCGCAAATCTTCAATGATTTGTTCTTCGAGTTCTGCTGTGAATGGGGTGCCATAGCGGAAATTTTGGACTGCTTTATTGAAACAGCCTTCGCAAGCAAATAAACAACCACTGACATACAGGCTATTGCGGATACCTTCGCCGTCAACAAAGTTGAAGGCTTTATAATCTGCAATATAATTTTGACTATACTCTTTTGCTTGCCATTCTTTGGGACGAGGATTTCTCATGTGCAAAACTTCTTTCTAACTATTCGATTATTCGATAAAAATGTCCTTCGCGACTGTAGCAAAAAAATATTAGCAAGCACAAATGCGCGAGCAATTCCAGCACTCGTTTTCTGCGGACTTCTGGCCAACAGTTGTCAGTTAGAAAGGAGCAGAATTTGCTTACGCTTTAGTCGCGAAGGGGACACTTGTTTCAGTCATTGTTTTTCATATGTTTGACACGAGCGGAAATTTCTTTGTGACGACCGTGAACCATTGGTCGAGCTTGAGGATTTCCTAGGTAACCGCATGTTCGTTTGACGACGTCACAACTCTTTGGATCGTGATTGCCACATTGTGGACATTCGAAGCCACGTTCAGTTGGATTGAAATCACCTTCATATCCACATTCATAACAATGATCGATCGGAGTGTTGGTTCCTAGATAAGCGACACGGTCATACGCATAATTCCAAACTGCTTCAAGAGCTTTGGGATTTTGTTGCAGAACTGGGTATTCACAATAATGAATAAAGCCGCCAGAGCAATACTTTGGATAGTCTTTTTCAAAATCCAACTTTTCAAATGGTGTTGGATTTTTGCGGACATCGTAGTGGAAGCTATTTGTGTAATATTCTTTATCCGTGATGTCTTCAACGATGCCGAATTTTTCTGTATCTAAACGACAGAAGCGATCGGTCAAGCTTTCGCTTGGTGTAGAATAGACGCTAAAATGATAACCGTATTCATCGCCCCAAGCATCTGCATGGGCTTTTAACTCTTTCACGATGGCTAACGTAAATTCTTTTGCTTCAGGATCATTTTCCCACTCACCACCAAAGAAAGCAGCAGCAGCTTCATACAATCCAATATACCCTAAGGAAACAGTAGCTCGTTTATTTTTGAACAACTCGTTGACACTGTCTTTGCGATCGAGGCGTTTGCCGAATGCGCCATACATATATAGGATTGGTGCATTTGCCGGACTCGCTTCTTTGCAACGTTCTACTCGGTAAACAAGCGCATCTTTGACGATTTGCAGACGTTGCTCCAGAAGAGACCAGAATTTGTCACGATCTCCGTTAGCTTCTAGGGCAATGCGGGGAATATTCAATGTTACGACCCCAAGGTTCATCCGTCCTACATTGACTTCTTCGCCATGTTCATCTTTCCAACCTTGCAAGAAGGAACGGCAACCCATCGGTACTTTGAAACTACCCGTCAATTCAATCAACTTGTCATAATTCAAGACATCTGGATACATCCGTTTCGTTGCACATTCCAGAGCCAATTCTTTGATGTCGTAGTTTGGATCTGTGGGTTCCAGATTTACGCCACGTTTGATACTGAAAATCAACTTCGGAAAGATTGCTGTCCGTTTTTCGCTGCCAAGTCCGTTGATCCGGATCTGTAAGATTGCACGTTGGATTTCCCGTTCAAACCAGTTTGTTCCCAGACCAAAGCCTAAGGAAGTGAAAGGTGTCTGTCCATTTGAAGTAAATAAAGTATTGATCTCATATTCCAAACTTTGCATCGCATCGTAAATGTCTTTTCTTGTCTTGCTCTTCGCGTAAGCTTCTTGGCGATCCTCGCCGTCGATCCATTCACGCGCATCTTGCAAGTGTTTTTGATAGTTCAATTCAGCAAAAGGTGCGAGTAATTCATCCGTCCGGTCTGCAGAACAACCGCCATATTGACTAGATGCCACATTGGCAATGATTTGAGAGATCTGAGCCGTCGCCGTTTGAATCGATTTTGGTGATTCAACTTCTGCGTTTCCGATTTTGAAACCATTGTTCAGCATGCCTTTGAAATCGATTAGACAGCAGTTAGTCATCGGAGTATAAGGATGATAATCTAAATCATGATAATGGATATCGCCTTTTTGATGGGCATTCGCCACATGAGGGGGCAGCATTTTCAAGCCGATGGATTTTCCTACGATCCCTGCAGTCAAGTCTCTTTGAGTATTGAAGACATTGCTGTCTTTATTGGCATTTTCGTTGACCACTGTTTGATCTTTATTCATTAATTTATTGATCGTAAAGTTGATATCCGTCGCTTTGCTGCGTTCAAAATCACGACGTGTCCGATAGTTGATATACTCTTCGGCCAATGCATATTCATTTTTTGCTAATAAAATATGCTCAACGATATTTTGGATTTCATAAATTTTAACGTTTTTGGTAAACCGTTCGGCGATCTCATGATCGATTCCTTCTACGATTTCTAAAATTCGTTCATGATCGAGGGGAGATAGTTCTCCTTTAACTTTTCTTTGGGCTTTTACTAATGCATCGTAAATTTTTTGGTCATCGAAATCTACTAAGCGACCATCACGTTTCACGATCTTTAATTGGGATAATTGAGGATGGCTACCCCCGCTTTGTTCAGTGTTTCTCTTTAAGTCCATCATTACTATCACTCCTTATCTTCTCCAATATCATAAAACAAAACATGGTTTTCGGCAACTATATATAGTGGCTTTTATTCGATAAATAATTCAGTATGCACAATATGTAGTGTATATTCAAAAGCGGTTTTCAATAAAAACTTGATGATAACAAGGTCTTACATGTTTCACGTTTCACAAAATGAATAAAAATTGTAAAAAATTTTTATGTGTAAAAACGAAGCAGGGGCGATAGAGAAGAAAATGTGCTACCATAAAGAAAATATGAAGAAAAGTAGAAATAGATCAAGGAGAATTTGCATGAAAAAAATGATCGATGTGAAGCACCTGACAAAAACCTATGGAACCCGCTTCAATCAAACCAAAGTACTAGACAATCTTTCTTTTTCCGTTGATCAAGGGGAATTTGTGGGAATCATGGGACCAAGTGGTGCCGGAAAGACGACACTGATGAATATCCTTTCCTCCATCCTACGTCCGAGTCTAGGTTCTGTTGCAATCGGAGGACAAGAGATCACCCGCTTGTCAGAAAATGAGCTAAGCGATTTTCGCCGGAAAGAAATCGGCTTTATTTTTCAAGATTTTAATTTACTAGACACGTTGACTGCCAAAGACAACATTATCTTACCACTGGCGATCGACCGCCTTTCTGTCAGTGAAGTTGACCGGCGCTTGGCGCATCTGGCGAACTTATTGGGAATCGCTCATTTGTTAGACCGCTACCCAGAAGAACTATCGGTCGGTCAAAAGCAACGGGTGGCCGCCGCCAGGGCAATCATCAGCCGGCCTTCCGTGTTGTTTGCAGATGAACCCACGGGATCCTTAGACTCAAAAGCGGCGACAGAGCTGTTGCGTTATTTAGCTGAAATCAATCTGCAAGAAGATATGACGATTCTCATGGTGACCCATGATCCTTTCACTGCAAGTTATTGCAATCGGATTTTGTTTATTAGAGATGGTGTCTTTTTTGCAGAGGTAGTCAAAAAAGGTTCCCGCAAAGAATTTTTCGAAAAAATCATCGATATGCAAGCGACGATTGGAGGCGGGGATCGTCATGCTCTATAAAATTGGCTGGCGCAGTTTTTTGCAGCAGTTTCGCAATTATGTCGTTTACTTTGTGTGCATGATGACGGCAGTCATGATTTTTTATTCATTTAGTGCCATGATGAATGACCGTTTGCTGACTCAACGAGTGCAGCAAGACATTCGCATCGATGGCGTATTAGGTTTTGGTAGTACGATCGTTGCTGTTGTGGTGCTTTTTTTTATGCTAAGTGCCAATCATTTCTTCTTGAATCAACGGCAAAAAGAGATCAGTGTTTATCAGCTCCTGGGTTTGCGCAGAGCGAAGTTAAGCTGGCTGTTGCTGCGAGAAACGTTCCTGCTAAATCTTTTCTCCCTTGTTGTGGGCATTTTCATGGGGATTATATTTTCGAAATTTTTCTCGATGATCTTGATTCGAGTGATGGGACTATCCATCACTAGTCATTTTTTTAATTCGCCTCGTTCGATTTTGACTACCGTGTGGGTATTCTTACTTGCCATGGTAGTTTTGAGTGGTCAAGTGGTTTTGTTTGTCTGGCAGAATCCTTTGATCGATCTAATGAAGAACAACTATACACTGCCAGTGAGCAAAATGAAGTGTCGCCCATTTCGGATGGCAATGGGGATCATCGGTTTGCTTCTGTTAGGGATCGGCTATTACTTAGCTCTGACGCTACGAACGACACTGGAGCGCTATATTAATTATACAGAAGATTATACTGCTGTTTTATGGATCCCATTGCTGATTTTATTTTGCTGTATCACAGCGACGTATTTGTTCTTTGACTGCACATTACCAATGTTGTTGCATGTCTTAACGCTCCCTCGCAAAAAAATCAGCAAAGGCACACGCTTGATTGCATTCAACAATATCCGGGCTTATTTGCAGCGGACGTGGAAAAGTTTTTCATTACTGACGATCATTACTGCGATCGCGATTTCTTTGATTGGTGGCACAATGGGAGTGATTTCCTTGAATTATCAGGCGACCAATCGTGATTATCCCGTCGATTTTCAAGTCGCAGCAGAAAATGCAGAAGAGTTAAAACAAGTGATTCAGGAAAATCAGAGTCAGGTCGTCGCGGAGCAGACGCTCACTTTTCGTATCGTGCCGTTAGCGACCAGTGCGAAATATTTAGCCAATCCAACCAGTACTGGTCAGGAAACGTTCTTGGTCAATGCGATTTCTTTATCCGATTACCACGCATTTCGGCGATTAGTGCCAGACGCGCCAGAGATTTCTTTAGGAGAAGAGACAGCTGTTTTGTTTGATGATAATTATGATATTGCCAACAACTTGAGAACTTTCCAGAAGAATATTGCTCTAGAAAACGGGAAAAGATTCCTCTTGGACAAAACATACCAAGATTATTTTGGTGATATTTCTTTACGCTATTCTTTACCTAATGTGTTAGTGGTCAATGACAAAGACTTTCAAGAAATGTCAGGACTTGACTATCGATTGACCTATGTCAATGTTGATACAGAGGATCAGGAAAGTCTTAGCCAAGCAGTGGAAAAACGTTTACCGATTGAATGGACCTATCCGTTTTCGTATAAACGCACGCAAGAAAATGGACAAATCAAGTATTTGCTGCAAGCAGGGGTTTTTGAAAAAAAACAGGCGTCCAAGGACTATCTCAACGGATATCGGTTAAACTTGGCGAATCGCTATCTCAATATGCGTGCTATGAGGCGACAAGGCGGCATTATTTTGTTCGTTTCTTTATTCGTCGGGGTGATCGTTTTGATCACTACGTCTAGCAGTTTGATTGTACGGCAATTTTCTAATACGGAGCGGGAAAAAAGAAATTATCGTTTATTGCGTACACTCGGTTATAGCAAAAAAGAAATTCGTTCGATCGTCTACTGGCAGAATTTTTGGGTTTTCATGCCAGGTACATTACTCGCGATTTTACATGCCGCATTCGCAATCAACACGCTGACGCAAATCATTGTGAGTCCAGGGTATTGGGTGGCACATCTGTTTGCAGGTGTCGCAGCCGTCGTATTCTTCATTGCTTATTTGATTACAGTTAAGTTATGCTTGCGGATCATTGAAGAGTAAGTTGTCAGATTTTTTTCAATTTTGAGCTGGTACAAGACACGAGGAATGGTATAATTTAAGGGATAAATGAGTAGAGGAGTAGATAGGATGGATAAAAAAGAAGAGCAATTACTGATTGATCTGACAACTGCCCGTGGTGTTCCGGGGAATGAAGAAGAAGTACGTGAAGTCTTCAAAGCATATGCGAAAGACTTTGCCGAAGATATCTTTTACGATGGGTTAGGAAGCGTGATTGCTAAACATGTAGGGGATGGCGGCGGACCTAAAGTTTTTATTTCCGGACATATGGATGAAGTTGGCTTTATGGTGACAAAGATCACCGATAAAGGTTTCATCGAGTTTCAAACATTAGGCGGCTGGTGGGGCCAAGTGATGCTGGCACAAGAAGTAGAAATCAAAACGCAAGCTGGCAAATTGGTTCATGGTGTAATCGGTTCTAAACCACCTCATGTGTTGACACCGGAAGTTCGCAACAAGCCTTATGATATCAAAGACATGTTCATTGATATCGGTGCTTCTAGCGAGGAAGAAGCAAAAGATTGGGGCGTACGTCCTGGAGATATGATTACGCCATATATCCAATACAAACGGATGAATGACAGTAAGTTTTTGCTAGCTAAAGCGTGGGATAATCGTATTGGAACTGCAGTTTCTTTGCGTGTGTTGGAAACGTTGGCTGCTGAAGGGCATCCAAATTGCTTGTTTGCTGGCAGTGATGTAATGGAAGAAGTAGGATTGCGTGGCGCACGGACAAGTACGCATCTAGTGAATCCAGATATCGCGATTGCTCTTGATACCGGGACAGCTGGTGATACGCCAGGAATGTCTCCAAAAGAAGCAGATTCTGTCTTGGGCAAGGGGCCGCAAGTTTTGATTTTTGATGCATCGATGATTCCTCATAAGAAACTCTTGAATTTTGTGATCAATGTTGCGGAAGAATTAGAGATACCTTTCCAATATACAGTGATCACCGGTGGGGGAACTGATGCCGGTCAAATGCATCTGACCCGTGATGGTGTACCATCGATCGCAATTACAGTTCCAGTACGCTACTTGCATTCCCATACTTCTGTCATTCATGAAGATGACTACTTAAATACAGTAAAATTAGTAACAGAAGTTGTTCGTCGCTTAGATGACAAAACCGTGAAAGAATTACGAAGCTATTAGAAGGAGTAGAGGATGAAAAAAATAGTGAGATCCGCTCCATGGCATCACGTGCATTAAAGGGCATGTGGGGGCGGTATATTTTAGCCTTTATTGCTACGATAGCCATTCAAAGCATGGTCAGCAGTTTGGTGCTGTCATTGACAAACCATACCTTTCAACAGACACGAGAAACAATCATTGATTATATTTTGGAATACTTTGTTTTTTTCGCATTGACGATAAGTTTAAATATTATGGCACTGTTCTTGATTCGTCAGCGGGAGATCCATGTGTCGGATATTTTTCTTGTTTATGACAAGCGTTATTACGTACCTTTTCTATTGCTGAATTTGGTGAATGCTCTCGTAAATTATCTGATTAGTTTTGTGACGTTTTTACCCCATTTAGTTGTTGGCGGAATGAATCAGTACCTTGATTTAGTCTTGAATGTCAACAGTCGGATCACTGTTGACTGGAGTCTCTTCCGTTCGTCGATTTCCTTCATCATCAGTTTTCTTATTTCTGTGGTCCTTTTCTTATTTGTCTCCCAGATCATAAGCGGATTATTTCAGTTTGCGATCTATGTACGATACGACCATCCAGAAATGACGACGCTGCAAGCGATAAAAGAGGCTTGGCATTTAATGAAGAATCATATCGGTCAGTATATTTTGCTGCAGATTTCTTTATTAGGATGGATGGTTTTAGGTTTGTTTGCTTTTGTTATCGGTCTATTTTGGGCGCTGGCCTACGCAAACACTGCGAATGCCGCTTTTTATCAAGCGTTGATTGAAAAAGAAAATGATCGAGTTCTTAGCTAAAGAACGCCTTTTGTAAAGATATGATCCACGGTTGTGACGTTAGGTGACTCAATGCAGCAATGAGAGAGAAAATCATCGATTTCTTTTGCTAATGAGCTCCGGTTGTCGCAGCCGTTTTTGCTGTTTATTTTTGAGTAATCCAATGCTTTTGTGATAGCATAGAGACAAGGAGGCGGAAGTATGAAACTAACAGTTTTAGGATGTTTAGGCGCATATCCCTATAAGGGTGAGGGAACTACTGGCTATTTATTAGAGTCCGAGGGATATCATTTGTTGCTGGATGCTGGCAGCACGACACTGATTCAATTGGAAAAAATTTTGGATCCGTTAGCATTGGATGCAGTGATTTTGAGTCATTACCATCATGATCATATCGCAGATCTGGGTGTCTTGCAGTATTATTGGCAGCTATTTCCTAAGCAAGCAGAGCGGAACGTATTGCCTATCTATGGGCATGGAGAAGACAGTATTCATTTCAATGAGTTGACCATGGCGGGAATTACAGAAGGGCATGATTATTTACAAACAAAACAGTTGGAATTGGGACCGTTTTCTGTTACATTTATGAAGACGATTCATCCTGTAACTTGTTATGCCATGCGCTTTGTGGAGAATAGTACAGGTAAAATATTTGTATTCACAGGCGATTCCGGCTACTTAGAAAGTTTTGTCGATTTTGCCAAAGATGCCGACTTATTTTTAGCAGATACCTACCTCTTTGCAGGGAATGAACGACACAAAGCTCATTTTACTTCTCAAGAGTCCGGAGAAATTGCTGCCGCAGCGAAGGTCAAAAAACTGGTTTTGACTCATCTGCCACAGCATGGCGATCTGGAGCAACTGAAAGAAGAGGCAGCAGCGGCGGCCAACGGGATACCGGTTGAATTGGCAGCAGTTCAAAAAATCTTTGAGATTTAAACCCGAGGAGGAGTAGCAGATGCTTTTTGTACCAAATGAAAACAACGACCCAAGAATCAACCTAGCCATTGAGATCTTTTTGCTGCAGGAAATGAAGGTGGATGAACCGATCCTGCTGTTTTATATCAATGAGCCGTCGATTATTATTGGACGAAATCAAAATACGATCGAAGAAATCAATAAAGACTATGTCGATGCTCATGGAATCCATGTGGTTCGCCGTTTTAGTGGCGGTGGGGCTGTCTATCATGATTTTGGAAACTTGAATTTTAGCTTTATCATGCCGGATGACGGTAATTCATTCCGTGATTTCGAAAAATTGACGAAACCAATTGTTCAGGCGCTTCATGAAATGGGTGTAGAAGGGGCACAATTAAAAGGTCGCAACGACCTAGTCATTGATGATATGAAGTTCTCTGGTAATGCAATGTACGCCACCAATGGTCGTATGTTTGCTCATGGGACCATCATGTTTGACAGTGACATTAATGAAGTGGTCAATGCGCTGAAGGTGCGCAAAGATAAAATCGAATCAAAAGGGATCAAATCGATTCGTTCTCGCGTGACGAATATCAAACCTTTCTTACCAAAAGACAAACAAGATATGACAACCGAAGCGTTTCGTGAAGAGATTCTTTTGAAGATTTTTGGTGTGGATTCAGTCGACCAAGTCAAGACCTATACATTGACTGAGGAAGATTGGGTCAAAATCAATGAAATTTCCGACAAGTATTATCGAAATTGGGATTGGAATTACGGGAAATCTCCCGCGTTTGATATTGAACGCCGCAAACGATTTCCAATTGGATCGATCGAAGTTCGCTTTAACGTTCAAGAAGGCAAGATTACAGAAGCAAAGATTTATGGAGATTTCTTTGGATTAGGAGATATTGCTGACGTTGAACAAGCTTTTATCGGCACTCGCTATGATAAATCTGCATTGAAAGATGTGATTGATCAAATTGATGTCAAAAAATATTTTGGCAATATTACCCCTGAGGATTTGTTGGAATTAGTTTATTGATCTTCCAGCAAACCAAAAAATGATGTGGATACAACGAAAATTCATAGAATAACTGAAATACGCTAAGAAAAAGCAGCCGCAGATCCTACGATCTGTGGCTGCTTTTTCTCTTAGTGAACATGCCGTTTTTTACGGGTTGTGCTTTTTTTCTTTTTGCTTAGTAAGCTCGGGCAATCCAAACGGTGTGTTTAGCAGGTTTCCCGCTAACGATGTCAACTGTTTTTTCCATAGGAGCTTCAAACGGGATATTTCTAGTAGTAAAGCCAGTTTCTTCTTTGATCTTGGCTTCAGTTTCTTCTGTCCCGTCCCAACCAATTAAGACAAAACCAGTGACTTTATCTTCTTTTTTGCAGGTTTCGATATGTGCTTTTAACTCTTCCAGTGTTTCGATATCGTAATACTCGTTCTCTTTGTTTCTGTTACGAGCTGCTTCAAGCAAACGTGGCGTCATCGCAGCCAATTGCTGATCCACGAAATCAGCAAGGTCATCAAAGGCTACGGTTTGTTTTTCGGCAAGATCACGCACTTTGACCATTACATGCCCATTTTCTAAATCTCTTGGACCACATTCGATTCGTAAGCAAGCGCCTTTTAATTCCCACTCGTTAAATTTGTAACCTGGCGAATTGTCAGAATCATCTAAGCGAACACGAATACCTTTGGCTTTGAAAGATGCAAACAACTCTTCCAATTTTTCTAAAATGGCAGGATTTTTCTTCCAAGGTCCGACTGGCATCAAGACGATTTGCGTAGGGGCGATCGTTGGTGGGAAAACCAATCCGTTTTCATCACCGTGAGTCATGATCAATGCGCCTAATAAACGTGTAGAAACACCCCAAGAAGTTGTATGTGCATGGGTATGTTTGTTTTCTTTCGATAAATAAGTAATATCGAAAGCCTCCGCAAATTTCGTCCCCATATAATGGCTCGTACCGGCTTGGACAGCTTTTCCATCTTTCATCATGGCTTCGATGGAGTAGGTATCCACCGCGCCAGCAAAACGTTCAGAAGGTGTTTTTTGTCCTTTGTACACTGGAATGGCTAAAAATTCTTCGCAAAGACGTGCATATTCATCCAAAATTCCTAACGTCCGTTTTCTTGCATCTGCTTCATCTTCATGGGCGGTATGTCCTTCTTGCCATAAGAATTCAGAAGTGCGGAGAAAAGGCAGTGTTTTCTTTTCCCAACGAAAAACATTGGCCCATTGATTGATTTCATATGGTAGATCACGGTAAGAATTGATCCAATCAGAAAAGGCTGAACCGATCATGGTTTCAGAAGTAGGACGCAATGCTAATGGTTCTTCTAATTTTTCATTACCGACTTCTGTCACCCAAGGCAATTCAGGGGCAAATCCTTCAATGTGATCCGCTTCTTTCATGAAAAAGCTTTGTGGGATCAGCATTGGGAAATACGCATTGCGAATGCCTTCTGCTTTTAAAAAGCGATTAAATTCTTCTTGAATATGTTCCCATAACTCAAAGCCGTCAGGACGGAAGATGATTGATCCTTTAACTGGCGAATAAGCCATCAATTCGGCTTTTTGAATGGTCTGAATGTACCATTCTGTAAAATCATTTTTTTGTGTCATTGTTTTTTCCTCCTTAAAAAATAAAAAAGCATTCCGTCCTATAAAAAGGACGAAATGCTTGAATTTCGCGGTACCACCTTTGTTGACTATTGCTAGTCCAACTCATGAAGGATAAGGTCTTCACACCGACCGTTTTGCGGTCACTACCATTGGCAGGTTCTTCTTATCAGCGGGTATTGGATTTCCAGCTTGCTCCAACTCTCTTTAACCATCATAAGAATACTGATCCAAATCTTACATTCATGCTAAATCGAAACTCGGAAAAAAGCAAGCTTTTTTTGTCATTTTGTTATTCATTACTGACTAGCTCTAGGAAATCTGGCAACCCATCTGAAGAAAATGTCAGAGAAAAACGAGTGGATTGTTCCTCATGTAAGACCGAGCAAGACCCAAAATTTTGCTGGGTAAGTTTTTCAATAATCTGAAGATCAAAATAGTTTTCTTCTTCAAAGGTTTCAACATTCGGCATGGCTTCTTTTTCTGAAGTAGCCAAAGTTGGAAACTGACAGCTGACGAACAACTGATTCTGCTGCTTGATAGCACTTAGATGAATCTTTCGCAGGGCGCGATCTTTGAGTAGATACGTTTCCCGAATTGCATAGTCCATTAAATGAGCAAATAATTGTAGAAAATCTTCTTCAGCTAGTTCTTTGATTGCGGGAATATCCACATCATAAGAGAATTCAATGCTTTTTTGCTGAGTCAATTGCTGATAACTTGTCAATAACAGGGTTGTTAGAGAATGATCTTCACTTTTGGTTGGACAAGATTCTTCTAGTGTCTGCTCGATTAGGTTGATTTGATCAAAAGCTCCCAGCAAACTGTTGTCTTCCAGCATGACTTTTGCAGTAGTCAACTGTTTGCGAAAACCGAGAAAAGCTTGTTGCCATTGATTGATTTGTTGTTGAATTATCGGTTGTTGTTCTTCATACAAGCGAATCTTGAGTCCTGCGATATCCTGTTTTTTCGTTTTCCCTTCATTATAGAAAAACAAACGCAGCAAATCATAGCACCAGCAGACAATAATCAAGAGTACGAAGAAAATCGTATTCCAATTGATTTTTGATTGATGGCTGTTTAGGACATCTTGAATGTAGATAAAGCAGTGACCAATCGCGGATAAAACGATCCATGGAGAACAAAGAACAAAAAATTGATTCTTTTTAACCGCTTCATAGATGGCAGCAAAGGATGTCACAAAAGTGCTAAAAATATTCAGTAAATGGATATAATCCATAATCTCCGGCAAGTGGAGTTGATGGGAAAAGACAGATAAAATGGCTGCTGCACCACAAATGCCATGGAAGATTACCCAAATCTTGTACTTCTGTTGAAGGACTTCCATTTTCGATAAATAAAAGCCGATCAAGAACATTGGGGTAATGATCGATAAGACATTCAACATCACTGAATTTATGGTGGGGTTAAAGAGCAACCCTCCAAGAATATCGCCAAAACCGGCTTCTAGCCCAGCTGACAGTGCAAAAGCACTGAATAATAAATTCGAAACGAGTAATTTTCGTTTCTTAACTAATTTAACCCCTACATAAATCAAATTAAGCAGGCTGATAAAACCTGTCAGAAGAAGCATGAAAATATTGGGAATCGAATGACGAAAGACATAACTGACTAAAGCGTTTGAAGAACCAAAAAAGACCTCAGCGGGATAGCCTGAATAATTTTTGAAAGGACTAGATACATAGATGCGTAGTGTTTGGCCTTGGTAATTTTCTGGCAAGGTGACAAAAGAGAGGGTTTTTCCAGGATTCACAAGACCTTCTGCTACTTCTTTTTTATTGGTATATAAAAGTTTATCATTTAAATAAACCGTCATTTTCTGATGATCGCCCACCAACAGCAATGTCGGGTAGTAGTGTTCATTGGTGATTTTACGTTCCATCACCAAATTCTCATTGGTAGGAATGTTAGGCAAAAAATTCACATAGTTACTGTCGAAAGTTGTTTCTGGTTCTGCTGCAGAATAATACAGCCAATCTTCCTGTTTTTCAATAGAAGGAAGACTGATCACTGGATTAATCAGAGCAGAAAGATAGAACAAAATAATTCCCAGAGAAAAAGCAGAAATCGTCAAGAAGGGAATTGCATTCTTCAAGTTCAGTTTGTTATTTTTTTTAAACATATATGAATTCTCCTGTTTTTTTATTCACGTCTAGAATAAAACAAAACAATTGATTAAGTCAAATGATAATGGGTGTTATACCAGAAATAATAAAACAAGTAATAAAAAAATAATTTGAAAAAGCAGACTCATATTATTTGAAAAAAATCATTAATCGTTATAATATAAACGTAATATACAAAAATATCAAAAATAAAGGAGACCTGTGATGAAAAAAATTTCTAAACCAAGTATCCTTCTTTCTTTTACAACATTAATTATTATGCTTCTTTCTTTACTCATGATTGTTATTCCACAAATGTTAGGGTTACGCATCGCTATTGTGAAGAGTGATGCAATGGAACCGACATATTCTTCTGGAAGTTTATTATTTGTTAAAGGTGTGGATGCTGAAAATTTGATTGTCGGCGATGAGATCACTTATTTTGTGAACCAAGGGGAACAAATATACACGCGGCGAATTGCTGCAATTGATCAAAATGAGCAAGTGATGTATACGATCGGAGACAATCAAGACCACATGGAAACGACCAAAATCAGAAAAAGTCAATTACTTGGCCAACCTTTGTTCCATTTGCCTCGAATCGGTCATCTAGTCACGAGCGAAACTGTTTCTATTGTAAAAAAGCTTTATTTGGTTTTCACCATTTATATTACAGCAACTACTTTTTTGGTGATGATTTCTCAAATCAAACAAGGGAAACGAATGGCAATGTAAGTTCCACTAATCAATAAACAAATACCGCAAACAAGTTCAGCAAGTGCTGTCCTGTTTGCGGTATCTTTTTGTTTGGAATCAGATTTGTTGTTTATTCTATCCCTTTTTTAGCTTCATACTGGAAGCAAGGTAAGGATCAATCCAGCGCCAAGAAGTCCAAATCCGAACAACCAATCCTTAAGGGTGACTGAATAATTCACTGCATAGGTTCGAGGTGCATCACCGACAAATCCGCGAGATTCCATGGCTGCAGCTAGAAGTTCTGACCAGCGGATCGATTTGACCATCAGTGGAATCAGTGGTTTTAAGGATAGTTTGGAATAAGTGATTCCTCGTGATTTCAAACTAAACTGGATGTTGCGGTACTCTTTAGGAATCATAGGTGCCATATGAAAAGCTGCCATTAAGCCATGAGCAAAAACAGAAGGCAAGCGAAGTTGCTGTTGCAAAGAATAGATCAGCTCTGTTAGTGAGGTCGTAGCGGCAAAGACACTTCCTAATGTCCCAAAACAGTAAACGCGACTGGCGAGACGAATGCCATAGGCATATGCCGCTGTCGTGCTGCCATTTTTACCTTCTTGGAAAAATAATAGCCCGGTAAAAAAGATCCCGACTGCACTTAAAGACAAGAGAAAAAGTAACTTGAGCAATTTTTTCAGAGGCAGATAAACCAAGAGCAGCAACAAGAAAAATAAAGTTAAACTGCTATTTAGCAACAAATTATTTTGAAAAGAGACGAGCAAAGCCAGCGCGGATAAAGTCAGCAGCTTGACTGTTGGGTTTCGGTACTTCATCGAAAGACTCCTTTACAAAATGATTAAAATCGAATGTTCGGTCACAAAAATCTGACAGAAGACGCAAATCATGGCTAATGATGAAGACCAGTGTACCGCTGGCCGCTTTGTCTGCCAATAACGACATCAATTGCCAAGACTGCCGCAAATCTTGTCCATAGGTTGGCTCATCAACAAGCAAAATCGGGATCTCACGATCGATCAAACAGGCAACAGCTAATCGCCGTTGTTGTCCTTGGCTTAATAGGAAAGGAGAATCTTCCTGTTTCTCCCATAGTCCCAATTGGTTCAGTTTTTCAGAGAGATCCTCTCTTTCTTGGCCATTGGCTAATTCTTGTGCCACGGAGGAAGCTAGAAACTGATCCTGCGGGTTTTGCATGACCCAGCTCATCCGATCGAAAGGACGACTGCGAGAGGTCAAGCATTGCTCTTGGTAATAGATCGTTCCATCATAGGGAACTTGCTGCAACAGGGCTTTAAAAAAGGTTGATTTTCCTATCCCACTTTTTCCTGTGATGCCTATTCGTTCTCCGGTCGAAAAGACTTCGTCTTTGATCAGCAGAGAATGTCTGCCAATTGGCAAACGAAAATTTTCAAACCGCAAGAGGGGCTGCTGCTCAATAGCGGTGGGGGGCGGTTTAATCATAGTTTGTCTTAGCTGTTCTTCTTGCTCTAAAAGCAACTGAGAAGGAACCGACTGAAAAGCATCTGTTAATAGGAGCCATTCCTGCACCCAGTCAGCGACCGGTGCTACTTGATGGTCGATCAAAAGAATTCCGATCTTCTTTTTTAGTTGAACTTCTGTTAACTTTTTAAGCAATGATTGGGTGGTCAGCGAATCGAGATTAGCGAAAGGCTCATCCAACAGAAGATAGCGACTTTCTAAAACAAGACAGCATGCTAGCGCTACTAGTTGTTTCTCCCCACCCGAGAGGGTTGTCAGCACTCGATCTTCTAAATGCCGAATCTCGCAAAAATCGAGTGCCGACTCTACACGGCGAGTCATTTCGTTTAATGGAATGGCTCTGTTTTCCAAGCAAAACAACAGCTCTTCTCGGGGAGTTCGCATGCAAAACTGCGTATCGGGATTTTGAAACATCAAACTAACGGACGCAATCCGTTGCGAGGGGGATAAATCAGTAAAATCTTTCTCATCGATCACATAGTGTCCAGATTCGAACCCTTGATCCGACAAACCGGCTAATAAGCGAAAAAGCGTACTTTTTCCTGAACCAGAAGGACCATAGATCCCTTTGATTTCTCCAGGAGCTAATTCAAAGGTAGCAGTAAGTTTTTGCTCATCAATCGTAAAGACACAGGAGTCTAACGCCAAACTCATCCTTTCACACGGCTTTGTTTGAGGCGAGTATGTTGAGCAATCGGATAGCTATTCAAAACCCCCATTTTTGCTAAGTGATCACAAACCACTTTAACAAGAACAGCTGAAAAAAGGAGAGCGGAAAGCAGACGGATCACGAAAATAGTCAACAGTAATTGCCACTTTAAATCAAGAAAGCTGGAACGGATCATGCCCCAAATAAAACTGGTGACAGTCGCTCCCAAAGCTCCCAGGATCAAAGAAGACCAGCCGAATTTTCGATACCGAAAAGCGGCAAAGCCAGCCTCTGTGCCGATTCCTTGAAGAAAGCCGCTGACAAAGATGATTGGACCATAAAAGTTTCCCATGAAAACCTCCAGCAAAGCGGCGATCATTTCAGTAATCGTGGCTGCACCTGGTTTTCTTAGTACGTAACCAGCAAATGCAGCCGCCATAAACCAAATCCCAAAGAGAAATTCATTCGCTAGAATTGCGAGGCCAAATGGGGCTAACAAGGTGCTTAGTAGAACCCCCAAGTGAACGGCCCCTAAATAAACGACACCGAATACGAGAGAAACGATGCCTACCATGATCACATCCTTTAATTGCCACTTACTCATGCAAAGAGGCCTCCTTCAACGAGGGACTATTGACCGAAACGGTTCCTTCAAGAACATAATGTGGCAGCTTTTCGTGGGCATAGGCCAGTGCTTGTTCAAAATAGGCGAACAATTGAGCGGCTGTGCCAGATAGTAGCGTCACGTAATGGGCCGATTGCGGTTGTAAGCCCATGGCATCCGCCAATGAGACGATATGTGCAATTTCTTCCATATAGTTTTCACGTCCAAAGACGTAGAAAGAATATTTGCAATGGACGATGAACGTACCTTTTGTGATAATCTGCTGATGATTGGGCTGCTCATTCTTGCCGTCGAGAAAGGCATCTCCTGCCAGATCTCCCGGGCAGCCTTTCGAAAAAGTGAACTCACCGACCATATGTGTTGTTGGGTCATAGGCATTGACAAAAAGAGCTGCTGCCGCATCAATCACACTGGCAGCTTCACCACGGTAGAGTGTACTGAAAAGATCTGTCTGCTGCCAAACGGCTGTGGTATCGGTCTCTTCGATGCTTCGAAGAATGTGGGGGGCAAAATCATCTTTCATTGGATAAAGACTGATGCGGCACCCTGTGATATCGATTTGATTCATTGAGCAATTTTCCATAGTATTCTTCCTTTCGAGTGATTTTCTGTCTACAAAAAAAGCGCTCCTCCTTTTTCTATCCACGGGTAGACAGAAAAATGGGAACGCGAAATAAGCTGCGCTACCACTTCCCTACGTTGGTATTAACCAAATCAGGTTCAAAGGGACCAGACAAACTGTCTATCTCAGCATAAAGCGCCCCTAGTGGATAATTCGATTCAATTACTTCCTGAGTGTAGCACAGACGATTTGGAAGAACAAGTCAGACAGCGATAGCAATCAATGAGAAGACAAATGAATCGCTGCTGATATGAAAGGAGATACATATAAAAAAACATGTTTTTAGGTGTTGACAGATTGTTATCCCTTGTGTAAAGTAATTAATCGAAAGTAAAACGTAAATGTTACGATTTGTAAAATGTAAATCGTAACAAGGAATCTGATGCGATTCTAAGGAGAGACCGGCGTTTTACTAAATCAAAAAGGAGTGCTGGTAAAGAGATGAAGAATTTTTTTAAAATAACAGGTATTTCACTTTTGGCTCTAGGGTTGGCTGCTTGCGGCGGGTCAAAGGAATCGGAGGATGAAGGGACAGCAAAAACAAGTGATCCGTCAATTCAAGTGGTCGCTAGTTTTTATCCTATGTATGACTTTACTCGCAATGTGGTGGGAAATGAAGGCAATGTCGAATTGTTGATGCCGGCAGGGACAGACTCACATGACTATGAACCATCGGCAAAAGATATGGCAAAAATCCAAGAAGCGGATGTCTTTGTTTATAATAATGAGAATATGGAAATGTGGGTGCCTGCCATTGAATCTACATTGAAAGAAGGCGATGTCACCGTTGTGAAAGCTACGGAGGGGATGGTGTTGCTGCCGGGTGATGAAGAGCATGGCCACGATCACGAGCACGATCATGAAGAAGGGCACTCTCATGAATTAGATCCTCATGTCTGGCTAGCCCCAAGCCTTGCAATCAAACAAGTAGCAAGCATTCGTGATCAGCTAAGCAGGGCTTATCCAGAAAAGAAAGCTGCTTTTGAAAGGAATGCTGCGGCCTATTTAGAAAAATTACAGTCATTGGATGATTCTTATCAGTCAGCATTTGAGAATGCCAAGCAAACACATTTTGTCACCCAACATGCTGCTTTTGGCTACCTCGCTTTGGAATACGGATTGACACAAGTGCCGATTGCCGGACTGTCTCCCAACGAAGAACCCTCAGCTGCACGCATTGCTGAGTTGAAACACTTTGTAGAAGATACCGGGATCAAAACGATTTACTTTGAAGAGAACGCCAAAGACAGTATTGCAAAAACACTGGCGTCAGAAGCTGGCGTCGGATTAGCCGTTTTGAATCCACTGGAAGGATTGACTCAAGAGCAAATGGATCGTGGGGAAGACTACATTTCCATCATGGAACAAAATCGAGATGCTTTGATGCTAACGACCGCTCAAGCCAATGAGAAAGAAGTGAAAGAATCAGAAAAAGAAAAGACCGTTTATAATGGCTATTTCGACGACGCAGATGTTCAAGATCGCTCACTAACAGACTGGAAAGGACAATGGCAATCGGTCTATCCTTACTTAAAAGACGGCACATTGGATCAAGTTTTTGACTACAAAGCGAAACAGAATAAAACCATGACGGCCGAGGAATACAAAGAATATTATACGACTGGCTACCAAACCGATGTCGCAGAAATTACGATCACAGGTGATACGATGTCATTTACCTTTGATGATGGCACAACTAAGAAAGCAACCTATCAATATGTAGGCAAAAAGATCTTGAATTACCAAGCAGGGAATCGCGGTGTCCGTTATTTGTTTGAATCAAAAGATAACGATGCAGCCTTCAAATATATCCAATTTAGCGATCACTCGATTGCACCAACCGATTCCCATCATTTCCATCTTTATTTTGGCAACGAAAGTCAGGAGACATTACTGACAGAAATGGATCATTGGCCAACTTTCTATCCAACAGATTTGTCTGGATTAGAAATTGCACAGGAAATGCTTGCCCATTAAAAAAAAGATTGACAATTACTGCTCTTTTCGTCAAAGTTAAACTGATAGAAAGGAGCGGTATTTTTTTGGAAAAAACATTGAAAAAGTTAGCAAAAGTAATTGATCGCATGATGGATCATGTCGCATTGTTCGGCGGTCCGAGTGTTGTCAGCAATGATGATTTAGATCATTACTTAGATCCGGTTTTTTATCTGATTTTTTGTGCAGAACAAAAGACGAATAAAAGAATGCTGACAGACAAAGAGTTTGTCGAATGGGTCTATACGGAAATGATGCCTCAAGAGATTCCTTATGATTTGAATTTCCTCCCCTTTGCTAAATTAGCTATTGAAGATTTTTATTATTGCATGTATAAAGAACAGCACATCACAAAAGAACAATACCAAGAGATTATCTTTGTTCTTGCAGAAAAACAGCCTGTGTTTTACTCTCGCATGTCAAAACCGCATTTCTGGTCTCCAGAGAAGAAAGCGGCAATGCTGGAGATGCTTCACGATGTCGAACCGGAAGACCACGATCTAGTTCCGATCGAACATCCCTATGAAAATCAACGGTCGCAAAAAATCGTCCCTTTTCCAATAAAAAAAGTTCCTGAAGCCAGCGAAGAAAAGGTCGCTGCTTATCAAATCCGTATTGATTTGGAAGGTTTCAAACCGCCTATTTGGCGCCGGTTGCTCATTCCTGCAGGCATCAGTTATGAACAATTGCACAGTATGATCCAAATCGCATTTGAATGGCAAGATTCCCATTTGTATCTTTTCTTTGCCGGCAATAATTCAATTGATGTGCCGAACACGGAACCTACAAATGCATTGGTGATCGACCATGATTTCCAAACCTGCCAAACACTGACCTACATTTATGACATGGGTGCTGACTGGACCCACAAAATAAAAATCGAGAAAATAATGACGGCTGCTGAAGTGGGAGAAACAGTCAAGCCTGCTTGTTTAAAAGCAGTTGGCGATGTGTCAAACGAAGATTTACCAGAGGATCAGCGAGAATCAGTGAATGTTGAAACAATCACTGAAGAACTCCAGGATTACTGGGAAACTGATTCGTCCGACTAATTTTTTTCTCGGAATAAGTGCAATAATCGATTCATACGATGGTGTGACGAATCTGTTTAACAGTTCGTGACATCTTTTTTGATTGGTCCTTGTTTGATTAAGGTGTGACCATTCATGAACTACATCAAGCCAGCTGACATAGGAAATACTCATTTCTGTGGCGACACGCCTGGTTTGATACAGCTTCTAATTTTTTAACCCTAGAGCCAATGATTCAGCAGATTGATTTTCGAGTACATTCGAGTACAATAGTTCGTAATGATACTGGACAAGCGACGATGCTCTATCTGCTGTGAGGTGCATCTTTCAATCGCTCTAGAAAATGGGTTATCTGTTCTGGCGACAGCTGAGAGCAAGTGAGGGGAGTTTTTATGAAAAAACGAGAATTTATCGTTCAAGATTTGCTAAGTAAAATTTATCAGGAAGAATTTATCGAAGGAAAATTACCGAATCAAAGAGAACTTGCCAGAAATTATGGCGTTTCCCGCTTTACGATTCAACAAGCAATCAAAAATTTAGAAGAAATCGGCATCGTTCGTGTGGTCCAAGGATCAGGAATCTTTATCCATGAGAAGTGGGTCAAAAATCCCATGATCTTTAATTCCTTGACACGGACTCCTTATGATCGGATCCACTCCAAAATGATTTCTTTGAGTAAAGCACCCGCTACCCCAGATGAACAAAAAATCTTTCAGTTAGCAGACAATGAAGAAGTTTGGACCTTTGAACGGGTGCGAATCGTCAATTATAAGATTGAGCAGCTAGAAACGTCGAAACTACCGGTAAGATTATTTCCTAATGTCACTCAGGAGGTAGTAGAACATTCAATTCAGCGCTATGTTGAGAGTTGCGGGTATCGGATTTCCCATTACATCAGCAGTTATACCCCGATTGCGACTTCAATGGCTCAATCGGCAATCTTGCTGTGCAAACGGGGGACCCCAGCGATGCAGATCACGAATCGGGCAATTTTGGAAGATGGGCGGGTTTATGAATTCAGCAACATCGTCGCCATCGACTATGCAGTCACCTATATTCGACCTTTCGATCGAGAAATCCATCGTTCACGCATTGATTGATCGGCAGAGGAAGAGTCACAAATTTCCTAGATGATAAATCAAAAAAACTCAGAGCTCTGATTCAACAATTTGAGTCAGGCTGCTGAGTTTTTTTAGGATCATTATTTAAGGTGTGATTAGTGTACCATCCGGCGTTCTACTTTGTGTCCACTCATGGGGGCGGTAAACAACCGGAAAATCAGCCGCAGCTTCTTCATCAAATGTAATACCGATCCCGCTTTTTTCCATTGGATAGAAGAAGCCGCCTTTGGGTTGGGGACTGCCGCCAAACACGGATTGGGTATTTGCCGGCAGCTCGATCGTTTCTTGGATCGCAGCATTGTGCAAATGGATATTCAAATGCGTATTGACTGCCAAGCCGACTGGACTGATATCAGAAGGCGTATGCCAGGCAATTCGAACCCCCATCGCATCGCAAAAATGAGCCAGCTTCAATGCTGGCGTAATGCCGCCAATCTGTGATACATGGGCCCGCATGAAATCGATCTGCCGATTTTTGACTAGTTCTTGCCATTCCATTGGATTATTGAACAATTCACCTGTTGCAATGGGGGTTGCTGACTGACTGCGTAATTGTGTCAGCCAGTGATTTTGGTCAGGCGGAAGAATATCTTCTAAGAAAAAGAGCTGATAAGGTTCTGCTGCTTTGGCAAACTGAATGGCTTGATTCGGATGGAGGCGTTCATGAACATCATGCAGCATTTGAAATTGGTTGCCATATTTTTCTTTGATTGCTGCGAACATCTTCAAAGTCGTTTCCATATAATCTGTCTGATCAAAGTAAGAGCCGGAAATTGGTTCTTCGGCTGTTTGCAACTGGCTTGGATTCCCGCCATAGAACCCGAGCTGGCAACGAATATAGCGATAACCGGCTGCCAAAAAGCGATCGATTTCGTGATAGAGATCGTCTAAATTATCTGCTACCGCATGAGTATAAGCAGGGATCGCGGTTCTTGCTTTTCCCCCCAGCAGTTGATACAGCGGCATATCAGCTAACTGTCCCTTGATATCCCATAAGGCCATATCAACACCAGAGATAGCATTGTTTGTAATCGGACCGTTGCGCCAATAGGAATTGACATTCATGACTTGCCAGATGTCTTCGATCTCATTCGCGTCTCTACCCATCAAAAGGGGACGTAAATACTCGTCAACGACTGTTTTAACTGCTAACGGACGAAACTGAAACGTACTACAGCCTAGTCCGGAAATTCCTTTGTTGGTTTCTACTTTAACGACAACAAGGTTATGGCGATCAGGTTTGATCGCAAAGGATTTGATGTCGGTGATGATAGTTGGTGTCATTTTATTCACTCCAATTTTTGTATCTAGTTGATATAGCCATTGAAACACGCAGAGCAACCGCTGTCAATTTGGTTCAAAAAAAGATGACTATGGCCCATAAAACCAGTCCAATTTTTGTTGATTACTCATTTATTTATTGATACATAGCCTTTTTCATGGATTTTTTTAATAAAAGGACTGGTTTTACAAGCAGGTGTAGCCATGCTACTATGTGTTTGAAAACGGACCCACTTGAAAGGGCGCCTCAAGGTTCAGTCCGTTAGCAAACAACAGGAGGAAAAAATGATGATGAAAGAAGACATCGTAAAACAGATCATAAAAGATGTTGGTGGATCCGAGAATATCAATAATGCTTGGCATTGTATGACGCGGCTTCGTTTTGATTTGAAGGATGAAAAGAAAGTTGACTATACTGCTTTAGAAAAAATACCTAAAGTGGTGGGAACGAAATATCAAAGCAATCAGCTCCAAGTGGTGATCGGTACAGATGTAGCGGATTATTATGCTCCATTAGCCAAAGAACTGAATTTGGATGAAACGAGCCAAGCCTCATCTGAGAAAAAAGGCGCTGTCTCGTTGTTTATGGATACAGTCTCCGGTGTATTTGGACCGATCGTTCCAGCGATCGCTGGGGCAGGAATGATCAAAGGGTTGATGGCAGGATTGGTTGCCTTAAATGTGATTTCCAATCAAACAGATACGTATTTAGTCATTGATATGATCGCCAGCGGCGTATTTACCTTCTTGCCATTTTTTGTTGCTGCATCTGCTGCGCGCATCTTTAAAACGAATCAATACTTGGCGATCGCCATTGCTGCAACATTACAATTTCCAACGATGACGAATGCAGTTGCTGAAGGCAATATTTCGGCCTTTCGACTATTTGGGGTTTTACCAGTTCCCGTTTTCAATTATGCGGGTACCGTTATTCCAATCATTTTTGCTGTTTTAGCATTAAGCTACATTTATCGCTGGGTAGACAAGGTATTGCCGCAAGTTCTACGGACCGTCTTTACACCGACGATTTCCTTGTTTGTGGCTGGACTGATCACACTGACAGTTATTGGTCCAATCAGTATTCATTTAGGCAATTTGCTTGCAGATGGTGTGGCTGGCTTGTTTACGATTTCTCCTGTATTGGCAGGAATTGTTGTAGGTGCTATTCGTCCAATTGCGATCTTTACCGGATTACACCATGCAATGACGCCAATCGCATTACAAAACTTTGCTAATCAAGGGTATGATATGTTGATGCCAATGATGTTCATGGCAAATATGGCGATCACCGGCGCAACCGCAGCGATCTACTTTAAAGTAAGATCAAAAGAAGAAAAATCAATCATTCTGTCCTCAGCCGTGTCAGGATTGCTGGGCATCACTGAGCCAGCATTGTTTGGGATTTTATCAAAATATAAAAAAGCATTTTTAGCAGCTACCATCGGTAGTTCGATTGCATCAGCGTTCATCAGCTTTTTTGGCGTAAGGATCTATGGCTATATTTTATCCAGTATCTTTAGTTTGCCGGCTTATATTGGTGAATACTTTATCTATGCGGTCCTAGGCATTGTCTTGGCGATCGGTTCCTCTTTTGCTCTGACTTATTTCCTAGTTCCTAATCAAGCAGAAACAGAAACCTTCACCAACGAGCTTGATTTGCATGCGGTGACGCAAGGAGAATACATTCCATTGGAAGATGTACCCGATGAAGTGTTTTCAACAAAAATGATGGGTGAAGGGTATGCCATTCACTCTAAAGACGGCCAAATCTATTCGCCAGTCAGTGGTGAAGTCACTTCGGTTTTCCCTTCCAAACATGCGGTGGGAATCACCACATCGAATGGTGTGGAAGTTCTAGTCCATATGGGAATCGATACAGTTTCTCTTGATGGCAAAGGCTTTGAAGTATTCGTAAAAGTAGGAGAGAAAGTAACCCCACAATCGAAACTAGCAGCGATGGACTTGCCTTATATCAAACAACAAGGCAAAGAAACGATGGTCATCGTCCTAATCACGAACATGGAACGTGTCCAACAATTTTCAGGAACGATCGGTCTTGAAGGAAATCATCAAGCCGGTGCCTTATTAGAAAAGGTGATTTTAAACGCTTAAATTCAAGAAAAAAAGAGGTTTAACAAGAGGGGCGATGCATCTGGCAAAAACAGATGCGGTATATTCTATCCAATTGTTCGAAAGAAGGAGCTGCGACAAGACTTTTGTCACAGCTCCTTTTTTTACCATCAGTGACGTTGAGTAATATAGGCAGCTATAGGTTTACTATATTTCTCAAAAAGTTTTTTCTTTTCAGAAGGGTTCTGACCTTGATTAAAATATTCAGCCAATAAATAACCGATATAGGGACCTGTTGTTAATCCAGAAGATCCCAGTCCGCTGGCAACCACTAATCCTGGCTCACTGGGAAGCAGTCCAAAAAATGGCGCAAAGTCAGAAGTATAGGCCCGTGTTCCTACGCGAACTGTCATTGGCGCAGCAAATAATTTCTCGGGGGCTGCCAAAAATGAACCGATGCCAGTCAGCAATTGTTGCTTTGCTGCTTCAGTGGGAGTCAGATCCCAACCGCCATCATTTTCGTGAGTCGCTCCTAAAAGGATCTTCCCATTCGCAAAAGGAATCAAATCGCCTTCGCCTTCTAACATCGCCACTGGCCAATCTTTTGCTGGCTCTGTCGTTTCGAAGGAGAGCAGCTGACCTTTTTGGGGACGAACATCGACGTGGTAGTTCAAGTGTTCTAACAGTTGGCTTAATCCCGGTCCGGCGGTTAAACAAACATGATCCGCTGGGATTTTTGCGTATGTAGTAGAAACGACCCAATTTTTTTCTTTATAAAGTCTAGCCTTCCCTTGGACGAAAACGACCCCATTGGTACGGGCCCGTTCTTCTAGGAACGCTAGATAAGCAGCGCCATCTAGTCGACCACCTCCGGAAATTTTCAAAGCCGGTAGTGGTTTGAGCAAAGGTAAAGCTTGCTGCGTTTCAGCAGGAGAAAGACAGGTGATTTGACCGATTTCCGGTGCCTCTTTGCGCCGTTCCTCCGCCAGTTCCGCTAATGCTGCCAACTGATTTTCTGGGCGAATGATCAATGTCCCTGAGCGTTGATAAATATCCGTGGTCAGTGAGAAATCTTGGGCCAATTTTTCGAAAAAAGCAGCTCCGTCTTTAGCTAGTTGATACCATCGTTTGTTTCGCCGTTTCGAAAGCCAAGGGGAAATGATCCCGGCACTCGCTTTAGTGGCTTGTCCCGTAGGGTCGTCAACCACGGTCACTTGGTACTTGGTCGTATCTAGATAATTTGCTAAGGTCATCCCAATGATGCCGCCACCAATAATTACGATTTTTTCCATAAAACTGCAAACTCCTTTTTTGTTTCAATCATTGTTCCATATTCTTCTCAAAAAATCAAAGACTGAAAGTTACTGTCGAAAGTGATTCTCAAACTGTTCCCATTTCAAATGACTGGATTTTCTCGTATAATGGACATGGAAAAGAGGATATTATGCAATCAATCAATCAAGTTTTAAGAGATAAATTCGGTTATACCAGCTTTCGGGAAGGTCAAGAATCAATCATCAATGCCATTCTTTCTCATCAAAATGTTTTAGGCATCATGCCGACTGGCGGAGGAAAATCTGTATGCTATCAGCTCCCGGCTTTATTGTTAGACGGTCTGACATTAGTTATTTCACCATTGATTTCATTGATGAAAGATCAAGTAGATGCATTGAATGACATGGGTATCCCGGCCGCTTATATCAATAGTACCTTATCAGCTCCGGAAATCAACCAACGGTTAAGGCAAGCATCGAAAGGAGAGATCAAACTCCTGTATGTCGCCCCAGAGCGGTTGGAATCAGATCATTTTCGCGAATTGCTGCGCTATGTTCCTATATCCCTACTCGCTGTTGATGAAGCCCACTGTATTTCACAATGGGGACATGATTTTCGTCCTAGCTATTTACGCTTAGCTGAAACGATCCATAGTTTTGATCAGCAGCCAACGGTGGTGGCATTGACAGCTACGGCAACGCCAAAAGTTGCCCAAGATATCGAACGTTTGCTAGTGATTCCACCTGAAAACCAAGTAAAAACGGGTTTTGCTCGTGAAAACCTGTCATTTGAAGTCGTCAAAGAGCAGAAAGACACTTACTTGCTGACCTATTTAAAAATGAACAAAGGCCAATCAGGGATTATTTATGCCAGCACACGCAAAGAAGTCGAGCGGATCTATCGCTTATTGCAGCATCAATCCATCATTGCTGGACGCTACCACGGCGGATTAACAGAAGAAGAACGTACGCAAAACCAAGAAGATTTTCTTTTTGATCGTCTTCAAGTGATGGTAGCAACCAATGCTTTTGGTATGGGAATCAACAAAAGCAATGTGCGCTTTGTGATCCACGCCCAAATCCCCGGTAATTTAGAATCTTATTATCAAGAAGCCGGACGTGCCGGACGAGATGGTGAACCTAGCGAAGCCATTTTATTATACGCTCCGCAGGATTTGCAGATTCAGCAATTTTTTATCGATCAATCTGAGTCCGATATTCAGTATCGTCAAAATGAATACCTCAAGTTGAGAGAAATGAGTCAATATGGGCATACACAAATGTGTCTTCAACGTTACATATTGCGGTATTTTGGGGAAGACGGTCCCGATTGTGGCCGCTGCAGCAATTGCTTAGATGAACGAGAACAGGTAGATATCACCGTTGAGACGCAAAAAGTGTTGTCCTGTGTGAAACGAATGGGTGAACGTTTTGGTAAAGCGTTAGTGGGGAAGGTGTTGACCGGATCAGCAGATCAGAAAGTCACCCAATGGGGATTTGAAAAATTACCGACATATGGTTTACTGAAAGAATGGTCACAAAAAGAAGTCAATCAACTCATTGACTACTTAACCGCATCAGGCTATTTAGTCCCTTCGGAAGGACAATACCCCCTGCTCAGTGTGTCGGCTGCCGGTGTAGAGGTTCTTCTAGGCAAGGCAAAAGTTTACCGGAAACAAGCCAAAGTACGACAATTGGTCGTCGATGACGAACTGTTTGACCAATTACGTTCCCTGCGATTGACCCTCGCACAAGAACAAAACTTGCCGCCGTATGTCGTCTTTTCGGACAAGACATTGCGGGAACTTGCGGAGCAGCAGCCTAAAACCCCTATCGAATTTCTACAGATCAAAGGAGTTGGTCAAAACAAGTTAGATAAATACGGCGATGCATTTCTGGCTGTGCTGAAAGAATACCGAGAAACAACAGAAAAATAGTGCTGCTTTACGATTCAGGAAAAAACAAGGAGAAACCAAGATGCTGAAGATTCGTTATGCGCAAAAAAGTGATACGACATTCTGGCTAGAGCTAGATAATCATTTGTCAAAAGCAGGATTAGCAAAAAAGTTCCAAGATCAACAGGCGTTAATCTTGACCGATGAGGAAGAACCTGTGGGGATTCTTCGCTATCAATTGTTTTGGGATACCATTCCCTTTTGTACCATGCTTGTGGTCAACGAATCCCAGCAGAGAAAAGGGAGAGGAAGGCACTTCCTCCGCCTTTGGGAAGCAGGAATGCGGAAACAAGGGTATGGGATGTGTATGACCTCAACTCAGTCTGATGAGAGCGGTCAGCATTTCTATCGAAAATGCGGCTACAAAGATGCCGGTGGATTGATTATGGACGTACCGGGTTTTGAACAGCCGTTGGAATTGTTTTTTGTGAAGCCGTTATGATCAAAAAATCGTCTATCACGTTATCTCAAGCGAGCCAATTCGAGGTTCGCTTTTTTTCTTGTGCGGAGTTTGTTAGAATGCTGAAACGCATTCCAATCTTTGCAACAAGTTGATTTGAAAGCGGTTCCTGTTCCAATGAATGTCAAACTTCCCTATAATAAACCTACCGATAAAAAAGTAAAGGAGTCTCATCAATGAAAGAAAAAGTGATGGATGCGATGCAGAAGTTTTCGAAAGCCATGTTTGTTCCGGTACTGATATTGCCGATTGCCGGAATCTTGATCGCAATTGGTAATGTTTTTACAAATGTTCGTTTGATTGAGCGTTTCCCATTTTTGGATAATCCGATCACAACTGGTTTTGGGAGTATATTATCTGCTTCGCTCCTACCGATTTTGACGAATCTCGGCATCATATTTTGTGTAGGGATCGCTCTTGGTCTTGCCAAAAAGAAAAAGGCGGAAGCCGGTTTTACAGCGTTATTAGGCTATCTGGTATTCTTATATGCCATGAATAAATTCTTGGAACTTCGGGAGATGCTAGTAGCGGCAGATGCACTTCAAGGATCAGGACAAGCACTGGTCTTAGGAATTCAAGTTTTAGACATGGGTGTTTTTTTAGGAATCATTTTAGGAATTATTGTTGCATTGATTCATAATCGTTTCATCGATACCACGTTCAATAACGCCTTTCAGGTATATGGTGGTGCCCGTTTTGTGTTTATCATTTTGATTCCAGTCGTCGTTTTGTTGGCCATCCTGTCTTCGATTGTATGGCCAGTGATTCAAACGGGTATTGATGGATTAGGTGGAATCATTCAAGAAACAGGAAACTTCGGTATCTTCTTATACGGGACGCTAGAAAGATTATTGATTCCAACTGGACTCCATCATCTGATCTATACGCCATTTCTATATACCTCACTTGGAGGAGTCGCTGAAGTCGGGGGTCAAGTCTTTGAAGGAGCCCGTAACATTTACTTTGCAGAAATTGCGGATCCGGCAGTAAAGGTTCTCTCGCAAAGTGTCATCTGGGATGCGCGAGGAATTTCAAAAATGTTTGGCTTGCTTGGTGCCTGTCTAGCTATGTATCAGACCGCAAAACCAGAGAATAGAGTCAAGGTCAAAGCTATTTTGATCCCAGCAGTGGTGACTTCCTTTATTGCTGGGGTAACGGAACCAATCGAATTTTCGTTTATGTTCGTTGCACCAGTTTTGTTCGTGATCCATTCCGCATTAAGTGGACTGAGTATGGTTGCTTTGAATATTTTTGGCTCAAGAGCGATTGGTCCGAATGGCTTTATTGATTTCCTTTTGTATAACTTGCCGTTAGGGATTGAAAAGACCCGCTGGCCCATCTATATCGCCATTGGCGTAGTATTTTTCTTTCTCTATTATGCTCTTTTCCGCTTTTTGATTACCAAAATGAATTTGAAAACAGTCGGTCGGGAAGATGAAGGGAATGAAACAAAATTGTATTCAAAAAAAGAGTACAAAGAGAAACGGTTAGCAGGAGCTGGTGTTGGAGTGACGGCAGAAGCAATCCCTTCATCTGTACCAACGGACTCGATTTCAGCATTGATCACGAAAGGCTTAGGTGGAGACAGTAATATTAAAACGATTGACAACTGTTATACACGACTGCGTTTGAAACTAAAAAATCCAGAACTAGTGGATGAGACATTGCTAAAAGAAGAAACCCAAGCCAAAGGCGTTATCAAGAATGGTGAGAATGTCCATGTTGTTTATGGATTGACCGTACCAAAAGTACGAGAAGAATTAGAAAAGTTTCTAGGACGAGAAGGAGAGATTGAATGATGAAGAATTTTTCAGTAGTGATTGCTGGTGGAGGAAGTACCTTCACACCAGGGATCGTGATGATGCTGCTAGATAATCAAAGCCGCTTCCCTTTGAGAAAGCTGACACTTTATGACAATGATGAAGCGCGACAAAGAACCTTAGGTGAAGCATTGACGATCTTATTAAAAGAACAGGCCCCACAGATCGAATTTTCTTATACGACGGATCCGCAAGCAGCTTTCACTGATGCTGACTTTTGTATGGCCCATATTCGAGTAGGCAAATATGACATGCGGGAAAAAGACGAGAAGGTTCCTTTACGCCATGGTGTGTTCGGTCAAGAGACTTGTGGACCTGGCGGTATCGCTTATGGTATGCGCAGTATCACCGGAATGTTGGAAATCATTGATTATATGGAAACGTATTCGCCAGATTGCTGGATGTTAAATTATTCGAATCCGGCAGCGATTGTAGCAGAAGCCTGCCGTGTGTTGCGACCTGATGCAAAAGTGTTGAATATTTGCGATATGCCAGTGGGTACCTTGCGACGGATGTCGCAAATCATTGATAAAAATCCAGCAGACTTAGAAGTTCGTTATTTTGGCTTGAATCATTTTGGCTGGTGGACCAGCATCAAGGACAAAGAAGGCAACGAATACATCCAACAAATCAGGGAATATGTCGCACAGAATGGCTATCTCACTCAAGTTGAAGTGGACACCCAACATACAGATCCTAGTTGGCAAGAAACCCACAAAAAAGCCAAAGATCTTTTGGCTCTGACACCAGAGTATTTGCCAAATACGTATTTAAAATATTACTTATACCCAGATTACGTTTATGATCATATGAAAGAGCATCCCGAATATACTCGTTCGAATGAGGTCATGGAAGGAAGAGAAAAGCGAGTCTTCGACCATGCGAAAAAAATCATCGAACAAGGATCTGCAGAGGGTATCGCATTTGAAATCGATGCTCATGCAACCTTTATTGTGGATCTGGCACGAGCAATTGCGTTCAATACGCATGAACGAATGGTCATGATTGTTGAGAATAACGGGGCAATCGCTAACTTTCCTGATGATGCCATGGTAGAAGTTCCTTGTATTGTTGGCTCTGATGGACCAGAAGCTTTGGCACAAGGCAAGATTCCATCTTTCCAACAAGCTTTGATGTTCCAACAAGTCACTGTGGAAAAATTAGTGGTGGAGGCATATGTGGAAAAGAGTTACCAAAAAATGTGGCAGGCGTTAACCCTTTCCAAAACCATTCCTAGCGCAAAAGTAGCCAAAGATCTCTTAGATGATCTGGTCTCAGAAAATGGTGATTATTGGCCGGGACTCCACTGAAATGTTTCACATGCTGAGAAACATTTCTGATCAAAAGATTTCACTTTGAAAAACCTTGCAACAATTAGTGTTCGCTAAAAAGTCTGAGGATGACAGAGGATATAGAGGATCTGAATGATAAACGAGAGGGAGTGCATCTGTGGTGCAGTAGTTGATGGCTGCAAGCTGGATGATTGCCAACCCTCTTGTCAATCATTCGGATTTTTTTGCTGGAATCACTGACATTCTAAATGTTTATCAAGAATTCAAAGGGAGATGAGCAATGGTCTTTTTGCGGTGATCTTTTTTAAGTATGCTAAAATAGAAATGAATTAGCAGAGATAAGGGAGCGAGAGGAATGTTTTTAGGGATTGATATTGGAACGACGGCAATAAAAATCGGTTTGTTGGAAGAACGGAAAATCATTTATCAACGTTCTTTTCCTATTTATACCAAAACAGAAAAAGGTCGCACACAGTCTGCGTCAGAAATTACAGCTGTACTTTTGAAAGGGATCACGGAGATTCCTTCCTCTTTACGAGAGCAAATAACAGCGATTGGGTTCAGTACAGCGATGCATAGTCTAATGCCAGTGGTAAATGAGAAATTTGAAGAAATCTATATTTGGTCAGATAATCAGGCTAGCCAAGTGATTGCAGAGTTTCGTCAATCCTCATTATCAGAATCCTTTTATCGGCAGACTGGGACACCGATCCATGCGATGTCGCCATTTGCTAAGTTGCTTTACTTCAAATCCGCTGGCGGTTTTGATGGCAAGACAAAATGGTATGGGCTGAAAGAATTGGTGATGCTTTTATTTACCGGAGCTCCTTGGATCGACCGAAGTACTGCATCGGCAACAGGCCTCTACTCCCTTGAAGAAGCCAATTGGAGTCAAGAGATTCTTCACTATTTGGACCTTTCCGTTGAACAGTTTGCGCCAATCTGCGACACGACCGATCGGTTTCCGATTGCTGCTGCCGCTGCCGCTCGCTATGGATTGAATGAAACAGTAGAGATCATGTGCGGCGCCAGTGATGGCTGTTTGGCGGCTTATGCAGGGTATGTATCGACTGGAATCAAAAATAGTCTGACGATCGGCACTAGTGCTGCTGTCCGAAAGGTAACGGATCAACCGGTATTCGATCAGCGGCAAAATTTTTGTTATTACCTTAAAGAAGATCAATATGTCATTGGTGCTCCGTCGAATAATGGGGGATGCGTCCTTGCTTGGATCAAAGAAACATTGGCACAAGATCCTGATACTTTCTATGAAAGTCTCCCAAGAATCATTGAAGAAACCACAATCGGCAGCCATGGTCTGCGCTTTTTTCCGTTTATCAATGGGGAACGGGCTCCTTATTGGACATCTGATATCACGGCGTCTTATCATGGTTTGACGATTCAACATACTCGGGCAGATATGATTCGCGGAGCAATTGAGGGAATGCTGATGAATATTGGTGTTTTAAAAGAAATGGCAGCAATCACCGATGAAGTGACGATCAGCGGTGGTGTTTTCCAATCGAAAGCCATTGCACAATTAACAGCTGATATATTGGGCGTGACATGTTATTTGTCACCGGCAAACGAACCAATTTTTGGTCTCTATGATCTTTATTTTGGTCATCGTTTGGCAGCAAGAGACCACTTGCAGACCATTACGCCGAATCAAAAAACGAGCGCAGCCTACGCGTCGCTCGCTGAACATTATTTTGACTAGCACAAAGGGTTGCGGCTGAAGTATCAGCGAGATTGAACGACAAGATTGAACGATCAGAAAGCAACTGAATGGCTTCATTTATCGAGTAGAGGCGAAGCAGGCCAGCCAGATAGCAGGGGTGATCCTAGAATTTTTTGGCTATTCCGTATGTTGAAGTACGCCCTGGACTCTTTTAGTTGATTTCGGCAGTAAAAGCCTCTACGAGGTACTCCATCAGCAGTAAAAGCTTTCCGTAAAAACTCGTATATTGGATGTTCTGCGTATCATAGGGTCGTTCATCAGTGACACCAAAAGAAAAAGTTGCTAGTTGATTGGCTCGGTGTTCACCATTGCCGCAAAAAAGGACAGTGGGGATTTGATGGTCATTCGCTAGCTGCATTTTTTCTAGCACTTTCTGTGTTTCCCCCGATTTAGAGATCGTGATCAGCATACTGATGTTGTCGATATTATTACTAATGATACCGCCGGAATCAGAAGCACTCACCAGTAAAGTTTTAATGCCATTAACCAACATTTTTTTATGAAGGTATTCTGCTATGATACCAGAAAAGCCAGTGGCATAAATGGTAATGAATTTATCATTGTTTTGAGCATAAATTTCTTTGATCGCATCAATTGAAGCTGCAATGCCTTCTGTGTTGATCTGATAGTCAATGGCTGCTTCAGTGGTCATTTGACGATTCAGTCGATTTTTTAAGAAATAAAGTAATTCCAAATAGCCGGAAAAACCTAATTTTTGTGCTAATCGCACCAGTGTTGCTGGAGAAGTATAAAGCTCTTGCGCGATTTTTCGCAAAGGGACGCCTTCGATTTTGTCCGTATGAGACACCAAATAAGTGAGGATGTGCTGCTCGCTTTCGGAAATTTTTTTCCCTTTGGTCAATACATTTAAGTCCATGCTATTGCTCCTTTTCGTCGTAACTTCATCATACAATGAAGAGAAACAGAAAGTAAAACTTTTTCTTTATCCTTTTTTTAAACAACCTTCTTACACATTCTTCGCAGGAGAAGATGGATAAGTTTGGTTGTTTATTTCATTATAAGAGATTATAATTTCTTATATAGAAAAAATAAAGGTGGAATACAAATGACGAAACCCTATGGGACTGTTTTGATTAAAGCCGCGAAAATCATGGATTATCTTGCGGAAGAACCCAACAAATCGTTGCAAGAGATTGCGGCTGCTACAGACTTAACCAATTCAACCGCGTTAAAGATTCTTGAAACATTACAGCTGATCGGCTATGTGGCAAAGGACAAGCAAAAAGAATACCGCTTAGGATCTAAACTTGTCAAATATGCCAATAAAAATATTCAAGAACTTGACTTGGTAGAGATCAGCCTGCCATTTTTGGAAGAATTGCAGGAAAAAGCCGATGAGACCATCCATTTGGGGGTTTTGACAGCGAATGAAATCTTGTATGTCAATAAACTGGAACCTCAAAATCAAACCATTCGCATGTCGTCGAAGGTGGGAATTTCAAGACCTTTATATAGCTCAGCTATGGGGAAAGCTGTATTGGCAGAATTCGATGAGACAAGCTATGAAGCTTATTTAGATGAAACACCTTTACAACCTTATACTGAGAACACCATCACGAATGTTCTTAAATTAAATCAAGAGTTAAGAGAAGTGCGTCAGTTGAAGATCGCTTTTGATGATGAAGAAATGGAGAAAGAAATTTTTTGTATCGGCGCGGCTCTTTTGAAAGATGAGGAAATTGTCGGTGCTTTCTCAGTCAGTCTGCCAAAATACCGATTGACCGAGAGCTATAAACAAACATTGATTCAAGAAATACGTGCCACAAAAGATAAAATCGAAGCAGCCATTTGAAATACTTTTGGAAACCCCTTGCAAAAGAAAAAAGAGCAGGTATAATAAAGATAAGATTTCTTTATAATAAAACTTAATTTCCAAATAGGAAATTAAGAACGGAGGGGTTTATGAAAAAAGTAGAGCGATTATCAAAATTAAAAGCCTGTGGAATCGTTGCAGTGGTTCGAGGCACTACAAGTCAAGAAGCGCTGGAAGCTAGCCGTGCCATCGTCCGAGGCGGTATTAAAGGAATTGAATTGACCTTCACGGTTCCGCAAGCTGCTGAAGTGATTGCAGAGTTAGCCAATGACTATCAAGAGGACCAAGAAGTGATCATAGGAGCTGGCACGGTACTTGACGCAGTGACTGCCCGCTTAGCGATCATGGCTGGCGCAGAGTATATCGTCAGCCCGACATTTGATCGCGAAACAGCTGAGATTTGTAATTTGTATCAAGTGCCTTATTTGCCAGGCTGTATGACGATCACTGAAATGAAAGAAGCCTTGAAATCAGGCGCAGACATCATCAAGCTGTTTCCAGGAAGTGCCTATGGTCCTAGTATCATTTCCGCTTTCAAAGCACCATTGCCCCAATTGAATATTATGCCTACTGGCGGAGTCAGCTTGGAAAATATGTCTGAGTGGTTCAATGCCGGAGTGGTCGCTGTTGGTGTCGGTGGTAATTTATTAGCGCCAGCTGCTAGTGGTGATTTCGAGAAAGTGACAGCGGTTGCTTCACAATATGTGGCCAAGTTAAATGACATTCGAGGTAACTGAGATGGCTAGAATTATTACCTTAGGCGAGATTATGTTGCGCTTATCGACTAGTTCTGGTGTACGCTTGGAGCAAAGTGGGCGTTTTGCCGCACACTATGGCGGTGGTGAAGCAAATGTTGCTATCTCTTTAGCTAACTATGGGCACGACGTCTCCTTTGCAAGTAAAGTCCCGGCAAATGATCTCGGAAAAGCTGTTATCCATCATTTACGCAATTACGGAGTGGATTGCAGTCTGCTTCTAAGCGGTGGTCCCCGGCTTGGTACTTACTATATGGAATCTGGAGTAGGAGAACGTGCGGCAAAAGTCATTTATGACCGTGCAGGGTCAAGTTTTGCGGAAATCAAGACCAATGAATGGTCAGAAGCGATCTTTAAAGATGTCACACTTTTCCATGTATCCGGCATTACACCAGCGTTATCCGAGACGTGGCGGGATTTAACCCTTTCACTTGTTAAGCGTGCGAAAAAAGCAGGTTGCAAAATCAGTTTCGATATCAATTATCGTGGCAAACTGTGGACGACAAATGAAGCCGCCGCCTTTCTAAAGGAAATACTTCCTTTGGTCGATTATTGCTCGGCGGGCAAGTTGGATGCACAAGTTTTTATGGAGATTCCAGCCTATACAGGTCAAGGAAATGAGTTGCTGTATTATTACCAACAAATGAACCAACGTTATCCGAATATTGAACTGTTCTATTCGACAAAACGAGAAGTGCTTTCCGCCAGTGCCAATATATTGATGGGCACTCTTTGGCATAACGGCCATTATACAGCTTCTCAAGAACACCGTATCGATCCTATTGTTGATCGAGTAGGAGGAGGGGATGCTTTTTGTGCAGGCGTCCTGCATGGCATTCTAAGTGGGTATTCTTCTCAGGAAACCATTGACTTTGCTACCGCAGCATCTGCATTAAAGCACACGATTCATGGAGATTGTAATCAATTTACAGAAGCGGAAGTAGCTGAATTTTTAGCATCCGGATCTGGAAAAATCATTCGCTAGGAGGAACCAGCATGCAAGAAATGGAAACCCGTTATACACACAGCCCAGAAGATATTCGACACTATAGTACCGAACAATTACGCAATGAATTTTTGGTAGAGAAAATTTTTGTACCCGGAACGATCCAGTTGACTTATACCCATAATGATCGCATGATTTTTGGCGGAGTAACGCCTACGGATCAACCATTAGAGGTTCAATTGAGCAAAGAGTTAGGTGTAGAGTACTTTTTGGAACGCCGTGAACTAGGTGTGATCAATATTGGTGGCGCAGGAACCATTGAGATTGACGGCACCAAAGAAGACATGAAAAAGCAAGACGGATACTATATCGGAAAAGAAACGAAACATGTAGTCTTTTCTTCAAAAGATCCAAATGATCCGGCGAAATTCTATGTATCCAGTGTACCGGCACATCATAAATACCCGAATGTAAAAATCAGTATCGATCAAGTCAAACCAATGGAAACAGGTGAAGGTTTGACGCTGAATGAACGGAAGATTTATCAGTATATTCATCCGAATGTGTGTGAAAGCTGTCAGCTGCAGATGGGGTATACGATCCTAGAACCAGGTAGCGCTTGGAATACGATGCCTTGTCATACCCATGAACGCCGTATGGAAGCCTATGTTTATTTTGATTTCGCCAATGAGGACACAAAAGTTTTCCATATGATGGGTAAACCAGATGAAACCAAACATTTAGTAGTCGCAGAAGAGCAAGCAGTCATTTCCCCAAGTTGGTCGATCCATTCTGGAGTCGGAACAAGCAACTATTCCTTTATTTGGGCAATGTGCGGGGAGAACATCACATACACAGATATGGACATGGTTCCCATGGATGAGTTGAAATAATAAAAGAAAGAAGGATGAAGATGGATTTTTCAATGGATCACTTTCGTTTAGATGGCAAGATTGCATTAGTTACCGGCGCAGTTTATGGGATCGGCTTTACGATTGCCCAATCTTTGGCAGCAGCTGGTGCAACGATCGTCTTTAATAATTTAACACAAGAGTCAGTCGATGAAGGCTTAAAAAATTATCAAGCAGCCGGCATCAAAGCCCATGGCTATGTCTGTGATGTCACCGATGAAGCAGCAGTCAATGAAATGGTCAAAACCATAGAGGAAGAAGTAGGTGTCATTGATATTTTAGTCAACAATGCAGGGATCATCAAACGGATTCCAATGTTGGAGATGTCAGCCGCTGATTTCCGTCAGGTAGTTGATGTTGATTTGAATGCGCCATTCATCGTTTCTAAAGCTGTTTTGCCTTCCATGATCAAAAAAGGACATGGCAAAATTATCAATATTTGTTCTATGATGAGTGAACTTGGCCGCGAAACCGTGGCGGGTTATGCAGCTGCTAAAGGCGGCCTTAAAATGTTAACCAAAAACATTTGTGCCGAGTTTGGTGAAGCAAACATTCAGTGTAACGGCATTGGCCCTGGTTATATCGCGACACCACAAACTGCACCATTAAGAGAGATCCAACCAGACGGATCTCGTCATCCCTTTGATCAGTTCATTGTGGCAAAAACGCCAGCAGCGCGTTGGGGAGAACCAGTAGACTTAGCCGGTCCTGCTGTCTTCTTGGCTTCTGATGCTTCTAATTTCGTCAACGGCCACGTTTTATATGTGGACGGTGGTATCTTGGCTTATATTGGCAAACAACCTGAATAAACATCGCAAAGTTCCTGATTTCTAAAACAGGCGAACTTAACAATCAAAAAAGCTCCTATTCTCCGCACATTCTCAATGGATTCTGCGCGAAGAGTAGGGGTTTTCTTTGGCGAATTTTTCGATAAATAAGATGAATGGAAGAACCTTTTCTCTGAGAAGGCGGATCGTGGTTCTAGCCAAGTCCTATCAAGAAGAAGAGATTAGTCTCTTACTAAAAAATTCAATGATTTTTCCTCGCAGATCTGCTCTAATTTTTTTCTTTATTTGATAAATTTTTTAGACTATCCAATTGTCAGCGGATATGAGTAAATAAATTAGGGATTCTATCGATTTACCACTAAATCAATTGATAGAAATAACAAGTTAGATTAGGAGGATTAAGATGAAAAAATGGTTTCTAGTAGCAATGCTATTTGTTTGTAGTGTCTTTGTTAGTACCCAAAAGGCAGCTGCCCAAACGGAGGGCTCGATCACAGATTCCTCTTATTACCGAAACGCTTTAACCGAGAAGATTCCTGCAGATAATGCCTTTATTATGAGAAAAGGGGATACTACGACTATCGACAAATTATCTGGAGTCGTAACTAATGAAAGAATAATCACCGGTGTTGATTCCGTAAAAGAAAGTTCTGCCCTGATAAAGAATGTTGGTTATTATCAAGGTCATATGATAAACGTTAGAGTAATAGTGAAGATGTTGGAGCCTTCGGGAACTGATATATTACTTACGGATAAAGACTTTTTAAGATTACAAATATGGCCAAGTGGAATTGCAGAAATTACTTATGAATTTTTGAACGAAAAGCTGGAACCTGTTACATTAAGAACGACGTTTAATGAGATGGGATTAAATAAATGGAAAGACATTCGTATTCATCAGGCAGCTACTGTTGTAGAACATATTTTTGCCACCCCCAATTCCACTATCACATACAGTGAAGATAATCAAGGAATATTGACTCTAAAAGGAAAAGGAGACGCGGACAATTGGGCGAATGATGCTTGCAAACTAGCAATCACAACAAAACCTATCTCAAAATTTCAGTTTACTGTCAAAAACAATGATACGAGACCTGGTGCTACATTTAAGTCTGAACTACAATATTTATCCGTTTTTTTCCCAGCAGTTGAATTTCCTTATGCCTATCCACAAACATTAGCCACTCAGAACATCGAAAACAATGAAGTGATCACTCGTTTCCAACAAACAGTTCCTTACACTGAAACAAACAATTCTCGAACAACTTTATCTTATAGAATCGAAAATCCAGATCAAAATCAGTTTCAATTAAAAGGAATCGAGGTCAAAGATTTTTCTGGAACGGATCGAACAAATTGGTTTGACCAGACCATCGATGATGAGGGGAATTTACTTGTTCATGCAAAAGCTTCTACACTAAAAAAACGGGCCTTTTACGACAATAGTTATCAATTTACCATTCACCACACCTTTGTAGGAAGTGCTGAACGACCGGTCGATCAAGCGCTGATCGATAATGATTGTTTTCAACTCCAACCAATTCTTTATGAAGATACTGGCGCTGGGGAACAGTTAATTGGAAGACTTTCTGCATCCATTTACTACTATAACGAAGTGAAGATCAATTTCGTTGATGAAAACAATCAACCACTCTTAGATCCGGGGAAAATCAAAGGGCTGATCACCCATTCTGTTGACTTATCTTCGTTCTATCCCACCATCACTGGTTACTATCCGATCCGAGAAGAAAAAGACCACATCATTGTCATGCCAGGTACACAAGAAGTGTTCCATCACTATAAAAAAGGTATACCACTGCTCTTTACATTAAAAGATCGACAACAAAAAATCGTGATTTCTCGCTTTTCTAAAGAGGTCAAGTTATCTTATGACTTTTCCCATGACAGCCATCAAAGCGTCCAAGTTGTTGCTCAATACGGAGAGAAAAAACAAGTGTTAAGTAACTATGACTTGGGAAATACACAAACGGAAGACTCGGTCGTTTTCAAAGTACCAGAAGAATGGCTTAACAAAGAGGTAAAATTATATCTAGAGAATAAAGAGGGCGATCAATCAGCAGCAGAAACCCGCGTGTTTGTTCCTGAGTCAGGACCAAGGCAGCAAGTGCCGCCAGTCTTATCTTTTGGAACACACCCTATTCCAGCTTTTAATCAGTATCTTTTTGCTGAAAGTCAGCCAATCAAAGTGGAAGACAATAGCCGATTAGAAAAAAGTAAATGGACAGTGAAAGTAAAAATCGAAACGCCGCTTAAAAACAGCCAGCAACAAGAGTTGCGAGATGCACTGATTTTTGTTGATAAAACAGGGGACATCCTCTTATCTGACCAAGAGCAGTCGGTCTGGGAAGGCAGCGGATCTGCCACATTAGCTGAGAATCGTTTGAAGCTATTATTACGACCGACAGATCATGTGGGAGAGTACAGCGGCTCGCTTGTCTGGACGCTTGAAGATGCGCCTCAGTAAAAAAATTTTTTCTATCCGTAAAGTCCAACCTTTTTTCATAATAAAATAAAGTAAGAAACAAGCCCTTATTTCACTAGGCTGCGACATTCATATAGCTGAAATAAACAAGCAACGTGTTTTTCTCCCTTTGGAAACACGTTGCTTGTTGCTGATTGGCAAAGAGAGGATTCTGGTCAACTTACAGCAGTATCTCACTGCTGAGAGCAAGATTTGATTCTTTGATTGCTTGACAAATCAAGCGAGCGACAATTAAAGCCCCTTGATCATTCAAGTGAGTATTGTCACTGATAGCTTTGGGATAATTCGGATGTTCGTTTTTTGAAAGATGAAAAAAATACTGGCGAGCTTTCCCAGGTGCAAATGTGGAAAAATAGTTTTGTGTCATCGTGAATATATCCAGACAAGGAATCTCAAAGGTAGCAACAAAATCTCTCATAGCTTCTGGATAAGGTTCCACGGCTAGGGGATCCAAGTCATTATTCTGATGGAACTTCAAGCGAGTGATAGAAGTCAGTAAGACTGGATTTGCTTTCTTTTTTTGTGCAACAGCAACAAACTGTGCTAAATTTTCTTGATATTCGTTTCACGTCGTTCCTCGTTCAGGATCTGTTTTCTGATCGTTATGCCCAAACTGAATCAAGAAATAGTCTCCGGATGCAAGTAGTTGTTCTGCGTGCAAGAGACGCTTTTCTTGAATGAAACTTTTCGTTGAACGTCCATTCATTGCTAAATGAATGACCGTAACCTCTGGGGAGAGGAAGGTTGGTATTTTTTCTCCCCAGCCAGTTTCCGGACACTTGTCAGTCATTTTAGTTGCAGCAGTTGAATCACCGACAATAATTAGTTTAACCATCATCCACCTCTAAAAATCAAAATAATCCGCTGCATTTTGGTAACAGATACCTTCAACAAATTCTTTTAACTGTCTGGTATCACTTGGTGCTTCGCCGCGAAGAATGAGTTCTCCCAACCATTCACAAAAAACTCTTCGGAAATATTCATGTCTGGTATACGAAAGAAAACTACGGGAATCAGTCAGCATACCAACAAAATTTGCTAATACGCTACCATCTGCAAACTTCGTCAATTGCTGACGCATGCCGGCACGGGTATCGTTGTACCACCAGCCAGAACCTAATTGTATTTTATTTTTACTTTCTTTTTGATAACAGCCCATTAGTGCCACCAGCACGTCATAATCATTTGGATTCAATGAATACAAAATCGTTTGAGGAAGAGCTTCTTTCCTCTCTGCAGCATCCAGTAATGCTTGAAGTGGGCTAGTGATCGGCTGATCGTTGATGCCATCATAACCTGTGTCAGGTCCCAATTGATTGAGCATATTCGTGTTGCAGTTTCTATAAGCATGAAGATGCAGTTGCATCGTCCAGCCATGGTTGTGATATTGTTCAAATAAATGAAGCAAGAGGGCAGAGCGATAGACTGCTGCTTCTGATTCTGTAATGACTTCCTGATTTCTCACTTTTTCAAAGATAGCTTGAGGAGACACGCTGTTTTCTAGGAAATGTAAGTGATCCAATGCGTGATCGGATAAACGACAATTCATTTGGTGAAAAAAAGTAATTCGGCAGTCAAGTGCTGTTAACAAGTCTTCATAGCTATCGATCCTATGGCCAACAACTGTTGCTAATTGATCGATATAGTCGTTAAACCCACTTTGTTGGATATTTAAGGCTTTATCAGGACGGAAGGTTGGTAATACCCGAAAGCGGCTTTCTTCGTCAGCTAATTTGCGGTGAAATGCCAACGAGTCTGTCGGATCATCGGTGGTACAAATGATTTGCACATTGCTAGTGGCGATGATCTCTCTTCTTCTAAAGCTCTGCGATTGAAGCTTTTGGTTGACGGTTTGCCAGATTTCTGGCGCGTTTTCTTCATTGATCAAAAGATCGACACCAAAGAAACGTTTTAATTCTAAATGGGACCAGACATAGAGCGGATTGCCGATAATTTTAGGAACTGTTTGACACCAAGCAACAAATTTATCATAATCGGTTGCTGGTCCAGTGATCAAAGATTCTGGTACACCACAGGCCCGCATCAGTCGCCATTTATAGTGATCGCCGCCTAGCCAAGCTTCGGTGATAGTGCGGAAAGGCTGATTGTCATAAATCTCTTGGGGATCTAAGTGGCAGTGATAGTCAATGATAGGCATAGTTTTGGCGTAGCGATGAAACAAGTCTTTGGCAAAATTATTCGTTAATAAAAAATCGTCGTTTAAAAACATTGGCTTCCTCTTTTCTTCGTTTATAAAGTAACACCATTCTTGAAGATGGCGATTTCTCGAACATTATTTGCTTCATTACGGGTGTGCATGCCGCTGGCAACAGCAACGATTGTTTGGATAAAGTCAGCGAGAACGTCTTCCATTGGTTCATACAATAACCGACCCGCATTGAAATCCATCCAGTGGGGTTTCTTCTCGAATAATTCTTGGTTTGTTGCAATTTTCATCGTAGGGACAAACGCGCCGAAGGGTGTTCCTCGTCCTGTCGTAAATAAGACTAACTGACAATCAGCAGAAGCGAGAGCGGAAGCAGCCACTAGGTCATTACCAGGTCCTTCAAGAAGACTCAGCCCGCTTTCGCGGATCTTATCTCCGTATTTCAAGACATCGACAACAGCAGATGTGCCCGATTTTTGTGTGCAGCCTAAAGACTTGTCTTCCAAAGTGGTGATCCCACCCGCTTTATTGCCTGGAGAAGGGTTCTCGTAAACAGGTTCTCCATACGAAAGAAAATAATCTTTAAAGTCATTGATCAGATGAAGAATCTTTTCAAAAGTCGCCTGATCTTTGGCACGGGACATCAGTACTTGCTCGGCTCCAAACATTTCTGGCACTTCCGTCAACACAGTGCTGCCGCCTTGAGAAACCAAGAAATCAGAAAATGCCCCTAAAAGAGGATTGGCGGTTATTCCCGAAAAACCATCTGAGCCGCCGCATTTTAAGCCAACTTTTAACTCACTCAAAGGGACATCTTCACGTCGATCATTTTTGGCTGCTTGAAGTAATTCTTGCAATAATGCTTCACCAGCCTCAATCTCATCTTGGCTTTCTTGAGCGACTAAGAATTTGACACGATCCCCATCATAACGACCGAGTTTTTCTTTAAATTCGGCTACCGTATTGTTCTCACATCCGAGTCCAAAAACAAGCACACCACCAGCATTTGGGTGTTGCACAGCATCAATCAAAATTTGCCGGGTGTTTTGGTGATCTTGCCCTAATTGCGAACACCCATAAGGATGTTTGAGAATCGTGATCGAGTCAAAAGTTCCTAAGTCGGGATGACTTTGTTTGAAATTTTCGACGATGATCTCAGCGATTCCGTTGATACAACCTACTGTGGGCACGACATAAAGATCATTACGAATGCCTACTTTGCCATTTTTTCTCCGGTAGCCTTTAAAAGTCAATTGGCTTTTTGGATACACTACTGGTTGTAGGTTCGGCTCATAGGTATAAGCCAGCGTTCCTGAAAGATTGGTCTTGACATTGTGGGTATGCAGCCATTGTCCGGCTTTTACATCAGACAAAAGATGACCGATAGGGTAGCCATATTTGATGACGTAATCCCCTTTATTCAGATCAATAAGTGCGATCTTGTGACCTTGAGGAATCTCCTCTGTAAAGCTATAGGATTGTCCTTCAAAGGTAAGCTGTGTTTCTTTAGTGATTACATGCAAAGCAACCGCAACATTGTCTTTTGGATGCAATTTAAGAAAATCGGTCTTGTTTTTTATTTCTGTCATAATCATTCCGCCTTTTTTTGAGTCGGCTCATTTTTTAATGAGTCAACGAGGTATCGAGAACCCTTGTTTGAAAGTAGCACTACCATTTGTGAAACTTCTTTGTTGAACACGCACAAGTCCACTCCCCATAACTTTTCTTGTCTTAAAATAAAACTGACTTGTTCAGAAGATTTGAGGGCGCGTGCCTTTTCAAAGAGAGCTAGCACAGCTTCATCGTCTTGATAATCGGTCGTTAAATACAAGTAAATCAGTCCGGCTAATGACGCAATGATTCTTGGCGGCAGTAACTGTTGCTGATGATGACGGAGCAACAACGGCAAGAGACGTGCTTTAAATTTTGAGACGCTATTCAAGGCGATCGACTGCAGTTGATGATGAACATAAGGATTTTTAAACCGTTCTTTGATCTGTTCCGCATACTGGAGCAATTCTTCTTGCGGCAGATCTAGCATGGGAATCAGTTCCTCACTGAATAACTCATCAATGAAGCGTGTAAAATCAGGATCAAGCGGCGGTTTAAACTCTATAGTGCAGAGGTAAGTAAAAGACCAAAGCACCATAGAGTATTTTTAATATGGAGGTAGCCAATGAAATTATTTCAATGGCTGATCGAAGCGGTAGCTGTTCAACAAAACGGCGTAAATAAGATGCATGTATTTCAAGTAACGACATTCGACCAATCAAAAGAGAAGGCAATGGATATTGCTCGAATGAAGATGAAGCGAAAGTTGAAACGAGAAAAAGTCGCTTATTTACGAATTACGATTTGTTGGATCCAGTTAAAGGAAGTAATCTATCGTACGAAGTATGAGGAGTACAAACAGCTTGCTCGATCGAGAAAGCCGAGAAAAGTCATTGCTCGACTCCTGGAACTTTCTTTTTGGGAATTAGACGAATATGAGCAACGTTATCGAAGAGAGCGACGCAAGGAAGAAAAATGAAGCGTCAAGTTGGTTTGAAAACTAGCGTTCATATTGATAAAGTTGATTATCGTTGTCCAAGAAAGAATACTCACCTCATTCATGTAACTTATGAATAACAATTGAATAAAATGAGCTAGGTATGAGGAAGTAAATTTCACAATTCTAGCGGGAGTTAGCCCGATAAGCTATAGGTGGCGAAAATGCAAAGGCCTATAGTGCTCCATTATCAAAAGGGCACAGCGACACCCGGTATATGTTTAGTGCATATACTGTCCGTTGTGAGTCGTTATCTGTCAGTGGTCGGACGGAATAGGATTTTATCTTATGCAACTCCTAAGATACAGGTAGAGAAGCGGTATTCATGAGGAATGCTTGCACGGTCAACACGTCAGTCATGAGGGGCGTAGTAACGTTAGGGTGGGTGGATCGGTCAGAATCTTGTTTTAGGGGAAATGAATCCAACAAGAGGATGAGGTTATTTCTACAGAAATAGGGAATCTTTTCTGAGGATATAATCGGACGTTACGCAATCCTTGCGACCTTTTTCACAGGAACAGTTTATGAGTGTAATGTCACCAACCGACTAAGAGAGTCCATTTCTCCGGATAAACAAGAGTTAAGAAAACGAGACTTTGTGAAAGAAAACAAAGGCTTTTTTTATTTTATTCGTTGAGTGATCAATAAGTGATGGATCATTGACCGAATAGAATAAAAAATATTCTATTTATCCTTTTACTTAAACGGCTTTTTTTCGGTGCTAGGACGTTTCCACGCTTCTTGCATCTTCAAAATGCTAATTATAGCAAAAGGGGTTGAAGAAAGAGTTGATTGCTTCGAAAAAAGAGAACGAGCTGAGCCCGTTCTTTGGAGTGATTTTTAGTTATTATGAGTATAAGCAGACATTCCAACAAGTAGAATGATACTTAATAATGAAACGTGTTTTGATAGCGATCAACTCTTTTCTTTGTATTGGTTTACTTAGTTTGGTTCTTATATATGAGTTCGACAATTATAAGATTGACAAGAATATTCATTTTTAAAACATGTTGGATGATGTCGTTTATAATTGTCCAACCAAGTATCGAAACAAGCCTAGTTAGAGAATCCTAACTAGGCTTGTCTTTTGTTAGGAAATAGTCGAAGATAAAGTTTTGATTATTTCTAACAAAAGTTCGAATATTGCTTCAGGAAGGATTTCAAAAAAGAAACAATAGTGTCACTGAAAAATAAGAACAAGAAAAAAGCTGTTCCTATTTTATGTTTCTAAGTAAATTTGAGTTTCATGATATTTTCGATCACTTCAATCATTTTGTTTATCATCTAGTTTATTCGAGCTTTACTCGAATAGTTTGAGAAAGTTGATGAACTAGGAGGGACAAAATGAACGAAGAATCAGTTGAATTTTAGAACAGAACACGCATAATAAAAATTCAAGCTGTCCATTCGGACGGCTTTTTGTTATACAGGAAAGGAAGTGAATAGATATTGCAGGAATGCCCATACAAAAGGGGGGATATCTTATTACGGACTGGTTATTCACCAAGTTCCGGTTATTGTTATTTAGTTCATGATGTTAAGAATGGGTATCTTTATTTAGATGGTTTGCATATGAAAATTCATTACACGATAGTTCCTTTTTATTTTGAAGAAGAGCCTTTTATTCCAACGCTTTATCTTCCAACACGGGAACAAGCGAAAAGAGAAAAAGGCTTTAAAAATAGATATTGGTACTGTCCATAGAGAAGAAAACTTTGGTAGGTTGATGGATACGGGTGTTTGATTTTTTTCTTTCTTTACTAAATGGTGAAAATAATAACTAAAACAGGCATAAACAAACTCCAACGATAAAAATGACTTTCAAAAAAACATACTCTACTCAATGAACACCCGTATCCCTCAACCTATCAAGGAAATAACAGAAAGGAAGGAATTCAAATGGAAGGTGGAAAAGGATATATTCATATGGAAATAAATGATGAGGGAAGCTCCTTTGTATCAGAGGGGTTATCAGATGACACAATTTTTGTTTTATGCGCGATGCATATGATCTATTTATCTCATTCTTTGAATATACCGATGGAACAGGTTCATCAAATGATTGATACTTTTGATGAAAGTTGTGTCATAGTGAAGGAGGACATTGAGTAATGGCACTTGGTGAAATGATGTTGTTGGTATTTGCTGGGGGTATATTTGTGAGTTTCTTTTTCCTGGGTTTGTTTACATTTCTAGATTGGATGGTTCAATGGATAATAAGTGTTTGTTTATTGTATCGTAAAGAACGAAAACAAGTGCGAATAGCCAAAATTCCTGTACCAGTAGAAGAACTCCCGAGGGAATGAGTATGAGTCAAGTGGTATATGGTGTAGCATTATTTGTTAGTTGTATGATTATTTGGAGTATTGGGTATTTGTTTCGGTTTTTGATAGGACGAGTCAAATGGAGGTATCGAAAGCAGAAATCGAAGCCATTCAGAAAAAAGGAGCAATTCCTTTAAATCGATCCACCGAAGGTGTCGCAAAAAGAAGAGGTGAGGAAAGAAGAAGCAACCAGTAAGTTAAGCAGTGAGTTATGTATTGTTAGCCGAATGGATCAATTTTTTAGTAGAAACAGAATTTTCAGGATAGACAACACTTGCAGAGGTGATTCGAACATTGAGTCAAAAACAAGGGATAGCTTTTATCTATGTACAATAAGGCAACGATATAAAAAGAAAAAATGAAAGAATAGGGGGTGAAAAAAGATGGGAAGATTTAATTTTGATGCGTATCAAGCAGAATTAGAAGAAAAGAAATTACAAAAACAAAAACCACGAATTAAGACGTTTATTCCTTTACGAACTAAACGTACGATAAAATTGTCAAACGAAACAAAAAAATTGATTCATTTTAATCGGACAGGTTGTTCGTTGTCAAAAGCAATGTTTCCACATGTAATGACTTGTGGTCGTTATGCAGAGTATATGTTACAAGGAAATATACTGGCAATTCGGTTTATAAAAGAGCCAACAGACTATAGTTATTCATGGACAGTGAATTCGAAAAAACAAACAATCAGCGCTGGATTGAGGGGGGTGCTTTCTTTACTGGAGAAACAAACTGATTGTGTGAATTTCGATGTGTATCGTTATACTTTTGAACTAAAACAAGATAGTGAAAATATTTTTTATATCGAATTGGATCGGCCATACGAAAAAAAGAAACGATTAGAAAAAAGAAAATAAAATCTATAAGTTAAAAACTAATTGTGAAGAAAATGAACAGGAGTGATTTTTTGCAGATTACGAAAGATCTATCACTTAAAAGATAAAATCATATGGAAATATGAGAGAAATAAAGGCTTGAAAAGCAAAAAAGTATAAATTAAAATAATCAAAGAGGCGAACATTTTTTTACTTTGAAAATAAAATGAATGTTCGTTATTCATCGAACAAATTTATTATAACATAAGGAGGAAAAAATCGATGAAAAAAATGTTATTGAGTATGATTGTTGGGGCTGCAGCCGGTGTGGTATTTGTGACTGGTGGTTCAGAAGCACACGCTTCCGAAACAGATGGTATTTGGACGCCGCGGACGGTGGATCAAATCAAAGCAGATATTGCAAAATCTCAAGGAAACAAATATACCATTGTTTGGGGAGATACCTTAAGTGGTATTAGCCAAGCAACCAATCTTACCGTTCAAAAATTAGCAGAGATGAATAAGATTGCGAATGTCGATTTGATCTACGCAGGCAATACGCTAGTTTTTGACGGGAATGTTGTAACAGCTAAAAATGATAAGGGAGAAACGGTTGCGCAATCAGTGGTAACCCCACAAGATAAGAATGATGCGAATAAACCAGTAGGCAAACAAGCACCTGTAAAACAAGCAGAAGAAAAAGCGCAAGAAACACCAGCTCCTGGTCAATCACAAACTAATCAGGCAACGAATACACCAGGTGCAACAGCTGGGACAAACGATTCTGTTTCCGGATCGAATAACAATCAAAACGGGACAGTTGACTCGACAACTGGGACAACAGCCCCTTCTAACCAAGCAGAAACACCTGCTCAACCAAGTAAGCCAGCAGGGGATCAACCAACACAACCAAGTCACCCCGCGGAAAAACCAACGACACCGACACAATCAAGTACAGGTGAAAACCAAGGCGGAACAACGAAACCTTCTGAAACACCAAAATCAGAAAAAGATATGACGCCTATTAATATGGGAAATAGTGGAAAAGTGTTTGATTCAGAAGAAGCGGCATCTGAATATGGGTATGCGGAAATTGCGAATGAAAAGAGTCCATGGTTTGGATATAGCTTTGGATCGGAACAATTAGTCAATAAAGATTATGAATTGACTGGAAAATGGACTGTTTCTTTCTTAGAAGAAGGGTATGCAAGTGGAGAGTTGACAGAATAAAAAAGATAAGATATCAGTAAACGCTGGTATCTTTTTTGTTTGGAGGAAACTATGATGAGAAAATACCCACGGGCACGTTCCCCAGATCAAATCAAATAGAAAAAATTCACGTCGTTATCCATTTTGATAACGGCGTTTTATTATACAAAATTTTTAGGAAAGGAAATGATTCTTGTGCAACAAAGAACAAGAAAGAATTGGTTGAAAGCCGCAGCTCTCGTCGCTTTTTCACAGTTTTGCTTTTTGACAGGTGCCTTTCAAGCACAAGCGGAAGAAACAGCTGTTGGGCAACCAACGGTAGAAACGACCGCACCAGCTCTTACTGAAGCAGTCGAAGTTCAACCGGTAGAAGAAGCTGTACCAGCTGTAGAAACACCATCTGAGTCTGTGCCAGAGACCAGTGCGCCGACAACCAATTCAAAAGCAACTCTCGATCAAACGATCGGGGAAACACAAAATCCGGGTGACAGTCCAACTGTTGCTCAACCAGTAGAAGTAGAAACACCTGAAACAGAGCGTTCAGTGGAGCCTTCAGAAGAAAGTACGTCGAATATGACACCATCTTCTGAACCAGCCGAAACAACAGATACACTAGAGACAAAACCGTCAGAAGGGAACCTGACATCTGAGTCTTCTGATTCGACAGAACCTTCTGTAGACAAAGCAATGGATACATTCGCTACTAATACAGAAAAACCAGAGGAACCACTTGTAGACATTAAGGATACGGAAGAAAAGACAGAAGACTCTGTAGTCGCTTCTGACACGAAAGAAACGACGTTGTCGGAGAAAGACGTAGAAGAAACGTTTGTGGTTACTCAACCACGATCTGCTCGTGTTCGTCGTGCCGTAAATGACAATATTGTTCGTGAAAATTTAGTTGGTCGAGGGATTAACTGGGCAATTGTAGATGATCCAGGACGACCAGGATTTACGTTTAATGGTATTCCTATGTTTACGGTTAATGGACAAGCCGCATTTTGTATTCAACCAGGGGTAGATTTTAAGGGAAATGGACAAGTCCATTCGACTGAGGCATTGGATGCGTATTTGAAAGATGCTTCTAAGCGTCATAAGATTACTTTGATTTCTTATTTTGGTTATGTGAATAATCCAGATAAATCGAAAGAACAATACTTTACAACACAATTAATGATCGGCGAAGTTTTAGGACGTAAAGTCACTTGGACGTATGCTCCTCTGAATTACAATGCTCGTAAAGTTAAAATTCAAAAATTAGTTAATGACTTTGATAAAAGAGTTTCCTTTAATAATCAAACAAAAACAATCAAAGTGGGAGAAACAATAAAAGTATCAGATACAAATAATGTATTGAAAGATATTGTAAGGATTGAACCTTCCAAAGGTATTACTGCAAAAATTCAAGGCAATCAATTAGTGATTACCGCAACCCAAAACGCGTCGAAGGATGCAACGGTCAAATTATTCAAATTAAAAGCTATGAGTTCTCCGATGGTTTATAAGAAATCAGGTTCTCAAACGATTGGTGTTTTAAATCCAAATGAACCAAATTCTTCTTTGTTACGTTTAAACGTCCTCAAACAAGGCAACTTGGAAATTCTAAAGATCGACGCAGACACCAAGAAACCTTTGGCCAATGCAGAAATCAAAGTGACGATCAATGGCAAAAACCAAACCGTGAAAACCGATAAAAACGGAAAAGCCACGATCAAGAATATCACCCATGGCACAAAAGGCACGGTCGTTGAAATCAAAGCCCCAACTGGTTACGTGTTGAACAAAACAAGCAAAGATTTCACGATCGAAGCGAATAAAACAATCAAAGTGATTCTTGAAAACAAAGAACAAAAAGGGATTGCGCGCATTTTCAAAGAAGATGTTGAAACAGGAAATATAGCACAAGGTGCTGCGACCTTAGAAGGCGTAGTCTATGGACTTTATCAAGCGGACGGTACAAAAATCAAATCTGTTACATTAAAAAATGTTAATGGAAAAGTCCAAGCAGAAGTGAAAGATTTGAAACTTGGTTCTTATTATTGGATTGAGGAAAAAGCGCCAAAAGGTTATAACCTCAATACAAATAAGATTCATTTTGAGTTAGTCTATGGTGGACAAGATAAAGAAACCGTCACAAAAGAAGTCACTGCTAAAGATCAAGTGATCAAAGGAACCATTGATTTAGTGAAAGTTGCTAATAAAGATTTAGTCGATTCAACCAATCCAGATAACAAACCAAAATTAGCTGGTATTGAAATCTCTTTGACATCAAAAACAACTGGTCAAGTGGTGAAAACAGTTGTCACAGACAAAGATGGTTACGCTAGCTTTGGTAAAAATACTGTTGTCTTTGATACGTACATTCTTTCTGAAACCAAAGGAAAAGAAGGGTATAAACTATTTGAACCATTCGAAGTCACAATTTCTGAAAATGGGCAAACTTTCCATTATGTTTTAGAAGATAAAGTAATCGAACAACGTCTTAAAGTGGTGAAAGTAGATCAAGAAACAGGGAAAGTGATTCCACTTGCCAATACAGAATTCAAGATTTTTGATACTTTAGCCAATCGTTATGTCACAATGGAAATTCCAAATGATACAGAAACAACGGATATCTTTAAAACCAATGAAAAAGGCTTTTTCTTAACTAACGGTACACTTACTTATGGAAAAGATCGTTATCGTTTGGAAGAAATCAAAGCGCCCGTAAATTACGTTTTGAATCAAAACCCATTGGTGTTCTCGATTACCAATGATACAGAACCGATTAAAGTGATCCATTTTGCGAACCGTCAAGCACGGAAAAACGTAAAATTATTCAAGTATGAAGAATGGAATAAGAAGAAAACGCCACTTGCAGGTGTGAACTTTACCTTGTATAACGGTAAAGATCAAGCAATTGGTGAATATACCACTGATCAAAACGGGGAAATTTTAGTGAAAGGTCTAGTTGCCGATGACTATTACTTCTTGGAAAATGCACCATTAGAAAGCTTCCAATCAAATACAGATAAACAAGCATTCACTGTTGCATTCAAACAAAATGCGCCAGATGATGGGGAAACGTTAGTGGTTTCTGTACGTAATTACTTGATTCCACCAAAACTAGAAACACAAGCGTCAAATAAAGCCGATGGTGAAAAAATGGTTGATCCATTAGAAACGATCGTCATTAAAGATAGTGTTTCTTATACCAACCTGTTTGTCGGCAAAGAATACACCATTTCAGGAGTATTGATGAACAAGGCAACGAATGCGCCAATCTTACAAGATGGCAAAGAAATCACAAGTACCTTGACCTTTATTGCAGACAAAGCCAATGGTACAAAAGATCTTGAATTTGTGGTTAATGCTAGTGTTCTGAAAGGTCAAACGATCGTTGTTTTTGAAAAACTTTTCCGTGATGGCATTGAAGTTGCGGCACATGAAGACATTACTGATGAAGCCCAAAGTGTGAAAGTAAACAATCCAAGCGTTCATACGACAGCTGTTTTTGAAGATGGCTTAACGGTCGCAGACCCAACGGGGCTGTTTACCTTAAACGATACCGTTGAAATCAAAGAAATCCTTCCAGGAAAAGCTTACTTGGTCAAAGGGATCTTAATGGACAAAGCAACCGGTGAAGTCTTACTTGTTCATGGTCAACCGGTAGAAAGTGCGGTTGGCTTTATTGCCAAAGCAAAAAATGAAACGGTGATCGTGCCATTTACTTTTGATCTAACGGGCTTGAATGGTCGTGAAATTGTTGTGTTTGAAAGTCTTTTTAGAAATGACGAAGAACTGGCAAACCACAAAGATATCAATGACAAAGGCCAAACGGTACGGGTAACGAACCCAAGTGTTCGTACCACCGCTACGCATAAACCAACGGGATTAAAAGCAGTCAATCCATTAACGAAAGTCACGATTACCGACGCTGTGAAGTATCACGATTTGATCGTTGGAAAGACCTACACCGTCAGTGGTGTGCTAATGGATAAAGAAAGCGAAAAACCAGTCTTAGTGGATGGCAAAGAAATCACAAGTACGTTAACGTTTGTGGCAGAACGTACCGACGGTACAGTCAACTTAGACTTTATCTTAGACGCCCGTGCGTTACGAGGCAAAGAAGTCGTAGTCTTTGAAGATCTCTTCAGAGACGGTGTATTATTAGCAACGCATGCGGACATTACCGATAAAGACCAAACCATTAAAGTGGCCAATCCAACCATTACGACAAAAGCTACCAATGCAAATGGTGGAAAAGAGATCTTAGCTTTACCAAATCAAACCGTGTTGGAATGGGTTAAAGTAGACGGTCTAGCAATTGGTCAAATCTACAAGTTGATCGTTCAAGGCTACTTAACACCAGACGGTACGCCATTTGAAGGCACACATGCGGAAAAAGTCTTTATGGCTGATAAAGAAATGATGGAATTCTTATTTGAATTCATCGTTGACGGTCGCAATCTTGCAGGAAAAGGATTGAGTTTTGCGGAATGGCTGCAAGCGAAAACAGAAGATGAAAAAGAAACGTTTGAAGAAGTCGCAAAACATAACGTCGATCTAACAAACAAAGATCAAACGGTTCAATTTGTGGAGGCACCAAAACCACCGCAACCAGTAAAACCAAACGAACCACAACCTGTAAAAGAAGTGAAACAAGCTGCAATGGCACCTATGTTGCCAAAAACAGGCTCTGAAGACAATGGGTTATGGATCATGATTGGTATGATCTTTGTCCTTGCGGCAGGATTGATTGGTTATGAATTATACAAGGTCAAAGACTAAAAAGAACGAACAAGCGGTTAGGCAACTAGCCGCTTGTTTGGTTTTTAGAAAGAAGGGGAAGAATATGAATAGAAAAAGAGTAAATGAAAGGAGAAGAAAAGAAATTGAAGAAATATTTGATGATTCCTTTATTTAGTACGTTGTTTTTTACCAATGGTATGATTGCTTTTGCAGATGAAGAAACACCGATGGCGCCTTTAATTTCGGAAGAGACAGAAGTACCGATACCAGTACCGGAGGTACCTGATACTGGTGAGGAACGACCAACGGTTCCAGTAGATCCTGGGACAAGTGAAACAAAAATACCGGATACGTCAGAGGTTCCTGTGACACCTCCGATTGAGTTGTCTGGAGACGGGGAAAAAGTTCCTATTCCCTCGATAGATTCTGGGGCAGCATCGACGGAAACAACAGGGACAACAGAAACGTCGGATAGTTCAATGAATTCTTCTACGGTTGAACAACCAACAACGCCTTCTATCAGTGAAAAGTCAGAACAACCGACAGAAGAGCGACCAATAGAAAAGCCAAATGAAGACAAAGAAACAAAACCAAATAAAGATAAACCAACAGGTCCGGCAAAAGAAGTGAATGTGTCGATAGATTCGTCTGGAAAAATTATAACGGATGCTGCTCAAGGAGCCAGTGTACCGATTGTGACAAGTAATATCAAAGAAATTAGTCACGTGCCAACACCAACCACGCCATTAAGAACCGCAACTGGGCAAACGATTGTTGGGGTAAAAGATGGGGTACCATTGATACAAGATGCGCAAGGGAATTTAGTAGAGGATCCATCCATTCCTGTGAAAAAACTCCCTAGTGGAAATATTGAAGTCAAAACAGCAGATGGAAAAACGAAGGTTTTACCAAAAACCGGTGAAGAAATCCATGCGGTATTTTCTGTTTTAGGTATGATTTTAACAAGTATTGCTGGATTTTTTGGCTATAAAAGAAAAAGAATTTAGAAGAGATGGAAGGAGAAAAATAATTATGGGATTAAGTTATGTAGTAATTGATCAAAAAGAAGTCTTAGGAAAAGTATGGAATCAAAGTCATATACGTTCAGATGGTCCTAGAAATAATCGAGGAGCAGTTTCACGAGTGGAAACAGAAATTTTTCAAATGAATTCTGAGAAAATGGGCATGATTGAGGTACGTGTTCCTTCGGGTGGTGCACCAAAAGCCATGCGTTATAATGCGGAGGTATTATTGGCAAATCCACGTGTGTCTTTTGCGCCAAATTCACAAAATTTAGGACGAAATGGAGAAGTTAATCGAATCATTAACGATAATTTTTATTTGTTAGCGGATCGTGTAGAAGTAAAAGGAGGACAACAATAATGGCATTAGAATTTGATCAAGGTTTGGTACCAGGATTACCAAAAGAAACATTAGGAGAAGTCTTTTTTGTAAAAACAAAACGAGTCCGTATGGACTATGATGGAAATGAAAGTACGGGTGAAATCAAAGAGCGGCCGGTGGAATGTTCAAGTGCTGCACAAGAAACAATTTTTATTGTGAATTTCCCTCCGGAAGTAAGGATTGAGGATTTAAAAAATGGGGATATTATTGAATTGGAAGGCGTTGAGTTTCGTTTTTGGTCATCGATTGACCGTCAAGCAACGAGCGCCTATGTCAATAGTGACATAAAAGTAACGGCGACAGGATATAAGAAAACTGGGAAAAATGTATTTCAATCAATGCCAGGAACACCACCGGTACAAGATAAAGGAAATGGATCATTTGGAAAGGAAGGACCGAAAAAAGAGTAGTCAGATGACTGCTCTTTTTTACTGAGGAGGTGTTTTCTTATGATAGAAAACTTTGGAAAAAACATTGTAAAACTACGAAAAAATAAAAATTTATCACAAGAGCAACTAGCTGAAAAAGTAGGTTTGAAAAAACAATCTATTTCAAATATTGAGCGAGGAAATAGGTATCCTACTTTTGAAACATTAGACAAAATTGCTTCTGTATTAGAAGTTTCACCTATTGAATTATTTGGAACGGAAAAAGAAATCATGACCGCTGACGTTCCAACGATTTTAGAAGAGATAGATAAATCAAAAGAAATTCTACGGACAGTATTCAAAGCAGAAAAAGTACTGAAAAAAATTCAAGAACCGATACAAAAGCTGGTAGAAAATCTAGCACTTATTGAGAAAAACAAAGAATGGATACAAAGAAAATAAAGGTGGTAATTAGTTGTTTCAATACAAAGGAGTACGAATTCATAGTAGGCATATATATGCTTCTCAACGATTTATTTTTTATTTGATGCTACCAGTTCTTTTATTGATGGTAGGAATAGTTATTTTATTTTCATCAATTCTATGGCAATGGTCTTGGTGGGCAATTGGTGGTTATGTGGTGGTTAGCTTCTTATTAGCGGGAGCGTTTGCCTATGCTTGTTTGTATTTCTTTTGTTACAACGTATACCAACGTTTGGTACATAAAGGAAAACTAGCAGAGATGATCCAAAGCCGTCGATTAATTATTGAAAAAGTACAAAAGAATGGCCGCCGAAAGGTTGTGTATTACCCCAAAATTTTTTATCACTATAAAGATGGATTAATTTATGTGCGTTTGCCGTTAGATTTAGGACCTTTTCACGAACGGTTTAACAATTTAGCGGGGGAATTAGAAGAAGCGTTTTTCTGTGATCTTGTGGAAGAACAACGGGAAAAGAATTATGTGTGTTATACGTTTATGTATGATGTGGAAAAAAATCGGATCAATGTTCGAGATGTCACCGTTAAAGATGGTGTAATCACTTTAATGAAAAATGTACGTTGGGCATATAATAAATCCCCTCATGGGTTAGTAATTGGAGGAACTGGTGGAGGTAAGACGTATTTTTTGATGACTTTAATTTATGCGTTATTACCATTTGCGACGATAGATATTTGTGATCCAAAACGTTCAGATTTAGCAAGATTAGAGGCATTACCGATTTTTAAGGGGCATGTGTTCTATGGTGGTGGTATCTTAGAATGTTTATTGAATGTATCGGACATAACAGAAAAACGTTATAAGAAATTAAGAGAATCTTCTGAATTTGAATTGGGGTATGATTATACGCATTTTGGGTTAAAGCCACATTTTTTAGTGGTGGATGAATGGGCGGCGTATTATGCTTCGTTAGGAATAAATGAAAAGAAAAAAGCGATGAATTGTTTGAATCGTATTGCATTAATGGGACGACAATGTGGTGTATTTTTGTTGGTGGGTACACAACGTCCGGATACGAAATATTTAGAGGGGGCAATTCGAGATAATTTTGGATTGCGCGTCACTCTAGGGAAAGTATCGAAAGCCGGTTATAAGATGATGTACGAGAATACATTAAAGTCATTGTTTAATAAACCCGTTAGAGGACGTGGGTATATTGATCCAGGGACTGAACAGGTTCGTGAATTTTATGCACCTTATGTAGATGTAACAGAATTTAATTTTTTTGCTGAATTTCGACAATTGTCTGATCAATTAATGATTTTACGATTTGAAGGGGGTGAGAAGTAATGGAGGAAATACCTGCAAAGTATCGAAGACATGTTACGATGAATGATTTAAAATTGACGGCTTTGTTTGGGGATTGTTTTATCTTGGAAGAAATTAAACCAGTTTATCGTTATAAGCGATTAAATGATGCGTTTGGTAGATCCAGGAAAGTCCCAACGAGTGAAATAATTGGCTATGCCTGTCTGGTAACGGTTCTTGAAGGAGCTTACGAGGGCTTTTTAGTGCAGATAAAGGTACAAGATCCCGTAGTACCCGAATTGCCGGAAAAGACGATAGAATGCCCATTTTTTTATGGTTGGTTTATCAATCTCTCTTATTCTTTTGTCAAATACTATTCAAAACAAGAGTTATATTTAAAAGCCGATGATATGATTATGTGTTCAACTCTACCTCCAGAGCGAATGATTCCCCGTTAGAATATGGGGGCTATGCTCCGCGCATATCACCAGAGTTGCACACCAGCCTCAGAGCGGAAACGGCGCGAAGGCGTCGTAGCGTTAGCGGAAGCTCTGAGGAGCAGTGTGCAAAGATGGTGGCGTGCGCGGAGCGCACGCCTAAAACCCCCATATTCTAACAGGGGGGTTGAAAAACTTTTCAACTTGCTGTCTGAGGTCGGTTGAACGTTGGTATCATAACATTTCTGAAAAATTTAACTTGTCACATAACGTTTGTTATTGAAATGTTTGATGTGACAAACAAGAAAGAAGGGATTTTATGTCACCGGAACATCTAAAAAGTGTGCGTTTAAGTCGGAATTTGAGCCAAAAGATTGTGGCGAATACCTTAGGGATTGATCGGACGTTTTTGTCTAAGATAGAAAATGGACAACGAAGTTGTTCAGAAGAACTGGAACAACAATTATTAGATTTCTATTCGAAATTTTCTGTTGGAAACGGGTGGTTAGAAGTGAAATTTGATTATATTCGAATTCGAATTCCGACGAATGATCCTAAAAAAGTGATAGAAGATATATTAGGGATGGAGTTTACTTCATTTTATTATGCTGATACAAAGTTGTTTGGCTATGTTGAAATGTATCAAAAAGGGATGATTCGTGTGTTGAATTCCAAGAAAGGCGATGAACGAGGTTGTTTGATCGAATTGTCTGGTCAAGGCTGTCGTCATTATGAAAGTGTCTTAGATGAACGAAGTGATTCGTGGAAAGAATTCTTTTTTCGCTGTCAAGAATTTGAAGGCACGCCTCGTCGATTAGATATAGCGGTTGATGATCTCGAAGAGATCTTTTCGCTTCATGAATTGGCCAGAAAGTTGAGTCGAAATGAATTTATTTCGGGGTTTCAAACCTGGCGATCACAAGAAGAAAAAAGTATGTTAGAAGATGCAAGCGGTGGTTTATCGATTTATCTAGGTAGTCCACAGAGCCTTATGCATTTTTGTTTTTATCAAAAGAATTATGAAATTGCGAAAAAACAAGGGATTCCACTAGAAGAGGTAGAGATAAAAAATCGTTACGAAATTCGTATGAAAAACAAAAAAGCAGAGCGGTTTTTGGATCAATATTTACGGACGAATGATTTTTCCTCGTTAGTTGTTGGTGTTTTAGCGAATCAATTAATGGTTTTGGAAAAATCAAGAGAAAACGGAAAAGATAATCGAATATGGGCATCTTGGGCAAAATTGATTCAAGGAGTAGAAAAAGTACCGTTAACGTTGAAACCGGAAAAACCGAATTATAATCGTAAATTGGCTTATTTGAAAACACAGGCGGCACGCTCGATAAAAATTGTAAAAATTGTAGATGAGACATTAGGTCTTAATCGATTAGATGAGATTTTAGGTGTGACAGAATTGCGTGAACAGGATGAAAAAATTATAGAAGATGAGGTGCGGTCGGTTTGTGAATACATTCAAGAAAATCCACAAGCGATCGATTATTTGTTATAAGAAAAAAGGGAGGAAAACAATTGGAGGACAAGATAAACATTATGTAGAAGAAGTGATTCGGTGTTGTCAAGAGATCCAACAAACAATCCAACGTTTTGGTGATAATCCGCTTGTTTTTCAAGAGGATAGCGATTATCGGCGATCGATTCAAATGTCTTGTATAGAAATTGGTGAGATTTTAGGATTGCGTTTAAGTGATTTTTTTCGTTATTCGTTTACGGAATGCGATTGGTTAAAATTTGTAAAAATGAGGCATTATTTGGTTCACCGAGTAAACAGACGTGGTTATCGAAAATTGGATGTTTGGCGATTTATCCATCAAGATATACCTGATTTACAAAGAATATTAGAAAAGAAATTAAAGGAGGAGGGGGAAGGTTGTTTGATATTGTCGTAAGAGGATTGATAAATACTGGTTTTTGGATGTTTTTTCTTTATTTGATTGTATTTTTGATTCCTCTTTCTTGTTTTTTTGGATGTTTTAGTGGTTGGATGGCAGGAGAAGAGAAAATTGTACGTTGGTTAGTAGTAAGTGGATTCATTACGATAGGTTACATTGTTTTTGTAGGACGTACTTGTTTTGTGGCTTACAACCAAGTATGTGCCTATCAAGATCAAATTGAACAAGCATTAATTGATAAAAATTTTGTATTGAAAGAAAATGTGTCAGGAGATTTGTTGGCTGATGTAATAATTCAACGAGTAAATGCATCGGGTGAGATTCAATTTGATGTGCATACCAGTATTGACGGTCAGGATCAAGCCTATTTGAGAGGAACATTTGTAGATGGCCAAGTCAAACAGCTACAGTATCAAAAAATAACGGGAATTGTTTACAGTCAGATGATTCAAGCGTTAAAGGAAAATAAAGTATCGTTTTATCGATTGGAAGTAAAACAAACAACAGCGAAAGGATTAACGAACGATAATCGTGTATTTACTGTTGAACAAGGAAAAGACAATGCATTCAAAGTGGAAGTAAAAGAGGGAAGATAAAAGGGAGTGAAAAAAATGCTCTTTTTTCGTGTTCTTTGGTATATCATTGAATTTTTTTTAGGAATGCTTGTATGTATTCTTTTTATTTTGTGGTTGTTGACGCTGTAGGGAAGGAGAGTGAGAGAATGATTCGTTTTTTATTAGAAGTAGGCTGGAGTGTTTTGCGAATATTAGTGATTTTAGGCATTGTGTTTGTGTTATCTACGGTTGTTTTATCAGGTAGTGGAATGTCAAAACCAAGTGAATTGATTGTGAATGTATTGGATTTTGTAGTAGATCAATTACAAGTAATTATCCATTGGTTTCAAGTAAGGTTTGATTTCGGATGAAAAGAAATTCCGTCAATTGAGATATCTATGATTTTATCAGGAATGATGGGGATATCTTTAGAAAGTTTATTGTATGGGAAAGATTGTCTAGGATGATCAAGCCTATCGTTGAAAAAAAGTGGTTTATCTTTGATAGGCTTGATATTGTTCATGGAATTCATTAGTCAGCTGTTTGAGTAATTGTTGTTGCATGAAACGATTATTTTGAATTTGTAATTCGGGATAACCTTCAATGGCTTGATTTTGTTCGTTGTAACGTGTGATCGCGCGATAGTGTTCCCGTTCTAGAATATAAAAAGTATCATGCCTGAATTGTTCGAATGTACAAATTTGTTGCTGTTTTAGTTGATCGGTGTAGATAGTCGCAAAGTGTTCGGCAGACATAAGGTTTTTTTCATGTGTCGCAAAAAGATGTTCTTTTTTAAGAATGTTTTGTGTTAAACATTGGGAAAGATAGCGATAGTCTGGTTCTCTTTGGTAAGTTGCTTCAAATTGTTCATAAAGCAAAGTGATTTTTTGTTGTTCTGCTTTTAGGTATTGACGCTCTTTTGTATAGAAAGTATCAATGGCATACATTTTTTTAATTGCTCCTTCGAATAATTCCATGTAGTGTTGCACAAATTCGTCTTTTTGAATAGGTTCCCCAAACGGGGTAAGATCTGTAAACATAAAGTGTTCTCCTTTCTCTCAAGGGAAGAAGTTTTCCCTTGAGTACGTAATAGTGAATGATTTAAGAAAATATGGGAACTGATTCAATTGGAATTTCTCCTGTTTGTTTTGCAATAAGTAGCGGTAAGATTTGTTGTAGCCATTGTTGATTAGGGACTTGATCTAAAAAGTTCCCGATGGTGGTTAAAATGAGTGTATCTGTTCGCTGTTCTACTAAATAAATCGATTGAAAAGGACTTTGTCCAGCAATATAATTGATGATGTTTTCATCTGTTTGTTCAAACGAGCCTAAATAGTCATTGGTATTCCGGTCGTAACAATCCACAATAGGAATGGAATTTGTGTTTGTCATTGCAATTACTCCTTTGTTTTTTTATTTTTGTTTTGAACTAAGAGGGAAAAATCCCTCTTAGTAGTAACTACTTTCATAAACAGGTTTCCCATCATAACGGTAAAAGGTATCCCAACTACGATTGCCATAGAGTTCATTTGGATGATTCGGGTTGATTCGTTTTCTAACGATACTGTCTTTTGTTTTTGCGAGCGGGTAATCAATAAATTCATTTTGTATCGGAGCAGTAGTCCCACTCATTGAGGTATGAATGTCTATCGTTTGTTTCTTAACAGGTCTGAACCAAGCCGTTTTTTCCGTTAATTTCACGATCTGCCAAAAGGTAACATTCGTCTGTTCATAGCCCCATGAGCTATAAAAGATGTCTCCAACTTGATAAGGGGTGTTTTTTGTTTGTGTGGTCATGATTATTCCTCCTAAAATTAAAAATTTTTTGTTTTCTTTGAGAGTTGCGCCTCCCCCTCCAACCTTTTCGGTGGAGTGAGTTGGCTGGGGTGTTAGGGGCAAAGCCCCTAAGGCCATGATTTGAGTGACTTTCATAGTTAGCTGAGAGATCAAGAAAAAAGGATTCTGTTGTCAAAGAACAAAAGTGAAAATTCAGAATAGTTTTTCTTTTCGTGCGTCGGTCGTTTGGCATAACCGGCTTGAAACCATGTTCTGACTGCTGGAAAGGGGCAGCGAGAAAATGAAAAAAATCGTGGGTTTCTATTTTTTACATTTTTGGTTCAAAATTTTAAGAAAAATTTTGACGCTGATACTATTTACCCTTGGAAGCAGGCAGGTTGTGGTTTAGGTTATCCTAGCCAAATGACTGATGCATGAATTAGAAAGACTTCTGAGGTTTCGTTTCTTTGACAACAGAATCTCTTGATTCAGTTCATGGTGGGGAAGTCACTCAAATTCAGGCGCTTAGGCGACTGAATCATAAAACAAGCGTTGTTAGAGAAAATTGAGGAGTCATAAGGTGAATGAACATGCGAAACGATAAGGGGAAAAAGAGGAGTGAAAAAAATATGTCTATAGTAACTAATCGTCGCTGTTATAATAGCTATCATGTGCCGTTTGAAACACTTTATTATGCGAGTTGGCCGCCGACGTATGTGGCATGTGATTGTGGTGAGTTGGCAAAACATATCGTGCATTTTAAACGATTGCCTTGCGGAGCTCCGCATTTTCAAGAGACGTTTGTTTGGGAATGCAACCATTGCGGGGCATGCTATCGACAAATAAAAGGCACATTTAATTTTGAGCGAGTGGAAGAAAAGAGGGAAAATAAAAATGTAGAAAAAGGAGCCACAACTTGAATGTTATATTCTAGAATAGTGCTACGAGCATGGCATGATTGAATGGATAGTAGATAGTGTCGCTTGTAATCGACAATTATTAGAGAGTTATTTATGTTAGCTAGCTATCTTTGCGAGTATGTGGATGGAATTTGTTGGAAATATCGGCTAAAAATGTCTAATAAAATGATATTTTTATTTGTAAGTTAGAGATTGAATAGTAAACAGCTTTTATGACGAATGTTATTTTGATAAATTATAGATAACTTATCAAAAAGTAAAGGCGGTTGGTTTAATGAATAAAAAGCAGCTGAGATATAACCCTAAACCGAAAAATGAATTTGAGAAAAGATTGTTCAAAAGATTTGAAACCTATTCTTTGGCAAAAACTTTGAATAGAGAGGTTTTTGAGAAATGGAAAAAAGAACAAAAGGAAAGGGGTGAGGGATGATAGACTATTATGTATTAGGTGAACGAAATTGTTACGGAAGAATTGAGTATAATCTGAATGTGATCTCTCGTTATCGTAGCACATTCGAAAATGAGCTATTTGAACGTGGGTATATTTGTGATTGTTCAGATGAGGATTGTTGGTATTATCGTTTACCAGACAAAGAAGTGATTGATTATTATATTCGAAAAATACATGTTCCGGTTGAAGAAGCGAGAAATAAGAAGTCTGTAATCTAAGGATTATAGGCTTCTTTTATTTGTATAAGGAGGATTTCGAACATGTTTATAACGGTAGCGGATCGACTAAAAGCGTTAGGCTTTTATCCGTTGTCAACGGGACATTATCAGTTGTATGTATTGGAACTGCCTCCCTAACGTTTCATGGGTCATTGAAGGCAATTATGAACCGAAAAGAGGAAAGTTTTTCTATGATGTGTATTCGATGCGTTATGACAAAAAGACGGGAGAAACCTTCAATTATCGAATGATGATGGTTCATGTTCCAGTTCAAGTCATGTATCGCAAAGTAGAAAAACAAGTGAGGCAGTTACAAGAAAAGAAAGGGAAATGAAAAGGAGGTATGGCATTGTTTCATTTGTTACTAGGTATGATGATTGGGTTTTATTTAGGGTTTCGTTATGAAGGCGGAAGTTTTTTTACTCAACAAGCGCAAAAACGAGCAATTTGTAAGAAGTTTGGTTGTTAAGCGAATGCATTTATGTATTTTTTAGAAAATGATTCTGGGGATTGTATTGTTAGCTTGCATGACGAGGAATATCGGATCAAATTCTCAATGTCTCGTCCGACGCAAGTAGTGTTTTGTCAACCAGTAGAACGAGTACTTTCATAGGAGGGAAAAATAATGAACTTTTTTCAGAATGTATTTACAGATTTTGTCGGGGATTTTAAGTATTTGATCATGTTAGCAATGCTTGGTGGTGCGGCTTATATTGCTTTTGAAAGGAAAGCAAGCAAAGCCATTCCATTAATTCTTGTGCTGGCAGTAGCGGTTTGGTTAGTTGGAGATACGTCTGGCGTATTCAACTGGATTTTGGAACGAATGAAATCCTGGGGGCGGTAAGAAATGGAAAGAATACGCAACTGGACGAAGATTTGGAACGTGGAACGTGTGTTCTATAAGCTTTGGGAAGGCGTGGCACTTCCCCGACCGGTAACACAAACGTTCGGGATTTGGTTTGTGATTGGTTTTGGGTTAGGTCTTTTTCGTATTCCGCCTTTTATGATGGAACATACGATTACTCGTCAAGTGTTTTGTCCATGGTTATTTGCTTTTTTGATGACGCGGAAACAATTTCAAGGAAGGAAGCCATATAATTATTTGGCTTCTTTCTTATTATTTTGTTTCCGTCCAAAACATTCATTTCATGGACAATTTGCCAAAGCACCTGAGAAAAAGGCGATCAATGAAAAAATCACGTGTGTGGTTCGTTATGGAGGGATGAAGAATGAAATTACCGAAAGTAGTGCCGAAGGTACCGTTTAAGTATTTGGAAGAAAACTTGATTTTTACGATCGACGATCGCGTCTATGCCTATTACGAATTTCCTGCTTATTCTTATAGTTTTGTCGGAGAAGATCAAGCGTTTCAAATTCAACAAAATTTGATGCGTTTGTATCGTCAAAGTCGTGTGCCACATATGCGGGCTTATTTTTGTACAGATGAAGAACGGATCGAAAAATCGATTGAAGCATCTAAGAAGTTAGTCCGGTCCAAAGGGGCGCTAAAAGAATTGGCATACCAACATTTAGATGGGGTTCAAGAAATTTTAGAAGAAATGCATGGGCAATATGTTCGCAATGTTCGTTTTTATGTTGGTTTTGAATTGGTATTAGAAGGGGAAGAAAAAGAAGACAAGAGCTTTTTACAAGAAGTTCGTCTAGGTTGGAAAGACTTTTTTCACCGTTCGAATGTTGGTTTATTTGGCGGGTTTGAAACAATTGCAAATGAGAAAATCGAACGCTATTTACGCTTAGAAAAGTTGTTGTTTAATCGAATTGGAAAATATTTTCGTTTGCGAAAAACAACACCACAAGATGTAGTGTATTTAGTCGAACATTTAGAAGGAAAAAAAGAACAATCACTAGAAGAAGTAGAGGCAGTCTCTCATGCGTTTCAAGAAGATGGGAAAACCTATTTGTATCATTATGATACTTTGAATCTATCGAGTGCGGGAAAACAAGAAGAAAAAAATCATTTGGTATTGATGCAAGGAATGGATACGGAGTATGTGTCATATTTAGCGCTTTCTCGCATGACACGGGATTTAGTGTTTCCGTTTCAATCAGAAGTGTTGTACTACATTCAATCAGATGTGGATTTTCCTACGGATGTTTCGATTGATATTGAACGATTGGATAATCGCTCGGCTTTATCAAAAGTTCGAAACAAGAAAAATGATTTGGATGATATTTATGAAAGTGGCGCTTCTGTTGGTCGAGATGCTGGGAATATGGTTCGTGAAGCTTATGAGATGGCGAATGATTTAGAAGAAGATCTAGAAATAACGCGTGAAGATATGTACCAGGTTTCGTTTGTGACGCGTGTTGCGGGACAAACCAAAGATGAAATGATTAAGCGCGTCAGTGATGTTCGCGCATTTTATGAAGATTATGGCATGTATTTAGAGGTTCCTTGCAATATTCAGTTGTTTTTGCATTATGAATGTTTCCCAGCAGGGCAGCGAACGATTGAAGATTATCGGCAATTTGTTGGTGTTGATTTTCTGGCAAGCCTAGGTTTTGGTGCAACACAACAATTAGGTGATGGCTGCGGGATTCCGATTGGATTTAATGCCGAGACGGAAAAACCGGTTTTTATTCAGCCATGGTTAGCGGCACAAGGGATCAAAGGTTCGGTGACAAATGCATTGGCAAAAGCCCTGATCGGTTCTCTTGGTGGTGGGAAGTCCTTAACAGAGAATTTATTATTGTTTTGGTCGGTATTATTTGGCGCATTGGCATTTTGTATCGATCCAAAATCGGAGCGTTTGTATTGGGGAAGAGATTTGCCGTTTTTTGCACCATATCTAAAAATTGTCAATATTACGAATGATGCAGAGAACATTGGGTTATTGGATCCTTTTTCAATCATGGAAAAACAAAAAGATCAAGAAAGTTTAGCGCTGGATATTTTGACGTATATAACCGGTGTAAGTATTCGTGATGAAGAGCGGTTTCCATTGTTGCACCAAGCAGTAAAAGAGGTGTCAGAAAGTGAGGGGCCAAAAGGATTATTGCTTGTGATTGAAGCATTAAAGATACAAGCAGATCCAATGGCACAAAAACTCGCAAAACACTTAGAAAGTTTTAAGGAATTATCGATTGCGGGGTTACTATTTGGCGATGGGACAAATGACAAAGGACTGAGTTTTGATGCAAAGTGTAACGTGGCATTGGTTCAAGACTTAACATTACCGGATAGTGAAACTGCGGCGGAAGATTATAATTCTTCAGAAATTCTAAGTATTGCCATTATGATGTGTTTAGCGACGTATGCATTAGACTTTATTAAGCTAGATTGCAAAATTTATAAAGCGATTGGGCTAGATGAAAGCTGGGCTTGGTTGAATGTATCACAAGGAAAAATTTTAGGAAATAAACTGGTTCGTGCAGGACGTTCGATGAATGCCGGAATTGATTTCTCTACACAAAGTACCGCAGATTTAGGGGATGAAAAAACAAAGAACAATATTGGATTGAAATTTATTTTTCGTTCGAATGATCGTGAAGAAGTATTAAAGGCACTGCGTTTTTGTGGGGTAAGTGAGACAGAAGAAAATATTCAGAAAATCATGTCATTAGAAAATGGACAGTGTTTGTTTGTGGATATTAAAGGAAATGCCGGAATTCTTTATGTGTATTATTGGTTTGAAGATGTTTTCCAAGCATTTGATACACGTCCGCCGATGGAAGACGAGGAGGAACTAGAAGAGAACGTTGTGGGATTATTAACAGAAGAAAATAAGGAGTGAGGAAAGATGAAACAAAAATTATGGTTTTGGTTGACGCGCCGAAAAATGATTTGGCTTTCTTTGCTTGTAATAATGGTTTTGTTTCTTTGTTTTCCTTCTCCAACAGAAGCGGCTGGTTGGGTAAAAGAAAGTTTAGGCGGGAAAGATGCGCTATACAATTTCGAAAAATACCCATTAGACAACTATAACCTAGATTTTTACGTGGATACGTCTTGGAATTGGCTCCCGTGGAAGTGGGGCGAGGGCATTTCTGAAACGGTGATTTATGCGGTATTTGCGATTACAAATATTTTTTGGATGTTAAATGTGTATCTTTGTTATTTCTTAGGTTTTGTGGTACAAGAAGCGTTTGAATTAGATTTTATTTCGGATATGGTGGATTCTCTAGCAAAAACGATTCAAACGATTGCCGGTATAGATAAAGGTGGAATGCTTTCGACCGGTCTTGTCCCTATTTTTGGGGGCTTATTGATTGCATTAGCAGGATGTTCCGTAGTTTATCAAGCGGTTGTTAAGCAACACCCAACACAAGCAATCCAACAAGCCTTGGTGTTCTTGTTTACATTTATTTGTTGCGGAGTTTTTTTCATGAATGCGAGATCGTATTTAGATAAAGTGAATACGGTGCAACAAGAAATAAATACAGAAATGTTGGACATTGCAAAAAATGTTTCGTTAGGGGATTCAAAAGGAGGGTCTTCGACGAAAGCGATTCGGGAAAATTTATTTTCCCTTCAAATTGAGGAACCGTGGAAAATTCTACAATTTGGGGATAATGACACAGAAAAAGTGGGAGAAGACCGGATTGGTGCTTTATTAAAAGAGTCGCCTTATTCAGAAGATGAAAAACGAAATGAATTGATTGAAAAAGAAGTAGAGGATAAGAACAATGGCAATTTGTCTGTTCAAAAAGTCTATTTACGTTTTGGCATGGTCTTTCTTGTTTTGGTTGCGAACATTGTCATTAGTTTAAGTGTCGCCATTCTAACGATTGTATTAATTGCTTCACAAGTGTTGTTTTTGTTATATGCAGGCTTTTTACCAGTGGCGATGATTTTCTCCTTGTTTCCAGGTTCAAGTCGTATATTAGGAACAGCTTTACAAAAAGTCTTTCAGTTGTTGTTTACTAAAATGGGGATTACATTAATTTTGACGATTATTTTCTCAATCAGTCATGAGTTGAATGCTTTAACCAAAGAGAAAGGCTATATTTGGTCGAGTTTTTTGCAGATTTCTTTATGGTTCTCAGCGGCAACGCGTGTCAATGAATTGTTAGGATTTATGCGGATTGGTGGTACTGAAACCCGGGCAGCGGATCGAACAGGCCGATTTCTTCGTGGGATGTTTTTAGGTAGTTTGAGCCGGGGATTTACACGTCGTATTGCAGGCGGAATGGCTGGTGGGCTAGGTGGTGCGGCAATAGCAAGTACCGCATTACTTGGAACGAAACGAATAAAACGTCCAGGAACTTCTTCTACGATACCGTTAATGGAACGTGTAGGGAAGAAAGTTTCTGCCATTAGTGAAATGCCGAAAAATGTCACAGGTAAATGGGATCAAGTCAAACGTTCGCTTCAATATGTGCCTACAAATGCGAAATATAAAGGTCGAGAAATGCGTCAAGATTATTTAGCCGGTCGAATACAAGAACAAAATCGTCAAGGACAACGTCGGCAATTGGCGCAACAGCGGCAACAAAATTTATATGAAGCTCGTGAGGGAGTGTTATCGGATGATCAAAAAGAAAAGCAACGGCAAACTGTACGCCAAATGGCACAAAATGCAAGACAAGATCGTGTGTTGAATGATGCATTGAAGAAGAAAGCAACGGCAATGCACTCGATGAAACAACCGTTGAGGAGAAACGGTTTGAAACAAGGAACGATCAATGAACAAAAAGAAGCAAGAAAGCCACAAGTAATACGGGCTTCTGCGATTTGTTCGACGGAAAGGAAACAATCGGATAAGCCATTGGTTTCGCATTTAGGCGGAAAAGAAAAACGGATCGTATCGGAAACACCAAGAAGTTCTGAGTTATATGAAGAAAAACCGATGAAACAATCAGCGACTGTTTCTCGTCCGAAGACGTTTGTTTTTGATCGACAGTTAATGAAGGGGAAAGATCGTTTGAATGATGCGAAAAATTCTTCGGAGAGAAAGGAAAAAAGGTTTAGAAAGAGATAGACAAGGAGGAGGACGATGCATTTAGGTAAAAGAAAACAGGCAAAGACAAAAGAAAAACGATCGGGGGATAAAAAAGAAAAGAAACGTTGGAAACAGGAAAGCTATAAAGGAGCGCGTAAACGGCGTTTCTTTTTTCTTTTAGGTTGGGGTTTTTTAGTCTTTAGTGTTGGTTTTGGTATTTACAACAATTTCACTGCACGTGATGTGCATACGATTCATGAAACAAAAGTGATTGATAAACAATTGAAAGATGTATCTGGTCTGGAAAATTATGTCAAAAATTTTGTGACAGTCTATTTTACAGTACAAGAACAATCGGATTTGTCTCGTGAGGAGGTGTTAAAAGGGTATATTGCGGAAGGAGTACGTTTGGATAATGAATTTGACAAAGAACTCAAACAAGACATTCAAGTGAAAGATGTAACCATTTGGGAAATTGAGGAACAAGAAGAAAAGAAAAATACGTATCGTGTGACGTTTCATGTGGTATTAGGGGTAAAAAATCAAATGAAAGAACGTTCCTATATGATTGAAGTGTATCGAAAAGAAAACCAGTATTCGGTTGTAAAATTACCTGTTTTAGCAAGTAATATCAAAAAAGCAATGGTTGAGGTAGAGGATGATTTTCAGACAACCAGTGTGAAACCAGAGGAGCAAGAAGCATTAGAAAAATTTTTACAAACTTTTTTTACGATCTATCCACAAGCGGATCAAGAAGAGTTGAAATATTATGGAAAAAATATTGTGCCGATTCGTCAACCGATGCATTTTGTGGAATTGAGAAATACACAATTTGCATTAAAAGAGGATCAAGTGCAGGTACAATGTGCAGTGGTTTATCAAGATCAGGAAACAAATTTACGGTTGACAATGAATTATGAATTGACGTTACGCAAGATGGAGAAAGAAAAATATGCGATTGAGGCGATTCGTTGATGAAAAAAATCATTGGTTTTTGTGGGGCAATGATGGTCGGTTTTGTTTTTTTAGTGGTGGTGATGGCTGGCGGGAACGTTTCTTCTATGGGAAGTTCTACAGGTCTAGCTGTCGCTTTTAATGGGGAATATACCGAAGGATTGCCGATTTTTCCAGAGATTAAAGGACGTGGTCCAATCACAGATGAACATGCGCAAGCAGCAGTCGGTGCAGCGGTAAAGTATCAGTTATTACCAAGTGTGATTCTTTCTCAATTAGGTTATGAATCGGCTTATGGACAATCACAATCTGGAAGAAACGATACAAACTTCTTTGGGATTACCTGGTTTCCTGGTTGTCCCTATCCACAAGGTTCTGCACGGGGGATTGGTGGTTCTGAAGGTGGCTTCTATATGAAGTTTCCGAACCTGAAAGCTTGTTATGACTATTACGGCTTTATGGTGGCGAGTCAAAGCAACTTTAATCAATGCGTGGGCAATAAAGATCCTGGGAGTTGTTTATTGATTCTAGGTCGTGGAGGCTATGCGGCGGCAGGAATTACTGAAGGCAGTGCCTACTATCAAGGCGCAATGAGTATTATAAAATCCTATCATTTGACCGAGTACGACGACTTTGCGATCAAGCATTGGAATACGTTACCTACAAAAAGCACAGCGATTGCGGGCAAAAGTAAGGGCAATGCAAAAATTTTAGATCGAGTCATTGGTCAAACCATGAATAATGGGGAATGTTATGGCGGTACAGCGTGGTATGTATCACAATTAGGTGGCCCACAATTAATGGGGTCTGGACATTCTTACGCTATGTATATTGGTGAAGATTACGATTGGGCGGCGTATGGTTGGCAAGTCATTATGAATCCAAAACCAAGTGATCTCCAAGCAGGGGATGTGATCAACTGGCAAGCAGGTGGAGCATTATCTCCTGGTATTTGGGGACATACAGGCATTATCACCGATGTATCAAATGGTGGACAAAGTTTCTCAACAGTAGAACAAAATGCCGAGCAAGGTCGGATTATGGCACGGTACCAACGTACGTACAATCAAACCAAAATTCGAAGTCTAGTTCGCAAAGTGAAATAAAAAAGGTAGGTGAATAAAGTTGTGAGAAAAGGAATGTTGCTAGTAGTTAGTTATTTGTGTTTGATTGGGCTTTCTGGTTGTGGCTGGTTTTCTTCTGAAGAACAAGCGACACAAAAAACTACGACAGAAGAAACGATTGGAGCAGTAGAGGAAACAAAAGAGACGTTTCAAAGTACAGAAAGAAGTGCTCAAAATAGTGTATTAGAAGAATTGCCAGAACAAATGGATGAGACGACAAAAAGTTTTTTAAAAGACTTTGCCAGAAAATGGAGCAATTTCACCGATGTGTATAAACGGAATCAAGCAGTGCGGGAATATATGACGGATCGTTGTATCAAAGACAATAGTATCGATGTAGACCCGCATGTAGAAATGAAAACAACAGGGAAGCTTCACCAGGTGACACAAGATGTAGACGATCCAACGCAGTATTTACTCTTTGGGGAAGAACATGCGAATGATGTTACACGTTTTGTAGTTTTACAAGTAAAAGTAGTCGAACAAAAGATCGATGCAATCAAAGTGTATTATGTAAGAAGTGCGTATTAAAAATGATAATTTAAAACAAACATAGTGTTTTAAAGGAAGTTAGATTATAAAAAATAACCAATTACTAATATTTTACACCAACTATTGTGAAAAGAATAGACTGTTTTTTTAGGATTTTTTGTGTCACAATCCTAATTGTGAAGGGTGTTACAAGGCAGAAAGGAGTCAATGGATCAATCGGGAAAAATTTGCTTTGTGAACAGCCATTTACCTGAGTTGATTAGAAACAGATATGAAATTTGGAGGTAGAAAAAATGAACCGATTACTAATTTACGGTGCTACATGTATAGGGGTTATTGTTGTTGGACTATTTGTGACTAGTGAATCTGTTTCGGCCGATTCTTGGTCTACACCACCAGGGCTTGCGAATATTGAGTGTAAAAATGGGCATTTAGCAGTAGGTAATTGTCGTGCAAAATGGGGGGATATTTCTAATGGTTTAGTCAATCAGATTACAAATTGTGCAGTCCAAGGATTTAATGGTGGTCGTTGCAAATATCCAGGCAGATTTTATTAATCATTTGGATTTATGGAGAAATAGAATGAATAAGAAAGAGAAAATAGCGTTATTGATTGGTTTAAAAGACAGGATCAATCAGGATCAATTAATGACAGTAAATTTGAGGAATAAAGTAACTTCACTTTTGAGTGAAGCTATTAATGAAAGTTCAAAAAAAGAAACTGAGGGTCTGGCGCTAAATAATATTATTGGAAAAGTAGTGAATGATTTAAATCTAATGTTTGCGTTTGAGGGATTAAAATTAACTACGGAAGCAGAGACTTATTGGAAAAAGTTAGTAGAAATTGATATAGATAGAAGAAGAGATCTTTCCAATAGTTCATTTATTGCAGGTGGAATTTCTTCTTTACACTAATTGTTGAAATACTATGGAATTGCAAAAAAAAAGGATCTATTCCTCACAAAGTTACTTGGGAATAGATCTTTTTTTGTTATTGTATAGCATTATATATTACAGGCCAATAGGTTTCAGAAATTTTTTCATTAAAATAAGATAGGTACGTTCCTTCTATTCCAATTGTGTAAAGGATGATTTCACCGGATGGTGGATAAGTTTCAGCTAATATTTTTTCTAATTTTTTGAGTTGAATAGATAGATTACATAGATCATTTGGTTTTTTATCTATTTCGTTTTGCCAATGTTGGATAAGTTGATCTAATTTTCGTCTTTCTTTTCTGCGTAATTGTGCGACATCCTGTTGTAGCGTATAACTGCACTTCGTTTTATTCGCAATAAAGGCTATTAGGACATGGAATTTAGACAGCTTATTATCTGGATTTTGACAAACTGGATAAAATTCTTCGACATATTCAAGTGTTTGTTTCATAAATAGCGTTCACCTTTCTTATTTTTTACGGGGTTTTCTCCCCCATATTTCAATAATAGGGGCACTTTGTTGGATAGCGTATTCTGTTAGTCGAATTGCATAGGCAAGATTTAGCTTTTCAACTGCTCGATCACCACTTTTTAATTTTTCTATGGTTGACTTTGTGATTCCTGTTTCTCGGGCAATTCGGTTGCTTGTTTGTGCAGCTAAAATTCGACGTATTTTTTCAATATCTGCAATGCCTTTTTCGATTTTTTCCATAAATTTTCATTCCTTTTACTAGCATTTTTTAGTGCAAGTATACCATCAAACGACACATTATGGTATGCTTTTCTAAAAAAAAGAAAGAAGGGGAGGCTTTCTTGAAAAAATATACACATTTGACCGATTTTGAGCGTAATTCGATTGCTTATTATTTGAGTCAAGGATTCAGTTATTCAAAGATTGGTCGTTTGTTAGGTCGAAGTGATTCTACTATTGGTCGAGAGGTAAAACGAAATTCAAAAGAAGATGGACAATATGAACCCGCCTATGCACAAGCAGCTTCAGAGGAACGACTCTCTTCAAGAAAAACGTGTGAGAAATTAACACCTGAAGTAAAAGAACAAATCAATCAGTCGTTGTCTTTGAATTGGTCGCCGATGAGTATTAGTGGTGTTTATCGGAAACAGGAACGGAGTTTTCCTAGTTTTTGTTCCATCTATCGGTATATTCGTGATGGAAAAGTCGGCTCTGTTTTACAGCTACGAAGAAAAGGTAAACCGATTAAACGATCTTCTGAAGTGAATCGAATGAAAGGCGGCAGAAGTATTCATGATCGACCAAAAGAGATTGAAGAAAGAAAACGCTTGGGCGATTGGGAGATTGATACCATGGTTGGTCCGAAAGGAACCAATTCAGTAATTGTGACGGTGGTTGATCGTTGTTCTCGTAAATTACTGGCACAAGTCGCACCTGATCGAAAAGCCGCGACTGTTACAAAACAATTACTTGATATGTTAAAAAATGAGGTTGTTTGTTCATTAACAGCAGATAATGGGAAAGAATTTTCAAATTATGAAGAGTTAGAAGAAAAGTTACAGGTACCCGTTTATTTTGCGGATCCCTACTGTTCTTGGCAGCGTGGGACAAATGAGAATACGAATGGTTTATTGCGTGAATATGTTCCAAAGGGAAAAGATATTGCGCAAGTGACACAAGAAGAATTAGATCATTATGTGTATTTGATCAATACTCGTCCACGTCGGATTTTTGGTTTTTGTACAGCATTAGATCAGTATCAATCCAGTGCATGAATATCTGTTTCATAATTAAAAAAAAGAGGTACAAATTTTTTAAAAAGAAAAAGGGGTACCTCTAGTTTGTGCTGTCTAAAAACAAGGGAAAGCCTTGATTTTAGGCTTTTTTTAGTGTCGAAAAAAATTCAAAAAAATTTTCTGCAATATACTTGACAAATTTCCAAGCATCACCTCTTCAACCGTTGCCAAACCAGCTAGAAGGGCCAGAGGGACCATTGTTGTATGAGGGCCATTTAAAAGATGCACCTTTCGTTCACGGTAGGGCGTTAGGTCTTCAGTGAAGATAACATTTAACCCCGCGGCTGGTAATGGCAGCTTCTGAGACACGGTATGTGAAGGATCTTCGATCACCCACAGCATGAATGGTTCAGCAGTGACCATCAGACGGTCCTCATACCCGTGTAATTGATTCAACTCCTCAGCTTTTGAATGGGGGTAGCCAGGAACGATTCGGTCGACTAAACTACAGCAGAAAGTGTTTTCATTTTCTAACCAGGTATGAAAGCTGTCCTCCAGTTGCCACAGTGAGCAATATTGTTGGATACACGCTTTTAATTTTTCTCCATTTCGATCGATCAACTCACAAGGAATGATCGTGTAACCTGATTTTTCGGCTTGGTATCGTTGATAGAGCAGCGCAGTTAATTTAGCCGGAAAACTTTTTGGCGGCATATCTGTCCGTTTATCTTGAGGATCAAAGGCAATTCCTGCTTCAGTCGTATTGGAAACAATGATGTCCAAGTCATTAATTTCAGCTAGAGCTAAATAATCTTGCCATTGTTCATAAGGATTCAATACGCGGCTAATCGTCGTGATGATCTCAGAAGTTTGGACAGGCCGGCCATCTACTAATCCTTCTAAAATTACGGTATATAAATGATTCTGCTCTGCCAATAGTGAACCTAGACCTTGTTGAATTGGTTGCACCACAACAGCGTTGCCATTGAAGAGACCTTGATTATTCATCTGCTGTAGCTGCCAGTTAAAAAAGCCTCGCATAAAGTTTCCTTCGCCGAATTGAATCACTTTTTCCGACTTGCGAGTAGGATGAGTCATTTCAGTTATTTTTTTCATTGTAACCTCCAATATTCATTGATTTATAATGAACGTCTGCCATTTTTTGCACACGTTAACATTTTTAAGCAACAGCCAAAAGCATTCAAGAAGCGAATGCTAGAGGGAGTGTCTGATTGTTAGTTCTGTATCTAAAAGGTATTGTTTTTGTGAAACAGAGCCGTTGATTGAATCTAGCAGCAGTTGTGCCCCAAGCTGACTCATTTCAAAAACGGGCTTGCTAATGGTCGTCAACGGGGGATTCGTATATTTTGAAAACGGGACATTGTCAAATCCAATAATGGCGATATCGGCAGGGATTGCAAGACCATATTCAAGACAAGTGTTGATTGCGCCAATGGCCATGTCGTCGTTGGAACAGAAAATCACTTCTGGCGGCTCTGCAAGTTCAAGTAATTGTTGGGCACATTTTCGACCGCTCTCGATAGAATAGTCTCCAGTGACAGCGTATTCTGTTGGAAACGCTAGCCCGTGCTCAGCAAGAGCCCGCATGAAGCCTTTCTTACGCTCTATACTGGAACGAAAAGTTGGCTTACCTTCAATGATCGCAACTTTCTTATAGCCTAACTGAATCGCGTAGTCAATGGCTTGATAAACGCCTTGCGCATCATTGCTTGTGACATTTAAAAATGATGGTCTATCAATTTGTCGATTGAGAACGACCACCGGCAAATCTAAGTGGCTGATTTCTTCGATGAAAGTGTCATCTTGATCGCTTTGACTCATAACGATGATGCCATCCATCCTTGGCAAGTCCTCAACTGGACTGGTGAGGGTCGTCATATCGTGGACCGCTAAGCGATACTCTGGCGGTAGGGTGGTATTGATTCCCTTGATCACTTCAACCAAAAAGCGATCCGATGTACCTGCCGACAAATTAGAAAAGTAAAGGCCAATAATATACGACCTCTGATTGACCAGACTTTTGGCATTGACATTCGGCGTATAATTTAAAGAACGCGCAATGTCACCAATTTTCTTTTTTGTGGCTGGCTTGATTAGTGGGCTGTCATTTAACGCTCTTGAAACCGTGGTATGGGAGACGCCTGCGATTTTTGCAATATCTTTGATAGTGACCATACTTATCCCTCGACTTTCTCATTGGTTTTAGCATATATCCTAAAGAGAGGAATGTCAATATATCAATAATGCACACGTTAACTTTTTTTCTTTGAACCTGTATTCACACGAAATTTTTTATGCTAGAATGGACATATCTTAAGAAATGATTCTTTCAGTAATTACAGGAGGAATCTCATGAAAAGGGTAGGGCTATTCGGAAACATTCAACCTTTTTTTATAACATTTTCCTTCCAGTTTCTATAATTGGAAGCGTTTTAATAATAGAGTTTGGCAGTTTCATTTATCATCGCACGTATAAGGATATTCAGAAAACATTGGTCCAAAATCAGCAAAATTTCGTTCAGCAAGTCAAAGGAAATCTCGATCAAAAAATTCAGATCGCTTTAAAGGATTTGCACAGCTGTGCAAACTAGCCTTTTAATAGAATCTTTAAAGAAGGAAGGGGAAAAGAATGGAAATTAGTATTGACATCAACGATTATTTAAATGAAAAGTCAGTGACGGCAACAATCCAAAAGTATATCGATCAGCTTCATCAGGCAGGAGGAGGGAGGTTGACGTTTGCCTCGGGTATGTATCCAACAGGTTCACTGATGTTAAAAAGTAATGTTGAACTCCATCTACAACCGGGAGCTGTTCTTCGATTCTCGGATGATCCCAAAGAGTATCCAGTGGTGGTTTCTCGTTGGGAAGGGGTGAAACGGGATGTCTATGCTTCTTGCATCTATGCCGACGGTGCCGAAAATATTGCAATCACAGGTTTTGGCACGTTAGATGGTCAAGGTCAGAAATGGTGGGATATCTTTCGCAATCATCCATAGCAGTTAGAATATCCGCGACCAAAACTGATTAGTTTTGATTCCTGTCAGCAAATCACATTGCGAGATGTTTGTTTGGTCAATTCTCCCAGCTGGACAGTCAATCCAATCTTATGCCAAGACATCACTGTGGATAATATTAAGATCAAAAATCCTGCAGATTCGCCAAATACTGATGGCATTGATCCGGAGTCTTGTAAGAATGTTCGTATCAGCAATTGTTTGATCGATGTAGGGGATGATTGTATTGCCATTAAATCTGGAACAGAAGAGACAAAAGAACGAGTTTCCTGTGAAAATATCACGATCAGCAACTGTCAAATGCTCCATGGTCATGGCGGGGTCGTTCTAGGAAGTGAAATGAGCGGAGACATTCGTAATGTGACAATCTCGAATTGTATTTTCCAAGACACCGATCGGGGCATTCGTTTGAAATCTCGTAGAGGACGCGGCGGGATTATTGAGGATATTCGGGTGAATAACCTAATTATGGACAATGTGATTTGCCCATTTACGCTGAATTTGTATTATTTTTGTGGTCCTAAAGGAAAAGAAAAGTATGTTTGGGATAAAAATCCTTACCCAATCTCTGAAGAGACTCCTCAGTTTAGGAGAATTCATTTTGCCAATATCAGCGCGCGAAATGTTCATGCTGCTGCTGGTTTTATTTATGGTTTATCTGAACAATTCATTTCAGATATCTCGTTTCATGAAGTAGCAATTTCCATGGCAAAAGAGCCCATACCCGGAAAACCAGCTATGATGACTGGAATGGAAGAGATGACTAGTCAAGGATTCTACATTGGCTGTGCTAAAAATATCCATTTTGACCGTTTAGAATTAGTCGATGTTGAAAATGCCTTCCATATCGAGAATAGCCAAGGGATTGAAGTTGACCGTTCTAAAGAAAATGGTAAGCCTCTCGTGCTTCATGGTGGTTTTTCGTGAAACAGCGGCAAACGTTGCAAAGGTTTGGATCATTTGAGAGAAAGGAAGCAATAGTTCTTGAAAGAAAGTTCTTTTATGAGAAAACGATTGTCTCGAAAAGTTTTTGTTAGATCTCAATTAACAAGAACCAGTGTCGGCTTATTTTGCCTATCCTTATGAGAAAAAGCCAGTGCCGTTTATTCTTTTCAACCACTCTCATGGCGGCGGTTTTTCTATTGGCATAGAAGAATTACGCAGTAGCAGTCATTAGTTGCAGCCAGAAAGTTTTCTAGAAACATTGATCGCTAAGGACTATGCAGTTGGAGCAATCGATATGTGGGGCTTTGGTGAGAGAAAACATGGCGAAAGTACGGTGTTTAAACATTTTAGTTCATTGGACAAACCACTCTGGACCAACATACTCAATAACAATCAACAGTTCTGAATCTACAATGATGCGTATTGATGGATCAGAAAGTAAATAAGAGATAAAAACTGCTGGCAGCCTGGAGGGGACTTGCCAGCAGTTTTTATCTCGTCTGTGCTTTATAAGAACTTATTATATTAGAGAAGCCAACTACGCCAAAAAGGGTTTCCGAAAAAACAATTATCAAGCCGAAAGTGGTAAAATAATGCGAATGCTGCTTAGTTTTTAATAAGGAAGGAGTTTTGAAATGGAAATTAAATTTTTGCAAAAAGATCAACCAAACTGGTTGACTTATGCGGATCAAATTGCCAGCGTTGATTGGAAAGCTGCTGCATTTGTAGCAAATAAGATGCGTCAGAGAAGCTATAACGACTGGGAAGGCGTTTTTGTGGCTGTTGCCCACAATCAATTAGCTGGATTTTGTACAATCGTCAAAGAGGATATTGTCCCTCTTCAAGTCGCTCCTTTTATTGCGACCGTGTATGTTGCTCCCAGCTATCGCGGCAATCATCTTGGTCAGCAATTGGTATCTGCTGCAGAACGACGCTTGCATCAGATCGGTTTTGATACGTACTATATTGTCACTCAGCTGACAGGTTTGTATGAAAAATTGGGCTATCAACAAATTGAGACAGCCACCGATCGCTTTGGGAGAAGGATGCGTATTTTGGAAAAAAATGAAGAATTCTGCTAGTCAAGCAAATCTCTTTACTTACTTTAAGTTAGTGTTATTATTAAAGTAACAAGTCATCCATTCGAGATGAGAAAAGGAGCAGAAACTATGACGGTGATTATTCCAGAATTTCAACTTCATGAACAGACTCAAATTGGGAAAGTTGTCTTAAAAGTAGCCAACTTAGAAAAAATGATTGCTTTTTATACTCAAGTGATCGGACTATCATTGATCGAAAAAAATCAGCAGACAGCTCGCTTAGGTACGACAGAGAAAATACTGCTTGAATTGATCAAAGTCGAAAATCCATTACCTCTCACAAGGAAGACAGGACTGTTTCATGTCGCTTTTCTTTTGCCAACTCGCAAGGATTTAGGCAATACATTGATCCATTATTTGCAAAGCAATGCACCGATCGATGGCGCCAGTGATCATGGCTACAGCGAAGCATTGTACTTAACAGATCCCGAGGGGAATGGGATTGAAGTGTATCGTGATAAACCAAAATCTGAATGGGATATTCGAGAAGATGGCGAAATTGTTGGAATCACAAAAGAAATGGATGCAGAGGGGGTTGTCGCAGCAGCAGACAGCCAACAATCAAGTTTCCCCACAGGCACTATTGTGGGACATGTTCATTTAAAAGTTGCTGATTTAGCCCAGACAGAAACTTTTTATACCCAAGTCGTAGGACTGAGCTTAAAAAATAATTTTGGGAACCAAGCAAAATTTTTTGCGGCAGGAGATTATCATCACCATATTGGCTCGAATACTTGGATGGGCAAAGGTGTGACTCCTATGGCAGACAATGATCTAGGATTGGCTTATTATACCTTTGTGCTCCCAGACAAAGAAGCCTTTGAGTCATTGCTCACGCATCTTGAGAAGGAAAATGTATCCCTTACTCTTGAATCAAGTAGGCGTTTGGCTTTATTGGATCCAAATGGCATCCAAGTCAAAATGGAATACTAGGTAAAAATGATAGCTTTTGATGTTTTTGAATCCTTGATAGCAGTTTCAATCTAAAGACGGATGGGGAAAGATCGGCTTTATGAGATACTTGGCATATCAAAAAAGGAGTGCAGGAACATGAAATGGTGGCATCTGATGAATACGCTATGGGTTTCATTGATTTTAACTAGTTTGCTGGTACTATTTGTTCAAGACCCATTTATGACTAATTATGGCATCGATCCAATGGCGAAATTTGCTTACTTGGCATTGATTGGTATTCTTGCGATTGGATTATATGGCGTCCAATCCGTCTGGAAACATCAATTAATGAAAGTATCAATGACAAAAAAATAAGCGGGGACCCGTCAGCGGGTCCTTTTTTGTTTTTGAAAGTCAGTTGCGGATGTGAAGCAAAAAATACCTTTTAGATGATAGTTTGCCGGGCAGCAAGTTTTGTGCACATTGATGAGGGGTGACTGGCGGGTTTGACAAAATAGATGCCAGTAAAAAGTATCAGGGCTGTGCGGACTGATTCCAGCACAACCCCATGAAAATCAGGAGATATCTATGATCTGATAAGAAAAGCCATTGACCGTTAAAAAGTTGAATACATCCTTGGTAGCAAGGAAGATCGTCTTGGTATTTGTATTAGGATGGAAACTCATTCGTGGTTTTTTAGTGATTTCGCGCTCAAAGAAAATCTGAATATCTCGCTCTGGATTGTTTAAGAGCCCAAATATGGAGACAACGCCAGGTGGTAAGTGCATTTTTTTCCACAAAAGATCAGGAGAAGCTAATTTGACTCGTGATTCACCAGTGATTTCTTTGAGCAGATTTAGATCAAGCCGTTTTTGATCGTCCATTATTAGGAGATAATAGGCGGTCTTTTTTTTATTGGTTAAAAACATCGATTTTGTTCGAACCCCATCAATTCCAGCAATAAAGCTGTCTGCTTCCGCAGTTGTACTTGCAGGCGGGTGTTCGATCACTTCAAAGGAAATGTTCAAGTCGGTCAGTCTTGCAGCAACAGATTCAAAAGGATCCAATACGATCAACTCCTAGTCTCTTTTTTATTACTATATCATAAGTATAAGTTTTAAAATGCCTATTCAATCGCATGAAAGATAGAGAGAGTAACAAAAAAGCAGCGTAGCTGCTAGTGTAGGTCGTTAGGTCGTTAACTTTAGTGATCGAAATCTGAAAACAGATCTGAAAAAATTTCTCATAAAGAATTGAGGAGCAAAGAGCTTTCGTCATGCGCATGGATCGAGCGTCTGTCAGTGAGCAGAAGCTGCTTTTTACAGGCTGATTCTGCCATTAGTTGTCAAAATAACCCCTTTTGCTTGATAAAGAGCAAGTAAGCGTCTCGTTACCAAATTATTTTTCCAAAGATTCATAAGCAGAAAGTTACTGAGATTCTTCGGCTGCAAGTTTGAGACCAAATTTAGAGATCACCCACAGTAGAACAGCAGCAATCAGGGTACCAACAAATCCAAAAAACATGTCTAGGGGATCGGGGGTATTCATAACGCCTAATACCGTTTCGCTTAATAAATTGGCAATCAGCAAGAAAATAGTCAATCCGAGAGTATAGGTGAATTTGACGCCCATCAATAACCAAAAATACCCTAGCAGACCAATGATCAAGCTAATAGAGAAATTGGAAATGTGTAAATAAAAGTCGGGGTAAATCGCTGTAAAAAAGGTTATATCTAGATATTTTGATAAATAGGCAAATAGTGCCAAAAAAATCAGTAGTAAATAGAGTAAAGATGCCCAAACTTTTGGGTAATAATGTAGCTTTATTTGATTTTTCAATATGAACTCCTGTAATCGATTGATTGGCTCAAAGCCGTAGCTATTGTACTGGGATAGTTAGGGATTGTTAATAAAAAACGCAGCTAGTGTGTTTTTTATTTGTTCATAGTCTTTTGTAACAAAATAGTTGGCTGGGACATTGATGATCGGCAGATCATTTTCGTTGTCAAACGGGACAAATGGATCAGGTACAACCAAATAATCCACTTGGTCTTTATCGCGGAAATAATTGATTGAGACATCATAATCATTGGCGAAATAATTCTTAAGCTCAGAATAATCTGCAAAAAAGAACGCTGGTGACAATGTGGTATAACTGAGCCCATTACTTGCAGTCAAAACGAAACAGATTTTTTTCATCTTATTTCTCCTTTTTTATGATTTTATTCGTACGTATATGTTAAGGGGGAGATCGATGAGAATGGTGTAAAAATACTAAAGGATCAAGAAAGTGTCCTGCACGTATTTACCAAACAATGTTTAAACCAAAACAGCTCGGTTGTCTGTGTCTTTTTATAGACAAGTTCATTCTTTTTTACTGGTCAATCGAGTGCTGTTAATTAGTGAGACCTGACTAACGACGGTCTAAATGAAAAGCAATTATTTGCTGACTCTAGTTTCTTTTTTTGGTTTCTTTTATCATAGAGAAGTTTGAGCAACTCATAGAGAGCCGTGAGTACTGCAATGCAAAAAAGTAAAGTCGTATATCTGATAAGAAAAATTAGATTGAACCATAATCCGTAGACCATCGGCATAACCACGATCAAGCAAAGATACAATTCGATTTTTCGGCGTCTCCTCAATTGCAGCCATCGTTCATCAGACATGTTCTCGCTCCTTTGATCAAGATAGAATTTCCATGCAATCTTCTATGTGTTTGACTCAACGTATAGACAAATAGAAGAAATACTTAGAAACAGTATAACCGAAAATGACAAAACCACATAACTAGGACGGCAATTTCGTCCTAGTTGTGTTTTTGTCATAGATTTATAAATAACAATTGCATACAACTAATTGAACTGGAAATACAAAAAAAGCAAATTACCGAAGTAATTTGCCGGTACGATGCAGACGATGGGATTTGAACCCACACGAGCTAAGCTCACACGCCCCTCAAGCGTGCGTGTCTGCCGTTCCACCACGTCTGCTTATTGTTTTTGTAGACTGACAGCTGATTGCAGCCATCACGTCTAAAAAACATGTTACCGATTATCTTCACGTTTGTCAATGCTATTTTAGGGATTTATAAAAGGGCATTTTTCTCGCTTTTTATTGAAAAAAAATATTTAAATGGCAGAATCTGGTATAATGAGAAAATAACTTTGGAGCTTTAAGGAGATTGATAAATGAACTACTTTAAAAATCTGCTGGCTAAATCGATTCGGCAGCGCCGTTTTTTGTTTACGATGATGGCAGCGTTCTTGATTGGTGTGGGGCTCGCTTTTTATCTTACATTCATGGAACCAGTGAATGTACAGGCAGAAATCACTATGCAAAAAGCGCAAGCATTACGGCTTGTAGACAATTATCAGAATTATCCAAATGAATCTCAGGACAAGCAAGAAACCTATCAACTGCTGCTGGCAAACAACACATTATCTAATCGGCAAGCCTCGAATCTAATCATGGAAGAATTTCCTCGTTTCAATCGGACCAGTGAAGAGATTGCAACAATTCAGCTGCAATTATGGGAAACCGCTTTACCAGATAAAGCCTTTTTACCATCGATCTGGCAATTGCAGCAAAATAAAGTGGTAGCAGCGCAATTAGAAGAACAGGAAAAAGCTCCTTTTCTTACTGTTGACAATGCGCAGACTGCTGTTGCGTTGACTATTCAAGTGTTATTGGGATTTGGCTTTTTATTCCTGGCATTTTTTGCTAGCGATAATTTGCTGGAAGAAAAGCGCCATTTTTCTCTGATCCATTCCTATCCACAAGTCTTCCCTATAAGGATGATCAGTAAAGTCGGGGTAAAGATGATTGGTCATCTGGCAACGATCAGCCTGTTGCTTCTAGGAATCACTGCGGCCATGTCGGTGATCGGACGATGGGGGGATTGGCACTATCCAACGGCTGTCTATTATCATCATACTTGGCATGCCGTACCTTTCTGGCAATACTTTCTATTGGTACTCGTGCTTTTGACAAGTTTGATTATTGTGACAGAATTACTGGGCTTTGTGGCCAATGTTTTGATTCCAAATCGCTATGTTTCTTTTTTTCTCCTTTGTCTTTGCTATGGTCTCGGTACAATAGCTAGTACACCATTCAGTAAATATTCCCCTTTTGCTGTTTTTGATTTGCAAAAGATCCTCACAGGTGAGTTTGCAGTCAGATCGCAATCGACAGTCGGGTTAGGGACAGCTTTCATCCTTCTTTTCTTATGGGGGGTGGGAGCGGTCGCCTTCTTGTTGATCGCAGATAAGAAAAACTGGCTAGCGAAAGGAGTCATATAATGAAAAATTATTTTCTCTTTGAACTACAGCAATTAATCAAAAGTAAAAAAACGATCGGGCTATGGTGCTTGTTAGTAATCGTTGCTGGCGTATACAGTTTTCGTGATCGCACCTATCGGCCAATTGAGCGAATAGACAAAAATGAAATTGAACAGCGGTATTTGACTAGACAATCCTTTTTGGATGAACAAGCAGAAAATCCCTCAGATCATTGGTCCGCCGCCATGGCAGTAGCGATGTTCGAGCCATGGAATCAAGCAGATAGCTTACGATTAACTTCCCTAGCTGCCAATGATTGGCAAAAGTATGCCAAAGCAACGAGCCAATGGTATCAGCTGAGTCTCCAATATACCGATGATGAAACAATTTTCTTCACGCCTGACTATTATACTTATCAGAACTATTATGCGGCTTATGATGGGAAATACGGCTATGCCTCCACTGCAAAATGGATGGAAAGTGCCAGCCAATTACCAAACAAAAAGCTTTCCAAGTATGTGTTGGAACAAAAAACGGGTATCCAATCTGTTCAGCGGGCATTTACGAATTACTTGCCGTTTCTCTTTCTTGGCGTGACGATCTTTTTGGCAATCGATAGTCTGACCAAGGATCGTCGACACAAAAGCTTATTCTTATCTTTGCCGGTGACGGTAGATGAGATTCTTTGGGCGAAGACAGCGGCACTGTTTATTGTGTCAACACTGATGATGATCAGTACACTCGTTTTGATTTGGATCGGTGTCGGCTGCCAATTCGGCTTTGGCTCATTGGACCTACCCGTCAGTATCTTGTCTTCATCCTTTGATGCCCGTTATCCTATTTCTTCTGCCGATGTTTTTTATACACGCCCTGTTGGAGTTTTCTTACTTCAGTGTATGGGGGTAGGAATCGTGCTGCAATTGATCTATATCCGAGGCATTCTTTTGCTGAGCACACTTTGGCGCTCAGAATTAGCCAATCTCTTTCTTGCTGGTTTTGGCTTGATTAGTCCACTTATTTTTCAGAGACGCTGGTTTAGTGCATTCTTGGATAAATCAAATGATGCCTATTTGTATCAAAATTATGGTCAGATCCTTTCAGGATTCAGCCGTTTTTATTTTGGGTCCTCTGAGTTTGTCCTTGCGAAAGGAGTGCTGCTTTTTGGTGTAGTGTGGCTGCTGATCGAGATCGGTCTTTTTGTTCGTGTACAGCAGAAGCAATTTAAGCTTGTTTAGGAGGTTTGGAAATGTTAGCAATGAAAAACGTAACTGTGACATTTAAACGAAATGTTTTGGATGATTTAACGTTGGCCTTTCATCCTGGAGAAATCGTCGGCTTAGTGGCGCCGAACGGTACTGGAAAATCAACACTACTCAATGTATTGATGAATTTTGTTCAGCCGACTAGTGGGGAGATCTTTCTCGATCAAACACAGCTTTACACGTCCAAGAAGTCAGAAATGGCAGCTCACCAGAAAATCTCTTTTTTCCCTGATCAGAACGATCTATATAATGATCTCAGCGGATTAGAACATTTAAAACTTTATCAACGAATGTGGCGATCAGAGGAAGCGCTGATTGATCAAACCGTGAATCAATTAAGAATGACTGACTATATCAAGCGGCCGGTTGGAACCTATTCGTTGGGGATGCGTCAAAGACTGTGTTTTGCGATGCAGATCGTGACAGACACGCCCTATATGTTGATGGACGAAGTCATGAATGGGTTGGATCCGACCAATGTGGAATTGATTTCTAACGTTTTAAAAGGGTTGCGGGAGAAAAAGAAATCGATCCTGATTGCTTCCCATATTTTGACCAATTTGGATAGTTATGCAGATCGCGTTTTGTTTTTGAAAGATGGCAAGATTATCCATGAATACCTGGGAAAGAATTCTTTAATAGATGAACCAATTTATTTAAAAGCAAAAGATCCAGAGTTTTTGGTTTCATTTCCCGAATTAACAACATTGACAATCGATCTTCAAGAACAGGTCTATTTAATCGAAATCAGTGATCCTCAGCTGCCGCAACGCTTTATTGAAGCTGGTTTTACAGAATTTTCAATTGGCCATCTCGCATTAGCTGAACGCTATTTAAAATTCTTTCCAGAGAATGACTGAACAAAAACGAATGAACGGCTAGGCAATAAAAGAGCGTTCATTCGTTTCTTTTAGAAAAGAATTTATTTAAAAGTCGTAAAGTTCTGTCAATTTGACCGTTTTTTTTCTAAACTTTTTGCTATAATAAATGCAATCTTTTAAAAAAGAATATCACTAGAACCAAGGTAATTTGCATTGATTCTACTGTCAAAGGAGAATTCGAATGAGAAAATTTGAAAAGTCATCAAAACTAGAAGGCGTAAGTTATGATGTCCGGGGACCAGTCCTAGAAGAAGCAGAACGGATGCAAGAAGAAGGCATCAGCATCTTGAAATTGAATACAGGTAATCCGGCCCCATTTGGTTTTGAAGCGCCAAATGAGATCGTCCGTGACTTGATTATGAATGTGCGGGAGTCTGAAGGCTACTCTGATTCTAAAGGGATTTTTTCAGCCCGCAAAGCCATCGAGCAATATTATCAATTACAAAAGTTTCCAAATGTGACGATCAATGATATTTATACCGGAAATGGTGTATCAGAACTGATCACCATGTGTATGCAAGGGCTATGCAATAATGGCGATGAAGTGTTGGTGCCGATGCCTGATTATCCTTTATGGACGGCATCGATCTCTTTAGCTGGTGGAAAACCTGTACACTACATTTGCGATGAACAATCTGACTGGAACCCAGATATTGAAGATATTCGTTCAAAAATCACAAGTAAAACGAAAGCCATCGTGATCATCAATCCTAATAATCCTACAGGTGCTGTCTATCCAAAAGAAGTATTGCAGCAAATTGTTGATGTGGCTCGCGACCATGACTTGATTATTTTTTCTGACGAAATCTATGATCGGTTAGTAATGGATGATTATGTTCACGTCCCAATCGCTACATTAGCTCCGGATCGCTTTGTTGTGACTCTTGGTGGATTGTCTAAATCACATCGCGTAGCCGGATTCCGGGTTGGCTGGATGGTCCTTAGCGGGGATAAGAGAAACGTTAAAGATTATATTGAGGGCTTGAATATGCTTTCCTCTATGAGGCTTTGTTCAAATGTTCTTTCTCAGCAGATCATTCAGACGGCGTTAGGTGGCTATCAAAGTTCGGATGAACTGCTGCTTCCAGGAGGAAGGATCTATGAGCAAAGAGAGTATATTTATCAAGCATTGAATGACATTCCTGGTTTATCAGCTGTTAAACCTAAAGCGGCATTTTATATTTTCCCTAAGATCGATGTCAAACGCTTCAATATTAAGAATGATGAACAGTTTGTGTTGGATTTTCTGCATGAGCACCATGTGCTATTAGTGCACGGGGGCGGATTTAATTGGCAAGAACCAGATCATTTCCGAATCGTTTATTTACCGAATATGGATGATTTGAAAGCAACGACCGAAAAGATGCGGGAGTTTTTAGCCACTTATCAGCAAAAATAAGTAAGCAATAGTAGGAATAAACAATAGTAAAAATAACGAACAGTTGGCTCCTTATCCTGTACCTTGTAGCAAGGCATCGGACCAGATCCAACTGCTCGTTTTTTTGATTGATCGAATATCTTAAAATCATAGCGCTTATTGCATATGCTTAGTCAGCAGTCTGCTGACATTTTTTTTTACTGATGATCATTCGATCATTGAATTTTTCCAGCATTTCTTCGCTAGGGTCTGTCACTTGCACAAGAACCGAATTTTCATATTCTCTTTCGACTTTTCCTGCATAGACCTTGCCTTCCCAAGTGAAGGTAATGGTGCTGTTAATCGTCATAGAAACACCTCGTTTTAAATTGTTAAAAAATACCAAGATATTGTTGGAATTGCTTTCCTTTTTGCTATTATGTGCTAAAATGAAGAAAATTAAAAATGCGAATTCGCATTTTTTTTAATGTTGAAAAAGTTGGAGGAGAGTCATGGCAAATTCACAAGAATCCTTTGGCCAAATCATTCGCACGTTCCGCAAAAAGCGCAAGATGACACAAAAGATGTTGGCAGAAGATATCTGTTCACAAAGTGTTTTGAGCCGGATCGAAAATAATGAAGAATTACCGAATGTATTGGTCATGCATCAAATCTGTCAACGATTAGGCGTTACCTTAGATCAAGTAATGATGCTCCATGCTGAAGAGATCAATCGAACGAATCAAGTGTTCGCTCAAATGGAAAGCCATTTTGTTCATAAAGAGTACCAAGAGTTATTGACCAAACTGCAGGATAAAACGATCATGGACTATCTATATTTGGACGCAGACATGCAAATGTACTATTACTTTTTAGGGAGTTGCGAATATTTCTTGTTCCAAGATTATGAAGCAGCGATTGAAAGCCTTAAAAAAGGCTTATCCTACTCTTATCAGCAAGATAAAATCAATATCTCTGTGATGGAGATTCGACTCTTAAGTTGTATGGGGCGAGTGTATAATGATATGCAGCAATTAGAAGAAGCACGTTTTCATCTAGAAAAAAGTTACCATGGGGTGCAAGTGCTGCCGGCAGAACGGATGACCACAACCTTGACCAAAGTATTCTACAACTATGCAGTTTTTTTAGCGAAACAAGAAGAATTCACCACTGCTTTACAAATTCTAGAAGAAGGTATCGATCTTGCCAGAGAAAAGAACAGTTTCTATTTTTTAGAAGAATTGTTTGAACTGAAAGGCCATGTCTTTGTCGCTCTTGACAATCAGCAAGCAGCCGATGAAAGTTTTGCTCTTTATCAAGCGGTCGTCGATATTCGAAATTCATCGAGAAATGGTGTAGACCTTTCTTGACTTCTTACTCAAATAAGAGTAATTTTAAGGAAGAAAAGAAATAAGGAGCGATCAAGATGAAAACATATATTTATGCGGACAAATTCTTTTTGAAGTCAGCTGTTCATGGGGCAGGTTATCTGGAGATCATTGACGGCAAATTTGGCGATATCGTCAATGAAGTACCGGAAGATGCGGAAGTAAAAGATTATTCTGGGCAATGGATAGCTCCAGGACTCGTAGATACCCATATCCATGGGTTCATGAACCACGATGTCATGGACAACGATGCAGAAGGGATCAAAGCTATGTCAGAAGGCTTATTGTCTTGTGGTGTAACTTCTTTCTTGCCGACGACATTGACTTCCAGCAAAGAACGTCTAAGAGATGTAGCAGAAACTGTCGGACAAGTGAAAGATTCTGTTACCGGTGCGAAAATCCAAGGGATTTATTTTGAAGGACCTTTCTTTACTGAAGAACACAAAGGCGCTCAAAATCCAATCTATTTTGGTGATCCAGACATCGATACATTCCACGAATGGCAGGAAGCTTCTGGTGGGATTATCAAAAAAATTGCCTTAGCTCCTGAACGTAAAGGCGTTACCGATTTTGTGTCTCAAGTGACAGAAGAAGGTGTTGTGGTTGCCTTAGGTCATAGTAATGGGACTTTACAGGAAGCTGAAGCTGCTGTTGAAGCAGGAGCCAGTGTTTTTGTTCATGCCTATAACGGAATGAGAGGACTAAATCACCGTGAACCAGGGATGGTAGGAGCATTGCTATCATTAAAAGAAGTATTCTCTGAATTGATCTGTGATGGACATCATGTTCATCCGCAAGCGGCTGAGATCTTGATGGAAAAAGCCGGGCATGACCATGTTGCTTTGATCACCGACTGTATGATGGCAGGAGGTATGCCGGATGGAGATTATATTCTTGGAGAATTCCCTGTTGTCGTAAAAGATGGAACAGCTCGTCTAAAAGAAGGAAACTTGGCCGGAAGTATTTTGAAATTAAAAGAAGCCATCAAAAATGTTGTTGAGTGGGAGATTGCTACCCCGCAAGAAGCAATCATGATGGCAAGTCTAGTGCCAGCAATCAGTTGTAAAATCGACGACAAATGCGGCATGATCAAGAAAGGTCGGGCAGCTGACTTTATCGTGTTGGACCCTCAAATGAATCTGCAAGCGACATTTTTAGATGGTGTTTGCCGGTACGAAGCTTAAGCAGAAAAAAGACACAGATCGCCAATTGGTGATCTGTGCTTTTTTTGTAAAAACGTTTAATTGTTTTATCGATTTTCATCAATAGCTGGAAGGTAGATCAAATTTTTCTTGCCCAACAAAAGAAAACAGCAAAAACGCCTTCCTCACAAGCTGTCTTGATACGTAAAAAGCTAAGTAGTGAGAGGGCGTTTATTTTTGTTCTTGCTGCTTGGAGATTTCTTCTTGAACATCTTCCAGCATAGTTTTCAATTCCGTTTCTCTTTCCTTCAATACAACCAAGTCTTCTTTGATTTCTGCTTGTTTTTCTTTTTCGGGAGGCCTCAAGACAAAATTGATGAAGATCGCAATCAGCGTACCAATAAAAGTGTCTAACACGCGATCTAATGCAAAAATAAAAGACTCTCCTTGTGGAACACTAAGAGTGATCAATAACATCGTAGCAATCCCAGAAATAATACCGGAATTATTATTGATCCCATCCGAAAGAACGATAATGAAGGCCACTAAAGCGGGGAGTACCAATAACTCGATCAAAAAATCATTGTGGAAATACTGTTTCATGAAGAAGTAGATGATGGCAGTAGCCCCACCGATCGAATTTCCTAAAACTCGTGATTTCCCAAAAGAAAGGGTCGTTGTTAAATCTTGACGTAGTGAGAAGACAGCGGAAAGGGCAGCGATCAAAGGCTGTCCGCGATTCAAAAATCGAAACAGCAAGATACACAACATGACAGCAATTGCGGTTTTTATCGTTCGCATCCCTAAACGAAAGCGGCCAAATTGCATGATCGATTTCCTCCTTTTCTTTAATCATAACCAAAATAACCGATAAATTCTAGTGAAATCCTTTTTTGTTTAGTATACTTTGAAAGGAGGTGCAGAATGAAAATTGGAATGAGAACAGTCAAGACAGCGATTGCTTCGGGTTTATCGATGGCAGTGGCTCAAGCGATTGGGTTATTATATGCGCCAGCCGCAGGGATCATTGCGATTTTGAGCGTAGGCAACACAAAGAAAACATCGCTTTATACGGGCATTGGACGCTTGATCTCACTGGCACTGGCGACAATTCTGGCATTTTGCAGTTTTTCGCTTCTGGGATATAATCCTTTAGGGTTTGTGCTCTTTTTGTTTTTGTTCATCCCAATGGCTGTCCGTTTTTCATTGACAGATGGCATCGTGGTCAATTCAGTCTTAGTAACGCACTATTTACTGGAAGAATCCTTTGCTTGGCGCTTGATCGTCAATGAATTCTTGCTCATGATTCTCGGAGTTGGCTTTGCATTAGTATTTAATCTTTATATGCCAGATGGAGAAAAAGAACTGAAAGAATTGCAGCAAGAAACAGAAAAGACGTTTAAAAGACTTTTAAAAGATATGTCTGAACACTTAAATCAACCTTCTCGATTGACCTTGCAAGGGCAATGTCAATCATTATTGGCAAAGATTCGACAAGGACAAGAAAAAGCACAGGTCCATCAAGAAAACCAATGGAGCCAAAAGAATAGTTACTATGAAGCGTATTTTGCGATGCGGCGTGCGCAAGTTCGTTTGTTGACAGAAATGATTGGTCTCTTGCGATCCATTTGGGTAGAAGAAGTTTATACAGAGAAATTTCGTGCCTTGCTGCTGTATACCGCAGAAACATTTGATGAAGCTAACGACGGCGAAGACCTTTTGCTAAGGATCGAAGAGTTGTATCAAGATTATCGACAAAAACCGCTGCCTAGAAATCGCGAGGAGTTTGAAAATCGCGCGCAATTGTTTCAATTTTTGCAGTCGTTTAAACGTTTTATTGAAATCAAAGCCGAATTTGCTGAACGGGATCATTAAGAAAAGGAAAGAATACGACTGCCCAGCGAATCAAATCGCTGGGCAGTCAATTGTTTTATTTTGTTTGCTTCCAAAATTGTTGCATCTGGTCTAAGACGGCAATGACGTCACTTGTTAGATGGATCGATCCTTTAGAAGTCCCTTCAATAGTTTTAATCATATTGGCGATTTCGTAATTTAGTGCTTGGGTCGTATCGCCTGTTTCAATAAACTCATTGGAGCCATCACGATAGTGGATGGTTGCTTTATCAGCCCGCGGATATTCTTCGACTGTGATATAGCCTTCTTCAAAAGCAACGATTCCTGTTTTTGGCATTTTAGCTTGGAAAGTTAGGGTCACACTGGCCATTTCATCAGCTGGGTTACGCAAAATCGTCACGGATTGTTCGTCAACGCCGGTTTCAAAAGGCTTCATGCTGCTGAATTCTACCTTTGGTGACTCACTCATGAAAAAGCGGGCAAAAGAGACGGCATAAGTACCAATGTCAAGCAGTGCACCGCCGCCTAAATCAGGATTGAAAAAACGATTTTGAGGATCAGGATCCTTGTAACTGCCAAAAGGTGATTGAATCATTTTTAATTTTCCTAGTTTGCCAGAGGCTACGATTTCTTTTAGACGATGATAAAGCGGCATGTTGTAGATGGTCATCGCCTCTTCTAAAACCAATCCTTTTTCTTTGGCTAAGGCCAGTTCTTCAGCAAGTTCATCGCCACTTGTAGTGATCGCTTTTTCGCAAAGAACGTGTTTCCCTGCTGCCAGTGCTGCCATGATGTAGTGATGGTGGATATCATTTGGTACCGCAATATAGACGATATCGATCGATGGATCAGCCAACATTGCTTCAGCAGATTCATAAGCCTGAGGAATCGAGAAACGTTCCGCAAATGCTTGGACTTTTGAGTAACGGCGGGCACAGACACCGTACAATTCGCTAGCATCGCTTGCAAATCCAGCGGCAAATTGTGTGGCGATGTCTCCAAGGCCAATTATGCCCCAACGATATTTTTTCATTTTCTATCAGCTCCTTCGTTTTTAGTATAACAAAACTTAGTGAATCTTAAAAATATTGCAAAGCCAAAGTTAAAAGTTCCATTTATGTCCAGCTTTCAGTAAAATAGATACAGGAGGGATGTATGATGCATAACGTGTCTATTGCAATTATTTTAAGTACAGTTATTGAACAATATTCTACGGAAGCTCGTTTCTATGAAACGCAGCTTGGAATCGATCGAGAACAATGGGAGGCTTGGAAAAATGGGACAGCGAGTTTGACACCTGCTGAAAATCAGAAAATCAAATTGCTGTTCTCTGATTATGAATGGATGCTGATTCAAAAAATTGTTCGTCAAACGGTGATCTATCCCGAAAAGAGAACAAGTGCGGTAGCTGAATTCAAGAAAATGAAGACACAGATTGCACGCACGTGGCTTTCAAATGATTTGGCAAAAGTGGAATTATTAACACAATCTGAAGAAAGTACCCAATACCTTGATTTAAGAGTCAGTATTACGTATGATGAATGGGGCTATGACGACATTTTGAACTTCCGTCTGCCTGCTTTTGTCCAACAACAAATCAAGAATGAGAAAATTGAGTTGTTGGCATGGGTCAAAGAGAATTTAGAAGAGACATATAATTAAAGGTAGGGTTTTTTTGAAAAAATATTTAGGTATCTTAGCTGCTGCTGGCTTTCTATTAATTAGTTTGGTAGCTAGTCTGCAGCAGGAACATTCAGCGAGCAGCGAAACAATCGCAAGTAGTCAGACAGTGGCGTCTAGCAGTGAAAAAGAACAAACAAGAGTCTCTCAGAAGAGTAAAGATTTTCCTAAAGTATCTTTAGATGATTGGGCGCTTGTTTTAGTGGGCCCCCTGAATAAAGGAACTGAAATCGATACGGGGGGATTAGCAAAATTAACCAATGGCTATCTCGTGGACAAACGAATCGTTTCTGACTATGAAAAATTAAAAGCTGCCGCAGAAAAAGCTGGTCATCCTTTAGTGATGATCTCCGCCTTTCGCTCCATCGCCTCGCAAAAGGCTGTTTTTGATCAGAATGTCACGATGCTGATGAGTCAAGGACAAAGCAAAGAGAAGGCAATCGAAACAACCAAACGAACGATGACAGAACCAGGTTACAGTGAACACCATACGGGTTTAGCCGTAGACGTAGTTGATCGACAATGGTATGATTCTTATCCAGAAACCGTATTGGACCACCGATTTGGTGAGACAGATGGCGGCAAGTGGCTGCAAGAGCATGCCCGGGAATACGGCTTTATCATTCGTTACCCAGAAGGAAAGCAGGCCATTACTCAGATCGATTATGAACCTTGGCATTTACGCTATGTTGGTGTAGAAACTGCTACATATATTGAAAAACATCAACTGACTCTGGAAGAATTTCTAGAGCAAGTAAAAGAACAGGAGGAAGAAAATGAGTAAACGACGCAAAACAACGAAGACTCGACTGCCGTTTGTCTTTTTAGGTATCCTCCTGATTGGGCTTGCTTTTATTTTTTCAATGAACAGTTTAGCCGATCCCTTGCCGAAACAAGAGGATAGTGAAGAAATGACTCAGCAAGAATTTATTGATCGCATTGCACCTCATGCACAGGAATTGCAAAAGGGGTACGGTATTTTACCGAGCATTATTTTAGGGCAAGCCATCTTGGAGTCTGATTGGGGCAAAAGTACACTAGCTAGTGAATACAATAATCTTTTTGGAATCAAAGCATTTGGACATAGTAAAAAAGTGACATTAGATACCCAAGAGTTTTATAATGAGCAGTGGGTAACGATCCAAGGCGATTTTCGAGTCTATGATTCGTGGGAAGAGTCCATGGATGACCACACGATGCTCTTTGTCAATGGCGTAGACTGGAATCCAGCGCTCTATGTAAATGTTTTGTCGGCAACAGACTACAAAACAGCTGCCAAAGCATTGCAAGAAGCTGGTTATGCCACAGATCCGGATTATGCAGAGAAAATCATTCGTGTAATTGAAACCTATCATTTAAATCAATACGACCAATAGACGGAAAGAAGTGGGTGCCCATGGAAGAAAAATACATGCCAAAGATCACAACGGAACTGCGAAAAGATATCGTGAAAGTTCCTAAAGTTATCAGACAAGCAAGCGGGATTCAAATTTTTGGCAAACAGATCCGCTCGATCATTTTTACTACAGATATTGCAATCATCCGCAATACCAATGCAGATGCGGTGATTGCCGTCTATCCCTTTACCCCGCACCCTGCGATTACCAAAGCGATTATCGAGGCAGCTGATATTCCCGTATTTTCGGGGGTCGGAGGAGGTTTGACTCAAGGATTTCGTTCTTCTTATATGAGCATGTTTGCAGAAGCGCAAGGTTCCATTGGTGTGGTGCTAAATGGTCCGACACCACTGAAAACTGTGGAGCAGGTCTGTAAGGTCATTGATATTCCTGTGATCAGTACCGTAACTAGTAAATATACCAAAATTGATGAAAAATTGAAGTTAGGTGTCAAAGTGATCAATATCAGTGCTGGGAAAAAAACCGCTGAGACTGTTCGTTATTTTCGCGAGCGGTATCCTGAATTGCCAATCATCGCTACTGGAGGCCCTACAGATGAAAGTATTTTAGAAACGATCGAAGCAGGCGCCAATGCAATCACCTATACACCACCTTCCAATGGAGAGTTATTCAGCAAAAAAATGCAGCACTATCGGGAAATGGAAAAACCTGATTAGTGAGCGTTGAGAAATAAAATGAGAACATTCTTATTTTGGAAGAGTTTTCTAAACTTGCCTTTTTAATCAATCTTCGGCATAATCGAACCTATCATTCATAAAATTTAACTTGTATATCGTCGTAATAAGGTCGACAGTCTCTACCCGATACCGTAAATATCGGACTATAAGTAAAAAAAGTGCCATTGATGCACCTTTTTTGCTAAAGCAAAAAAGGTGTTTTTTTGTTGATAGGCCTAAATGGAAAGGAAAGAGGTATAGGATGAAAAAGTTGATCGAACGGATCGAAAAAGACGGAAATGTTTTAGGTGATGGCGTTCTGAAAGTTGATAGTTTTTTAACGCACCAAGTGGATCCGGAATTAATGCAGGAAATCGGCACGACATTTGCCAAACGATTTCAAGCAGAGCAGATTACTAAAGTAGTGACTATCGAAGCTTCAGGGATTGCACCAGCTTTATTTACGGCACAAACATTAGGTGTGCCAATGATTTTTGCCCGTAAAGCCAAAAGTCTGACAATGGACGAAGAATTATTGACAGCCTCGGTTTATTCCTTTACCAAGCAAGTCACGAGTCAAGTATCGATTTCTCGGAAATTTTTGTCTGCGGAAGACAATGTATTGATCATCGATGACTTTTTAGCAAATGGCCAAGCAGCAAAAGGATTGATCGAATTGTGCCAGCAAGCCGGTGCAACGGTTGCTGGTATCGGAATCGTCATTGAAAAATCCTTCCAATCTGGACGAGCATTGCTTGAAGAAATGTCGATTCCTGTTGTTTCTCTCGCGCGGATCGCTTCCTTATCCGAGGGTAAAGCAACTTTCTTGGAGGGTGACGCTTAATGAACGAACAAAATGGACGCTCTGCTGTCTTAGGGTTGCAGCACTTGCTCGCGATGTATGCGGGTGCTGTCGCAGTACCACTATTGATTGGAACCGGGTTAGGATTTAATGAAGCCCAAATGACTTATTTGATTTCCATTGATATTTTTATGTGCGGGGTAGCAACATTGCTGCAATTGACCGTCACCCGTTTCTTCGGGATCGGATTGCCGGTTGTCTTGGGCTGTGCCATCCAAGCTGTTTCACCATTGATTTTGATCGGAACTAAGTCAGGGATCGGTGCCATTTATGGAGCCATTATTGCTTCTGGTATTTTTGTTGTTTTGATCTCCGGTGTCTTCTCAAAAATCAAAGTCTTGTTTCCGCCATTGGTTACGGGAACTGTCATTACAGTGATTGGTTTGACGTTGATCCCCGTTGCCATTACCAAAATCGGTGGTGGGGATGCTGCCGCAGCTTCCTTTGGCGCACCAGACAATTTACTCTTAGGTTTTGTCACGATTGCATTAATTATTGGTATTCAGATTTTTGCCAAAGGATTTCTTCGTTCGATTGCTGTTTTGATCGGTTTGATCGGCGGAACTTTGCTAGCAGCTGTCTTAGGGTTAGTTGATTTATCCGCGATTTCTCACGCGCCTGTCTTTCATTTGCCGCAGCCGTTTTACTTTGGGTTACCAACCTTTGATATTTGGTCGATTTTATTGATGATCATTATTTCAATCGTTAGTATGGTGGAGTCTACGGGGGTCTATTTTGCACTGGGAGATATTACAGGACAACCTGTTTCATCAGAATCATTGAAAAAAGGTTATCGGGCTGAAGGGTTAGCAGTGATTCTGGGCGGAATCTTCAACACATTCCCTTATACGGGCTTCTCACAAAATGTAGGGCTCGTACAGTTATCTGGTATCAAAACCCGTAAACCGATTTATTTCTCTGCGGTCTTTTTGATTATATTAGGTTTGTTTCCGAAAGTTGGTGCTTTGGCGCAAATCATTCCTGAAGCTGTATTGGGTGGCGGGATGTTAGTCATGTTCGGCATGGTGGCTGTCCAAGGGATGAGAATGTTGTCGAAAGTCGACTATTCAAATGACAAAAATTTGCTGATTATCGCTGTTTCACTGGGATTCGGCTTAGGGTTCAACATTATGCCAACTTTATTTAGCCGCTTACCTGAAACCTTGCAAATGTTTACTGGTAACGGAATTGTTATGAGCAGCATGACTGCGATTATCTTGAATCTTTTATTCAATGGCTTACCAAAAAAAGAAGCGGTCGAATCAGGAGAATTTAACGAAGTTTGATTTACGAAAGCATTCTGGTCAACAGGATGCTTTTTTGTTTTAGAGAGAAGAAATAATCTTTTGTTAAAAGACGAACAATATATCTCGTATTTTTTCTATAGTTCGATTTTCTTTTGACTTTATGGATGTCACTTGCTAGTATTTAAGTGAATAATCGAAGGGAGTTGTCTTATGGAACAAGTAGCAGTCATTATGGGCAGTACGTCGGATTGGGAGACGATGAAACACAGTTGTGAGATTTTAGAGGAGCTTGGGATTCCCTATATCAAAAAGGTTGTTTCGGCTCATCGGACACCGGACTTGATGTTTTCCTTTGCCGAAAATGCAAGAGAAAAAGGGCTGAAAGTAATCATTGCTGGTGCTGGCGGTGCCGCTCATCTGCCAGGTATGGTCGCTGCAAAAACAACGTTACCCGTGATTGGCGTACCCGTCCAATCACGAACATTAAATGGATTGGATTCGTTACTTTCCATTGTACAGATGCCGGGAGGCGTTCCTGTGGCAACGACAGCGATTGGAAAAGCTGGTGCAATCAACGCGGGACTACTTGCAGCTCAGATGCTTTCCATGTATGATTTAGGAATAGCGGAAAAGTTGGATCAACGAAGAAAGACGTTGAAAGAAAAAGTAGTGGAAAGTAGTGATCAACTTGATTAAACCTTTGATGCCCAATGCGACGATCGGAATCGTTGGCGGCGGACAATTGGGGCGTATGATGGCAATGAGTGCCAAAAAAATGGGTTTCCGTGTCGGCGTGCTGGATCCAACAGCCAATTGTCCGACAGCACAAGTAGCTGACTGGCATATTGTTGCTGCTTATGACGATGTCTTTGCACTGGAAGAAATGGCGCGGCGTTCTGATGTGATTACTTATGAATTTGAGAATGTCAGCGTAGAGGCTTTGAATTCGATTTTGCCCTATGCAAATATTCCTCAGGGAACTGATCTATTGGCAATCACCCAAGATCGCTTGTTAGAAAAATCTTTCTTAGAAGCCAATAATATTGTTATTGCACCTTATGCGACAATCATCAGTCCTACCGATATTCAAGATGCCATCGAGAGTATCGGCTATCCTTGTGTATTGAAAACGACTCGAGGAGGCTATGATGGCAAAGGGCAATATGTTTTATACAGCACAGCTGATTTAGCGCCTTCGATGAATCTTTTGCGAGAAGGAACTTGTGAATTAGAAGCATGGATCCCTTACGAAAAAGAACTCTCGATCATGGTGGCAGGGAATGGTCGTGAAATCACCACTTTCCCAGTGGTTGAAAATATCCACCGCAACAATATCTTGCATCAAACGATTGCACCTGCTCGAATCGATGCTGAGGTAGCGGAGGAAGCAGAACGGATCGCGCGTGTGATTGCGCAAGCCCTTGATTTACGCGGTGTTTTAGCGATCGAGCTGTTCTTAACGAAAAGCGGCGGACTATATGTGAATGAGTTGGCACCACGCCCACATAATTCAGGTCATTACTCGATTGAAGCTTGTTCTATGAGCCAGTTTGATGCCCATGTACGTGGGATCTGCGGTTGGCCGCTTGCAGAGGTTAAACTGTTGAGTGATGCGGTCATGGTGAACATCTTAGGTGATGAACTCATTGAAACATATGACCTGATTGCTCATAAGCCAGATTGGCAATTCCATTATTATGGCAAAGAAGAAGCAAAGAGCGGTCGGAAAATGGGACACATTACGTTGTTGACCGAAGACATTACTGCTTCATTGGAAGAAATCTATCAAACGAATATTTGGGATTAAAGGAGAGTAACGCATGTTAGAACGTTATACAAGACCTGAGATGGGCAAAATTTGGACAGATCAAAATCGATACCAAGCATGGCTAGAAGTCGAAATCTTAGCTGATGAGGCGTGGGCCGAGCTTGGTGAGATTCCCAAAGAAGATGTGGAAAAAATTAGAGAGAAGGCAACTTTCGATATCGACCGTATCTTAGAGATCGAAGCACAGACGCGTCATGATGTGGTCGCATTCACCCGGGCTGTCTCTGAATCGCTTGGTGACGAAAGTAAGTGGGTCCACTATGGGCTGACTTCTACTGATGTGGTAGATACGGCTTATGGTTACTTGATGAAGCAAGCGAATGACTTAATCCGTAAAGATCTAGAAACATTCACAGCTATCATTGGTGAAAAAGCAAAAGAACACAAATATACTGTCATGATGGGCCGGACCCATGGGGTGCATGCCGAACCGACGACATTTGGGTTGAAGCTTGCCTTGTGGTATTCTGAAATGAAACGCAATATTGAACGTTTCGAACGAGCGGCGGCTGGAGTTGAAGCTGGGAAAATCAGCGGTGCAGTAGGAACATTTGCCAACATTCCGCCATTTGTTGAAGAATATGTATGTAACAAGTTGGGGATTCGTCCTCAAGAAATCTCTACGCAAGTGTTGCCGCGAGATCTCCATGCAGAATATTTTGCTTCCATGGCACTGATTGCAACAAGCATTGAAAAATTTGCGACAGAAATCCGTGGATTGCAAAAATCAGAAACAAGAGAAGTTGAAGAGTTTTTTGCTAAAGGGCAAAAAGGGTCTTCCGCAATGCCGCACAAACGCAATCCTATTGGTTCAGAAAATATGGCGGGATTAGCACGAGTGATCCGCGGCCATATGGTGACGGCGTATGAAAATGTTTCTCTTTGGCATGAACGAGATATCTCTCACTCTTCTGCTGAACGGATTATTATCCCGGATACAACGATTTTGATTGATTATATGCTCAATCGTTTTGGAACGATCGTCAAAAATCTGACTGTTTTCCCAGAAAATATGAAACGTAATATGAATGCGACTTTTGGCTTGATCTATAGTCAACGTGTTATGTTGAAATTGATCGATCATGGCATGACTCGAGAACAGGCATATGATCTTGTTCAGCCGAAGACGGCACAAGCTTGGGACGAACAGCGGGATTTTCGACCATTGTTAGAAGCTGACCAAACCATTATGTCTACGTTAAGTGAAAAAGACTTGGATGATGCATTTGATTATCATCATCATTTAAAGCAAGTGGATACGATTTTTGCGCGCGTAGGTTTAGGTGAATAGGGAATAAACCCCGAAAAAAACAAAAGGCAGGCTGCTTCAGTAAGCAGCCTGCCTTTTGAGGTAGTTTTATTATTTAGTTATAGTTTTCGGAAAGATAAGACAAAAGATCTGGGGCTAATGCTGTAGCAGAAGAGTTTTCTTGCCGATCTTCTAGCATGGACACCATCAAATACTTTTGATTCTGGGCATCGAAAGCAAATAAGAAGCTATTTTCCTGTCCTTTCTCATCTTGTTTCTCCTTGATCTCAGCTGTTCCAGTTTTGGCAGCAAGAGGCAAACCGAGAGCTGCTAGGGAATGGGCTGTCCCATTCTCATCGGTAACGACAGCTTTCAAATCCTCATTGATCAGTGAAATCGTCTCTGGTGAAATCAACTCTTTTTTCGTCTTTGTTTCTGCACCCATCACTAATCGTGGATAAACCAGAGATCCTTGATTGGCGAAAACAGAGTACATCGCTGCTTGTTGAATTGGATTGATCAACAATTCTCCCTGGCCATAGCCAGTGTCTGCCAGCAAAATCTCAGAATTGAAGGATTTGTCATTGCTGATTTGTGCAGGGGTCATGGCAATCGGCAAGTCCAATTCTTCACCGAAAATAAATTTCTCCAAACCAGCACGGAATTTGTCTTCACCCATCGCCAATGTTTGTTGAGCCATATAGATATTATCCGAATAGACGAGAGCGTTACGCAAGTTAACGGATGCGACATCGCTGACCCGAGTCACGAAGTAATCTCCCCAAGAGCTATCTTTTTGCCATTTCAATCCGTTGATTGAAAGGACGGTTTCTGGATTGATCGTTCCATTGTCTAAACCGATGGCTGCTGTGATTGTTTTAAAGGTTGAACCGGGAGCATAACCAGTTGCAAAGCGGCTGATAAATGGTAGATCTTTATTGTTTTGGTAAGCATCATAGTCCTCTTGTGAAATTCCGTTGGTCATTTTATTGGGATCAAAACTTGGAGAACTAGCTAGAACGAGCAGATCCCCTGTGGTTGGTTCAGTGACCACGGTAGAACCAGCCTGATTCTTAAGGGAATCAAAAGCGATTTTCTGTGCTTTGGCATCGATCGTGAGTTGAATCGTTTTGCCGTCAGTTTTTTTCGTTTCGATCAATGCTTTTCGCTCTGTGCCTTTTTCATCGGTGATCGCTATCTTACCACCGTTTTTTCCTCGAAGTTCTTTGTCAAAAGCTGCCTCGAGACCAGAGCGGCCAATTTTTCCATTGCTGGCTAATGTATCATCTTTTTCAACATCTTCAGCCGTAATGTCTCCTACATAACCAATCAATTGTGCAGCGGCTTCACCTAATGGATAGGTTCTGCCCGCGGTTTCTTGAATGCTTGCACCGGTTGGGAGATCAGCTGTGGGTTCCACGATTTTCAAAGGAACAAAGTAATCGTCTTGCACCCAAGATTGATCCAATGCTTGCTGGATCGCTTTCTCAGTCAGGTCAAACTGCTTAGCGATCGCTTTGATTCTTGACTCTTTATCCTCTCCATCTCCTAATTGTCCGGGAATCACCCCAAGCTGGTACAAGGTGCCATTAGCAGCCAGTGGTGTTTTGTTGCGATCCACTATTTCACCTCGAACAGCCTCATCAACAGAAATACTTACTTTATCTTGTCCAGCCATGTCAGGGAAAATCAGGTTTGGAGCCCAATCGATTTTTGGCTGATCTTTTTCAAATTTGATGGTTCCGGAATAATTCAGATCTTTGATTTCCCCCAAGCTAGTAGTGAGAGATAACTGATACGTAAACTGATAATCTGCATCTTTGACATCATCGCTTAAAGTGATTTTGGAACCCTTGATGTTGGCAGCATCAATTCCGCTGAAAATTGTTTGATATTTTTCTGCTACTTGATCATTGGTATAACCATTTCTTTCTGCGCTATCAGAAAGAATCAAGGATGGTAATTTGTCGAATTTGTTTTTTGAAAGGTTCTCAATGAATGAGTGGACGACTTTCTCTGCCTGATTTTGTCGTTGCTGTTTGTCATAATAGCGATAGCCGAAAAAGCCACCTACTACAAGCAATAAGAGCAGAGGAAGAACAATCAGTAAAGTCTTCCGTTTTTTTGGTGGTTGATTTTGAGAGCGGCGATTTTGTCGTTCCATTTTTCTTAATTCCCTTCTTGGTTAAGTATCGGTAACTCTTCGCGATTCCGATAAAGCGGCAGCAGCAAGCAATAATCTGCTAACAGTTGCTCCATAGTGAGCGTAGAAATCTGATCTTTGAGATAGACTTTGCCAATCTGTAATTCGCTTTTTTTTACAGTAGTCAGCCGCTCTAGAGCAGCGGGCCATTCTCGGATCGGCTGATAGCCATATTGCGTATGATCCAGAGAGAGGACAAAATCTTGAGGTAGAGTTTCAAACAGTGCCGGTTTCTCTGACCAGCAGCGAGCGATTTGCTGTTGGTTTTTCGGCTGATCAATCACACTTAACCAGACAAAAGCATACTCACGAGTAATACCGATCTGGAAGTGGGCATCCATCTTATAACCTCGCTTGTTTGGTCCAAAAGCTGCCCAAGTTTCTTCTGGAGGATAGACACTTCGCCGTCGGTGCTGTGCGATATGCAGATAAAAAGGAGTGTCTAGCTTTTCTGTGAAAAAAGGGCAGACTTTTTCACCAATTTGCTGAAAAATCGGTTGGATCTCTTTACGAATTTCCTGCATTCGTTCTTCCAAGCTCGAAGCTCGGAAGACGTGAAAGCTTTTATTAGTAAATAACATAGAGTAAAATTCCTTTCTTGTATTCTAAGAGATAGTATAGCAAAAAAAGG
>NZ_BCQE01000010.1 GCF_001544275.1 Enterococcus gallinarum NBRC 100675 | reverse complement strand
ATGACTATTATGGATTTATGGTGGCGAGTCAAAGCAACTTTAATCAATGTGTGGGCAATAAAGATCCTGGAAGTTGTTTATTGATTCTAGGTCGTGGAGGTTATGCGGCGGCAGGTATTACTGAAGGCAGTCCATATTATCAAGGCGCAATGAGTATCATAAAGTCCTATAACTTAACGGAATATGATGCCATTGCGATCAAGCATTGGAATAGCCTACCAACAAAAAAAACTTCGCTTATTGCAGGAAAAAGTAAAGGCAATGCGAAAGTTTTAGATCGGATCATTGGACGACCCGTAAATAATGGGGAATGTTATGGTGGCACGGCGTGGTATGTCTCCCAATTAGGAGGCCCACAATTAATGGGTTCTGGGCATATGTTTGCGATGTTAATAGGGGAAGATTATAACTGGGCAACCTATGGCTGGCAAGTAATCATGAACCCAAAACCAAGTGATTTACAAGCAGGAGATGTGGTGAATTGGCAAGCAGGTGGTACACTATCCCCTGGAATTTATGGTCATACCGGTATCATAACAGATGTCTCAAATAATGGACAAAGTTTCTCCACTGTAGAACAGAATGCCGAGCAAGGACGGATTATGGCTCGGTATCAACGCACGTACAATCAAACAAAAATTCGTAGTCTGGTTCGTAAGGTGAAATAAGAAAGGCAGTGACTAGAAGCGTGAAAAAAGGGATAATTTTAGTATTTAGTTGGTTATGTTTGATAGGCCTTACTGGTTGTCATTGGTTTTCTTCTGAAAAACAAAAAACACAATTGACAACGACAGAAGAAACAATCGAAGCAGTAAAAGAAACAAGTGGAACTCTTCAAAGTACTGAAAGTAACAGTCAAATTGGTTCATTAGAAGACGAGACAGCGCAACAAATAGATGAAATGACAAAAAATTTCTTAAAAGATTTTGCTAGAAAATGGAGTAATTTCACAGATGTTTATAAATGCAATCAAGCTGTAAGAGATTATATGACAGATCGTTGTATTAAAGACAATAGTATTGATATAGACCCACATGTACAAATCAATACAACTGGGAAACTTTATCAGGTGACACAAGATATAGAGAATCCGGATCAATATTTGTTATTTGGAGAAGAAACAATGAATGAAGTCACTCAATTTGTATTACTTCAATTGAAAGTAGATAAAGAAGCACAAAAGATTGATGGGATTAAGATTTATTATGTACGGAGTGCGTATTAAAAGAAAAAGAACTGTGATAATTATTGTAATTAAATCGAATAGAGATTATTTATTTTCAATTAAAAACAGAGATAGAATGAATACTTATTCTATCTCTGTTTTCTATTGGACTAATCTAGATATTTTTTCATTTTCTATTTAATTTGATTCCTACTGCAATAGAAGACAATAAAATTACTAATCCAGCTAAAATTCCTGATGATTCTTTTTCACCCGTTTGAGGAAGAGTATTATTTGACTTTGAATTATTATTTGAAATATTCTTCTCTGTGATTAGAGTTTTAGGGGTAGTATTTTTTAAAGTGACTGCTTTACCTGAATCTTCA
>NZ_BCQE01000009.1 GCF_001544275.1 Enterococcus gallinarum NBRC 100675 | reverse complement strand
TTCCGGTGTTACTGGAGTTTCTGGATCTGGTGATACTACACTACCATCACCACTTGCATTCCCATTTGTTAATTTTACATAATTATCCCAATACCAGCTAGTATTGCCTAATTGATAAGGAGAGTAACCATACATAACTACTCTAGTAGCAATATCTTTTTTATCTGTATAAGGAGAAGTATATTGAACGACATAAGTTTCGTTATCTATGTTACTTGGAAAATTAATATTAATTTTATTATCGTAAAAATCAATATAGCATTGATTAGTCACATCTTCTAGTGAATCATTTGTAGCAATAGAAAAGCTATCGGTTAGACTTCCGTTTGCTTTTACTTTATAAACTTTTATTTTAGTATTTGTCTTATCATAGATAATTTCAGAATTATATCCATTTTCTTCTTTTCTTTGATTTCTAATTTCAATACTTTTATTTCCTAACGTCTGTTTTAAAGAATTGACATAGATAGTATGAGAAAAATTATGATTATTCAAGTCTACATTAAATATATTACCAGTACCATTAGCATTATATTGAGGTCCTACATTTTTAGAATAATCCACTAATAGAGTCAAATCTTGTTTACTATTGCCTATGCTCGCAGTAATAGTTTGATAAGAAGTATTAGTTACTACTTCTGGGTCAATAAAGATCGGTAAAGAAATTTTTCCGCTAACGTTATCATGCTCTGCTACATAATCCGTAAATTCGTATCGAATACGATTAGTATCAATATCGTATTTTCCAGTTGCTATAATTGAGTTATCTGGAGCTAAGAGATTGGGCATTGTGACAGAGTTAGCATCTGTAATTCCATAAAAATTACCATTTTTACTCAAATCAATATAAAAATAATCTTTTGGATTAACTGAGTCAGGGACTTTGAATGCATAATTTGAAGTTAGCGATTCTGCATTGTGTGGAAATATAATTTTCTCTTTATTATGATTAGATATTGAAATACTAGTATTTGTTAGTTGATCGCTAACATTTTTAGATTGATCATAATAAGTAGTATTTACTGTTTCTTCTGCTGAAACAGTATGTAAAGGGATAAAAATAGTAGAACTTAATAATACCCCACTAAATATTACGATTGATGCAACTCCTGTTTTCAGTCGACTAATTCTCCACTTTTTGATAATTGGATTGCTTTTTAGTTCTAATAACTTTTTATTGTTTTTTCCAACCATTAAAATTATCCTTTCTATATATTATTTGAACAAAAAATGATCGTTCATTTTTAATTATAATAATATTCAGTAAAAATACAAGTTAAAATTATTGTGTGAAAATAGTATCAAAGTTTTATTAATTCTTTTTCTAAGTAAAGAGCTATTAGAATAAAAAAAGTATATCTTGATTTTAAAAAAACTTAATTTAAATGAGTTAGTTAATTTTTAATTTATACGTAAATTGAGAGAAGTTTACTTTCTAACAAACTTTTGATACTACATATCTCGAGAAACAGCCTTGTTAAAACAATGAATTTCTACATTGACACCATTTTTAACTTATAGGAGTGTTTTATGATCAGTGATTGTAAAAATAGTAGGATACTGATGATAGTTAGACTAGCTATTTGGGGATTTATTTTTGTTGTTATTCCATTTTCTGGCCTAGTTTTAGAATCATTTGGTATTAAATTAGTGAGTTTCAATTTTCTTTTCTTTTTATATGTATTGGCAGAACTATGTTTTCTATTATCTAAAAAATGGAAGTATGCTGTGATTTTTACATTTGGCTGTATTGTTCTATTCGCTATAACTTTAGGATTATCTGAAGCACTTTGGTATTACTTAGATAAATATTTTAATATTGATATTTCTAACAGGTAAAATATTGTTGAAGAAAATAGTTGCTATGCAAATAATAAACCTTCAGATACACAATCATTTTATAATTTGCTTATGATGTCGCTTCTTTGATTTTTGAGGTGGTACATATGGTTTTTAGAATTCTAAAAAATAAAAAATTGTTATATTTATTCGTTTATTAGTGTTTTTTTATCAACGTTAATTGGGTATATCATAAAAAATCACCAATTTTTAGCAAACATTGGTGATTGTATTGCAATAACATTCATTGCTTCAATTGTAGCTGTATTGATAAGTTAAAAAATAAGTAAAGCTATTGTAGAATTGGAATAAAGAAAGTCTCTATTTCTAATAAATATATTTGAAATAGGATCGTATTTATTAATGAAAAGATTTAGATATGATAGGTCAATAGGTGTCAGATATTTTTTTATTAAAAGATTTTGGAAAAAATGGTCATATTCATAATGTCACATAAGATATAATTCAATTGGAGCAATATTTGTTTTTTGGAGAAGAAACAACGAATTTAGCTGCTTCTCTTGAAGGAAAAATTTTAGAGGTTGCAGTACCTGCAGCATTTTTGCTAACTTGTGGTGATATTGAGATAGTTAAGTTTAATAAAAAGTATAAGAGTATACATTTTTTGTGAATTTAATAGAGTATAAATAATTTATTAAAAAAGAAATTAATTATACTTGTTTTTTATATAATAGATGGTACTTATTGTATCTATAAGGAAACAAGAAAGTGTAATAATAAAAAGAAATTCTGTAAATAGGATATCTTTAATAAAGTGGTATTTTGTGTTAGTTAGATAAATGAGGTAAACAAAAATTCTAATTAATTGGAAATAAAAAGATTTTTTCATAATTATTTCTCCTTCTTTTATAATTCAATGGATGAGAGATCAATATCTATATATTATTGCTCAATACTTATGGTAAGGATATTGTCATAATATAAAAATAATGAACCATAAACTTCTAAATGATATAATTTTATGAATGTTCTTTTTTATTTTAGAATATGCATAAGAATAAAAATGAACACTCATATTTATTATACACCGAAAAAATAGAAAAAAACAGACTGTTTTTTTAAGAAGAAGTATGTCATTCTTTACTTGAAAAAAGTTGTTATAGGACAGAAAGGATAAAACAAAAACGGAAAAAAACGTCTTATCGAACAGCTTAAAAGGATAAAAATTGATAAACAATAATACTTTTCAGGAGGGATAAAAATGAGTCGTTTTTTTAAATTTTTTTCATTATTAGGTGTAATGTTAATGGGATTAAGTACGTTAGTCGGTGCCGGAACCAGTGTTTATGCTGCTGAAAAAGTGAATGAAGTTCCTGATATAGAAATACAAAGACAACAAGCAGTAGAGAGTTTGAAATTCTATTTAGAAGAAGCTGGTTATGTTGATACAGAAACACATCAATATATAGTTACTGATTTAGAAGCTATACAGAAAAAAGCTGAATTAGATGGTTCTGAAGGTATAGCAGGGAAATTTATTTTAGAAAATTTTGTGCAGCCAACAGGAAAGCGTCAAAAACGTGATCTTCAAAAGTATGCTGCATGTGTTGTTATGAACTCATTACCATTTGGTGGTGTTGTTTGGGATATACTTAATCGTGAAAATCTAATGCAAACTTTAATTAATGCGTTGCAAGGGAAAAATTATGATTATGCTGTTAAAATACTTTTAGATGTAGCAAAAAGAAGTTTAACTCCTGCACAATTTGCAAAATTCAATGCTGCAACTATTGCAGCTGGTATAGCTATTAATGCTATTTCTTGTTGGGGGAATTAATTAGTGGAGTGATTATGTGAGTATAGATGATTGTTTAGAAGAACAAATAAGATTATTTTTAAAGTTTTTAAAAGTTAAACCTCAAAATAACTACTTTACATGTTATAGTTATGCACACCCTGTTTTAAACAGTCTTCCTTTTAGTCCTTTAGTGCAAGGCCTAATTACGAATATTGTTTTACTAGTCTGTACACCAAATGAAATATTTGTAAAAAAGATAGGTAGTGGTATTTCTTCAGTAAGATTAAAAGAGGAAGAGTATACCCAAAAGATTATTCATATTCCTAAGACTGAAATTAAGCGTTTTGAGATAAAAGACTATTCTGCTTTAGGGCTGGATTCTGGATATTTATTGACAATAGAAGCTAAGAAAAAATACTATTATCATATTGCGAACGTAACAGGAAATGATTTTTCTACTAGAAATTTTTTCGAAATGAAGTATCAAAAGTTTTTGGGGTTGCTTACAGCGGATAAGACTATTGAATGATGTTGGTACTGTTTCGCTATGTAAGTAATAATATAATAATAAAGAAGGTCTTTATTCCAAAATATATTCATTGGAAATAGAGACCTTTCTTTATTAGGGAAAAGACTTAGATATGGTAGGCCAGTAAGTGTCAGATATTTCTTCATCAAAGTAGGAATAATAGCTTCCTTCAAGTTCGATTGTGTAGAGTATGATCTCGCTTGATACTGGATAAGTATCTGTTAATATTTTTTCTAATTTTTTTAATTGAGTGGATAAATGACATAAGTTGGAATGAGGATTTTTATCTATTTCTTTTTGCCAATTCTGTATGATTTGATCTAATTTTCGCCTTTCTTTTCTAGTTAATTGTATCTTGTTTTTTTGGAGGCTATAGCTACATTTTGTTTTCTTTGCAATTAACGAGATATTTATACCAAAACCAGCAAGTTCATTGTCAGGATTTTGGCAAACTGAGTAATCTTCTTCAATGAATTCATAATCTTGTTGTTTCATAGCTTAGTCCTTTCTTTTAGTTATTTTTCTCTTCTTGTCCCCAAATTTCAATAATTGGTTTGTATACTTGATCAGCATATTCAGTTAATTTAATTGCAGCAACAAGATTGAGTTTTTCTACTTTTCGAGCTCCTGATTTTAGACTTGCAATAGTATTTCTTGCTAAACCTGTTCCTTCTGCTAAATCTTTTATTGAGGCTTGTTTTAAAACTTGTTTGATTTTGGCAATATCTGCAATCCCTTTTTCCATGAAAGAACCTCCTTTTACTCTTTAAAAATAATAACCGCTGTAGTATGATTATAGCATATTTTAGTGTGCTGTGGTATTAAAATTTGAAAAGTAAAGGAGGGGGAACGAGTATGAGCAAATATGATCAGTTAACTGATTTAGAAAGGAATTGTATTGCAATGTATCGTAGACAAGGACTAACTCTTTCTAAAATTGGAGAACTAATTGGGCGCTCTACTCCGACAATTTCTAGAGAAATTAAACGAAATAGTAAACCAGATGGAACGTATGAACCAGCTTATGCACAAGCATTGGCAAATTCACGTCGTGCAGCTTGTAAGAATCGTTTAAAATTTACGCAAGAAATAAAATGGAAAATTGAATCAAAACTAGCCATTGGCTGGTCACCTGTCATGATTTGGGCATTTTATCGACAATTTGATTCTAATTTTGTTTCTGTAAAAACAATTTATCGTTATATTCGTGAAGGAAAAGTTGGGTCAGTAGAATTGTTGCGAAGAAAAGGAAAACCTTATAAGCGACGATTTGATGTAAACCGAATGAAGGGTGGAAAAAGTATTCATGAACGACCAGAAGTAGCCAATAATCGAGAGCGTATCGGTGATTGGGAAATTGATACAGTTGTAGGTCCTAAAGGCACAACGTCGGTTTTGGTTACTGTTGTTGATCGTTGTTCTCGTAAATTATTGGCTAAAGTCGAACCAAATAGAAAAGCACAAACTGTAACAAAAGCGTTGCTTTCTTTATTGGAAAACGAAATTGTTTATTCGATTACAGCGGATAATGGGAAAGAATTTTCTAATTATGAAGAATTAGAAGAAAAATTGCGTGTTCCAGTATATTTTGCAGATCCGTATTGTTCTTGGCAACGTGGAACGAATGAGAATACGAATGGTTTGTTAAGAGAATACATTCCAAAAGGAAAAGATATTCAAACAGTTACACAAGAAGAATTAGATCATTATGTGTATCTAATTAATACACGTCCTAGAAAAGTGTTAGGCTTTAAAACAGCACTTGAATATTATCAATCGAGTGCTTGAGAATAAAAATTGAATATTGAATAAAGAGTTACTCCAATTTTTAAAAATAGAATTGGGTACCTCTATTTTGTCATGTAAAAAAATAGCTAAAAAGGTTATAAGCTAGCATTTTAATGAATTGAAAAAAAGTTAAAAATTTTTTTGCGATTCTATTGACAAACTACGCTAACGAATAGGAATAACCGCTTACACCAGTGATCGTCTGCTTCTTAACAGGAATCACATTTTCTGAAGTGCCAGTGCTGGCTGTTTCAGAAGATCGTACAGTGGAAGAAAGTTGCGTACGTTCTTTTTCTTTTGTGGAAGAATCAGCCGATCCCGATGGTTTTTCTGTACATCCTGCTAAAAATAACCCAAACCCAACTAAACCTAAAACCATGTGCTTTTTCATTTTTTTACTCCTTCTAGTTTTTTTAAAAAACTTATTTTATTTATCCTATAATAAGCTCGTAAATAAGGCAATAGAAGAATCTTTCTAAATAAGCACTATTGAAAGTAGTTTAACGAATTTTAAAAATTCAAGTTTCGTTTATCTGCTGGCTAAGTCTGGATAGTATAGGAGATTGTACACATTTTTCCTTACATGATGCAAAAATTGATTATAAAACCCACAAATCATTTGCTATGCTATATAAAAAGTGAATGCGTCCCTCGTTGCTCAGGATGATTATTGTCGGAAAGTTACACTTGTGTTGTCATCGGCGACCAGAACTTTTTGTTAGCTGTCGATTATCCAATGATCGTCTCCTAAGCAGGGAAATGCTAGAAAACAGAGGTGAGTGGATGTTTTATCCAGATGTCAAAGAGTATTTGCGAAAGATGCGTGGGAATATTGATTTTGCAGTGATGAAGGAACGTCTGCCATTGGTCCATAGATACTGGCAAGTGACGGAAGCAGAAGTAGAAAAAATTGTTCGCGAAGAATCTGAGGAGGATTTCTGGACAAGTGTACAACAAATCATCTTACTCGATGCCAAATTGGTCCTTTTGCGAAGCTATATCAGCGAATTTGATTTCCAAGGTTTTTCAGAGGAAGAAATCATCGAGAACATCGAACTAGATCATAGCACCTATACAAAAGAATTGTGCGGTTACAATTTAACAGATACAGGACATCCCTCGATCCTTTTTGGAAAGGGCAGATGACTCGCTCAGATTAACACAAATCTTTTCTTTAACGACAAACAAAGCGTATACTAGAATAAGAAAGAAAAGTTTTCTACTATTATAATGCTCTGTTATAATGCTTTTCCAAAAAAGGTATTGAACCCATTCGTTAGGAGAGATTTCCGTGACTGAATTTACTCAGATCGTTTTGCTGTTTTTCTTGTATTCTTTTGTGGGCTGGCTGTGGGAAACGGTTTACTGCTCGATAAAAGCTAGTCATTTTGTTTATCGAGGATTTTTGGTAGGACCGATCACTCCTATCTATGGCTTTGGGATTTTAGGTGTCTTGTATTTACTGCGACCGTTACATAACCAATTGCTGCTGCTCTTTTTTGCAGCAGCTGTTTTAGTGACCTTATTAGAGTACGTGACGAGCTTTTTATTAGAAAAACTGTTTCATGCTTCATGGTGGGATTACCACAATGTTTTTTTGAATATCAATGGTCGCGTGGCTGTCCCAATTTCAATTTTTTGGGGCATTTGCTGTGTCTTGATCGTCCGCATCGTTCATCCGCAAATGCTGATTATTGTCCAAATGTTGGCTGAAAGATTCAGTTTTTATCTGCCTGTTGGATTGTTGATGGTGATGTCGTTGGATATGGGCTATACATTGGCTAATCTTGCTGCTTTTCAACGAACGGTTCAACGACTGGATCGTGCTATTGAACAGCAGAAAGCCACTTTATCAGAAAGTTTGGAACAAAAGAAAAACAATTGGCAGGAACGTATTTCTGAACTGCCAATCGATTGGCAACAATTGCGTGAAACGTTACCGAAGCTGAATTTTCATCAGCGAAGACTTTTAAAAAACTTTCAAAAACTACAAATCAATGAGATTGCCAATGTTCAAGACTTACGGCGATTTGTGGAAGAATTACGTAAGAAGAGAGAGTAATGTTACAAAAGTGTTACGATAAATAAAGCCTTTTCAAAGCTCTGGTTTCCCACTTTCACGTGAATTATTTTTTAATAGACTCTTATTTCTCCCACTTTGGCTAAAAATTGTAATAAATTGTAAAAGAGTTGCAATATATCTTGACCCAAGAATTTGTATAATAATAAGCGTTGGAAACCATAGTGAGAAGTGAGGGAATTTTTTTGAAGGCAAAGAAATTACGTACCATGGTCGTCGCAGTCTTTGCGGCAGGTATCGTTTCGCCGATCTTTGCGCAGGCTGAATCTCTGGAATCATTGAAAGAGAAAGAAAGTGCCGTTATGCAGCAAAGTCAGCAAATCAGTACAGAAGTACAAATCGCTTTGACCGATGTCAATAATAAATACAGCGAGGTTGAAGCATTAAAAGCACAAATCGCTGACAATGAAGAAACGTTGGCACAAACCAAAGAAGAAATAAAGGCAACGCAAGAAACGATCGAAAAACGTGAAGCTGTAGTTGCGGAACGAATGAAAGACATTCAGGTCAACGGTGGAGTAACCAGAGATTGGACAGTCTTGTTGGAATCTTCCAATATCCAAGATTTCATCAACCGGGCTTACGCCATGACAATGCTCCAAAATCTAGAAAAAGAAAAAATCGACTCGTTGACATCTGAAAAAGAAAAATTAGAGTCTCTGCAAGAAAAAGCCGAGTCTACCAAAGAATCCTTACAGCAGGATCAATCCTCTTTGGAAGCACAGGCGCAAGAGTTGGATAGTAAGATCGCCAACTTGCAAACACAATTGAAAGAAAACGAATCGACTTTAGCAAAGATTGCTTCCAGCAAAGAAGCAGAAGAAGCTCGGATAGCTGCTGAAAAAGCAGCAAAAGAAAGAGCAGCAAAAGAAGCGGCCGAACAAGAAGCTAAAGAAAAAGAAGCAAAGGCAGCGGCAAAAGCAGCAAGTGAAAGCGCAAGTCAAGAGTCGTCGTCTTCAAATGAGAGCTCGCAATCAAACAGCAGTTCAAGCAGCAATTCAGCTTCAAGCAATACGAGCAGCAGTTCGACGAATAATAGTTCAAACAACACGAATAACAGCTCGAACAATTCGGGTAGCAACACACCTTCCAGCGGCAAGACGATGATCATGGAATCAACCGCATATTCTTATGCAGAGAAAGGTGCTAGCCACCTGACTGCCAGCGGAACAGATCTTCGCAGCAATCCAATGGCGGTCGCAGTCGATCCAAGTGTGATCCCCTTAGGTACCTTGGTGAATGTTGAAGGATATGGCGTGGCGCTGGCGCTAGATACAGGAGGCGCGATCAAAGGAAATATCATTGATGTCCACTTTGATAATGTAGCCAAATGTCTGCAATGGGGCCGACGTCAAGTAAAAGTAACGATTCTAGACTAATAAACGAAAAAGCGTATCTTGTAACCCTACCATCATTCATGATTGATGGTGGACAAGATACGCTTTTTTATTTAGTGGATAAAAGCATCATCTAGAAAAGCTCGTTTCATTCCTGCAGCTGTGCCTGCATCGTTTTCAATGCTTGGATGGAATCGTACATCCGTTGTTGCTCGGACTCATTGAGAGGCATTTCAATAATTTCGCGAATGCCTTGACTATTAACGATTGCAGGGGAACTAATACAGACATCTGTTGCTTGATACTGTCCCTCTAAGTGTACAGAAACCGGCAGTACTGCATGTTCATCTTTTAAAATACTGCGGGTGATCCTAGCCAGCGAGATCGCTATCCCATAATGTGTCGAACCTTTGGCAGCAATGATGTCATAAGCGGCATTTTTCACTTTTTCTGCAATCAGGCCGAGATCTTGCTCCGAAAAATTTGGGTGTGTTTCCAGCCACTCGTGAACACTTAAGCCACCAATATTGCCATGGGACCAGACTGGGAATTGGGTGTCACCATGTTCCCCTAAGACGTAAATCTGAATATCCCGTGGATCAATGGTCAACTGCTCGCCAATTGCATTACGTAAGCGCGCACTATCGAGAGAAGTCCCAGAGCCAATCACTTTGTGAGAGGGAAAGCCAGTGAGTTTTTTGACATAGTGAGTCAAAACATCTACTGGATTACTAGCAATCAAGAAGATCCCTTGAAAACCGCTAGCAATAACAGATTTCACGATCTTCTTCATGATCTGGGCATTCTTTTTCGTCAAATCCAGTCGTGTTTCATGGGGCAGCTGTGCTGCACCAGCGGTGATCACTACAAGATCTGCATCTCGACAATCCTCATAATCAGCAACATATAGTGTTTTTGGACCAACATATGCCAAGCCATGATTTAAATCCTGAATGTCACCCGCTGCTTTTGCCTTATCTAAATCAATAATACCAATTTCATTGCCAATTCCTTGAGCGACTAATGCAAAACTGTAACTCGAACCTACATCCCCATTTCCGATCAGAATGATTTTCTCCATGAAAGATCCTCCCAAATTTGATTCGACTTAAAATACACCTAAACTGTACCAAAGAACCAGAAAAAAGAGTATTGATACGTTCTCAGCGGCGTTACTGTCTTATAATTAGGGAAGCAATAGGCGCTTAAGAGCACTTCCCCTGTCATAGTTGGAAGTGCTCTTAAGCATTCATATGAGGATTGAGACATTTGGCCAGCTTATTCCAGTCATTTTTGTCAGGGAAAGTTTTAAAAATCAAACAATCAATGTCATTAGCATAATCGGCAACATATTCTGTGTAATTTGTTACCACGAGATCAATGTGATTCATCATTAAATAATCAGGTGACAATTCATTTGAATCTGGAAAGAAAAAGTTTTTGGAGCTATGCAAGTAATGCATCGATTTGCTTTTTAAATACTGACAGAGAATGTATGAGCCTTCAAATAAGAAAGCAACATTTTTTTTTGTATGCCAATAAAGCGATTTGATAGATTCCAAATAGATCGTCAGACTGGCGCTTAAATGGGATAAACTTTTTTTATTCCAAGTAGCAACAGCTAATGGATTTTCTGTGAGAAAATTCCGACATTTTTGATAAGACTCAGGAAACAAGCGCTGCGCGTAAAGGTTGACATCGGCAATATTATGATTCAACAAAGGGGAGAGCAACTGCTTGATTTTGGCTACGGTAAAGAAAGATTCGATCAAGATATGATCGCGGGAAGAATTTTTGGTTTCAGGAATACAGGTGGCTACAAAATCACTGGCCAACTGAGTGATTTCTGCCCACTGATTGTATTTTTGGCAGAAGACTTCCTCACCGGTAACGTCACTAATCGAACGGCGGCTCCAAACCAACAGAAAGAGATAGAGAATTTCTTCTTGGGGGAGTCTTTGCTGGTAGTGATCAAAGATATGCTGATTGATTTCCGCAAATTCTTTGAAATCTTCTTTGGTTGAAAACAGTTTGCTGATTTTTTGGGGTAGTTTCACTGAGTGTCCCCCGCAATAGCGCTCAAGGGTTATGTACAAATAATAATTGAGCTCTCCAAATGAACAAGCTTGCTTGTTGGTTCGCTGGCAGTCAGAAAAAGCTTTGACGGTGATGTCGTGAATCGCAATAGGGGGAAAGATCGTGTGTGCCGTGATTTCTGATTCATAATAAAAATCATGAAAAAATTTACGGATATCCATTTCATCGCCAATGAATGTAATCGGGTTATAGTCCAGCTGCAAGTGGTAGTCGCGAAGAACAGGTTGTATTTTTCTCAAGTAACGAAGAACCGTACTCTCCGAGATATGATACCTTTCTGCCCATTCTGACGAACGCATTTCTTCATGCTGAAAAATACTCTCGACAATATGGAAAAGAATCTCGTCAGTAATCAGTGCTCGTTTCGCTGCGAGGTACTTCGCCGGGTTCAATACGGTGAAAATATAGCCTTTGTGGGACGAATCGATATGGAGGGCATCCTTGAAGTGGGACTTCATGTCTGTGATATCTGTCACAATTGTTCGCGTCGTACTTGAGGAAGCCTTTGCCAGTGCACGAGTAGAGCAAAGCGGCTCTAACTCAAATAAGTCGAGAATGCGCATCCAACGGATCGTTGCAGTATTCGTAACGAATTTCATCTGAAGCTCTCTCACTGGTTTGCTCCTTTCATTTTCCAATTAAAGAATTGAATCTGTCTATAGCTATCTTAATGAAGTTACAATCGCAATAACAAATCACGTATTTCATCAAACGGTGAAAAAATTGAAATGAATTACCAATAAACCATTCTTTTGCGGTCATTTATTGGCAAAAAAAGCAGATGAAAAAGAACAGACATCTTCCCATTTCAAAGAATAGAATATTGAAAAATAAGCTAGTTTATCAGAACAGATCAAAGCGAGCACTTAAAAATAGAAAATTAAATGAGTAAAAAATGGTTTTTTCAACTATTTAAATTATTTAATTACTAGATTGAAAAAAGACTTGAAAAAAAGTGCCCACGCTCAAGATTCCTTTAAGAAACAAAATAGTGATTTTTCTCGCTGTTCATGATGTTGCGCTTTTTACAAGGGAAACACCCTAACGAATGGCTAACGAAAGATGAAAAAGAGAATGAAATTCTTTTAATGAAAAAAATGATCGTCAGAAATTAAATAACAAAATTTATACTTATTCGTGTTTTTTTATATAAAAGAAATCGCTGTTTTATTCAAGTTAAATCACAATTTTTACAAAAACATTGTTCTTAATGATGTAAAAACTTGGTAAATTACCTTTATTTAATTTCAATTTTCTCTTATAATTAACTAGAATTGAGCAAATTTGCTTTTCTTGATTGAAAAGATAAATTTATAAAGCACAAATAATTTAGGGAGTGTGTTCATGGGAAAGCCGTTATTTAAGACTTTGACCGTTGTGGCAGTCGGTGTTGGAGCCGTTGCCATTTGTTTGGTTGGGTATCGCCAGAACAATCAGCGACAATACCAGCAGCGGGTAGAATATGCGCAAACTGCGATCGCCAGTGAGACCGACAGTATTGCATCATTGAAGAAGGAGGTCGCAAGCCTTTATCTCAATGAAGATCGAACATTCTTAAAAGCGGGCATCACCGCTGATGATATCAGCCAGCTAGTCGGAAAGTTGTCCATGATCAAAGTATCTGGTGAAGAATACGGCATCGAAGAGAATGCATTGCCGGCAGATGCAAAAGAGATCCAAAAGCAGAAACAAGCCATTGACGATGAATTGAAGGATATCGAAGCAAAGCAAAAAATCCAAGAAGCAACCGGGAATCTATTTGCGACAGGTATTTCCAATTGGCAACATGCAGAAAATAATGTCATCATCAAAGAGGACCTTAAAGACACGGATATTGGCAGTGTTCGTGAAAATTTGAATTTTCTTCCAGATAGTCAGTGGAAATCCCTGGTTGCGGAATATCTCGGGTTTGCAGACGCCCAATTAGCACGCATTATTCAACTGCAAAGTGAATTTGATAGTATGCTACAGGATGAAAAGGTCACCGATGCGGTAACTTATGAAAAATATTTGGCGGCTATTGATAGTATCAGTCAAATACGAAATGATCAGCTGAAAGACAAGTTTACTAAACTTGCAGAGTCCGTTGCCGCACAAATGGGTTACACGGGTTACTATTCCAGCAACTCTTCAACAAATACGGTAGCGAACAGTGAGACTTACTCAGACACAACTGAAGGTACGGAGACAAATTCAGATTCCTACAATTATTAGTACAAGCATAATTTAGGAAGATAGGAAGAGCCAACTGGAGGAATAATTATGTCAAAAGGAAAAAAGATTTTTTTGATTATTTTTGGAATCGTTGCTGTACTCGTGATCGGTGCTGTAGGAATCGGTGCCAAACTGTACATGGATCTATCCGGTTCGATCCAAAAGACCTATGAATCGGTGGAGCGTTCACAAGATGAAAAGAAGCGGGAAAATCCTGTTGATTTAAAAAAACAAGAGTCCTTTTCAGTTCTATTGATGGGGATCGATACTGGGGACTTGGGACGTGTCGATCAAGGCCGTTCAGATACAATGATGGTAGCGACGGTTAGTCCAGAAGATCAACAAACAACGATTGTCAGTATTGCTCGGGATACTTATGTGGACATTGTCGGTCATGGTACGAAAGACAAAATCAATCATGCCTATGCATTTGGTGGTCCTGCAATGTCGATGGACACCGTGCAAAAATATTTAGATATTCCCGTTGATCATTACATCTCAATCAATATGGCCGGTCTGAAAGAATTGGTAGATGCCGTGGGAGGCATTGAGGTCAATAACGACCTGACTTTTAGTCAAGATAATTATGATTTCACGATTGGAAAAATCACTCTAGATGGCGATCAAGCATTGGCGTATTCCCGAATGCGACATGAAGATCCCAATGGCGATTATGGCCGTCAAGAACGACAACGTAAAATCGTTGAGGGAATTGCCAAGAAAGTGTTGAGTTTTGATGGTGTCAGCAAATACCAAGATATCTTGAGTGCTGTCGAAAGCAACATGAAGACAGATATGAGTTTTGATAATATGCGGACGATTGCCTTGGATTATCGAGATGCTTTCAAAACGATCAAACAAGATCAACTTAAAGGGGAAGGCTTCATGCAAGATGGCATTTCCTACCAACGGGTTAGTGAGGAAGAACTGAGTCGAGTTCAAACAGAACTGAAAGAACAATTAAATCTAGAGAATGAATAAGAAAGTGGAGAAGAAATGGAAGAAACAATTAGCTTAAAAGAGATATTTGAAGTCTTGCGAAAACACTTGGCTTCAATCATTATTGCCATGTTTGCCGGCTTGGCACTTGCAGGAATTGCAACCTTCTTTGTGATCACACCAAAGTATAGTTCACAAGCCCAATTGATCGTGACACTGCCGCAATCGGAAACAGCAAATGTCAATGACGTAAATACCAATCTACAAATGATCAATACGTATAAAGACATGATCGTCAGTGACTTAGTATTGAATGAAGTCAAAGATCGTCTGGAATCAGAAAGCAATGTCAAAATGACAGCTGGAGAAATCAAAGAGGCGATTTCAGTCAATCAGTCTCAAAATTCCCAAATGTTTTCGATTCAAGCAACCAATCCGAATGCTGTGACCGCACAAAAAATTGCTAACACCACAGCACTAGTCTTTCAGGAAAATGCCAAGGACGTCATGAATGTGGACAAGATTTCCATCATTTCAAGTGCTGTTGCCAGCACATCGCCGGTATCGCCAAATAACAAATTAAATCTAGTGATTGGCTTAGTTTTAGGACTGATGGTCGGTGTCGGACTTGCTTTCTTATTTGAATTATTAGATCGTACCGTAAAAGACGACAAATTTGTTACCGATACGATTGGTTATACAATTTTAGGGACAGTACCGCAAATGTCGCAAAAAGAATTAAATGCGACGATCCAAAAGAAACCAACAAGACCAACTTTGAAGAAACCAACGAATGACAAAACGACGGAATCTCGTCGCAGCCGTTCAAGAGTATAGGAGGAAGAGACATGGCTAAACAACAAGAACGTAAAGGGACCCAAACCCATGCAGTAAGTCTGATCACATTAGTGGATCCTTCTTCTCCTATTTCAGAACAATATCGAACGATTCGAACCAATATTCAATTTGCCTCTTCAGCAGATCAACAAATAAAAACATTAGTAGTAACTTCTTCGGGACCAGGCGAAGGCAAATCGACCACATCTGCGAACTTAGCAGTGGTCTTTGCAAAATCAGGTCAACGAGTATTGTTAGTGGATGCAGATATGCGGAAGCCCACCGTCCACAAAACATTTAATTTACTGAATAATGTGGGCGTTAGTACAGTTTTGAGTACTTCAACGAATCTAGCTGAGGCAGCCCAACAAACAGTGATTGACAATCTCTCCATTTTACCAAGTGGTCCTAAACCACCAAACCCTTCGGAATTATTGGGATCATCTAGAATGAACCAAGTGATGGCGGAAGCAAAGAAACTCTATGATATCGTGATTTTTGATATGCCGCCAGTAGTGGCAGTAACGGACGCCCAAATCATGGCGTCCAAAGCGGATGGGACGATTCTCGTTGTGCGCGAAAATGTTTCCCGCAAAGAGCCATTAACAAAAGCAAAAGAATTATTGAATATGGTGCAAGCTCGTGTATTAGGGGTAGTCTATAACGGGGCAGAGAATAACAAAGATTCAGGCTATTATTATTATTACGGGAATTAATTAATTAGGAGACGAACGAAATGATTGATTTACATTGTCATATTTTACCTGGTATCGATGATGGTGCCGAAACGATGGAAGCAAGTATTGCGATGGCAGAAAAAGCCATCAGTCAAGGAATCACTCACATCCTGTGTACGCCACATCACAACAACGGGAAATATCACAATCCAAAATCTGACGTTATTTCGTTGGTCTCTTCTTTGCAATCAGAATTAGACCAACGAAATTTGCCGTTGACCGTGTTAGAAGGACAAGAGGTACGGATAACAGGAGATTTAATTGAGGATATTCGTAACGATGAGATTTTATTTACGGATCTGGACGATACGTATATTTTGATAGAATTTCCTACAATGGAAGTACCAACTTATTCCGAACAAGTCTTTTTTGAGTTGAAGAGTCTTGGAAAGACACCAGTTATCGTGCATCCAGAGCGAAACGCCTATTTTAGAAAAGATCCAAATAATTTGCTTCCATTCCTAGAAATGGGGTGCTTAGCACAATTGACAGCTCCAAGCTATTTGGGAGTCTTTGGAAAAGACATTCAAAAAACGGCCAAAATAATGGTTGAATACAATTTGGTTCAGATGGTAGCTTCAGATGCTCATGGAGTCAAGAAACGGACTTTTTATATGAAAGAGGCTTATGAGCAAATCGCCAAAGATTTTGATCCAAGTAAAGTGGCTTTAATGAAACAAGTGGCGAAAGATTTGATAAATGGGGATCAAATTGATTATCCAGATTTTATAGAAATAAAAAAGAAAAAGTTTGGGTTATTTTAGGGGGCTTTTGGGTTGTTTGAGTTAACAAGAAGAAGAAAAATAGCCACGTTGATTCTAGTGGACAGCATCTTATTGGTTTTTGCCAATATTGCTTCGTATTATTTTATGAAACCATTTGTTAGGATTCCAATGGATTTTATGCAAATTTCAATTGTCCTTTCAATAGTTTTATACTGGCTATTTGGCTGGATTTTTCGTGTCTTTTCAAGAATTAATCGTTACACGAATCTGCGAGAAATGATCGCCATTTTTTTAGCGTTGACATTAAGTTCATTTACAACGATTATTCTTCTTTTTTTTAGTAAAGAAAATTATAGTATGCGACTAGTAGTCTCAACTTACTTTCTTTCGATGTTCTTTATCATTGCTAGTCGATTAGTTTGGCGCTTGTACATCGAGAAGAAAAACAGCCGCTGCATAACGAGTGAAGAAGTAAAGAACACCTTGATTCTAGGAGCTGGCGAGGGTGGCCGAATTCTCTATAATAGCTTGTTAGGTTCAAAAACAGCTGGCGATATCAATGTGATTGGTTTCATTGATGATGATCCGAATAAAAGACATACCTATCTTTCTGGCAAGAAAGTACTCGGCTCTATCAAAGACTTACCTGAACTAGTTGAAAAATATGAAATTGCTATGGTCACTATCGCGATTCCGTCTCTTTCCCGCAAAAAGCTTCGTGAAATTTTTGAATTGATTGAGCCGTTACATGTAAAAGTGAATAGTATGCCGTCAATGGAAGAAGTCGCTTCAGGAAAAATCAATCTTTCTCGCTTAAAAGAAATCGATGTGGTTGACTTATTAGGACGAGATGAAGTCCAGTTGGATATTGATGCCATCAAAGATCAAATCACGGGAAAAACGATCCTAGTGACAGGTGCCGGTGGATCAATCGGTTCAGAGATTTGTCGTCAGGTAATCCGCTTCAACCCTCGTAGGCTATTGTTACTGGGTCACGGAGAAAACTCGATCTATTTAATTGAGCGCGAATTAAGAAACAACTACTCAGAGTGTGTTACGGAAATCGTTCCTATCATTGCAGACATCCAAGACCGTAAGAAAATCTTTGCAATCATGGAAGATTATCAACCAGAAATTGTTTATCATGCTGCGGCCCACAAACATGTGCCATTGATGGAATACAATCCAAGAGAAGCCGTTAAAAACAACGTTTACGGAACTAAAAATGTGGCAGAAGCTGCTAAAGCAGCCAAAGTAAAAAACTTCGTTATGGTTTCTACAGACAAAGCAAATAATCCTCCGAATGTCATGGGAGCGACGAAAAGAATCGCCGAAATGATCGTTACCGGATTAAATGAAGCAGGATGTACGAAATTTTCGGCTGTCCGCTTTGGGAATGTGTTAGGCTCTCGAGGGAGTGTGATTCCTGTCTTTCGAGAACAAATCGCAAATGGCGGACCAATTACCATCACGGATTTTCGCATGACGCGCTATTTTATGACGATTCCGGAAGCCAGCCGATTGGTAATTCAATCAGGAGCTTTGGCTAAAGGTGGAGAGATCTTCATTCTTGATATGAGTGAGCCAGTCAAAATCATTGATTTGGCAAAAAATATGATTCGATTGAGTGGTTATAGTGAAGATGAGATAGAAATTATTGAGACCGGGATTCGTCCTGGGGAAAAACTCTATGAAGAACTGCTATTAGATAAAGAGCGAAACGATGAAGCCGTGTTTGAGAAAATTTTTGTTGGCAACATCACTGGCTATTCAATAGCAGAAGTCATGGAATTTGTTAAACAATTATCTGATGATGACAAACAGCTAGCAAAAGATGTTGTTGCTTTTGCCAATGCTTCAAATAAATAGGAGTGGATCAAGTGTACAAAGATAGGGTAAAGCGAGGGATCGACTTTTTGCTGTCCTTAGCAGGGATAATCATTCTTTCCCCGATTTTTTTGATCTTGTGTCTAGCAATTAAAGTAGATTCAAAAGGACCGATTATTTTCAAACAAAAGCGAGTTGGTAAAGACAAAAGTCATTTTAATATCTACAAGTTTCGCACGATGAAAGTTGATACTCCAAAAGAAATGCCGACTCATTTGTTAGAGAATCCTGATTTTTTTATCACAAAAGTTGGGAAATTCTTGCGAAAAACTAGTTTAGATGAATTGCCGCAGCTTTTTAATATTTTAAAAGGTGATATGGCAGTGATTGGTCCGCGTCCAGCATTATGGAATCAATACGATTTGATTGAAGAACGAGATAAATATGGAGCAAATGACATTCGTCCGGGATTGACTGGACTGGCTCAAATCAGTGGACGTGATGAGCTAGAGATACAGGAAAAAGCTAAGCTTGATGGGGATTATACAGAACACATTAGTTTTGGAATGGATGTCAAATGTTTCTTTAGAACGATTACCTCTGTATTTAAAAGTGATGGTGTCGTCGAAGGTGGTACCGGAACGATGAAGAAGGAGGATGTGGAATGAAACGGATTTTAATAACTGGCGCCAACAGTTACATTGGCACCTCTTTCGAGAATTGGATGAAGCAGTTTGGTGATGAGTACCAAATCGATACATTGGATATGCATGGCGACCTTTGGAAAGCAAAAGATTTTTCTCATTATGAGTCTGTTTTTCATGTAGCTGGAATAGCCCATGCCGATGTTTCAAAAGTAAGTGAAGAAACCAAACAACTTTATTATAAAGTAAATTGTGATTTAGCTGTTGAAACAGCTAAAAAGTATAAGAACGATTTAAATGGAAGAGTTGGACAGTTTATTTATATGAGTTCGATTATTATCTATGGTGAAGAAACAAATATCAATAAAAAAAGGGTAATAACACCCGAAACTGAACCAAGTCCATCTAATTTTTATGGGGACAGTAAATGGCAGGCTGAAAAACAATTAACATTACTTCAAAGCGAAAATTTTCATCTCGCAATTATTCGACCGCCTATGATTTATGGTGAAGGTAGTAAAGGAAATTATCAGCAATTAGTAAAAATAGCTAATAAACTTCCACTTTTTCCAAATATAAAAAATGAGCGATCAATGCTAAGTATTGAGAGATTATGTGAATTTATCAAATTTAGAGTCGACTCCTCAGATAACGGGGTATTTTTCCCCCAGGATGAAAATTATGTTAGGACAAGTTATATGGTTAGAGATCTTGCACTTGAAAATGGAAAAAAGATTTACTTGTTTTCATGGTTGAATTGGTTCATTTATCTTTTAGGATATTTTCCTGGGAAAATTGGAAAATTAGTTAACAAGGCTTTTGGAAGTCTAGTTTATGATAATTTAAATACTGATTTAAAATCTAATAGTGTGAGAGATACGTCTGAAAGAAGTGTAGGTAATTAAAATAATGTCGAAAAAAATCTTAGTAGTTTCACAATATTTCTTTCCTGAACAATTCAGAATTAACGATATATGTAATTCTTGGATTGAAAGAGGATATGATGTTACTGTTCTCACAGGAATTCCAAATTATCCCCAGGGGGATTTTTTTGAAGGATACGGATTTAATAAACGTCGCAATGAAAATCTCAACGGTATAAATATAATTAGAATTCCAATTATTCCAAGAAAGAAAAGTAGCATGACAATGGCACTAAATTACCTTTCTTTCGTTATCTCTGGATGGTTTTGGAAGCTATTTAACAAAGAAAATTTTGATATGGTTTTTATATATGAAGTTTCTCCTATGACTCAGGCTTTACCGGCAGTATGGATTGCAAAAAAACTTAAAATACCTTGCTACATATATGTAATGGATTTATGGCCAGAAAATTTTGAAATAATTACTGGTATTTCTAGCCCATTAGTCATTACACCTCTTAACAAAATGGTGGACTATATTTATAAAAATTGTAATAAAATTTTTACAGCTTCAGAAAGCTTCAAAAAAAATATACAGAGTCGAGGAGTAGATCCCGAAAAGGTATTTTTTTGGCCACAATATGCTGAAGAATTTTATCACACTAGAGCTACTAAAAGTAAAAAGATTATTGTTGATGATAAAATAAACATTACTTTTGCAGGAAATGTAGGTATGGCCCAAGGATTAGAAATTCTACCTATAATTGGGCAGCGTTTAAAAAAAGAGAATGTAAACGTAAGGTTTAATATTGTTGGTAGTGGGCGATATCTTGAAATTTTAATAAATGAAGTGACGAAAAATGCACTCCAAGAGTACTTCAATTTCTTGGAACCAGTTCCGCCAACTGAGATATCGGAAATCTTTTCAGCAAGTGATTTCTCGTTTGTTAGTTTACAAGAAAATGAGATATTCTCTATGACTATTCCAGCAAAGTTACAATCCAGTATGGCTTGTGGCAAACCAATATTGTTATCGGCAAGTGGAGAGTCAAAAGATATTGTAATAAAAGCAGAGTGTGGATATGCCAGTGATGCTGGAGATGTTAATCATTTGATTGAAAATATAAAGAAAATTGTAAAACTAGATAAAAAACAAATCGAAAAATTAGGAAATAATTCAAGAAATTATTTTGAGAATAATTTTGAAAAAGAAAAATTATTAGACTCTATGGATTCTTTTTTAGTTGAGGGGATGTAAATATGTTTAAAGATAAGGTTTTACTAATAACAGGTGGCACAGGCTCTTTTGGAAATGCTGTAATGAAGAGATTTCTAGATTCCGATATAAAAGAAATCCGTATATTTTCTCGTGACGAAAAAAAGCAGGATGATATGCGTAAGAGATACAATAATGATAAATTGAAATTTTATATTGGTGATGTACGAGATATAAATAGCGTGAAAAATGCAATGTACGGTGTTGACTATATTTTCCATGCGGCGGCTTTAAAGCAAGTTCCTTCATGCGAGTTTTTTCCTATGGAAGCTGTCAAAACGAATGTTATGGGAACAGATAATGTTGTGACTGCAGCTATTGAAATGGAAGTGAAGAAAGTTATTTGCCTTTCAACAGATAAAGCGGCCTATCCTATCAATGCTATGGGAATTTCAAAAGCAATGATGGAAAAGGTTTTTGTTGCCAAAGCAAAAACTATTTCTGATGAAAATACTATGATTTGTGGTACCCGTTATGGCAATGTTATGGCATCTAGAGGGTCTGTTATTCCTTTGTTTATTGAACAAATCAAATCTGGTAAGCCATTAACTGTGACAGACCCAGGTATGACAAGATTTTTAATGAGCTTAGAAGAAGCAGTTGAACTTGTCGTCTTTGCTTTTAAAAATGCAAAAGCAGGGGATATCATGGTTCAAAAATCGCCAGCTTCTACCGTTGGAGATCTAGCACAAGCAGTGAAAGAACTATTTCATGCAGATAATGAAATTCATATCATTGGTACTAGACATGGTGAAAAACGATATGAAACCTTACTCACAAAAGAAGAATATCTTGTGGCAAAAGATATGGGCAACTTCTATCGTGTCCCTGCTGATACACGTGATTTGAACTATGATAAGTATTTTGTGGAAGGAAGTACAGAATTAACTCAAGAAGGGGAATATAATTCAGATAATACACAACGTCTTTCAGTGGAACAAATTAAAGAAAAATTATTAGAATTAGAATATGTTCAGAAAGAGTTGAAAGAGTGGGTAAAACAATGAAAATTTTAGTGACAGGCGCAAATGGCTTTGTTGGTAAAAATTTGGTTGCTGAATTGAAGAATAACGGATATTCTGACATTTTTGTCTACGATATTGATACACCAGATTATTTACTAGATGAGTACTGCTTAAAAGCTGATTTTGTTTTTCATTTGGCTGGGGTCAATCGTCCAAAAAATGATTCAGAGTTTATGGATGGAAATTTTGGGTTCACGTCTCTTCTATTAGATAAGCTAAAAGAATATAACAATACTTGTCCAATAATGATTTCCTCATCTATCCAAGCTGCATTAGATAACTCTTATGGTAAGAGTAAGAAAGCAGGAGAAGAATTACTATTTTCTTATCAAGAAGAAACTGGTGCTAACGTATATGTTTATCGCTTTGCTAATTTATATGGGAAGTGGTCGAAGCCAAACTATAATACAGTTGTTGCTACATTTTGTTACAAGATTGCTCGAGGCGAAGAAATCATCGTTAACGATGAAACTGCTAAAATTGAATTATGTTATATTGACGATGTTGTTAAGGAATTGATTCACTGTTTGGAAGGGACTCCCACCTCAAAAGAAAGTTACTGTGTTGTTCCAGAAACTGATACAATCACTGTGGGTATATTACGGGATCTCATTGTATCTTTTAAAAATAGTCGTCAGAATTTATCTGTTCCAAATTTGAGTAATCGAATTGAGAAAAATTTATACAGCACATATTTAAGCTTTTTACCTAAGGATGCCTTTTCTTATCCATTAAAAATGAATATAGATGAAAGAGGGTCATTCACTGAATTTTTAAGAACAGAAGATCGCGGACAAGTTTCTGTCAATATTTCTAAGCCTGGAATCACTAAAGGAAACCATTGGCATCATACTAAAAACGAGAAATTCTTGGTTGTAAGTGGCGAAGGAGTAATTCGATTTAGAAAAATTGATTCCGAAGAAGTTATTGAGTATTTTGTATCTGGAGAAAAATTAGAAGTAGTGGATATTCCTGTAGGTTATACCCACAACATTGAAAATTTAGGTTCCTCAGACATGGTCACGATTATGTGGGTAAATGAACCATTTAATTCTCAAAAACCGGATACCTATTATATGGAGGTTTGAATATGAAGAAATTGAAGGTAATGACAGTTGTTGGAACTCGTCCAGAGATTATCCGGTTATCGGCTGTAATCAATCGTTTAGAAAATTCTGAAGCTATCGACCATATACTGGTTCATACAGGACAAAACTATGATTATGAGTTAAATGAAGTTTTTTTTGAAGACTTTAATTTGAAAAAGCCCGATTACTTTTTGAATGCTGCAACGGGTACTGCTATTGAAACCGTAGGGAATATTTTAATTAAAATTGATCCAATTCTTGATACAGTAAAACCAGACGCCTTTTTAGTGCTTGGAGATACGAATAGTTGTTTGTGTGCTATTGCAGCTAAAAGAAGACATATTCCTATTTTTCATATGGAAGCAGGAAATCGTTGTTTTGATCAGCGTGTCCCTGAAGAGACAAATCGTAAGATTGTTGATCATACGGCAGACATCAATTTAACTTATAGTGATATTGCTCGAGAATATTTACTAAGAGAAGGACTCCCAGCAGATCGTATCATTAAAACTGGTAGTCCAATGTTTGAAGTGTTGAATTCAAGAAAAGAAGATATTGAAAACTCAATGATTTTAAAAGAATTATCATTAGTACAAGATGAATATTTTTTGGTTTCAGCACATAGAGAAGAGAATATCAGTTCAGAAGAAAACTTTTCTAATTTAGTTGAATCATTAAATACTATCGCTGAGAAATATCAGTATCCAATAATTATCAGTACACATCCGCGTACAATGAAAATGATTCAACAAAAAGGAATTCAGTTTCATTCCTTGGTTCAAACGATGAAACCAATGGGATTCAATGATTACAATAAATTACAAATGAATGCAAAAGCAGTTTTAAGTGATAGTGGAACTATCAGTGAAGAGTCGTCTATTCTTAATTTCAAAGCCTTGAATATTCGTCAAGCTCATGAACGTCCAGAGGCTATGGAAGAAGCATCAGTGATGATGGTCGGACTAGCTAGCGATCGTATACTGGAAGGACTTAGTGTACTGGAGACACAAGAAAAAGATACATTAAGAAAAGTTTCAGACTACTCAATGCCAAATGTATCAGAGAAAGTACTTCGGATTATTTTGTCTTATACAGATTATGTGAAAAGGGTGGTTTGGAATGAATAACTCCATTCAAAATGTTATCATATATTATGATAACTATGAAGATATAGAATTATATTTGAATGAATTAAATAACCAAGTAATAGATGATATAGATTTTTTCGTAACTTTAGTGATGAATAAATTTAATAATGAGGATTTAATAGGTTTGGAAATATTGATAGATAGCATTTCATTTCAATGCGAATTAATCTTTCCAAATGGAAATTTAGGATACTTAAATGGACTTCTTTATGGATATAGAAAAAGTCAATTTCGGAAGGAAAATCTTGACTGGGTAATCTTTAGTAATACAGATATTGAAATACCTAACAAATTTTTTATAAAAAAATTTTTAGCTACGAATTATAGTGATGATATTGTCTGCGTTGCTCCGTCTGTTTTTTCAAAAGAACTTAATGCGTATAGCAATCCCCAATATAAAACAAGATATACAAAGAGAGAATTATTAAGAAGAGTGAAAATATTCAATAATAAATTTTTGGCTAATATGTACTTTAGTTTATCAGATATTAAACATGCTATGATTAAAAAAAATAAAGAAGAGAGCTGTTATGTTTATTCCGCTCATGGATCTTTTTTCTTTTTGAGAAGAAATTTTTTGGATAAATTAAATAAAAGTTATATGTCATTAATGTATAGTGAAGAAGCGTTTATAGCTGAAGAAGTTCTCAAACAAAACGGTAGAATATATTATGATTCTAGAATTGAAGTCGAGCACCTAGAGAGTAAGGTCACTGGAAAATTAGGCAAGCAAAAAAAAGCTAAATATATTGCAGAATCTCTAGAAAAAATTATTGAGGAATATTTCTAAAGGAGATATGGATGAGTTTATTATATGTAGCCAATATTGAATATGATTTATATAGTGGAATATACAAAAAAATTGAAAAACATCTAGAAATACTAAGTAAATTATCTAAAAAAAGCAGACTAATATGCAAATTTAAAGGAAATTTAGTCATATTAAACTTTGAAGATGGTAAGTTAGCTACAAAAGAAATAGTTTGTAATCAGAAAGACACGATTGCAAGTTTAAACAAACTTGCAATTAATCAATTAAAAGAAAAAAAGTTTGATTATTTATATTTTAGGAATACACTAAAGCCTTCTGTTTACCAGTTACTTTTATTTAGGCAAGCTAAAAAAAATGGTGTGAAAATAATTTATGAACTTCCAACTTTTCCTTATTATAAAGAACAAATTTCTGTCGCTAAAAATAAATTGTTTACATTTTTTAAATTAACCATCGATTTCTTAACTTTTCCTATTTTGTATCATTATAGTAATGTTATTCCCGTAATAATTAGTAACTCCAAAAAAAGAATTTTAAAAAAAATGTTTGCTATAACTAATGGTATATCAGATGAAAATATACCATTGAGAAGTATAGAAGAAAAAACAACAGATTTGAATTTAGTCGGTGTAGGTACTTTATATCCGTACCATGGTTTCGATCGAATTATCCGCAGCTTAGAATTGCAAAGAAAATATAATTTCAATTTCTATATAATAGGAGATGGACCTGATATAGAGAATTTGAAAAAAATTTCAAAAAAGTTAAATGTGGATGAAAAAGTACATTTTTTAGGTAGATTAGATAGAGACGAATTAGCAAAAGTTTTTGAAACAATGGATATAGGAATCAGTGCTTTGGCATTATATAAAAGAGGCGCTGATTTAGATACTACAATAAAATTAGTGGACTATCTATGTAGGGGGATACCATCAGTTTCAAGTGGAAAGCAGATTTACCACAACAATTTAATATTTGAAGTATCAAATAATGATAGTTTAATCAATTTAGATGAAGTAGGAGATTGGTTCAATAATCTAAATGAAGAAGTTATAAAAAAAGAGCAAGGAAAAAATATTGAGAAGTATTCTTGGGAATATATATTGAAAGAAATTTTTATTAAAGTAGAGGTAAAATAAATAATGAACAAATTATTATATCTTGTAATATATATAAGTTTTATTTTAAGCATGATTGATAACATAATACCAGTATATGTTTTTGTTTCATGGCAAGTATTACTTCTATTGGGTTTTTTTATTTTTATTACAATGAAAATATTCAGTAAAAAAAAGACAATTTTTTTTAATTTACCTTCTTATGTACTTCTTTTTTGGTTGCTTTATTCCTTATTTAGTCTCTTATGGACCAACGAAAATATTTTTGTTTTTCTTACAAGTTTTCGTTTTCTATTTGTAGGATTTGTCACTACGCTAATGTTTTCGCAGATGATCAATACCTATGGTAAGTTTAAATTTTTTTTGTCCGCATTAACTTTAGTAGTTTTGTTCCATAATATTATGGGATGGAGAGAGTATTTAACTGGCAAATATCTATTTGTTTCGGATGAGTATAGAAGTTTATATCAAAGTTTAAGATTGCCTACTTCAACATTCTACAATACTAATGATCTATCAACATTTTTGGCAATTTCATCTTTTTTTATTTTACTGTATATTGTTTTAAATAAGAATTTTAAAGTTAGGATATTTCTGATAGCTACCTATATATCATCTTTGACTCTGGTCATTCTTTCTGGTTCAAGAGCAAATTTATTGGGGTATTTAATGGGCATTTCATTTCTAGGATTATATAATTTTGTCTTTAAATCGTTAACTTTAAAGAAATTATTTGCATTATTTTCAGTGATTTCTGTGTGTATTTTCTTGATTTTTATATATGTTAATATAAATCTTTCTACAACTTTTCTTAGCGATATGCAGAATAAAACATCGGATTTAACAAGAATAAATTTAATAAAGAATGGCTTTATATTCTTAAAAAATTCAAAATTTTTAGGTGTGGGTTTGGGGAATATTGAACTAATGATGGAGACCAACAATATTTTTCCAACATTTGGAACATTTCCAATTCATAATTGGTGGTTTGAAATTTTGGTTAGTTCGGGAATAATAGTATTTCTTATTTACATTTCTCTTTATTTAAAAATGTATGTAAGCTCATTCAGAAGTTTTATTAAAATAGAAAATTTAATTTTGAAAAATTGCTTTCTTATTTTTGTTGCCTTGTTGATTGCTTTTGTTTTCACTTCAATAAGTACTAGTAATTTACTGACCCGCGGTTGGTTTTGGATGTTGCATTCATTAATTTTTAGTACTTATGTTTTCTTAATGGAGGAAAAAAATGAACATATGTTTCGTTAATGATGATTATGGGATTGGCGGAGTTCAAAATTCTGTTGCCAAAATTGGCAATAGAATTGCTGATCAGCATAATGTTACCTATGTATCTTTAAAAAAAGAAAAGATTGAGATGGACATTCCTTCAGAAAAAATTACATTTTTTGATAGAAAAATAAATCGATTTTGTAGATTATATAGAAATTTTGTTAAGTACTCTCAATATGTATTGTTTAAAAACTATGATTTTAGCAAATATAAAAGCGCTGAAGTTAAGTTTTTGATTGATTATATCAATCAAAATGATATTGAGATAGTTATTATGAATCAAGGGAGTTCAATTGCTTTAATTGACAGAATACAGTCAAAAGTACCAAAAGTTAAATTCATATCTTGGGTGCATAGTAATTTTGAAGTTTATTTAAATAATTACTATAGAAGATTTAGTAAAAGTTTGGTCAAAGGAATAAAGTGTTCTGATCAAGTTATTTGTTTAACAAACTCAGATAAACAAAACATATCGTTTTATTCAAATAACGTAATTCAAATAGATAATCCTAATACTTTAGAAAATCCAAAGATTTCAGGCTTGAATAATAAAAGTATAGCCTTTGTTTCGCGATTAAATTTCAATACAAAAGGAATTGATTATTTAATTGAAATTGCAAAAAATTTACCCAGAGAATGGAAAATCAAAATTGCAGGGGCGGGAACTGATCTAGAAAAGAAAAAATTAATTGAAATGATTCAAATAAACAAATTAGAATCAAGAATAATCTATTGTGGAGAAATGAATAAATCTCAGCTCATTGAATTCTATTCTTCTTGTTCAATATTTTTATCTACGAGTCGTTGGGAAGGCTTTGGTTTGTCTATTATCGAAGCGATGTCTTCTGGATTACCTATAATCAGCTTTGAAAATAGTGGACCAGATACTATACTAAAAAAAGGAAAATATGGACTCCTTGTTCCCCAATATGATTTGACGACCATGAACAAATATATTTTATTGCTGACAAAAAACGAGAAGAATTTAAAGAAATATCAAGAATTATCGTTAGCTAGGTCAAAAGATTTTTCCATTGAAATAATTGGAAAAAAATGGCTAAGAGTAATTGATGATTTGAGGATTAAGTGACAGGAGAATATAATGAAATACTTTTTAAAAAAATTGATTGGCTTTTCCGTAGGACCTGTATTAGGTGCCGTGATAAGTTTTATAACAGTTCCCATCACGACTTTTTTTATTTCACCTTCAGAATTTGGAAAGGCAAGTATGTTTTCAGTCATCCAATCTTTGATAATAACTTTTATTTACCTAGGTATGGATCAATCTTACACAAGAGAATACCATTCAGTAAAGGATAAAAAGATGCTATTTCAAAATGCAATATTGCTCCCCTTATCCGCGTCAGCATTTTTATCTATACTTATTTTTATATTTAGGAAAGAAGTTTCATATATTTTATTCGACAATATAAAATATACAAATATTAGTATGCTTTTTTCTCTCTTAATAGTTTTCTCTATTTTCGAGCGATTTATATTATTAGAAATAAGGATGAGAGAGAAAGCAGTTGAATACTCAATATTCAGTATATTCGTGAAAATAACTATACTTGCTACAACAATTGTTTTGCTGTCATTAGGTGAAAGATCATTTTTGACTGTTGTGTATTCATCGATATTTGGTCAAATTTTGGGAGATTGTGTCCTATTTATGAGATACAAAAATTTATTATCATTCCAAAATTTTCGGATAAACCAAGTACTGGTAAAAAGAATGATTATTTTTGGAGTACCACTTGTTATTGCTGCTTCTGTAAATAACTTACTCAATACATCAGGACGTCTTTTTTTACGTGGATATAGCTCATACCACGAGTTAGGCATATACAATGCGGCTTTAAAAGTAGCAAATTTATTACAAATATTACAAACAGCGTTTACTAGCTTTTGGGTACCAACAGCCTATAGATGGAATAGTGAAAATAAAGAATTAAAAATGTTTTCTTTTGTAGCAGATGCTCTGCTTTTAATGATGACTTTAGTTTTCTTTATTATTATTATTTTTAAAGAATATATAATAATATTGTTATCAAATAATTATAGTGATTCACAGTTCATCATTGGTTTATTAAGCATTTCTCCTATACTCTATACAATCAGTGAGACTACTACTTTAGGTATAGTATTTTCAAGGAAAAGCTATCTAAATATTTATGTAAGTCTTTTTTCACTTATACCTAATATTATTCTAAATTATCTGTTAGTTCCTAAATTTGGTACTATCGGAGCAGGAATTGCTATGGCATCTTCGTATATAATATTTTGTTTATCAAGAACGTATTTTTCAGTTACAAATGGCTTTAAGATTGAGTATAAGAAACAAATTTTTAATATTTTTCTTTTCTTTTTTATCGCTGTTTTGAATACAAAAAGCAATACTTTAGTTTTGCTTATAACAATCCTTTTATTTTTCGTTTCTATATTAAGTCAAGTATCTACAATAAAAAAAATTATAGAAATAAAGAAATATCCACATAATTGGGATTTCAACTAATCAAGTTTGACTTTAATAATCAAAAAAATATATAGATTTATTTCAAATTTTAATTAACCGTCTTTATTTTATATACTTATTTTTTTGCAAGAGTATTGCAAAAAATGAGATTTTAGGATGGAAACATTAAACTAAAAAGTCATTTGATCATTATTAATTTAATACAGAAATTAAATAGTGAAGGTGCCTTCATAATAGATTGAATAAATTAAGTGTTCAAATGGACTCAATGATACTTTATGTGATTAATTAAAAATATATAGAAAAGAATGCAATGACTATTCGTTGGACAAGCAGACAGAGATCTTTTAATTTGAGTAAAATTCTTACTAAAGTGAATCATTTTTTTTGAACTGTTTGGTTTTGATATTCCATTACCTTTATTCTAAAATGAACGGAGAATCTTTATGAAAGGTATTATTCTAGCAGGCGGATCAGGTACACGCCTGTATCCACTGACCAAAGCAACATCCAAACAATTAATGCCCATTTATGATAAACCAATGATCTATTATCCCATGTCTACATTGATGCTAGCAGGAATCAAAGAGATCTTGATTATTTCTACACCACAAGATACCCCGCGCTTTCAAGAATTATTTGGCGATGGTCATGAACTTGGGATTCATCTGGAATATGCAGTACAACCAAGCCCAGATGGATTGGCGCAAGCCTTCTTGATTGGCGAAGAATTTATTGGCAATGACAGTGTCTGTCTGATTCTCGGAGACAATATCTACTATGGTGGCGGCTTATCCAAAATGCTGCAACGTGCGGCTCAAAAAGGGCAAGGGGCAACGGTATTTGGGTATCACGTCACTGATCCTGAACGTTTTGGCGTGGTGGAATTTGATGAGCAGATGCAAGCTGTCTCCATCGAAGAAAAGCCAGCGATGCCAAAATCCAATTATGCAGTAACAGGTCTCTATTTTTATGACAATGAGGTGGTTGAGATTGCCAAACAAATCACCCCTTCGGAACGTGGCGAGTTAGAGATCACGGATGTCAATCAAAGATACCTTGAATTAGGAAAACTATCGGTGGAAGTGATGGGGAGAGGGTTTGCCTGGTTGGATACGGGAACCCATGAGTCATTATTAGAAGCTTCGACATTTATTGAAACCATTGAAAAACGGCAAAATCTAAAAGTGGCCTGTTTAGAAGAAATCGCTTATCGCATGGGCTATATTAGCCGTGAAGCACTGATTGAATTAGCGCAACCATTAAAGAAAAATCAATATGGTCAATATCTATTACACCTAGCAAGTGAGGAATAAAAATGGGAAAATTACGTATCACAAAAACAAACTTAACCGATGTTGTCTTGGTTGAACCAGCAGTCTTTGGTGATCACCGGGGCTTCTTTACCGAAAGTTATTCGCAAGAAGATTTCAAAGCCGCAGGCTTAGACTATGCGTTTGTGCAAGACAATCATTCCTTGTCAGTGGAAGCCGGCGTCTTACGGGGCTTACACTTTCAAAAAGGAGAGGCTGCCCAAACGAAATTGATTCGTGTCGTGACGGGAGCCGTGCTGGACGTAATTGTGGATATTCGAAAAGGAAGTCCGACCTATGGTCAATGGGAAGGGTATATTTTATCGGAAAGCAACCATCGTCAATTGTTGGTGCCAAAAGGATTTGCCCATGGCTTTGTTACATTGACACCGAATGTCAACTTTTTGTATAAATGCGACAACTATTACAATGCACAAGCCGATGCAGGTATTGCGTTTGATGATCCAGAACTAGCGATTGATTGGCCGATTGCCAAAGAACAAGCGATTCTTTCGGAGAAAGATCAACACCACCCAACCTTACAAGCATTTGAAGCTGAAAACCCATTTGTTTACGGAGAAATTTAAGGAGTGTTCATGAAATGAAAAGAATCATCGTGACCGGCGGAGCTGGTTTTATCGGATCCAATTTTGTTCATTATGTGGTCAATCACCAACCGGATGTTCATGTGACGGTTTTGGATAAATTGACGTATGCGGGAAACAAAGAAAATCTAGCCGGACTACCGGAAGACCGGGTGAAATTAGTGGTAGGCGATATTGCCGATGCGGCATTAGTTGATGAGCTGGTCCAACAGACCGATGCGGTGGTTCACTATGCCGCTGAGTCTCATAACGACAATTCATTAAAAGATCCCTTTCCTTTTGTCCAGACTAATTTGATCGGTACTTACACATTGATTGAAGCTTGCCGCAAACACCATGTTCGCTATCATCATGTTTCGACAGATGAAGTGTATGGCGATCTTCCTTTGCGGGAAGATTTACCAGGTCATGGGGAAGGACCTGGCGAGAAGTTCACCGATAAAACCCCCTACAATCCTTCCAGTCCTTATTCGTCGACAAAAGCGGGATCGGATTTATTGGTCAAGGCATGGGTTCGGTCCTTCGGACTTCAAGCTACACTCTCTAACTGTTCTAATAATTATGGCCCCTATCAACACATTGAGAAGTTTATCCCTCGACAAATCACCAATGTATTAAGTGGGATTCGCCCCAAGCTTTATGGCGAAGGGAAAAATGTGCGTGATTGGATTCATACTAACGACCATTCTTCCGCGGTCTGGACAATTTTGACCAAAGGAACCATTGGGGAAACGTATTTGATCGGCGCCGACGGAGAAGAAGACAATAAAACAGTGATTGAAATGATTCTTGAATTGATGGGGCAATCAAAGGATGCCTATGATCATGTCAATGATCGTCCTGGTCATGATTTGCGCTATGCCATCGATGCAACAAAATTAAGAGAAGAATTAGGCTGGACGCCAGAATTTACCAACTTTAAAGATGGGCTGGCGGATACGATTGAATGGTATAAAAACAATCGTTCGTGGTGGCAAGCAGAAAAAGAACAAGTTGAAGAAACTTATGCCCAACAAGGACAATAATCTGTAGGATGAAAGCAGGAGGATTCCTGCTTTTTTCGAAAGGAAGCGAAATAAAATGTATTTAATTACTGGTGGCAACGGTCAGCTAGGTACCGAATTACGCCATTTATTGGATGAAACGGGTGTTGCATATGTCTCAACTGATTCCCAGGAAATGGACATTACGGATGAAAAAGCAACGATGACAAAGATCCAAGAAATCAAACCCAAGGTTATTTTTCACTGTGCGGCGTACACAGCCGTTGATCAAGCAGAAGATGAAGGAAAAATGCTAGACGAAAAAATCAATGTTGAGGGAACCCGAAATGTGGCCCAAGCAGCTAAAGAGGTGGGAGCTACCCTCGTGTACATCAGTACCGACTATGTCTTTGATGGGACGAAAAAAGAGGGGGAATACCGTATCGATGATCCAGTGAACCCTCTAAATGAGTATGGTAGAACCAAATTATTAGGCGAACAAGCGGTTCAAGAAATATTGACTGACTACTATATCATTCGTACTTCTTGGGTCTTTGGGCAATATGGTCATAATTTTGTTTACACGATGCAGCGATTAGCAAAAGATCATGAGACATTGACCGTAGTGAATGATCAATTCGGACGCCCTACTTGGACGCGGACATTGGCAGAATTTATGAAGTATGTGATTGATCAAAAAACACCTACCGGGATTTATCACTTGTCAAACGACAATCATTGTTCCTGGTATGAATTTGCGAAAGAGATCTTGAAAGATACTGCAGTCGAAGTAAAACCGGTGACTTCAGAGCAATACCCGCAAAAAGCCAAAAGACCGCAATATTCAGTGATGGATCTGTCAAAAGCTAAAGCAATTGGCTTTGAAATCCCGACGTGGCAAGAAGCATTGAAGCAAATGCTTTCCTAAGTATCTTTTAAACTAGGTTTATTAAACGAAAACTTATTGGAGGAAAAAAATGAAAATTTCAGTTTTTGGTCTTGGCTATGTTGGTCTAGCTAATGCATTATTGTTATCACAAAATGAACAAGTAAAAGCTTATGATATTGTAGAAGAAAAAATCGAGATGTTAAATCAAGGTATTTCTCCTCTAGAAGATAAAGAAGTACTTGAGTTTTTAAAACGGGATGACTTGAGCGTTGAGTTCACAAAAGATTTTGAAGATGCTGTCAACTTTGGAGATTATTTGATCATCGCAACGCCAACAGACTATGATGAAAAGAAAAATTATTTCAATACATCCACTGTTGAAGATGTCATTGAAAAAGCGTTAGTAATTCGTCCAGACGCAACGTTTATTATCAAGTCAACTGTACCAGTTGGATACACATTAGATGTTAAAGCTAAATTTAATACGGAGAACATTATTTTCTCGCCCGAATTTTTAAGAGAAGGTAAAGCGTTATACGACAACTTACATCCTTCGAGAATTGTCGTTGGCGAAGTATCTGATCGAGGTCAAGAAGTGGCTAATATGTTTAAAGAAAATGCATTAGACGAAGATGTAACGGTTCTTTTAACCCATTCAACGGAAGCAGAAGCGATTAAATTATTTTCAAATACTTACTTGGCTTTACGTGTGGCTTACTTTAATGAGTTAGATACTTATGCGGAATCTAGGGGATTAGATAGCCGACAAATTATTGAAGGTGTAGGATTAGATCCAAGAATTGGTTCCCATTATAATAATCCTTCATTCGGTTATGGAGGCTATTGTCTACCAAAAGATACGAAGCAGCTTCGTGCAAATTATGAAGATGTGCCAAGTAATATAATTGGAGCTATTGTTGAAGCCAATACGACTCGTAAAGATTTTATTGCGGAACAAATTCTTGCAAAAAAACCAAATGTGGTTGGTATATATAGACTGACGATGAAAGCGAACTCTGATAATTTCAGGTATTCATCGATTCAAGGAATTATGAAACGGATCAAGGCTAAAGGAATCGAAGTGGTTGTCTATGAACCGACTCTTGATGCGGATCATTTCTTTCATTCTAGGGTGATCAAAGATTTTGATGAGTTCAAAAGTGTTTCTGATATCATTGTCAGCAATCGTTTTGAAGAGATACTTAAAGATGTAGAGGAAAAAGTTTATACGAGAGATATCTTTGGTGATAATTAGATTGAAACAAGCTTTTTCTTTAAAAATACTTACTTTTGATTAAAAAATAATTTTCTCCTTTCTATTAAGAAAATACATCCCCTAAGAAGATACCCCGTATCTTCTTTTTCTTTCCCCAAAAAATCCCCTCAAAAAAAATCCAACGAAAACATATGTTCCCTCTTGCCAAAAGGTAACGCTTTCTATATGATTAAATGGAATAGAAACCAAATAAAAAAAGGCACTTTCTACAGGTGTTGGCCCACCTGTAGAAAGCCCTGATCAGTCACCCACTTTACAGAGCTGACCAATCAAGTTGCCATAGTTGTTTCCCGAAGGAACCAACGTGTTTATTTTACCGAAAGTTGACAGCGATTACTAGTCGCTTTGTGCAATTTTTTGAAATTTTCACGTTTTTCCTGAGGTTTATTTCGCTATGTCAAAGGCATTGGACACGCTGGTCTGATGCCTTTTTTGCTGTTTCTTGATCGAGTGGTTTTCATGGGAATGGGACGCTGTTTCGTTATTGGAAGCTGCTTGTGTTGGCGGATCAAGAAATGCTTTCATCCTAGGTAAAAAGCGAGATTTGGTTTCTATTCGCCTTTCATTTTTCACTGTTGGTATTGATAGAATTAGAAACGGAGGAAAAAATATGTCAGTGATCCAGGCGTTGATCATCTCAATTTGGGTGGCTTTGATTCAAGCCCGCTTTTTCGGGTATGCAGGCTTGAATTTGCGGTTTAGTCCGCTTATGACGAGTTTATTTGTCGGTGTCGTTCTGGGAGATGTTGCCCAAGGGGTAACGGTTGGTGCAGCTATCCAATTGATTTCTATGGGTCAGATTGCGCCAGGCGGCCAGATGGCAACAGAACCGGCTGTCTCGGGAACTGTGGCTACAGCAGTCGCTATCTTGGGTAATCTAGAGCCGACAGCGGCAGTAGCAATCGCGATTCCCGTCGGAATTCTAGGAAGTTATTTATATACATTAAAAATTATCGTGAATTCTTTTGTAACCAAATACATTGATCGGGTGGTCAATAATCTGGAGGATAAGAAATTTACTTTTGCAATCGGTCTGTTGCCAACCCTATTGACGATGCTGACTCATGTGCCGGTATTGTTTATCGCTTTATATTTCGGGGCAGATTCGATAGCTAATGTTGTGACACAATTGGAAGGCACGGTTGTCTTTCATATACTGGATGTTGTCGCCAGTGCGTTAGCAGCTGTTGGGATCGCTATTTTGATTCGGATCATTGGTCAAAAGACCGATATGTTCTTTTTCTTTTTATCATTCTTCTTAACGATTATTTTGAAAGATTTAGGAATCACCATGGTTACTTGGGCTGTCCTGGGTATCGTGACTGCAGGCATTTACACCATGATTATGATCAATGCAAAGGAGGCAGCCTAGATGGATGCAGAGAATACTTCGACTGAAAACAATGGACTGACTAAAAAGGAACTGAACCAGATTTGGAATCGCTGGTACTGGATGAACGAGATCCCTCGCACCTATGAGCGACAAGTAGCACCAGCGTTGATGTATGCATTGACGCCTCTGCTTAAAAAAATCTATAAAGATCCTGAAGACTTGCGGGATGCCTACAATCGGCACTTGACCTTTTGGAATACTGATGCAATATGGGGCGGTAGTACCATTTCTGGGATTACTGCATCTCTAGAAGAACAGCGGGCCAAAGAGTTGACAGAAACAGGCTCTGAACAGACCGTTTCAACAGAATTGATCGAAGCAACGAAAGTCGGATTGATGGGGCCAATGGCAGGGATCGGGGATTCCATTAATAATGGTACGTTGCAGTATCTATTGATTGCGATTGCACTGCCTTGGGCTGCAGATGGTTTGTGGTTCGGTGCGGTTATTCCCTGGATCGTCTTTTCTGTTGTGACGTATCTCTATGGTCGTGCATTTGTCCACTTTAGTTATCGGTTAGGGAGGCAAGCGGCTCGAGAACTGATTGCCGGGACAAGAGCCAATTTAATCATGAAAGCTCTGACGATTCTTGGTATGTTCATGATGGGAGTGACGGCGGCACGGTTTGTGACGATTCAATCTTCATTATCTTTTGTTCTGTCAGAAAGAGAATTTGCTTTACAGAGTATTCTGGACTCTATCTTGCCAGGCATCTTACCACTTTCACTGGTCATGGGCTTGTACTTCTACTTTGAAAAGAAGGGTCTGAATGTACTAAAAGGGATGTTATTGTTGACTGTTATCGTTGGATTGCTGGCAGCGATCGGAATTTTATAAATCAGAAAGAGGGTGTCACAAATGGGGAAAATTACTTTTGCTCGAGTAGATAGTCGCTTGATTCATGGTCAGATCGTGACAAAGTGGGCCAAGTCTTCGGGTGCGAATACGATTTATATTATCGATGACGCGGTGCGTTCCGATGATTTTTCGATGGATATTTATATGGCTTCAGGAAAACGTTACGGCTTTCAAGTGAAGGTATACAGCATAGCGGAAGCGCTGGCAGCTTGGGAAGCCAATCAGTTCGGTGCAGATAAAGTATTTGCTTTGTTCAAAACGGTAGCAACAGCGATCAAGTGTTTGGAGTTGGGGTTACCGTTACCTTGTTTGAATCTAGGCGGCACGCCAAAAAGACAAGCGGCCGAGTTCTTCATCAAAAATGTTGCCCTAACCGAGACAGAGTTGGAACAATTGCGTCAGTTATCAGCTGAAAAGGACATCAAGATTTATGCGCAAACGGTTCCTGAAGCAGCGAAGAAATCGATTTAGGGGGGACATCGATGAAAAAAATTGCAGTAGTCAATTCAAAAAGTTTTGGCAAGTTTTTTCCGGAACATGTCCAACGACTGCAGGCATTTGGTGAAGTGGACTTTCATCTGTTTGAACCAACGATTAAAGGGGAAAAACTGGCTGAGGCACTCAGTGACTATCAGTGCATTATCGCTAGTGTCACGCCAAATTTCGATCGTACGTTTTTTCAGAATACACCAAATCTAGGATTGCTTTGCCGTCATGGTTTAGGCGTCGATAATGTGGATCTCAACGCTGCAACCGAAAATCAGGTACTGGTGACCAAAGTCTTAGGACCAATCGAACGGCAAGCGGTAGCAGAACATGCGATTGCTTTGTTAATGAACGAACTTCGTAAGATCAATAAAGGGCAGCGGCTGATCAAAAATGATGAGTGGCACTTGCGGTCGAGTTGTAATAGTTTTGAACTCAAACATGCCAAAATAGGTGTAATTGGCTATGGGAATATTGGTTCCAAGGTCGGTGAGATACTGCATGATGGCTTTGGAACGCAAGTGCTGGTTTATGATCCCTATAAGTCTGCTGAAGAAATTCACAAAGCAAGAGGCAAAAAAGTATCTTTGCCAGAATTATTGTCAGAAGCGGATGTCATCACACTTCACTGCAATCTTTCAGATGAAAACCAACGGATGCTGTCCGAAGCAGCCTTTAATCAAATGAAGCAGAATGTCTTGCTAATCAATACTGCACGTGGGGAATTGGTGGATGAAGCTGCTTTGATCCGTGCGGTGGCTAGAAAAGAAATTTCCGGTTATGCTGCCGATGTCTTTTGTCAGGAACCGTTAGATCCTGCGCATCCATTACTGGCTTTTGAAAATGTCACATTGACTCCTCATATCGGTGCGTATACTTCTGAAAGTTTAGCCGGAATGGGAGATCATGTAGTGACGAATATTGAGCGCTTTTTTGCGCACCTAGAACCCTTTGATCTGGTGAATGAGAGGAGTTGGCCGTTATGATCGGTATTCAAGTTATTTCTCATGGCGAACTCAGCCAAGGGATCGTCCATTCGTTACAAATGATCATTGGTGAAACACAGCAGATGGCGTTCGATACACTTGCTGAAAATGAAGAGGTCGACAGTTTCCGTCAAAAAATTTTAAATCAAAGTCGCAAGTTGGATAGGGGGCATGGGGTCCTAGTTTTTGTTGATATGTTTGGAGCGACGCCTTACAATTGCGCTTACTATAATTCGAAATTCTTTGCCGCCATTCACTATCAAATCATCGCGGGGTTCAATCTGCCATTAGTGATCGAAGCAATCATGCAACGTGAACAGTTGTCTTTGCCGCAATTAGTTGCACATTTGCGTCAGACAGCGATCGACACGATTGTCTTTCAAGATAATCATGAGTGAATTGAAAAAAGAAAGTGAGGCAGTCTATGTATACGGCATTAATGATGCGTCCCGAAGACAATGTCGCCATGGTTTTGCAGCCAACGCCAGCTAAAACAGCAGTTAGGATTGTTAATCAAGTATCTCTAAATGAGGTTCTCATTGCCCAGCCTATTGATAGCTACCATAAATTTTCTGTAAAAGTCATTGAATCTGGCGAAAAGATTATCAAATATGGGGAAGTGATAGGGATTGCTACAGCTGCGATTGCCAAAGGAGAACATGTGCATACACATAATGTGAGGAGCATCAGAGTCTAATGAAACCAATAATGGGTTATAAACGATCCGATGGGCAATATGGAATCCGCAACAAAATTTTAGTCATTGCGACAGTGGGCTGTGCCAATGAAACTGCACGCCGAATAACGGAGCAGGTCAAAGGAACAGTATTTATCCCAGCTGGAAAAGGCTGTGGTCAAATAGGAGATGCAGTAGAGATCACTAAACGAACGCTGACAGGATTTGTCTTGAATCCTAATGTCTATGGAGCAGTTTTTGTCGGATTAGGCTGTGAAACGATTCAGCCACATGAAATGGCGGTACGGGTCCAACAAGTATCCGACAAACCTGTTTACTCTTTTAGTATTCAAGAGGAAGGCGGTACAACAAAAACGATTGCGACAATGGTTCCTTTATTGGAGAAATTGGTTGTTGCAGCAGATCAGCTGGTGCGGGAACCTATTGAATTATCGATGCTTACTTTAGCGACCAACTGTGGCGGCAGTGATGCAACCAGTGGGTTATCCGTCAATCCTGCTTTGGGAGTTGCGACAGAACTTTTGGTAGCTGCAGGCGGTCGATCAATCCTAGGAGAAACGACAGAATTGATCGGCACAGAGCATATCTTGATCCGTCGTGCCAAAAACCAACAAGTCAAACGGGATATTCAGACTATCATTGGCGGTCTCGAAAAACAATTTGAACGTCTCCAAGTGGATATTCGAGGAGCAAATCCTTCACCTGGTAATCAAAAAGGTGGTTTGACGACACTTGAAGAAAAATCGTTAGGCGCAATCATGAAAGCTGGACACGCCACAATCAATCAAGTCGTCAAATATGGAGAGATTACCACTGAAAAAGGGTTGATCATCATGGATACTCCAGGATACGATATTGAATCTGTGACGGGGATGGTGGCTGGCGGCGCCCAAATCTGTGTCTTTACAACGGGGAGAGGCACGCCCATTGGAAATCCCATCGTACCAATGATCAAGATTACCGGTAATTTTGAGACGTATCAACGAATGACCGAACATATGGATCTTGAGTTATCTGCGATCATTACCGGCGATATGTCCATCGAGGAAGGTGGCGAAAGAATCCTTTCTGAGATGATCGCAGTGGCAAATGGAAAACGAACTGCAGCGGAGAAATTAGGCTTTCAGGAGCTAGCGATTTATCGCAACAATGAAGTCTGGGGCTGTGATTTATAAAACAGCCCCAACTAAATACTGCTAAACATCCTATCTAGGTGATTTAGCAGTTGCTATTAAGTCGATCGTACTTTTGAAAAACTGTCACTTTCAGCAATCGTCATTCCTGCAATAAAAAAGAAATATCAAGAAAGGACAATCAAGAAAGAACTGTTATCGAAAACGATCTAGCGCCCTCCAAAAGTTAGCTGTTTCAGCTATCAGAGGGCGCTCTCTTACGAATATATTCTTGAAGGAATGTGTGAGAGTGCCTTTTCGGATAGAGGATGGATTTCTTCGTGAAAAAATTGCCTAGAGAGGCGACCCAAATGAGTCTATCTTCTTTGAAGCAATAAATGGGTTAGGATTTTAGTATAAACCGGTACATTTTAGTATCATTTTAGCGCTAGACTTTTTATAATTGGATGAAGCGGTTACAAAAAAAGCTTTGATGTCATTGATCAATAAGAAGAATTCCAGGTTGATAATAGGAGGAACAACATGTTAGCTAACAGTGAGCCATTACAGCAATTGATGGATTTAATTGAAATCCCCGTTTTAGTCCAAGAGAAAGTGAACGCAGCCTTAGAGGAGCTGCAAGAACAAGAGATGATTACTAGTATACATAAATTGCTCGATCCAGTAACAGCTTCAGCAGAAGCCAAGCGGTTATCCCAACTGTACAAAGAGGAGTCGATGAAAGAATTGGCGATCCATTTGTATGCAGCGACCATCAGCTGGAAACATATTTATCAACCGCTGCAAATTCCTCATGAGATTTATTTGGCTACGATGAGGGCATTTACTCGATTCTTAAAGGAAACGAAACAAGTTGGCAATCAGGATGTGTTTGATCGTGGATTTTGGACGTGGCGGTATTTGTGCGGATTAGAATTTAGGATCGATCAGCTAGAATTTGAAATGATCGCCGCGGATCATAAGAGCAAAGCACCGCAACTGGCAGGACAAGCCTATCTTTCGGTGCACATCCCTTCAGATGCGAAACTGGTTCATGAACAAGTCCAAAAAAATTATCAAGCAGCAAGAAGATTTTTTGAACAGTATTTTCCAAAATACTGTTCAGCGCCAATCGTGACCGATACTTGGTTGCTTTCACCAAAATTGAAAGATTGGTTGCCAGCAACTTCCAACCTGGTTTTGTTTGGAAATGATTATGAACTGTTACTGACAGAACCAGATAAGAATGAAGGGGTGCTCTGGGTCTTCAATACTGTTTCCAGAGATGTCAGTAAGTATCCCGAAAACACTACCTTACAAAAAGCAGCTAAGGCATGGATGTTAGCAGGGAATGCGATTGGATCGGCTGTAGGACGATTGAAATAGTTTTTTTGAAGCAGAAGGACGGCGATTGTCGCTAAAGTGATTGCGAATGTTACAGAGAAACTGAGTATGATCGTGTTAGTTTGATAGTTGCAGTGAAAGAAGAGCCATAGCAGGAGTCTCCTGAAGAACTAAAAAAGCAAAGACCTGGAAATCAGAAAGGGATTCCAGGTCTTTTCTGCTAAGTAAAGTTATACTAGACACATTTATTCTGTGTCGAAATGGTGTCATTAGAAGACTATCTTTTAAAAAAAATAATTATTCAGTATAATAGAACCGAAGTACGTGTAACTAATGCGTAAGGAAAAGGGAAAGTCAATGAGAATAAAGAAAAAAATCAGAGAATATCATACACCGTTCGCAAGAGTCGCCGATAAAAGACTGGAATTAACGTTATCATCAGAGACGATTGCAGAAAAGAAAAATTTTTATAATGTGTTGTTTAACGACGACCGCATCGGCGACGTTATGCAGCGGGAGTTTCTTTTGCAGGAAGGCAAGAAACCTGTTGCTTTGCTGAAATCGTGGATACCAGTCGATTATTTGGTAGAAAGAAAAAGTACTGATTTAGAATTATTAGTAGACCAGTCTAAAGGGGTATCTAGTATTAGAAAAGAGATTGCCCTGTCATGGCCGAATGAAATCGAGGCACAGCAACTGCAGATCATTGGAGACAGTCAAGTGTTGATTGAAAAAACCTTTTTTTTGGATCAAGCTAAAACGATCATCCGCTACGAAGAAGAAATCTCTGATCCAGATGCGTATTTGTTTGAGGAGTGAGACAATGGGAAAGTTTTTGTACTTAGAAGCCAAAAGAAAAATTGTTGAGATGATTCAAGGCGGCGACTTTGGTTCAAATGATAAGATCCTGAGTGAGCGTGAATTGGCAGATATCTTAGGGTATAGTCGGATGACAGTTAAAAAAGCCATTGGTTCCCTGGTAGAAGATGGCGTTCTTTATAAAAAGCGGGGCGCGGGAACTTTTCTGTCCAATGAGGGACATTCCAATCGTTTTGAGGTTGGAGACGAGTCGCCGCTATCTTTGACACAAGGGATTCGAATCAAAGGAATGGAGTCTAGCAGTTTTGTTGAATCCTTCAAACTGGTTTACGATGATCCGGAGTTGATGGCTGTCTTTCCAGAATACTTTGAGTTTTTTGAATTGATCCGGGTGCGGGAGGCTAATGAAGACAAAGTATCCTTGCAAATTGCCTATTTCCCTTTTCGTTTATTTAAAGATGCTCATCGCTATGATTTTGGTAGTTTTTCACTCTATGACTATATGGAATACAAAAATAAGCGACCTGTCAAATTCAAGAAACAGTTTTATGCTAGCCGAGTGGAAGACGAAAAACAGTTCAGCAAAATCAATATGCGGCCTGGAGAATACGTCTTATGTATTGAATATTATGGCTATACTGATCAGAATGAGTTGGTGGAATATACAAAATCTTTTTTTAATCCAGAGAAAATAACCTTCAATGTAGAGACCGACTATTAAGTGGTTCTAAAATTGGTTGCTAAAAAAGACCTATTCAAGAAATTGGTCTTTTTTTTGTTGTTTTTCTATCGCAGGGGTTCTATTATCTAGTTGTAAGTAATTGGGAAACGATTACAGATGAAAGGAGAAGACACATGAAAATTGTTTTGGCGAGCCATTCTAATTTAGCGCAAGGCATGAAAGATACGGCTGAATTTATTATGGGGAAGCAAGAAAATCTATCTGCGATCACCGCCTATGTTGATGAGAAGGTTGATTTTTCGGCACAGCTTACAGCGTTGATCTCAGAAATGGCAGAGGAACCAATCATATTTATCAGTGATCTGCTTGGAGGGAGCGTCAACCGTGTGATCACTGAAACAATTGCAGGAAAAGAGAACCAATTTCTAATTGCAGGGATGAACTTGCCATTGGTATTAGAAATTGTTTCAATGAGTTTTTCTGCAGAACCAGCAAAGATCAAGGAACAGCTCCAGCAAGTGATTGTAACCGCTACAAGTGGTGTCAAATTGATTGAAGTTAATCCAGATCAACCAGATGAAGACGAATTTTAAGGGAGAGAGTCAACATGATCAAAATGACAAGAATTGATTACCGTTTATTACATGGACAAGTAGCATTTGCGTGGACAAAAAATTTATCTGCCAATGCGATTCTGATTGCAAATGACAACGTAGTGAACGACTCATTTAGAAAGCAAACATTGAATTTGGCAAAACCTAATGATACGAAATTGATATTTAAAAGCATTGACGATTCAATTGCTGCAATTAAAAGCGGTGTCACAGATAAATACAATGTGTTCATCGTTGTAGAAAATGTCCATGATGCCTACCGATTGGCAAAAGGAACTCCGGAAATCAACAAAATCAATTTAGGATTATCCGCAAAGCGTGACGATAGCAAGAACATTGCGAAAGCAGTCTATGTCACAGATGAGGAAATCAAGGAACTAACGGAACTGGAAAATTCTGGCATCGAAATCTTAGTTAAACAAGCACCCAATGATGCCAATATAGAATTCAGATCGTTAGTTTAGCCGAAGGGAGTAAGGATGATGATTGTTCAAACGATTGGTATTTTTATTATTGCACTAATAGCAAATATGCAGGATTTTCTAGGTTCTTCCTTCATTGGCCGTCCCTTAGTCACAGGATTATTTGTTGGGTTATTATTTGGGGACGTGACCCAAGGCTTGATCATGGGTGCGACCTTAGAATTGGCCTTTCTAGGTTTGATGGGGGTCGGCGCCACTGTGCCGCCGGATGAAATCATCGGCGGAATCTTGGCTACCGCACTTGTTTTAAAAAATGGTTATGGTGTCGATGTGGCATTGACACTTGTCTTGCCGATCGCAGCCTTAGGATTAGCCATCAAAAACATTTTATATGTGGTGATCTTTCCGGCAATGACTCATAAAGCTGATCACTTGATTGAAGAAGGCAAGATCAAAGAAGCGGCCAATATGCATTTATGGGCATCTTTCACTCGGATTGGATTGATGACAGTCGTGACTACTGTTGCCTATGTAATCGGCAGCGGTACAGTCGATAAAATTTTGAAATTGATACCACAAGCTTTTATTGATGGGATGAATATTGCAACCAATATTCTGCCTGCTGTCGGATTTGCTATGTTGATCAATATGACTTTCTCTAAAAAAGTGGCACCCTTCTTTTTCTTAGGTTTCGTTTGTGCAGCGTACTTGAAATTAGATATGATCGCAACTGCAATGATTGGCGCTATTTTTGCAGGGATCATGTACATCATTTTTGATGCGATCCAAAAAAACAAAGGGCAAGTGATGACGGATGGGGAGGAACAATACGATGACTTCTAAAAAAATCGCAAAGAAAGATTTGATGGGCGTCTTTTGGCGGTCAATGCCGATGGAAGCTTCATTCAACTATGAACGGATGATGAGTTTAGCGTTTGCTTATACGATGGGCGGCGTGATTCAAAAACTTTATCCAGACAAAGAAGATCAGAAAAAAGCAATGAAAAGACACATGGAATTCTTTAACTGTACATCAGCGACTTCTCCATTCATTGCAGGTGTTGCTGCTTCAATGGAAGAAAAGAAAGCAAATGATCCTTCTTTTGATGAATCTTCTATCAATGCCATGAAAGCTGGATTAATGGGTCCAATCTCAGGTATCGGTGATTCGATCTTCTGGGGAAGTTTGCGGATCATTGCCAGTGGTATCGGGATTTCATTAGCGAAACAAGGAAGTATTCTTGGTCCAATTTTGTTTCTGCTCGTATTTAACATTCCGAATGTTCTCGTTCGTTATTTCGGTACTATGTGGGGCTATAAAGCCGGGGTTTCTTTTATTGACAAGATGTCTAGCGGATTGATGGATAATATCACTTATGCAATCAATATTCTGGGAAATACCGTAATTGGTGGGATGGTCGCCTCAATGGTGATCATCAATATCCCAGTGAAATTGACCAGCGGTAAAGATGCGCAAACGATCCAAGGATTGCTAGATTCGATGATGCCAGCCTTGTTGCCGTTACTGATCACATTCCTATTCTGCCGTTTGTTGAAAAAGGATGTCAAAGTCTTCTATATCTTATTGGCGATTCTAGCTGTAAGTATTTTAGGGGCGGTATTCGGATTTTTAGCGGTATAGAAAAGGAGAGAAACTCATGCCATTTGTAAAAGAACAATTTATTAGCAACTATTCTCAAGTGATCGATCAATTAGATGCGGTGAAAGAAACAGCTGACGAAATGAAGCAAAAGAAATTTACTAAGATCTTCTTGATGGGTTGTGGGGGAACGTTCACCAAATTTGTCGGCTTAAGACCACTATTGTTTGAAAAATTATCTGTGCCATTTTTGATTGTCAGCCCGGAAGAGTTGCTAAGCCTTTATTTTGATCAAATCGATGATCAAACATTGATTATTGCCGGTACAAAGACGGGTTCTACGCAAGAGATTCTTGATACACTTGGTAAAGTATATCAAGTTTACCCTGAAACAACGATTTATGGGTTTATCGGTGATGATGACACACTTTTGGATGAAGCGGATATTCTTGATTACCGAACGAGCTCTGTTGATACAGATGTCCATTTGGTTCTGTTCGGCTGGTTCATTGAGTGCTATACTCAAATGGATCAAGACAAACTGGTTAAGATGCGAAAAGAAATTCTCCAACTTGGCACATTTGTCGGAGAAGCCATCGCTGGGGCCAAAGACTTCGCGCAACAACTGATTGCGACTGTCGATGTGACGAAACCGCAAATGTGGGTGACATCTGGACGTTTATGGGGTGAAGTTTGTTGCTTCTGTAACTATATTTTGGAAGAGATTCAATGGATCCAAGCACAGCCGATCCATTCTTCTGAATTTTTCCATGGTCCCTTCGAAATGGTTGCCGAGAATTACCAAGTCAACTTGATTATGAACGCTGATTCTAATCGTGAACAAGATCAACGGGTGGAACGCTTTATCGCTTCTCACTCTACGCAAGCTAAAACGGTTGATTTAAATGAATTTGGGTTGGATCGTTTTTCAAAAGAAACACAGAAATTTTTGATGCCGTGGTTTTTGAATCACTTCTTTGATCTATTATTGACTGTCTATACAGAAAAAACTGGAAAAAGTGCTAAAACACGCAGATATTATCGGAAAGTAGCGTATTAAAAATGAAACAAGAACTGTTCGAATTTCTTTGCTTGTATTTTCCTCGGATTTTTACTCAGAAGCAGAAAAAAGCTTTTCGGCAATGGCTCGGTAAGTATTTAACTGAAGCTACAAATTGTCAGCAATCAGGAGACTACTTCTTCAGAGAAAATGCTACTTACACATTGATCATTGATATCTCGACACCAGAATGGTTTCCTTGGGGGAAAGACCATCTGACAAGAGAAAGTCGGTTACGCTATATCAAAGTTTTGGGGATGATAAAAATAGCTTTGATTTTAGCCGGGGCTCTAGGTATCTTTGCGGTCACAAAAATGATTGGTGAGCAGCAGTGGTTATGGTCCATTGCGATTGCATTGGTAGTAGGCGGAGTATTGCTTTTAGGATTTGGTCTGCCGCACCGTTATAATTTTTCTAAATTAGCGACGCTGGCAACGGTGATCGATCAATTCGTTCAAGACGAGCATTCCAATTTGTTCATTGTCGATTCAGAGATTCAGCTGTATGCTTCAGTATCATCACAAATTACGACAAAGACGATCAGTTCAGTAGATGATTTATACATTGGGGAACAAACTGGATGCCATCAAGAGCCCACCGGGCAAAAACACTATTTTAGTTTTACGGAAGTAGCGGGAACGACTTTTATCCCTAACAAGCAGCGGCAAAAGTCGGATGTACCGCCCAAGACGTTCTATGAAGATTTCGCTGCGTTTCGGGAAGTAGATTGAAATGAAACCTAAGATCCAATTCTAAAAGATTCAATGGGGGAGCACATGGTAAAGGGAATTATTTTTGATTTTGATGGTACGCTTGTGGATACCGAGGAAGTTGCTTATCAAGCAGTAAAGCAATACCTTCGTGACACCTACCAGGTAACCTATACAAGAAGAGACTACCAAAAAAGTATTGGTTCAGCAGATGGGGTGTTTTATCAACACTTAGAAAAATCTCTAGGGAAGCCTGTCGATGTAGAAGCCATTGAAGCATGTTTTACTCAAGCGCAGAAAACGAAGTATCCTGAGGTACCATTGCGGGAAGGCATTGCAGAAGTTATCCAGTATGGCAAAAAGAACCAGTTGAAGCTAGCGATCGTCTCTAATTCAAGGAAAGCAGAATTGATGCATTTCTTTGCTCATCATCAAGAGTTGATGTCAGTTTTTGATCTTATCATAACTCGGGATGATGTGAAGGAAGGCAAGCCAGCTCCTGAGGGATATCAGAAATGTCTTGCACAGTTGGCATTGTCAGAAGAAGAAGTTATTGCACTGGAGGATAGTCCAACCGGGGTGACGGCCGCTTTAAGTGCGGGCTTGAAAGTATTGGCTTATCCCAATGCTTTTACCGCCGGAATGGTTTTTCCTGAAGAAGCGATGGTAGTAGCTGCCGCTGATTTGGCAGCTAGGCGATTCATCTGATTTTGTCGATCATCAAATGAAAGTCCAACGGAGGTAGATGAATGTTCAATGACTGAGCATTTATCTACCTTTTTTTGCAAAAAAATTCTCAACTGTTTTTTTCCTCATGAAAAGAAATAAAAAGCAACTTACGATTCATGTTGGAATCTAACAAGTTGATTGCAACGAGATGTCAGAATTTTGCAACCAGATGTTTTTCTTGTGATTCTTCCCAAAAGAATCAGAAATTTCGGTATGCTAGTAGAAACGAACTGTTGGATTAAGGAGATAGCATGAAAAAACTAGAAAAACTGATAGTAGCAAGTTCACTGATGTTGATTGGCTTGCCATTAACTGCACGTGCAGAAGATGTCGATCGTCAAATTCAACAACAAACCCAGCGAATCAATGAAATCAAAGGGGAATCTGCTTCAATAGAAGCGTTCAAACAAAAGACGGAAGCGGAGATCCAACAACTTGAATCTGAAATGGATTCGATTTTGGCGTCAAAGGCCAGCACAGAGCAAAAGGTCAACAAAATCGCGGTTGAAATCAAGGAGTTGGAAGAAAAAATCGCCAAACGGAAAGAAACACTGGCGAATCAAGCAAGAGATATTCAAGTTTCAGAACCTTCGAATGCCATGATGACGACATTACTTGATGCTGACTCACTAGGTGAAGCGATCCAACGAGCCATTGCTTCTGTCACCATTATGAATGCCAGCAATAGTATCGTTGAGCAACAGCAAAAAGACATCGAGACAAGTATCAAGCTCGAAAAAGAACTAGAAGAAAAACTATCCGAAATTGAAACTCATGCGAGCGAGCTGCAACAAAAGCAAGGGGAGCTTGCGGATGTACGATTGAATCAGGACGTGGCATTAGCCGACTTACGATTGTCTCTGAATCAAGAAGAGAGCAAAAAGTCTGACTTGGAAGCAGAAAAAGCGGCTGCTGAAAAGAAACGGGAAGAAACACTGAAACAATTAGCAGCAGAAGAAGCGTTAGCTGCAGAAGCTAAGAAACAAGCACAAGCTGAGGCAAAAAAAACTCAGGAACTAGCGAAAAAACAAGTAGCCGCTGAAGCAGCGGTCTCTCAAGAAAAAGAGTCGGCAAAAGAAACTGCCGCAGAAGCAACGTCATCCGCTAATGCTTCTGCACCAATCAAAGAAGCGACCAACATTGAAGAAACAAGTAAAAAAGAAACCAATCAAGATACTGACCAAGAAACACCGGAGCTTGCTAGTGGAAATCAAACAAGCGGTTGGTCTTTACCGGTCGATTCTGTCCATATCTCGAGTCGTTTTGGATACCGTACAGATCCAACGGGTTCTTCCGGCAACCAGCACAATGGGATCGACTTTACTGGTAGTAGTGGAACACCGATTTATGCGATTCAAGGTGGGAAAGTGGTAGAAGCCGGTTATGGTCCGTCCACAGGAAATTATGTGATTATAAAGCATCCGAACGGCATCTATAGTTATTATATGCACTTCAATGCATTGCCTGCTGTTAGCAGCGGTCAAAGTGTCACAGCACGTCAATACCTTGGTGGAATGGGAACAACTGGGAATTCGACTGGTGTCCATCTACATTTGGGGATGGCGACAGGACTATGGTCAGGCTTCTTCGACCCCGCGTCTGAATTAGGCCTCTAAATAAAAAAAGCAGCGGCAAAAATGAAGTGTGTCCGAAAAGTTGGCTTTTGGTCCAACTTTTCGGGTCACTGCAAGCAGCCGCTGCTTTTTATTATGGGCACTGGTTGCTGTCCTCTTATGAGAAAAGAAAGACATTTCAGGCATTGCATCAGCCAACTGCCAATGGGGTCAGCTGACTTGCGGTCTCGCTTGCGGATCTTGCTTCGAAGATCAGTTGCTCTACTCGGATAAACCTTCTAACAATGCCAGCCATCGCTCAGCGAGCTGCTCACTGCTGCAAGTAACTGTAAATGATTCTTTCCCTGTCATTTCGACATAGATCTCTGTCTCCGAAATTTTAACGATACGCATAATAGTTTTCCTCCTTCGCAGCATTCCGCCACTATTTTTTTAAAGCACTATTTTCTTAACGCACTACTTTTTTAAAGCGTTACTTTCTTAAAGCACTATTTTCTTAAACTAGTGCTTTTTTGTTTCTCAAAAATAAAATACGCTAAAAGATCAAAAAATATTTTTCTTTTGAATTTCTTGTAAATTTTCTGTAGTTGCTCCTTTCAGAAGCAAAAGCGTTGGTAAGAGGGGAAATTGAACAAATGCACTCATTTTTGTCGCATTTTTTGTTGGCTTTCTTCTGCATAGAGATCTTGATAAATCAGACTAAAACTTCCTCGTTTGCCGGGAAGATCATGAAAATGAAGATCTTCTAGTAAGTGGTTGGTGAGGGGAGAAAAAGAAAGTTCCAAAAACTCAGTGAGGCTAGTGTTCGCCCGAGGCAGTTGATAGCTATGTTCTCGTTTGATAATGCCATGAGCAAGGAAACTAATCAGCATGGTTTGCTTTAAGCGGCGGGACTCAACCAAACAGGGGAAAGAGAACTGATTGTGCAGTTCAATGAATAGCTGCGGTCCAGAAGCGGACAAAGTCATGATTTTTCCAGGGTTCACCCAAATCGTGTCTTTTTTGGTCGCATTTGTTAGTGGTAGCAAGCTATATTCGCTAGTCGCACAAGGAATCTTGTATTGACGTTTGATATTCGACTGGCTGAATAAATGGTACAGTGTATCTTTGAAAAGCGCGTACTCATAAAAATGGAAATGGAGAAGAATCTGTTTGATGATAGGAAATGGCGGCTGTGGAAGCAGAGAACAATAGTCTTGATAAATGATCAAAGAATGCGTGCGATCATCACGAACAAAAGGCAGAATGGCAAAAATTTCTTTCTCGAAGTCGATTGTCATGGTTGGGCGGATCAAAGCAGCAAGTTCATGGCAAGTGGTCTGATCACTAGAATTGAGGAATCGTTTACATTTTGGGTCAAAGGACAGACGGTAAGGATCAAGTTTATTCTAACTTGTAGGGGAGTAGCATCTCTTCATAGAAAAACTCCTTCATTTTAGATACTTCAACTATAAAATTATCTGACTATTTTTGCAATAAAAAGTGCATAATTCAAATGATTTATTGATTTTTGATAAAAATAGTCACTTCCTCTTTTTGCTATGGTTAATGTACCCGCGGGAACACCAAGCAAAAGGAGGAATACAATGAAAGAATGGCAAACACTGATGGCTTCTTATGAGCGCCTCTTTTACAAAGTGCTGATTCGGGCGGGCATTTTCCCCAGCCATCCAGATTTTGAAGATTATTTGCAAGAGTTGCGACTCATGCTCTTTGAGCGTGCACGAAAGTATCCTGATGAAGGGATCTTTCGCAACGAAAATGAAGTGAATTATCTATTTGGCTTTTTGCTATGGCGAGTGATTGATTTACAACGAAAAAGTAATCGACAAAAACAACTGATTCAAGCAATAGCATCAGAGCAGGAAGAAACGATTGATTTGAAAGAAGACATCGACAATCATCTATTGCTGATGCAATTCTGGGCATTTCTGAAACCGAAAGAACGACAAATGTGGCTCGATTGGGTCAATCAAGTGGGATCAAAACAGTCTCGCTATTATTATCGTCAGAAGTTGAGAGCCCGCTGGCAGCAATTTATTCACGAGGAGACGACGAGCAGCAAAAAATAGGTGTTCTATTTAGTCAGAATAAAAGTGAAGGACCGGGACAGGAGCTTTCTTACTCGTTCCTCTTGTATCGTGCAGCTTCTTTTTGTAGACTGGAAGCAAGGAACAAAAGGCACCTTTTGTCTAAACTGTTCTCACATTATCGACAGGTAATGACAACTTTTCTTGGTACTTGATAAACTCCTTTTATGTTGACCATGATGGGTGCCTTGGGTTCTGAATGATTTTTGAATGGTAACGTATTTCTTTTCGATAGATACTAGCAGCAGTCTCTTGATTTATGGGACTGCTGCTTTTTTGTGATCAGTTTGCGACTTAAAAAACAGCTTTTTTTGGCGAGCTTATTTCTGAGACACGATGAATATTTTGATAGTCAAAAGCAGCAACATGGTCTATACTTTGTCTATCATCATACGAAACGTATGGCAAAGACCGATGGCCTTGACTGATCACTTGCAAAGCGGGAGCATCAAAAAGCGAGTAGATCGAAGCAGCAAATGATTTGCTAGTGGATAGGTGTTGGTCAATAGGAGGAATGTACGATGGGGAAAATTGATATTTCCAACCTTACACGAGATTATGGCAATGGCAAAGGAATTTTTGACCTGTCATTTTCTGTGGAAACAGGAGCGTTTGGATTTCTGGGGCCCAATGGCGCGGGGAAGACCACGACGATCCGTCATCTAATGGGGTTCATTAAACCTCAAAGTGGCAGTTGTTCAATCAATGGGCTGGATTGTTGGCAACAACGGGAACAAATCCAAAGAAATTTAGGCTACATTCCAGGCGAAATGACATTTTTTGATGAAATGACTGGAACAGAATTTATTACCTTTATAGCAAAGTATCGGGGAAATACTGAAAATGGACGGGCCAAAGAATTACTTGATCGATTTGAGTTAGATCCGAACGGCAAGATCAAGAAAATGAGTAAAGGGATGAAACAAAAAATTGGCATCGTTGTGGCTTTCATGCACGATCCGGAGATTCTGATTTTGGATGAGCCTACTAGTGGATTGGATCCTTTGATGCAGTCACGTTTTATTGATTTAATCACTGAAGAAAAGAAGCGAGGCAAAACCATCCTCATGTCTAGCCACATGTTTGAAGAAGTTGAGCGGACCTGTGATCGAATTGGCATCATTCGTGCGGGAAAATTAGTTGCGTTGGATTCCACCGACACATTAAGAGAAAAACATCTGCGTCGTTATACCGTCACTTTGCCAAATGAACAACTGGCGGTAGCCTTTGCAGCAGATTTCAATGGAGAAATCGATCCGGCACAACCTAGTCAGGTTCAAGTCAGTACGAGTCAAACATTGGAACAGATCTTTATGGATTATTATGGAGGTGAAGAGAAATGATCAATTTCACCCTTTACAAACGCGAATTACGCCGCAGCATCCTGACGCTTGTGATTTTTGGTGCCGTCATGACCCTTTACATCTCGATCATTGTCAGTATGTACAATCCAGAAATGATGCAGTCTCTTGAAGAGATGCGCAAGATGTTGCCAGAATTGATGTCGGCAGTCGGCATGAAAGCCGGCGCTAACTCATTATTGGGTTTCATGTCTTCTTATCTCTATGGTTTTATTTTGATCATTTTTCCAATGGTATTCTCGATTCTTCGAGGGAATGCATTGATTGCCAAATATGTGGACAGTAATGCGATGGTGGCCCTGCTGGCAGCACCAATCAAGCGGAAAACGATTGTCATGACGCAGATGTCGGTTCTTTTAACGGGTATTTTCTTTTTGATCATCTATGGCACTGCATTAGAGATCCTTTGCGGATTACAATTTAAAGGAGAACTCGAGATTCCCAAATTGTTGCTGCTGAATGGTGGGTTGCTTTGTTTGCAGTTGTTTATCGCAGGAATCTCTTTCTTAGCTTCTTGTGTTTTTAATGATTCAAAATACAGTATTGCTGTCGGCGGTGGGATACCAGCATTAATGTACGTCTTACAGATGCTTGCCAACACCGGCGGAAATGCAGAAAAAGTAAAGTATTTTACTTTCTTTACATTGTTTGATCCAGATGCTTTGATCGCAGGAGATCGTAGTGGTCTCATCGGAATCTTTGTCCTATTGATCGGAGCGTGTATCCTGTTCGTGGCATCGGGCATGGTCTTTTGTAAGAAGGATCTTCATATTTAGTGCACAAGCAAAAAACAATCACTCCAATCCTGTATTTGGAGTGATTGTTTGTTTTACCCTTGTGCAGCTTTGCCTGTATAAGAATAAAATTAATTGTTTTTCTCCGCGACAAAAGCATCGACTTCCGCTAGATACAACTTCTTCTCTTCTGCTGGTAACCAAGCAATCTCAAAGGCATTTCTGACCAATTGAATGATTTGGTCCTCTGTTAGCTGATAATTTTTGCTCAATGCATAAAGGTCGTCAGAAATATAGCTTTGGAAATAAGCTGGGTCATCTGAATTGATCGTCACTTTGACGCCTTTTGCTAATAACTCAATGATTTCTTTTCCTTTCATATCATCCACGACGAAGCCGTTGGAAACAGGACAACAAGTCAATCCGATTTGGTGCGCCCGCACATAATCGACTAACTGTTCATCTTCTACGATATTTGTTCCATGATCGATTCGTTCGACTTGGATCTCTTCAATGGCTTGACGAATATGTTCGATTGAATCTTCTTGATCAATGTCGCAGTGCATCGTCAAATGAAACCCAGCGGCTTTTGCTTTTTCAAAGACTTTTTTGAACTTCAGTGGTGGATTGCCTTTTTCATCCGAATCAAGCCCGATCCCCAAGATCTTATCTTTAAAAGGTAGTGCTTGTTCTAAGGTTTCCTCTGCTGATTCAGCAGAAAAATCTCGTAAGAAGCACATAATTAGGGCACTTCGTACACCAATTTGTTCACTTTCTTGTGTCGCTCGATAATAGCCGTTGATGACGGTTTCAAAAGAAATACCGCGAGAGGTATGGGCTTGCGGATCAAAAAAAACTTCAGCATAAGTTACGTGATGTTCGGCAGCTTTCTTGAAATAAGCCATTGCCAATTCATAAAAATCTTCTTCTGTTTGGAGGACATTCATCGCTGGATAATAAATGTTCAAAAAAGAAGGCAAGGAGTCGAACTGATAACTTGCTTCCACCTCTTCGATTGTTGATTGACCAATATCAATTTGATTTTTTTGTGCCAATCGTAATTTCAAATCGGGCTCCAGCGTTCCTTCTAAATGCAGATGGAGTTCAGCTTTGGGAATTTCTTTGATAAATTCGTAGGTTACTTCTTTTAACATAATTTTCGTCTTTCTCCTTTTAAAGTAAGTATTTTACACCTAAAACCTTTTTTATTTCTTAAAAAGCGAACATCATGTTGGATAGACATCCCTTTTATTCATTTTTAACATAAAATCCCCGTTTTCACAAGAGCAAAACTTTGTTGGAAGATACCTGAATAGTCGTTAAAAAGTTGTACGAAAATAGCCGATTTTCTTCAGGAGTTTATTTTTTACAACCAAACATCAAAAAGTAATCGCTTGCATGATTTTTGATTTATGCTAAAATTAACTTGTTCGAACAAGTTTGGTTATTATTCGCGATAAAAATGATGAGAGAGGAGTGGATCATAACTATGAGAGGACAAAATCATTCGTCCGGTGCCAATGCGTACGCACAAAAAAATATGCGATTTAACCGCTATCTGATTTTTCGCTATATGACAGCAATTTTTTTCTTTATCAATCTTTATTGGGCGTTGCTTAGTCTGGCAAATTGGACAGTGATGGGTTTGGTACCGGTGTTCTTGCTTTTGGTTGATGGCGCCATCATCTTTGAGCAGACACAAAAATATTGGCAGACATCAAATCGATTGCACTTGACTAAAGTTGGTTATTGGATTCAAACAGGGGTCAACACTACTGGTATCCTTTTTATCCTGCTAGGGTGGCAAGCCCGATTTTTTCCATTTTTGAACCTTGCGGCCAGACCGAGTTTACTGGTTAGCCTGACTCTGGGATTGATTTGTTGTTTATATATGGAACGAAAAGCATGGTTGATCGAAAAAGATCGGGATAGTTACTTGAACTATCTGCGGGTATTTGAGAATAAAGGAGGAAAAATAAATGAACACAGAAAATAGTAAAATGTTTACCTTTCTGGATAAGTACTTAATGGGACCAATGGGGCGAATCTCGCAATTTCGAATCGTCCGTGGGGTGATGGCGGCCGGGATGGCTTCGATTCCGTTTACGATCGTTGGTTCAATGTTCCTGATTATTAGTGTCTTACCTCAAAGTTTCCCAGCTTTGGCATCGATTTGGGCGGCTTCTTTTGATAAGATACAAAGTTTGTATATGCTAGGAAATACTGCAACAATGGGGATCTTGGCCTTATATTTCTGTATTGTTTTTGGTTATGAATATACCAAGATCCAAGCGCAAGAAGAAAAAATTTCGTTAAGTCCTGTAAATGGGGCCTTGTTGTCAATGATGGCATTCTTCATGTGTCTACCTCAATTAGTATTTGAAGGCGGAGTAGCGACTCTTGTGACCATCATTTCCGATGATCAAAAAATCATTGATGGTTGGGAAATGGCGGGCGGTGTGACACGCTTAGGAACGACTGGTATTTTTACTGCGATTATTATGGCTATTATTGCAGTGAAGATTTACGCGTTTTGTGTCAAGAGAAATATCTACATCAAAATGCCTGATACTGTACCAACTGGTGTTTCAAGTTCATTTACTGCATTGATTCCGACTGCGTTGATTGCTTTATTTGTGATCGTGATCAACGGTGCTTTAGTAGCTTTAGGGACCGATATCTTCAAAGTCATTGCGATTCCCTTTAGTTTTGTTTCGCAATTGACGAGTACGTGGGTTGGATTGTTAGTCATCTATTTCTTGATGCATGCATTGTGGATCGTCGGGATCCACGGAGCAACGATCGTGACCTCATTCTTGACGCCCATCGTTCTTTCCAACATGGTTGAAAACCAAAGCGGTGCAAACATTGCTTTTGCCGGTGAATTCAATAATAGTTTCGTGACCATTGGCGGTTCAGGAGCAACACTGGGCATGGTTATCTTCATCGCGTTCTTTGCTAAATCGGCACAACTAAGTGCATTAGGTAAAGCCGCGATCGTCCCATCATTCTTTAACATTAATGAACCAATTTTGTTTGGGATGCCAGTTGTTTATAACCCATATACGGCAATTCCTTTCTTTTTGGCACCAATGGCCTCTATGTCGGTGGCATATTTTGCAATCAATTTAGGGTTTGTCAATCCACCGATCGCCCAAGTCGCTTGGCCAACCCCAATTGGTCTTTCAGGATTTATTGGTTCAGGTGGCGATTGGCGTGCCTTTGTACTGGCATTAATTTGCGCTTTGGTCGCCTTTCTTATTTGGTTCCCATTCATCAAAATGTATGATGGCAAACTTTTTGCACAAGAACAAGAAAAAGCTTGACTGAAAGTGCAAGATTGAATGAACAGACCCCAGCTAAGGCATGTTTAGCTGGGTTTTCTTTTGTCATCATGAGATAAAAAAAAGATTCCCACTCAGGCAGTGGCTTTTGCGGTAAAATAGGAATAGTACAACATTTGGGGGAGAAGTGTAATGACAAAACAATGGACGATCGATTTATTAGCGGCAGATTTAATTGACCGAATCGAAAAAAAGAATTTAGCTGATCGCAACGGAAAGTTACCTAGTGAGAAGGAATTGATGGAACACTATCAAGTCTCTCGGTATTCCTTAAGGCAAGCACTAAGCAGATTGAGTAAACGCGGCTATATTTATCAAGTTCAAGGGAGAGGCTCCTATGTCCACGATCAATTGACGCAAGAGCAAAAAGCAGTCCAAAGTGATCTTGGGTTTACCGAAGATCTTGCTAGAGAAGGAAAACTGATTCAAACCGTTCAAGCAACGCAGCGTTTGGTCTCGTACGCGGAGATCGACTTTTCGCCAAGCCACCAGCGATTTTCTGAGGATCAGCTTTTTATAGAAGTCGAACGATTTCGCACACTGGATGATCAGCCTTATTTGATTGAGAAGTCCTATTATCTGGCAGATATCGTTGGTCAGATTCCAGAGTCGGCTATCTATGGTTCCATGTTTGAATACTTTGCACAAGAAAAGGAACTGACCGTCAGTTTCATCGACAAATTTATCCGCTGTGAATTACTAACTGCTAAACAAGCGGCCTTTTTTGGTATGAACGCAGGGAGCCCTAGTTTGGTCGTTCGAGACGACAGTTACCTGCGAGAAGGGGACTTGATGGCCTTCTCAAAAATCTTTTATGACTATCGAGAAGCAACGTTGTTTATGCATAAGAAATTACAAGATTGATCCTTTAGAAGTAGCTCATACAATGATCTAAGCCACCAGAAATCACTCACGATTTCTGGTGGCTTATTTGTTTGAAAATTGTTTTTAAAAAGGAGAAAGCGGTGGAAATCGCCTTTTTAAGGAGATTTTTTCTGTTTTTTTTAAAAGATTTTAAAAAAACAGAATACTGTTCAGAAAATAATTCTGATTTCACTTTTTTACAAAATAAATATTAGAAGAAAAGATGGAAGCGCATTCTGAGAACATTAAAAAGTTTCTAATTTTTGTTAATAAAAAGGAGTAAAATCAAAAAAATCTCTTTTTAATGATTTTTTTGCGAAAAGAGGAACACAGGTAATAAATAATTAATGATAGCGATAAAAATAAAAGGTTTTTGTTATTTTATTTCTAATAGAATGTTTTTTTAATTATTCATGGTCTTAATAATTTGTTGTATAAAAATAAAAATGCTAGAATTTGCTTAAATAACTGAATATTTTAGTTATTTAATCACAAAAAAGCACGGAAATCGTTCTGGTATGTTGAAAAATGTAATTGAGGTTTTTTTCGAGTATTTGAATGAGTGTTTTTTTATTTTGCAAACGTTTTTTGTTAGTGATCTCTTTCTCCGGATATGTGATCATAGCGAACATCAAAAGACGAATGCCAAAGTTGGTTGGTCACTTTTGTTGGTTTTATTTATTTGAATAGGAGGAGTAAGAATGAAGGGCAACGACTATAAAAAAATAATGAATTCAAGGAGAAAAAGACGCGCAATAAACAAAAAATCGCTACTAGCGAATTTAACGGTCAGCGGGATGTTACTGACGAGTTCTGTGGCTGTTCCCACTACATTGTTGTGGGCACCAAAGACCGCAGAAGCATCATTAGTTTCTGCTGAGATTTTTAGTAATGTCCAAGCATCAAATGATTCTGGAACAAGTGCTGCAGCGCCATATTCAAATCCTGGAGATACCAACCCAGTCAACTTTACCATCAGCGGATCGAATGCGGTGACGCTTGACGTCTTAAACGGTGATAAAGTAGCAATCGTTGGTGTGCCAAAAGGGCTGACTGGCTTTGTACAACCAAATGGCAATGCCCGGGTATCAACAAATATCACTCTGCAACTTGGTGATATTGCCGCTATCCAAACACTGATTGGAACGCTTACACCTGCTGTTGACACATTAGTGGGCACAGTGGATGCTCTTGTGAATCAGAATTTGGCAGATGCCTTAGAAATTCCTAGAACGATTGCCGGTTTACCGAATCCTTTGTATACAGCAGCCTCTATTGTCGACATTAGTCGAGTCATATCCGTTAATTTAGATGACATCTATGAACAATTGGATTTATTGAATCAGTTAGGACAATTTGGACAAGCCGATTTTGAAGTGCCTGCTGGATTGACAGATAATGAACGTGCCTTGATTGCCAATGTGGATGACGGCTTATTTATTGTGGTCAACCAACGCATCCAATCCATTTTGGAGAACTTGAAACAGGCGCAAATCCAAGTGAGCATCTTAGACGGAGCAAGTAACATTCCTGGGATTGGCTCATTGATCAATGGCGTTAATACACTTGTCCAAGAAACAGTCAACACAGCTAAAGCCACTCTGAATGTTACCGTCGATGCTGCACAAGCTGTGTTGAATGGAACGACAGATCTTGCTGATCAAATCGCATCGGCATCTGTTTTAGGTCAAACGACAGTTGTGATGCCAACGACCGTGACGACACCAACGACTTCAGAGCTGATTGCAAATGGTGTGACGAATCCGTCGAATCCATACGAAGCTCGATTTGCAGGTACTTTTTCTCAATCTAATCTACTCACACTTGATTTATTTACAGATGAGGATGGCAATAATTCCATCTGGTTAGCAGCAGAACCTGCAGCAGAACAAACGGAAACACCAACAATCGATCCTGTTGCGGCTGGTGATACCACTATCAGCGGAACAGCAGAACCAGGTTCAACGGTAACAGTGACTATCGGAAATGAACAGCCAGTCACAGCAGTGGCGGATGACCAAGGCAACTGGACAGCCGAGGTACCAGAAGTCTCTCAAGGGGAAACAGTGACCGTTGTGGCAGAAGCAGATGGCAAAGATCCAAGCGAGCCAGTGACAGTGAGCGTCGCAGGTTTGACCGTTGCAGCACCTACAGCCTCCATTAGTGGCAATGAAACAGATGGCTATCCGGTCATTGGGAAAGCAACGCCGAATGCAGCGATTGAGATCACGAACGCTCAAGGAGACGTTGTCGGCAGTGGAACGACTGACAGCGATGGCAACTATCGCATCGTAATTGCCCCCGATCGAGTCGCCCCAGAAGAAAACTTGAATGTCAAAGCAATTGTGACGGCTGGTGGTCAAGACTACAGTAGTCCAGAAACAGCAATCACTGTTCCAATCGATGATACAGCGGAACAAACAACAGCGCCGACGATTGACCCAGTAACGGCTGGCGATACTACGATCAACGGAACAACGGAACCTGGAGCAGCCGTGTCGGTTTCGGTAAGTGGGGAAGAACCAGTCACAGCAGTTGCAGATGATCAAGGAAGTTGGACGGTTGATGTGTCAGAAGTGACTGAAGGAGAAACGGTCACAGTCATAGCCACAGCTAACGGAAAGGCACCAAGTTCGCCAGTCAGTGTGAGCGTTAGCGGTTTGACGGTTGCAGCACCGACTGCCACGATTAGCGGCAATGAAACAGATGGCTATCCAGTGATCGGAAAAACGGTTGCTAATGCTGTCATCGAGATCACGAACGCTCAGGGAGTTGTTGTCGGCAGCGGAACCGCAGATGGGGAGGGCAACTATCGGATTGTGGTTGCGCCAGATCAAGTTGCCCCAGAAGAAAACTTGAATGTTACAGCAATTGTGACTGCCGGAGGGCAAGACTATCGTAGTGGAGCAACACCGGTTGTTGTGCCAGCCGATACTCAAGAAAACCAAACGGAAACGCCGTCGATCGATCCAGTGAATGCCGGGGATCAAACGATCAGCGGTACAGCTGAACCGAATGCCAATGTAGTGGTAACTGTCAGCGGAGAAGAGCCAGTGACGGTCGTTGCGGATGACCAAGGTAATTGGACTGCGAATGTACCGGAAGTTTCTGAAGGCGAAACAGTGACTGTGGTAGCTACTGCTGGTGATAAAGAGCCAAGTACACCCGTTAGTGTCATCGTCAACGGAATAAGTGTTTCTGCACCAACTGCATCAATTACTGGTAACCAAAGAGATGGTTATCCTGTAGCTGGTCGAACAACTGCGAATGCAGACATTGAAATCACCAATGCCCAAGGAGAAGTCGTAGGTAGTGGTACTGCCGACGGTGATGGCAATTACCGGATCGTGATTGCCCCAGATCAAGTGACACCTGAAGAAAACTTGAATGTGGCAGCAATCGTGACTGCCGGAGGCCAAGAGTATCGGAGTGCCAATACACCAGTGACGGTTCCAGCAGCCAGTCAAACAGAAATCCCAACCATTGATACGATAGCAGCAGGAGATACAGCAATCAACGGTACAGCAGAACCAGGGGCAAGCGTCACAGTGGCTGTGGACGGAGAAGAGCCAGTAACAGTCGTTGCGAATGACCAAGGTGATTGGACTGCGAATGTACCGGAAGTTTCTGAAGGTGAAACAGTGACTGTGGTAGCTGCTGCTGACGGCAAAGAACCAAGTATACCAGTGAGCGTCACGGTCAATGGATTGACCGTCAATGCACCAACAGCCTCTATTAGTGGCAACACGTTGGACGGTTATCCGGTTACGGGTAAATCTGTGGCTGACGCTGCGATCGAGATTACCAATGCGCAAGGAGAAATCGTAGGTAGTGGCACTGCTGATGGGAATGGTAACTATCGCATCGTGATTGCACCGGATCGTGTGTCACCAGAAGAGGATCTGAATGTGGCAGCGGTCGTAACTGCCGGAGGCAAAGACTACCGCAGCGGCAATACACCAATCATTGTTCCCGCAACGGTTCTTACAGAAACACCGACTGTCGATCCAGTTAAAGCAGGAGATACAGTGGTCAACGGGACAGCAGAACCTGGAGCAACAGTCACTGTCAATGTGAGTGGCGAAGAGCCAGTAACAGTTAATGCCAATGAAGAAGGCAATTGGACAGCGAACGTACCGGAATTGTCAGAGGGAGATACAGTGACCGTCGTAGCTACAGCTGACGACAAAGACCCAAGCGCACCAGTGACAGTAAGTGTTAGTGGTTTGACGGTCGCAACACCGACTGCATCAATTAGTGGGAACGAAACCGATGGGTACCCAGTGGTTGGTACAGCAGTAGCTAATGCAGCGATCGAAATCACCAACGCCCAAGGAGAGATCGTGGGTAGCGGTACTGCAGATGACGATGGCAATTACCGTATTGAGATCGCGCCAGATCAAGTCACACCAGAAGAGAACTTGAATGTCACAGCAGTCGTCTCTGCTGGTGGGAAAGATTATCGCAGTGCTTCGGCTACAGTAGTTGTGCCGGCAGATAATCGTGAAAATCAAACGGAGACACCAACGATCGAGCTAGTGACGGCAGGGGATACAGCTATTAGTGGAACTGCTGAGCCAGATGCAACGGTCACAGTGACGGTGAATGGGGAAGATCCAGTGTCAGTCGTCGCAGATAGTCAAGGAAATTGGACGGCGGATGTACCGGAAATTTCCGAAGGCGATACAGTCACGGTGGTAGCAGAAGTGGCTGGAAAAGATCCAAGTATTCCAATCAGTGTCACTGCTAACGGTTTGACTGTTTCAGCACCGACTGCCACAATCAGCGGCAATGAGACTGATGGGTATCCAGTTGTCGGCAAAACAACCGCTGATGCAACGATTGAGATCACCAATGCGCAAGGAGAAGTCGTTGGCACTGGTACCGCCGATGGAGAAGGCAATTATCGAATCATTATCTCTCCAGATCAAGTGGCTCCAGAAGAAAGTTTGAATGTGACAGCAATAGTGACTGCTGGCGGGAAAGATTATCGCAGCGGAGCAACCACAGTAGTTGTGCCAGCCGATAATCGTGAAAATCAAACAGCAACACCAACGATTGATCCTGTTAGTGCCGGTGATAAAACCATTAGCGGAACGGCAGAACCAGGTTCAACCGTCACTATTACAGTCACCGGAGAAACTCCAATCACTGTCGAAGCAGATGATCAAGGCAATTGGACGACGGATGTGCCAGAGGTTTCCGAAGGTGATACTGTAACCGTTGTGGCAGAAACGGATGGGAAAGATCCAAGCGCACCGATCAGTGTCACTGTTGGAGGAATCACCGTTGCTGCACCAACCGCATCAATTAGCGGCAATGAGATCGATGGTTACCCAGTGACTGGTAAAGCAGCGGCGAATACAACCATTGAAATCACCAATGCGCAAGGGGATGTGGTAGCTACTGGCACCACTGATGGCGATGGCAATTACCGGATCGTGATCGCGCCAGATCAAGTAGCTCCAGAAGAAAGTTTGAAGGTGACGGCAGTCGTAACCGCTGGCGGGAAAGACTATCGCAGTGGGGCAACACCAATTACCGTGCCTTTAGCAAACCAAACGACCACGCCAACGATTGATCCCGTCACAGCCGGTGATGAGACAATCAGCGGAACGGCAGAACCAGGTTCAACCGTCACTATCACCAATGGCGACAAAGATCCCGTTGTCGTTGAAGCAGATGATCAAGGCGATTGGACTGCTGATATACCTGAAGTTTCCGAAGGGGATACCATAACTGTCGTGGCAGAAACCGATGGAAAAGATCCAAGTGCACCAATCACAGTAACGGTGGATGGGTTAAATGTTGCAGCACCGACTGCATCGATCAGCGGCAACGAACTTGCTGGTTATCCAGTAGTTGGTAAAGCAGCAGCAAATGCAACTATTGAAATCACCAACGCTGAAGGAGATGTGGTAGGGACTGGCACTACTGATGGCGACGGCAATTACCGAATCGTGATCGCTCCAGATCAAGTAGATCCAGAAGAAAACTTGAACGTCGCAGCGATCGTAACTGCTGGTGGCAAAGACTACCGCAGCGCCAACACGCCGATCACTGTGCCAGAAGACAACCAAACAGGAATTCCAACGATTGATCCTGTAACAGCTGGTGATGAAACTGTAAGTGGAACGGCAGAACCAGGTTCAACCGTCACTATCACCAATGGCGACAAAGATCCCGTCGTTGTTGAAGCAGATGATCAAGGCAATTGGACTGCTGACATCCCAGAAGTTTCCGAAGGGGACACCATAACGGTTGTGGCAGAAACCGATGGCAAGGATCCGAGCGCACCAATTACGGTGACGGTGGATGGACTGACGGTTACCGCACCAACCGCATCAATCAGCGGCAACGAGCTTGACGGTTATCCAGTGGTTGGTAAAGCAGCACCTGATGCCACAGTTGAAATTACTAACGCTCAAGGGGATGTAGTAGGGACTGGCACTACTGACGGAGAAGGCAATTACCGGATCGTGATCGCTCCAGATCAAGTAGCTCCAGAAGAAACTCTGAATGTCGCAGCGATCGTAACAGCTGGTGGCAAAGACTACCGCAGTGGTAATACACTAATCACAGTGCCAAAAGAGAATCAAACAACGAGTCCAACAGTAGATCCCGTCACAGCCGGAGACGATACAATCACTGGAACAGCAGAACCAGGTTCCACTGTCACCATCACCAATGGCGACAAAGATCCTGTAGTCGTTGAAGCAGATGAGGAAGGAAACTGGACCGCTGAAGTACCAGAAGTTTCGGAGGGCGACACTATAACTGTCGTGGCAGAAACCGATGGCAAGGATCCAAGTGCACCAATCACAGTGACGGTGGATGGGTTGACAGTTGATGCACCAACCGCAGCGATCAGCGGCAATCAGACCGATGGCTATCCAGTTGTTGGGGAAACAGTGGCTAATGCAGTGATTGAAATCACTAATGAACAAGGCGAAGTTGTGGGTACCGGCACAGCCGATGAAGAAGGCAATTACCGAATCGTGATCGCGCCAGATCAAGTGGACCCAGAAGAAAACTTGAATGTCGCAGCAATCGTGACCGCTGGTGGCAAAGAATACCGCAGTGGTAATACACCAATCACAGTACCTATGGAAAAAACGGCTACGCCACTCATTGATCCAGCGATTGCCGGGGACGAAACAGTCAGCGGAACCGCAGAGCCAGGTTCTTCAGTCATTCTGACCATCAATGAAGCAGCACTAGTGATGGCGCGAATTCTGGGTGGAATGAACACCACCCGTGCCTTTGCCGCACCAGTTGAATTAAGAGCGGATGAAGCTGGCAATTGGCGTATCAATGTAGCCGAGCTATCGGAAGGAGATGTGTTAACGGCTACTGCACAAACTGATGGGAAATATGTCAGTGATCCGATGAGTATCGTCGTTAGTCCCGTGACGGTTGCCGCACCTACTGCAACAATCAGCGGCAATGAATCATCTGGGTATACGGTTACGGGTAAAGCTGATCCAAATGTAACTATTGAAATCACTAATGCTCAAGGAGAAGTGGTGGGCACTGGTACGACAGACAGTGAAGGCAATTACCGGATCGTAGTAGCAGCCAATCGCGTCGAACCAAAAGATAATTTGTACGTTGTTGCTAGTGTCGTTGCTGGTGGCAAAGAATATCGCAGTGCAGCTGCTACAGTAACAGTTCCGGTTGCTGGAGTTGGCGGCGGCAATACTGGCGGTGGCAATACTGGCGGTGGCAACAACATCAATAGTAACAATAGTGGAGGCAAATACTTGCCGCAAACTGGCAGTGAAAGTACTTGGTTTGCATCAATGATCGGTGCTGCACTGGTTGCGATCGGTGGTCTTGGTTTCTTCAAATCAAGAAAGAAAAAAAATCAATAACTGCTGAAACTGGACCAAAGCAAATAATTGCTGATCCATAAGAGAAGGCTCTTGCGATGTGTCCATGTCGCAGGAGCCTTTTTTAGAAATGTTCCTGAAACTATATAGCCTTTCTGCTGCGTTACCACCAATTCTACTAATGATTTGAAGAGCCAGAAGTCTGAGAGTGAAAAGAATAGAGACGTTAGTAGAAAATATGCAGATTTAAACAGGAATTTTTTCTTTTTTGACTATCCATGCTACACTAAATTTTGTAGTAAATGGAAAAAGCTTTCAATCGTTTGGTTACGCAGGTTGCGTGATTGGAAGGCAAAAGGATGGTGTAGAGGTTGATAGGCGACAAAGGCAAGGAAGCACGTGTCCATCACGTTTTTGAGCGTGTTGCGGAGAACTATGACCAGATGAATACCGTGATTTCTTTTCAACAACATAAACGCTGGCGAAAAGATACGATGAAACGGATGCAAGTCCAAGCAGGTAATGATATCCTTGATGTCTGCTGCGGAACAGGAGATTGGACATTGGCACTGGCAGAAGCAACAGGACCCACTGGAAACGTGATCGGCATCGATTTTAGTGAGAATATGTTGGCTGTGGCAAAGAAAAAAGCAGCGGGGCAAAAGACAAAGATCGAATGGATGCAAGGAAATGCGATGGCACTTCCTTTTGCAGATAATACCTTTGATGTCGTGACGATCGGGTTTGGTCTGAGAAATGTTCCTGATCTTGTAACCGTTCTAAAAGAAATGCAGCGGGTCGTAAAACCTGGCGGAAAAGTGGTTTGTCTGGAAACATCACAGCCCACTTTAATTGGTTGGCGGCAGTTGTATTATGCGTATTTCCGATTCATTATGCCGCTGTTAGGAAAACTGTTTGCTAAAAGTTACCAAGAATATTCTTGGTTGCAAGAATCAGCTAGAGATTTTCCTGGCAAAGAAGAATTGGCTCGCTACTTTCAATCAGCAGGACTGACTAATATAGTTGTCAAAAGCTATAGTGGAGGTACTGTAGCCATGCATCTCGGATATAAACCAACCAACTGAATCCAATAAAAAAGCATGTGTTGACATAGAAGCTGGTAAAGGGATGTTACTGAGAAAATCAGCTCATTTTCGAAAACAAAGACAAGTGCTTCAGATCAAAATAAAAACCAACGTCAGTTCACACTGGACGTTGGTTTTTTTGCTGTCTATTTCACTGTGTTCATTTTGCGGGTGCTTATTGTTTTCCGGTATTTTTTAAAACGATATTGGTGTAGAGCCATACCGTTAAAAGATAATAAACGGCATAAAGGGCAACAAAGATCGCAAATGGTAACCAGATCTGATCGTAGGGATCGCTCAATAGCATTTTAAACATTTGCAGTCCAAACAGTACGTGAACGATTCCTAATAATCCTGGGACTAAGAAAAGCACGCCAATCTCTTTGCGGATCGATTTTTTCAGAAGCCCATTGCGAGCACCGATTTTTCTAAGCATGGTGTAGCGCATAATATCACTGTTAGCCCCTGAAAGGATTTTGAACATCAAGCAACTAGCTAACATTGTTAGAAAGGCAATTCCTAAGAAGAAGCCCATGAATTCAAATCCCGAGAAAATGCCGTTGAATGTGTCATAAGCATCTGCCCGCTGCATAAGATTACTTTCTCCGGCTAAGGATGGATTGTTTTTTTGATCCAGCTTAGCAAGTGCTGTTAATTTTGGCAGGACAGCTTCAAAGTCTTTGACTTGAATGACTTGTAAGATCGTTTCTGGTGCGTTCACTTGTTCAAAGGCACTGGCAGAAAGCAGCTTGACTTCTTTCGCCCGCTGTTCTGGCAATTCAAAGCTGCGCAGCTGGTCCTGTTCTGCAAGATCAGCAGCGATCGCTTGACCATTTAATGAGCGGTAACCATCTCTCTGACTAAGATCTCCCTGTTCTGTAACGATCAAAGGATCTTTGTCAAATTCTTCTTGAATGTAATAAACGGCTGTGTCATCCTCTTTTTGGCGATAGCTGACATTCAATGTTGGGTGTAAATCCGCGATTTTTTGTTGGTCGACAGTTTGGGCATTATTCAGAACCAAGTCATAAGAGGTCATAGCTTTGGCCATTTTAGGGATTTCATTTCTGAAACCAAGACCAACGGTTAATGCGCCCAGTGCTAGTGCGAACAGCATGGATACTAACGAGAGCATCTGCGTATAGTCACGGATACGGAAGTTTAACTGAGACAAAGTGAAATTATTCAATTTTTTCAGTGCGATGGCATCTGATTTCTTTAATAATGTCAAAATCAATACGATCACAGAGCGGAAAACTAGATAGGTTCCTAAAACGATCGTGACTAGGGCAATCGCAATACCCATTATTTGAAATTTCATTAGATCGCTCATAACATAATAACCAATTCCAAGAAAGACGATCCCCAAGAGGGTTTGAATCAATAAGAATGGGAATTTTTGCTTGATTTGTGCAGGAGTACTAGTTTCTCTCAACAAATCCAAGATGGCTTTTTTGGCAATGGCTGAAGCATTGACGATTGCTGCGATCAGGAAGAGAATGGCAAAAAAGACCAGTGTGATCACAAGTGCTTTTACATTGAATGGCGAAAAATGAGTAATCTTTATATTTAACTGTTGTACTAAAAGATCATTAACAATTTTCGTCAATCCGATACCTGCTAAAGCACCAGTAATGGTTGCAATAATCCCTACAAAAAATGTTTCGATGAAGATCATTTGGGCGATTTTTCGCCCTTTTGCTCCTAACATCATAAACATGGCATAATCCTTCTGCCGCATCGACATCAAGAAAGAATTGGCATAGAGAATGTAGGCAAATGTGATGATTCCTAGTAAGACCGTTCCAAAGTGAAAAATAATGACAACGACACCGATCGTTGAATTGTTTTTCAAGAATTCTTCATTACTAGCCATTGATTGAAACATATAAAAGATGGCAGAAGCCATAACCAGACCAGAAAACAAGACGATGTAGTCTTTTAAGCGGCCTTTGATACCAGTAAGTGATAATTTCCAAAGCATGTCATTATCCTCCTACTGTTCCAGATTTCCTAAGATGACTAAGATCTGACGATAAAAGTCTTCTTGGGTTTGATTATTTCGTTTGATTTCCTGATGGATCTTACCATCTTTGATAAATAAGATTCGCTTGCAATAACTTGCGGAAAGGGGATCATGTGTTACGAGTAAGATCGATACTTGGTCATTTTTGTTTAAATCATCCATCATGTCTAATAAATCTTTGGCACTTTTTGAATCCAAGGCACCCGTTGGCTCATCCCCAAACAAGATCGTTGGTTCGGTGATCAATGCTCGCGCAGCGGCTACCCGTTGCTTTTGACCACCAGAGATCTCGGAAGGATATTTATCCAAAATTTGGCTGATGGATAAGCGATTCGCGACTTGTTGAATGAGCTGTTTGATCTTCTTCGGCCGTACGCCTTGTAAGGAGAGGGGCACAGCAATGTTTTCGGAAGCCGTTAGATTTTCTAGTAGATTGAAATCTTGGAAGATAAAGCCGATTTCTCTACTGCGGAAGTCTGCCAAGGCATCACCGCGTAATTTTGTGATATCTTTTTCGTTGATGCGGATGTTTCCGGAAGATGGATGGTCCAATGTGGATAAAATATTCAACAACGTTGATTTACCAGAACCGGAAGCACCCATAATACCAATAAACTCGCCTTTATCAATCGCAAAGCTGATTCCTTTTAGGGCTTCGGTTTTTTTCTCATTATTTTTGCCGTAAACTTTCGTTAATTCGTTTGCTTCAATAATTTTTGCCATTTGTTCATCACCGTTCACTTTCTAATTGTTTCAACGCTTTTTCAGGAATAGCATTCTTTTGCACTTCTTCATAGGAAGTCACGCCCTTGTTTTGATTCCAGGTAATTTTTAAGTAAGCGTCTTTTTTCAAAGGACGATCTTTCATCCCTAAGAATTCAAGATTTTTCTTCTTTGCGTCTTTGTCATAACCAGGTAGTTCATATTTATATTCAATCACTTGATTGCCTCGATCGTCTTCGGTTTCGATCTTTTCGCCATCGGTCGTGATCTGAACATAGTAACTTTGGCCGCCCATGATGACTTTCTCAGCAATTTGTAACCCGGCAAACAAAACGATCATTAGGATACCCAGGCCGATCCAAAATTTCTTCATCTATTCTCACTTCCTTTAATTTGTAAAGTCTAAAGAGAATTATAGCGGGCGTAAAAACAATTGTAGTGTGAAAAACCTATCAATAAACTTTCATTTTTGTCATGAAAGCAATTTCATGATGCCCTCCTTTCTATTGGGAGCTGTTAATCACAGGTTCACCTTTTCAACGCATTCCTTGTATCAAGAAATCGCTGAAAACGAAAAAACATGGGATCTCCTTCATCAAAGAGATCCCATGGTCTTTAATATTTTTTTCGAAACAATGTAATGATCAAACGGTCCTTCTCGTAACTGATTGTTGCTTCATCGATCAACAATCCTAATAAATAAAAGTCTTTTTCTTCATGAATCGACTGGTGCCCGCCTAAAAGTTCAATATAATAACTTTCTAGCGCAATGTCGCGTGGGGTATTCAACATTTCCGCAAATAGGGCTAAATCACTGGGCTCTTCTGGACAGGTTCCAGCAATAATGGCTCGAAATCCTGTTTTTTCGAAAGACATCTCAGTAGTGATATGGGGGCAGTCGTGGGAAAGAAAGTAGGTGACTACTTCATCCACGATCCGCCGTGCTTGTTCCTTTTCTATCATTGGTTCATCCGCCTTTTGATTTGGTTGATCTCATCTAACAAAGGTACCATAGCTGCCGCCACAAAGCCACTGGAAAAACCATTATTATAAAGATTCAACCCGCCATGTAAGTAGGTGATATTGCTTACTAACGCCGCATGGGCAATACCGGCAAAGATTCCTGCAATTGGTCCATAGTAGCCGCTGATTGGTGCTAAACTTGTTCCAAAAATCGCAGTCAACAGCAATTGAAAGGTCGAAGTCTCAGTGGTAAAACCTAAACGTGTGGCAAGAACGACCCCAATCAAAATCGGCAGACTATTTTTCCAGTGATTTCCGAAAGCACTAAAGCCAATCACTGTCAGAACAGCACCAAGCAATGGGCCTGATAGCTGGCCTCCAAGCAAGTAGATGAATACAAGCAGTAGCATCCCCATGATCGCCATGTTCATCAATGTGACCCCTAATGCAAAAATCGTGACGAAGTCTGTCACCAGTTTACCGGAAACATCGAATAGATGAGCCAATCCTTGGGAAGAACGGTGATTCAATAAATAACCGGTTAAAAAGAGCAACCCGCATAAGCCGCACAAAAAGAAGAGTAGAAAGGAACTGTACTCAGTCGTCAAATACGTTTGTTCGGTAATGTCACGTCCAAATAGACGCGTGAAACTTGTAAAGAACATGGTCACGATTCCGGTGGCAAAGCCAATGTTATACAAAGAGAAGCCTTGATGAAAGTGTAGGAATTGTGCGGCTAGGGGCGGCAATAAAATGCCTAAGATAATTCCAATAGTATAGCCTAATAGAACGCCGGTCATTAGTGGAAAACCCATCCCAAAAGCCAAATAACTGATGACAGGTGAAGCTGCACTCCCGAATAGACCAACAAGTGAGTACTGTCCAAAGGGCTTTTTTTGAATCCGTGCATAAAGATAAACGCCTAAAGGGATCGGAATCGAATTGAATAAATTTTTCCCGAAAAAAGAAAATCCAGAAATGGTGAAAAAGGCAGCAATCATTGGCCCGGTGATACTGTTTCCTTTTGTTTTGGTGGATAGGATACTTACCAAGGTCAACACGCCGCTATTTAAAAAGGCACTGCCTAAGTTGCCGATGGCAAAGTAATCCGAAACGAGATTACTAGGAGAAGTCAAGATCCGTAGTGAGCCAAACCATAGATCACTTATCGGTGTACTCAAGACACCAATAGCAATCAAAAGGATGCTGTAAGCAATCAATAATCGTTGTGTCAACAATTGCGAAATCGGTGCAAAAGACTTATTCGTTGTTTGATAAAAGATTTTTTTATTTGCCATAAATCCTCCTTTTTTTTTTATGTTAGCATAGATCGACTGGATTCGGGATACTTTCAGTCATTCAACAAAGTTTTTTTGTTGTTTTTTGAGATTGGTTAGTGAATACGCTAATAAAGTGCTATACATTTTTATTTCTGAGAAAAGATAGGATAGACCTGGCACGGATTTGCATAAAGATGAGCTGCTAAATTTCGAAAGCATAAAGTGTTATTGAATGATTGGCAGAACTAATTATGACTGAAAAAAAGCGCATCTTTCAATCAAATATTTCAGTGATCGATGAAAATAATGACATATAAAAAATGAGGAAACTTGCTATAATCAACATTAATCTCTCTTTATTTTTTAATTTATGCGCATTTAGAGAGCAAACTTATTGGTCGACGGGGAAAGTCGCCTTCTTTCACAGGTTAACTGTTGTAGCAGTATATGAATAAATAGAAATTAGTCTGAGAGAAGGAAAAACGAATAAGTGAACGATTATCGGGTAAGACTAAGGAGGAAGCTATGAAAAAATATCGGTTTGGCTTAATTACACTTATGTCAGTCTTTGTGCTGGGCGCCTGTAGCCAAGGAAATAACAAAACGGACTCGACAGGGGCACAAGGAACAGAGGATACAACAGCAAACAATGTAGAAAATATGCCACTAGAGGTCAAAAATGATGGTGATCCTATCGAGGGAGAAACCCTTGATGTAGCAGTTGTAATGGATACACAGTTTCAGGGGTTATTTCAATGGGAATTCTATCAAGATACCTATGATCGTCACTTTATGTCTCCAAGTCATGAATATTTATTTTTAAATGATGATGACTTTAAGATTGTGGATGGTGGCCCTGCGGATTTAGAATTGGACCAAGAAAACAAAATTGCCACCATTACACTAAGAGACAACTTGAAATGGTCGGATGGGGAAGAAGTAACTGCAGAAGATGTGATCTTTGCTTACGAAGTGATCGGCCACGCAGATTACACAGGGATTCGTTATGACAATGATTTCACGAACGTGATTGGTATGGAAGAATATCATGCTGGTGAATCAGACACAATTTCTGGAATTACTGCTGTCAATGATAAAGTTGTTCAAATCGAATACAAAGAAGTTCACCCGGGTATGATGCAGGCAGGCGGAGGCGTCTGGATGTCTGCATTAGCAAAACATGCCTTTGAAGGAATTGAAATCAAAGACATGGAATCCAGTGATCCCGTTCGAAAAAATCCCATTGGCTTTGGTCCCTATGTGATGACCAATATCGTGGCTGGGGAAACAGTAGAATATGTCCCCAACGAGTATTATTATGGGGAAAAACCAACATTAGACAAGATCGTTTTCCGAGGTGTACCGACAGCTTCCATCAATGAGGCACTAAATGCTAAGCAATATGATTTAGCCTTGTCGATGCCAACTGATACTTATGACGCGTACAAAAATACTAATGGCTATCAAATGCTTGGCCGTTTACAGCAGTCTTATACTTATCTTGGCTTTAAACTTGGAACATGGGATGCAGAGAACAATACTGTTGCTTATGATCCTGATTCTAAAATGGCAAACAAATCATTACGACAAGCAATGGGCTATGCAGTAGACAATGATGCCATCGGTGAACGTTTCTATCATGGATTGCGCACCAATGCAACCACATTGATCCCACCAGTTTTTGGTTCTTTGCATAATGATGAGATCAAGGGCTATACGTTAGATTTGGATAAAGCCAATCAGCTACTCGACGATGCTGGCTATGTCGATACCGATGGTGATGGGTTCCGTGAAGATCCAGATGGCAATAAACTAACGATCAATTTTGCTTCTATGTCTGGCGGAGAGACTGCCCAACCATTAGCCGATTACTATGTACAACAATGGAAAGAAATCGGTTTGGATGTTCAGTTTTCGACTGGCCGCTTGATTGATTTTCAAGCATTTTATGACAAATTGGAAAATGATGATCCAGACATTGATGTTTTCATGGGTGCTTGGAGTACCGGATCCGATCCTTCGCCAACAGGGCTATGGGGACCAAATTCCGCTTTCAACTATACACGTTATCAGTCAGATAAGAATACCGAACTATTAGCTGCGATCGACTCGAATGCTTCATTTGATGATGACAAACGGAAAGAAGCTTTTGATGCATGGCAAGAATACGCCTTTGAAGAAGCATTTGCGATTCCAACATTGTTCCGAAGTGAGATCCTGCCGATCTCTGACCGCGTGACGAATTTTTCATGGGCTTATGATGTCGATCATAATCCATGGGCTGCGATTGGTGTGACGGATACTTCTCGGTAAAGTAGAGATAGAATAAATAGAAGAAAGTAAAAAGTATAAAGCAAAAAAGTAAAAAGGATTTCGCTATAAATGAATACCCGGAGGACTAAGTAGCCGTGTTCTGGAAATGCCAGAGCATCGTGGCGCAGACTGTACATTTGCGCTACTGCTGCTAAGTCTTTCGGGTATGTTTGTTCATTATTCTGCTTAACGCTGAGAAAAGCGTTTCACTGGTTGAATGACAGGAAAGATCCTATCGATCTAGCTGATATGATTTTAGCGAAATCAGCTTAGGGCATGAGCGTAATGAATATTTTTGAATTCTTTTGGGGTTGTGCCAGTGATTTTCTTGAAACTTTGAATAAAGTGGCTTTGACTGGAGAAAGCCAATAATGTACTGATTTTTTCATAAGAATGATCCGTAAATAAGAGTAAGTGTTTGGCTTCAGCAATTTTCTTTTCTTGGATATAGTTATGGATTGTTTTGTCCATTTCTTTTTTGAATTGACTGCAAAGATGGGTCTTATGCTTTTGAGTAATATCCGCTAAATCATCGATGGTGATTTTTTCATAGAGGTGGCCATCGATATAGTTGACGATCGTTTTGACCAGCAACGATTTTTGAGCGAAAGGATAGCTGTGCAATAGCTCCATAAAACGATAGGTTGCTTCTTTGATATATCGCAGGCATTCATCCGCTGAGTGGATGTAGATCAATCCTTGAATCAATGAATCCGATAATCCGAATGCCTGATTGACTGGGACGCCTTCATCGATACTCATGCGGGTGACTACAGCCACAAAAGCAGAAAATTTTAATTTCAAGCCCTCCAGTTCAAAAGGAGACAAAGAGACACTGTAAGTTTCCTTCATCTTATTGAAGACCCAAGCGACTTTTTCTGGTTCATTCCGCTTGATATAATCAAGATAGCGTAACTCAAAATGATAAGAGTCAAAAGTTGATTCATGGACACGCCGGTCGTACAGGTTGGCTTCCAAATTAAAGTCTGTCTGGATCGATCGATTACCTGGCTCTGTTTGGTAATACCAGCGCAATTGTTCTTGAGCTAGAGGTTGATTCGCAAACAAGGTATGCACTAATTGAATGTATTCTTCAAATGAATATTTGTCTTCTTTAGAGTAGTGAATGTTGTAATGGTATTCGTGCCCTAGAAAAACACAGGAGTTTTCTGGTGTCCCGATGACGCCGCAAGGACCAACCATTAAGTAACAGCGTTTGCCTTCCAATTGAAATTGAAAACACCCTAGCATATATTTCCCAAAATGATAAAGCGTCACAGATTGTTCGTCAGCTGCTTCTAAATAGTGGCTGATGGGCTTTTTTGTCTGCCATGAACTTTCTGGGTGCAGCAAAATGCCTTCCTCATCTAACAACATCATAGGAATCAGATATTTCCGGTATAAAAGATCCATCGCAAGTTTAATGCTTTCTATATTCATGTGTTGACCACCTTATCTATTCGTTCTGCATAATAGTTCTACCTAGTAGTTCTACCTCTACTCAAAGTATAATCAAAATTTTTTAGCATGCAACGAATATTTTGCTATGAACGCTATTTTTTTAGTATAAAATCTGTTGAATTCTTTTTATAATACATTATGTTAAAACGCTTACAGAAAGGAAACATAATGGACATAAGAGAATTAAGAAAGTTATTTATGCAATTATCACCTGAAGAAAAAGTTGCCCAGACGGTCCAGCTTAACGGAAGTTTGGTCGTGGAAAACGATGTAATGAATACAGGTCCGATGCAAGATTTGGGTTTACCAGAAGAGTTGAACTTTTACGAGATTGGTGCGATTTATAATGTAAACGATTTTGCAAAATTAAAACGATTGCAAGAAGAAACAATGAAGAACAGTAAGCATAAAATCCCCTTACTATTCATGTCAGATGTAATCTACGGATTTCGGACGATTTTTCCAATTCCTTTAGCACAAGCTGGATCATATGATTTTGATTTGATTCAACAAGCAGCTGAAATGACAGCGAAAGAGAGTTATCTGAATGGATTGCACGTGATTTTCTCACCAATGTTGGACTTATCTCGGGATCCACGATGGGGTCGGGTGATGGAATCACCAGGAGAAGATGTGTATACCGCGAAACAATTTGCCAAAAGTGTTGTGACTGGCTACCAAGGAGATAGTAGCAATGGCGTCCCTGAGAATCATGTCGCAGCCTGTATCAAACATTTTGCAGCTTACGGTGCTCCGGAAGGCGGCCGTGAGTATAACACTGTCGATATGTCCAATCAGCGTCTATTCAATGAATACTTGCAGCCGTATCAAGCGGCGATCGAGGCGCAAACGATGTTAGTCATGACAGCTTTCAATGTGTTGAACGGCGAACCGTCAACTGGCAGCAAGTGGTTAAATCGAGAAATTTTGCGGGAACGTTTTGATTTTGATGGTGTTCTTGTCTCAGATCACGCGGCAATCAAAGAACTAGTTCCACACGGCTATGCTGCGGATGACAGAGAAGCAGCCAAAAAAGGATTGGAAGCAGGCGTCGATTTTGATATGATGACTTCGGTCTACGCCACACATCTACCGGAATTAATCAAAGAGCCTGCCTTCGCAGAATTATTGGATGAAGCGGTTTGGCGCATTTTGGAATTAAAAAATAAATTAGGACTTTTTGAAGATCCTTACCGAGGCTTGCAGAGTGAGCAAACTGGTGAAATCTTAACGGAAGAAGCCAAAACTTTAGCAGTCAAACTTGTCGAAAAAAGCAGCGTACTGCTGAAGAATAATGGCAGTCTTCCTTTGCAAAAAGACCAAAAGATCGCTGTGGTCGGCCCTTATGGAGAAAGCCGATTGACTTTAGGCTTCTGGGCATCCGTCAGTGGAAAACCGCAAGATGCTGTTCCGTTAAAAGAAGGATTATTGAAGAATTTATCCACCGAGCAAGTTCAATTTGCTCGCGGCTACAATTTGTTTGACTCTTATGACGGGTTTGGTCCCCTAAAAGCTGGGATTGAAATGCTGAATGGTCCGATCGAGCCTGCTGATCAATTATTGACAGAAGCCGTGACAGCCGCAGAAGCAGCCGATGTGATCGTCTTGACGTTCGGCGAACAGTTTTTAGAAAGCGGCGAAGGCGCTTCTCGGACGAATCTGCACCTGCCGGAAAAACAAGTTCGCTTGATCAAAGCGCTGAAGGAAACGGGCAAACCAATCGTTGGTGTCCTATACACCGGGCGCCCGCTGGTCTTGACAAATGTGGAACCACTATTCGATAGTTTGTTACTCGTTTGGTATCCCGGAATCATGGGAGGGATCGGAATTGCGAATCTCTTAACAGGCAAAGCCAATCCATCTGCACGGTTGACCATGACTTTCCCAAGAAGTGAGGGACAGATTCCTATTTATGGGGCACAGCTTCCGACAGGACGTCCTTTTAAAGCGGATAATCCAACAGATCGCTTTATCTCTAAATATCGGGACGAGTCAAATGACCCATTGTTTGCGTTTGGTGAAGGGCTTAGCTATAGCTCGTTCCAAGGAAAATGGCTGGACAGTGAGGTCAATGAGCAAACGATCAACTTACAATGTCACATCAAGAATGATTCTGATCGCACGGCCGACACAGTTGTTCACGTTTATTTGAATCAACGGCCAGCAACGATCGTACGTCCCATAAAACAATTGGTGGCTAGTGAATTTGTTTCGTTGGGACCACTGGAAGAACGTTCCTTAAACATCGAACTATCGCTGGCAGATCTTGCCTTTTATGATAATCAAGGACAAAAACATTTTACTAAAGGAAACTATCAGCTCGTTTTAGCGATTGATGGAAAAGAAGAGTCACTAACTGTGACAGTATAAGAGAAGGAGTGTAAAAAAACATGGAAAAATTAGAAGCAATTTTAAGTAGCAAATTATTGCCAATGTCTCAAAAGCTACAACGAAATAAAGTGTTAGCTGCATTGATGGAAGGATTTATTCGTACCAGTCCGATTACCTTGGGGATCGCCTTCATTACGATCGTCGGGAACTTCCCAATTCCTGGTTGGACAGACTACTTAACGAAAATCGGTATTTTTCAACATGTCGAAGCCATCACTAATGGTGCTACTGGCGTCTTTGCATTGTATGTTGTCTATAGCTTAGCGTATTCATATGCCAAACAGTTAGGTTCAAATGAACGGAACTCAGCGATTATTTCATTAGCCAGCTTTATCATGCTGATGCCTCAAACGATCGCTACAACTGTGATGCAAGATGGTCAAGCCGTAGAACAAACGATTGGCGCATTGAAATTGGACTTCTTAGGGGGCCAAGGACTCTTTATTGGTATGTTGACGGCATTATTGGTTACTCGTTTCTATGCCTTTCTTTCTAAGAAAAACATCATGATCAAATTGCCAGACAGTGTACCGCCAATGGTGACACAATCTTTGGCTCCAGTCTTTGTCGTTACGATTATCTTTGTTCTTGTCTTTATCATTCGCGTATTATTTGGCTTAACGGCTTCTGGATCAATCTTCCAATTCTTTATTGATGTGGTGAACGCGCCGTTGAATTCATTGGTCGCTAGTCCACTGTCCATCATCATTATTATGGAAGTTTTGGCGGTGCTATGGTTCTTCGGTATCCACAATGCTGTTTTACAAGGACCTCTTGGGGCAATCAGTATGACAATGGTTGTTTCAAATATTGCGGCATACCAACAAGGACAAGAACTTCCTTATCTCGTTCCATCAGTTATCTACATGGGCATGTATGCGGCTGGGTTCATGGGCTTTGTCACATTCTTTATGATCCGCAGCAAATCAGCAAAAATGAAACAATTAGGTAAATTATCTTTTATCCCATCGATTTTCAATATCACTGAACCAATCATGTTTGGGATGCCGATTATTTTGAATCCATTGTTCTTTATCCCGCAAGTATTTACTCAGTTGATCGCTGGCTTTGTGACTTGGGGACTTGTGACGACGATCTTACCGATCAATTTGAATCCAACAATGAGCTTATTGCCATGGACAACACCTACATTTATTAAGATGCCATTCTCAGGTGGCGTAAATTACACGATCTTGATGGTGATTTGTATGCTGATTGGTATCGTTATGTGGTATCCATTCTTGAAAATTGCAGACAAGAAAGAATACGAATTAGAACTTGAATCAGAAAAGATGAAAGCACAGGAAACAGAAGCAGAAATGATTGCAGAAGAAATTCAAGCATAATCAAGTTTGCTTAAGCGTAATTAAAGGAAGTGGGAAGAATGAGTCATTTAAGTATCGATATCGGCGGTACGAAAATCAAATCAGGATTGGTCCAGCAAGATATCGTCACAGAAAAGAACAATTTCCCAACACCTCAGTCTCTCGAAGAATTTTCAGAATTGCTGGAAACAATCATCAACAGCTATTCAGAGAGCCACTCATTTAAAAAAATCGCTTTTTCAGTACCAGGTTCGGTCAACGAATCCGGTACTGTCTTCTTTGGTGGCGCATTGCCTTATCTAAATGAAGTCAACTTAGGTCAGCTAATTGGAAACCTCGATCTTACGGAAGATTATCAAGTATCCGTTGAGAACGATGCCAAGGCAGCCACATTAGGAGAAATGACTTGGGGGCATTTACAAAATGTAACCAATGGAGCAGCGATTATTTTAGGGACCGGTGTGGGTGTTGGACTGTGTATCAATGGTCAGCTTTACAAAGGGAGTCACTATCAAGCAGGAGAGGTCAGCTTCATGATCCGAGACCGGCGGATTGCAGGTCCAGATTCATTTGTTGGTATCGGACTCTCCGCTGTTGGATTGATCCAAAAATTAGCGGAAGCATTACAAGTCACAAACGATGGACCGACTGTGTTTCAAACATTGACGGACTCTGATAACCAAACGGCACAGGATCTCTTTCTTGGTTATTGCCAAGAGGTCGCCGTTCTCTGTTTTGACATCCAATGCCTATTGGATATCGACAAAATCGTGATTGGCGGCGGGATCAGCCAACAGCCGAAACTAATTGCAACCATCCAAAGCTGCTATCAGCGGCTACTAAAAGCAGCACCAATCATTGAACAAACATTACGACCAATCAACATCGAAGCGGCCAAGTTTCAGGCAGATGCAAATTTGATTGGCGCGGTAAAGGAGTAAACGTATGAGTAAATTTCCAAATGATTTTTTATGGGGGGCATCAACCAGTGCCTATCAAGTAGAAGGGGCTTGGGATACAGATGGAAAAGGTCCTTCTGTCCAAGATGTCAAAGAGATTCCTGCTGGAACCACAGATTTTAAAGTGGCTTCGGATCATTACCATCGCTATGAAGAAGATGTCAAACTGTTCAAAGAACTAGGTATGAAAGCCTACCGTTTTTCTATTTCATGGAGTCGTGTCATGCCAAATGGCGTCGTTAATCCAGAAGGTTTGGCATTCTATCAGAAATTGATCGATTTATTGCTTGAAAACGAGATTCAGCCGGTCGTCACAGTTTTCCATTTTGACTTACCTGTTTATATCGCTGAACAAGGGGGTTGGGAAAATCGGGAAACGATCCAGGCCTTTGCAGACTACTGCCAAGTGCTGTTTGAACACTTTGGTGACAAAGTACCATTATGGCAAACCATCAATGAACAAAATGTGATGGCATTAGCTGGTTCTGTCATCGGTACAAGCCAAAAGAGTATGAAAGAAAAATTCCAAGAAAATCATCATATGCTGGTGGCACAAGCGTTAGTCACGAAGCAATTCCATGCAGGAAACTTTACCGGGAAGATTGGACCAGCGCCAAATATTGCCAGTGTATATCCAGCTTCGGATAAGCCTGAAGATCAGATGGCCGCTTTATACATGAGCGCATTGAGAAATTGGTTGTTCCTTGATGTGGCCGTTTTTGGGAAATACAATCACAATGCTTGGCACTTATTGGAAACCATTGGTGCCGCACCAGAAGTTACGGCAGAAGATCGACAAATCCTTCTTGACGGCACTTGTGACTATATTGCATTGAATTACTACAACACGATGACCGTCAGCAGTTATTATCAGAAAGAAAATAAAATCGATCAGCAATCAGGCTTTGGGATTCCAGGGTTCTTCCAAGCAGTTGAAAATAAAAATCTACCAATGACTGAATTTGGCTGGCCCATTGACCCAGAAGGGTTCCGTTTCACATTGAATGAAGTTTATTCTCGCTATCGCTTGCCGATTTTGATTACCGAAAACGGTATCGGAGCCAAAGACGTTTTAACAGAAGATGGACAGGTGCACGATCAATACCGCATTGATTATCTGCAGCAGCATATTGCTCAAATGGAATTAGCCGTCAAAGATGGCGTCGAAGTGATTGGGTATTGTCCTTGGAGTGCCATCGATTTGATCAGTACCCATGAAGGCATCACGAAACGTTATGGCTTCATTTATGTCAATCGCACAGAAGATGATTTGTTGGATTTAGCCCGAGTGAAAAAAGATAGTTTTTACTGGTATCAACAAGTGATTGCACAAAATGGATTAGGAGAGTAAGTTATGTACATGCAAGAATACTCTTTCGATGAAGCAGCAGGGGCAGGACTAACCGTTTACCTTCATGAAGAAAAACCGGAGTTTGCTCGTGTCGGCAAACGACCATTCATTTTAGTGATTCCCGGAGGAGGCTACTCCTTTTGTAGCGAACGGGAAGCGGAACCCATTGCATTGAATTTTCTTGCTCAAGGGTACCATGCGGGGGTGCTTCGTTATCATGTCGGGGAGTTTCGCAGTTTTGACGCTTCCTTGCAAGATGCGCAAGAAGCACTAGCTAAAATCACCGAATTGAGTGCTGGAGCATGGCCTTCGATCGATGCAGAGAAAATCGCCGTGATTGGTTTTTCTGCCGGTGGCCATCTGGCAGCCGCATTATCGACGCTTTCTGAGAGGAAACCCAGTCTTTGTATTTTAGGTTATCCTGCGATCTTACAATCTTTTGCACAAGTCATGCAAATTGAGGCCCCGTCATTAGAAGCCTGTGTGACACCAGAGACACCGCCCACTTTCGTCTTTTCGACCTTTGAAGACAATGTGGTACCAATTGAGAATTCACTTTTATATCTGCGGGCGCTGGAAGAAAATGATGTGCCTTTCGAAACGCATCTTTTTCAAAAAGGCAAACACGGTCTTTCATTGGCAACAAAGCGTTTCGGTAATCGTGAAGAAATGATCGATCCTCGCTTTGGCCGCTGGTTCAACGAATGTGTGGAATGGTTGGAAATCAATTGGGAAGAGACAGCGACTGTTGAAATGCCAGCAGACCTTGCGGATTGGCCCATCACATCCTTGATCAAAGAACCGAAAAATCGCACGTTATTGGCCAGCAGTTTTCCAAGTTGGCAAGAGAAAAGTACCTTTAAAATCGTAAAAAACTTCAGTTTGCAACAGTTGACTGCCATCATTCCAGAGCGTTTTTCACAAGCACAATGTGAGCAGTTAGTTGCACAGCTGGTGGATCCAAGGAGAGGAGAAACACAATGAAAGCATGGCTCGTTCATGAAAGCTATAAAGCAGCCACGACACCTTTTGCTGAGGTACCATCTGAACTATCAACGGTGAAAGGGTGCAAAAATAGTTTTGCCGCTTGTCAGCTTTTGCTGCATGATGGGAAGCGAAACCATTTTATTTTGGGACGTGAATTTGCGATCCCAGATGAGATCGAAATCCCTATGTACCGGATCGAAATCACTAGCGAATTGCCGGTTACGAGTCAATTTGTCGGCTATTATACCGGACAGCATGAAATCGATTTTGCAGATAAATTGCTGGATCAAACAGCCAAAACCTATCCAGGAGATCGGATGGCTACAGTTTATTTAGAATTCCCATTGGATCAGTCCATTGCAGCAGGCAGCTATCCAGTGGAGATCGCTATTTACCGCTCCCAATTGGCCGGCGCTGATTCACTTGTTTTAAGCAAAAAAATCACGGTGGAAGTTTCCGCATTTGAATTTCCGGTAGATTACCGCGATGGCTTTAACTTAGATGTTTGGCAACAGCCATCGATTCTTGCGCGAACTTATGATGTACCGCTATGGAGTGAACAACATTTCTGTCTGTTAGAGGAAATGGCAGCAAGTCTAGCCAAAATCGGTCAGAAGGCGATTACTGTGATTGCCGGTGAAATTCCCTGGAAAGGCTGGTTTAATTATATCGTCAAAGACTATCCTGCGAATCTCTATGAGTATTCAATGATCAACGTCAATAAGACAGAATCAGGGGCTATCACCTGTGATTTTTCTGTCCTAGATCGGTATTTGAATTGTTTCTTTCAAGCAGGGATTGATCAAGAGATCGATGTTTTTGGTCTGTTAGGTGTTTGGCAGCCGCCTTTCTTCCCGGTAGTGCCTATTGATTATCCGGAGGCGTTAGTGGTTCGTTACTTAGATGAAGCGACTGGCAAAATGATGTTTATTCAGCAGAAAGCAGATTTGCAAAACTACATTGGACAAGTTTTTGCCCACTTTAAAGAGCTGGGTGTCTGGGAAAAAGTCCGGATCGTTTCTGATGAACCAAAAAAACATCAGATCAACCTGTTCAAAGAGTCGCTTGCTGAATTAAAAGCAATCGATGAGACGCTGCAAGTCAAAGTTGCTTTTGACAAAGAGGATGTCTTGACGGAACTTTTGCCATTGATTGATTATCCAGTGACTTCTTATTACTGTACCTGCAATCATTACCAAGAGTTGAGTCAAAGTCATTCAGGAAAAACCCAGTATTATGTCTGCAATTACCCAGACAAGCCGAATACATTCCTCCATAGTCCATTACTTGAAACTCGCGTTCAAGGGATCTTGGCCCACCATTTTAAAACCGATGGGCTTTTGCGCTGGGCCTACAATTGCTGGCCAGAAAATGCGCGGGAAGATATTCGCTACAATACAAGTTCGCTGCCGATCGGTGATATGTGCTTGATCTATCCAGCTTACTCCGGACATTTGGCACTGTCGCTACGCTACAAACAATTACAGCGGGGAATCGAAGATTTCTATCTAATCAAACAGGCGGAAAGACAACAGCCAGAACAGACAGCAGACTTACTGGATACTTTTTTGACAAACCCTAATAGTCAAGAATGGATGGTAGATAGTCACCAAAGTCAGCCAGATCTGTTCCTACAAACAGCATCTGATTATGAGACTCTCCGTGACGCGCTATTAACAATAATCGCAAAATAAAGCAAAGGACCACGAATCCTAAAGGATTCGTGGTCCTTTTTTTCAAAAATTGCAAGAAAAACGCATTTTTCCATGTAGTGAGCGTTTTGTTTTTCATTTCATGAACATTCCTCTACACTTTTAAGTAAGGTCATGGTTCTACATGACGAGCATGAAAGAAATAAGGAGGAAATGAACATGTCAAAAAAAATCAATGATCCATTAACGAAGTACTATAACGGCACATTTGAAAAGCAGGAACAGGAAGCACCAGCGGTCCAAGGAAAAATGCAGCCAGTACCAGATTGTGGTGAAACTAGCTACAATGGTTCAGGACGATTAGCAGGCCGCAAAGCATTAGTCACAGGTGGGGATTCAGGCATCGGTCGTGCAGCAGCCATTGCCTTTGCTAAAGAAGGCGCGGATGTGGCTATCAACTACTTGCCTTTTGAAGAAGAAGATGCCCAAGAAGTGAAGACTATCATCGAAGATACAGGTCAAAAAGCTGTATTGATTCCTGGTGATTTGAAAGACGAATCTTTTGCGCGTCAGTTGGTTCATGATGCAGCGAAAGCGTTGGATGGACTAGATATTTTGGTCTTGAATGCAGGTATGCAACAAGCGGTCAAAGATATCAAAGATTTGACCACCCAACAAATCACGGACACGTTTACAACAAATATCATCTCCATGTATTGGACGGTTCAAGAAGCCCTAGACTATTTACCGGCTGGAGGCAGCATCATTACCACTACTTCCATCCAAAGTGCAGAGCCTAGTGCTCATCTGTTAGACTATGCAGCAACTAAAGGGGCGATTACTTCCTTTAGTAAAGGATTAGCAGCACAATTGAGTTCAAAAGGTATTCGCGTGAACACAGTGGCACCAGGACCAATTTGGACACCACTACAAATTTCAGGAGGACAACCGCAATCAGCGATCCCTGAATTTGGACAAAAAGAATTATTAAAACGGGCTGGCCAACCCGTTGAATTAGCACCGGTTTATGTCTTCTTAGCATCAGATGAAGCTAGCTATGTTACTGGACAAGTATATAGTGTAACAGGCGGAAGCTTCTTCGCCTAAGAGGATCGTTAATGAAACAGCAGCAACTGAGAGAAACCCACCAATCACGTGGGTACTCAGTTGCTGCCTTTTTTGTTATATAGTTAAGAACTCAAACCGTGCTTCAAAGCAAACATTTTCTTCATAAGGGTTTGGTTGATTTTAGCGAAAAGTGCTTCCCATTCAAGCGAATTCAGGATACTTGAAAGAAGTAGTAATTTTTCGGTCACAGCGACTTCTTCATAACTATCAGTAATGATCAAATCAGATTCTTCGATATCTTGTGTAAAAGAAACTGAGGACTCAGAATAAATGGCACGAATCCGGGTTTCGATCATTTTCTTTGTACGGTATTGAATCGTCGTTCGTACATAGATTTTGATTTTTGGTGTTTGATGCATCCGAGTCTCCAAATACAACAACTGAGTGAGATAAGAGAGTTGCTTTTCGACAAAGAATGTTTTGTCAAAATCATCATAAGGGTATTGCATAGCGTGCTCTGTCAACAGATTGGCAATTGCCGTATAGGTTCGATCATCATGGTACAGAGTGTCATCAGCTAGGAGATTATACTCTAGATTCCATACTTCTAACAGGTCCACATCAATCAGAATGGATAGATTGAAAAAAAGGAGGCAACTATTCAACAATTGATCGAAATCTTCTTCCTCCATCAATGGAATAAAAGTTTGTTGCCAATCGCGAATCATGCCTGCAAAAAACAATACGAGCGATTTTTTTGATCGATGGAATGAATCAGTAATTGCCAAATTTTTCTCGCTATCCACCACTGCAGGTAGAAAAATTTGCAGAAAGAAATTTAAGTACAAGTATTCTGCTTGAACAATTTCCTCATTTATTATTTTTAAAGTTATAGGAAAAATTTCAAGAACGTCTTTTGGCAAGAAAGTGTAGAAATTCAACAGCGCTTGATACTTTTTCGGAATCTCAGGTAAGTACTTCTTTTGTGAAGTGCGGATCATGATTGTTTTCCAAAAAGCGAAAAGTTTGTTTTTAGTTAATTGATCTAGTCTAGCGAAGTCGAAAAAATCATTGAATTTCTCAGCTTCTGCAGATGTGCTGTTTGGTAGTAGTGATAGGTCTGCTGGGGCGCTTTGGGTCAAAAAGCTGTAAATAAAGATTCGAATATCCAATTCTTTTCCCGATAGTTCAATGGTGTTTTCTTCATTTGTAATGACAGATAGATGGAACGTCTTTAGTATTTGATTCACTTTTTTCATCAAGCGATACATATGTGATTGACTGACGTGAAGATCGCGACATAATTTAGCCATCGATGAATCGGTGTGGCCAATGAGGTATTGGACAAGCTGGTATTGTGGAGAACTGAGCAAGTAATGATAAATCAGTTGAGAATAACAAGGAGTATCCTCATTGTTGACTTCAATAAAATATTGATTGTAGGAATTTTTGGTCAACGCTAAATCAACGGAAAGATGTCTGAGATCTTCGTTAAGAAAATAGATATGTTTTTGTAGACTTTTCAGCGGGATCTGCAAAAGTTTTGATAATTTTAATAATGTAATTCCATTCGTATTGCAAACAAGCTTGAAAATCTCTAACTTTTTTTCTTCTGCGGGAGAAATGAACTCTCTGTACATCTGGATTCTCCTTTTTTGCTCCATTTTTACGCGAAATAGGAGGGTTGTTTTGAAGACTTTCTTCCTTCCGTTTTCGCCACTTTTGATTATACTAAGTACAAATGAGAAGTCAATGCAGGAACGCAAAGCATAGGTTGAGAAATAAATGAAAAAGTTGTTTGCTAGCGATGGATTGATTACTCATTTAATAAATACAAAAGAAGGAATGACTTATGAAAAAATTGGTGTTGGCATTAGGAATCTTAGGTGTGAGTAGTTTAGGTATCCCAGTGACTGGTTTAGCAGCTGAAGCAAATCCAACTGCTTCAATGACTAGTGAAGCATCATTGACCATTAATCCAGGGATCTTGTCTCTTGACAGTGTGTCGAATTTTGACTTTGGTACTGGTGATATTGCGGATTTTGCCCAACAAGAGAAAGTAATCACTACGTTGTCGAATGAAACGTCTTCTGTTTCTGACTTTCATGGACCGAATACAGCAGGTTGGCAGTTGACGGCAAAACTATCAAAAATTACAAACGCCACTCAAAAAGAACTAACAAACGCGAAAGTAACGCTTAAAGGTACTGAAACAGTAGGGAATGCAGCTTTGACAGCTAATGCTGAATTGATTGCCGGAGCTACCGATCCTACTTCCATTGCAACAGCAAATGGTACGACTGGATTAGCAATTAGTACATTTGATTTTTCGACAACGACTTTGACAGTTCCTCAACAAAATGTCTATGGTGGTGACTATACAGGAACGATCACTTGGACATTAACGAACTCTTATCAAGCAAATTGACAGGAAGAACGACAATGAAAAAATTTCTTCAGAATGCAATAGGGGTCTTCCTATTTATCGGTTTTGTCTACTTTCCTGTGACTCGTGGTTATGCTGAGACCACCAAATTTACTGTGACGCCAGAACTTCCCCAAAATCAAGCAAGTGAAGCAACCTATTTCGATTTGCTGGTAAATAAAGAGACCGTCCAGGAATTGACCATCACTATACACAATACGAGTTCCGAAGAGATAACGGTCGCCGCCGATGCATTGAACAGCTATTCAGCTTCTACTGGAATCATTAGTTATCAAAAAAAGAAAACAGCGGAAGAGTATGGAGGAAAATCCTTTACTGAATTTGTCTCAAAGCAACATCAGGACATTCGCTTAAAACCTGATGAGCAACGAAATGTGAGCTTTAAACTAGATTTAAAAGATGTTGAATTTCCAGGAGAAATCTTGGGTGCTTTCTTATTTGAAGAAATCAAACCGCAAGCAACTGCTACGGAATCTGATGCTAATTTAGAATCGAACTATCAATTGCAGTTAGGCGTGCGCATGCGGCAAAGCTTACAAGAACTGCCTAAACCAGAATTAAAACTAATTGAAACCAAAGCAGTAGAAAAAAACGGTAAACCGGCTTTGAAAAGCAGCATCAGTAATGTTCGACCTGTCGCGTTTGGGAACATTTCCGTAAACACGGTGATTCGTGACAAGAATCGAGCAGTTGTTGGCGGCTTTAAGTCAGAAAATTTCCAATTTGCGCAAAATTCTGTCTTGGATCTCTACAGTGAATTTGGGCAAGAAGAACTCAAACCGGGCACTTATACGATTCGCATCGAATTATCCTCTCAGCGAGGCACATGGGTTTTTGATGATAAGGTCGTTATCGATCGTCAAGCAGCAAAAGCTGTCAACCAAACTACGATATATGCAGCGGCTATCGCTCAAAGAAATTTTCTGTTCTATCTATTGATTGCTATAATCATTCTATTGATTGCAATCATCCTCTTCTTGTTAGTGAAGCGACGTAAAAACTCCGATGAAAGTGAGTGAGAAGAATGAAAAAACTGCTAAAATCTTTTTGTTTATCGCTTCTTTTTATAGGAACTTTTTGGCTGTTGCAAGGACAGCAAACGGTCTTTGCGGCGGTCACTGCGCCGGGCTTTACTACTTTACCGATCAATCAAGTGATGATCTCTACTGCTGGGAAAGCGGGATCATTACAAGGGACAGAAGGGCACAACTACGTTCAAATCAATGATACGACAACAAATTCAAGTGGGGCGGTGTGGTTCAATAACCCAATCTCTTTCACACGAGATTTCCATCTGGAAATGGCCTTTTATATTGAGAATACGGCTAATGATAGTGATGGATTGGCTTTCGTGATGCAAAGCAGCGGTCCCAAAGCTATTGGTGCTGAGGTTGGTTCTACAATTGGTGTCTGGGCGAATATCGCTGGCACTGATCCTCTTAGTAAAGGCGCGATCCCTAATAGTATCGCGATTGAATTTGATACTTATTATAATAATAATGGCGGTATTCTTGCTACGGATCGGATGATGGATCGTGATGTGCCAACAAAAGGCCACCATATTGCTTGGTCCTATCCCGGATCGAATGCTTCTTATACGACAGATGGTTGGTTAATGGTAGATAAAGTGTTGAATCACTACAATACGGTTGGTGTGTCTGATATTTCCGATGGGAAATGGCATACCTTTATTGTAGAGTATAATCATGCTAACCAGCAATTTCATTACGTTGTTCCAGATTTCAACGTGGATGTGACGATTCCTGTCGATGATACTTTTAAAAGCAATCTTAATTTAACAAATTCGGCGCCAGTTTATTTTGGTTTTACCGGTGCCAATGGAGGCTTTGCCCAAAACAAAGCAGTCGCTTTCGTGGATGTTCAAGGTCTAGTCGAAATTGATATGCGGACGGGTGTCTTCCAAAGAGAGCCAGATCAGGTTATGCTAGACACGGGAACAGTAATGGATAAACCAGTTGAAGTGGATGCAAGTAAAGAGATGACTTATGCAACCTATATTGATTTTAAACAAACAAGCGATCTTTCAAGTTTGAATCCAGGAATTAAACTCAAACTGACACTTCCAGATAATGTATCCGTGAAAGATACTGTCTATTTTGGTAAACCAGAAGATATCATGCTCAACGGTTTTCCTGATGGGGGGACCCCAATCGAATATACAAGAGAGACAGGAGAAATAAGTATAGTATTGCCGAAATTGGAAAAAGGGAATGCCTATATTGTTCATTTTCGGGTCAAGTATAGTGGGACCCCTGTAGATGCGAATATTGATGAAGTAATACCAGTTGAAACTACCTTTGGTGGAAATGCTTTTGTATCCAGTTTTACTTCTGGCGGAGCCGATACCCATTTTTATACGGTAAAGGGTAAACTCCCCCCAACATTGACCAGCGGACAAGCCACAATGTCAGAAGCGCAGAAAACTGCGCCGATCCTTCGACAAAATCGAAATGCCTATACTGACATCTCTGTGGAAGACAGCAATTCAACGCAGGCGCAATTATTTATAAGTGATTTATTTTCACAACAGAAGGAGTTACAGGAAGAAGATTTTACACTAAAAACAGTTCTTGAACGAACAGATTTGTCCGATCCGTTCCACTACACTTTAGAGTCAGAGACGAGTGGTCTTTCACCAGGGACTACCTATTATTTTGCAGCATATGTCGTTGACACAGAAGGCAATTCATCAGCAATCCATTACTTTGCCATTGATTTTCGAGGAATCGTCGAATTAAAATCTGTCCCAGAATCTTTCAAAGGAACAACAGTCACAATCAACGAGTTGGCTCGAGCAATGGATTCTAATGGCTTGGCATCAATAAAAGTTCCAATTGCAACAACCAGCAAGACTCTTACAATCAGCAATACGAGTGAAGGTACGTGGAAATTATCGGGACAAACCACCCCATTTATGAATAGTGGCGCCTCATTGGCTGATGAAGTCCAACTAGTTCTATACGATTCTACTGATAATTCATTGTTTTGCACTATTACCTCAGATAAAAAAGTGATTTTTGAGCAGACGCCTAGCAATAAAGACCTCTCTGTCGATTTAAGTCAGTATGATTGTTATTTACGTTTTGCCCCTAAGATAGATACCCTTTCCCCAGGAACCTATCAAGGGAAAGTCAATTGGCAGTTAGACAGCACGATCACAGACTAATGCACGTTGGTCAGAAAGACAGAAAAAAAACGCCGAAATGGCGTTTTTTTTGTCTATCTAAGGATAAGAAATCAGCTTTCCCGATCTTTGACTACTTTTAGTACTAAAGAAAGGGCGGCCAAGGCAAAACTGCCATACTTGACAAATTTCTCAAGCGACTCGATTTTTTGTTTTTTGCTTTGTTTGCAAGCAGCACATTTCGTTTCAGCGCCATCTAGTTTTTTCCCGCAACTACAGTGTTTTTTCATTTGATCCGTCTCCTTTGCAATTTTATCGATGTTTCATCAATCTCTTACTATCAATTATACATGGACAACGGGTTTATGTCCGAGATAACGCTGTTCTCCTCTCAAAGCAATCAGTAACCGCGGATACACTATTTTCTTGCATATGAATGATTCGGGAGATTTGACGTGCTACCTTAAAACACCAGCAGTAGGTTTATCTACAATGAGGCGGATGAACTTTGAAAACAGGTTGAAAGCCTGCTGCGTTAACGATTCTCTTTCTCATTTAACGGTTTTTTGTTTCATTTGATTCCTGCAAGTGGTACGCTTTTGGTGAAAGGTGAGGTGGATAAAATGAATCGTTTAAGTAAATTTTTGATTGCCATCGGCGTAGGAGCTGCGGCGTTGATCGCTGAATTTGGCTTTGACCGACCTCCCATTGCTTTTGGTTTGATCGCGATCATCGGCGGATTGACAGCGTTGACGATGTTGATCGACATGATCCAAACATTGCGTTCAGGAAAATATGGCGTGGATCTGTTAGCGATCACAGCCATTGTTGCTACACTTGCTGTTGGCGAATATTGGGCCAGTTTGATGGTTTTGATCATGCTGACAGGCGGCGATAGTCTGGAAGAATACGCCAGTAAACAAGCTAGCCGAGAACTTCGGCAACTGTTGCAGCGTTCTCCACAGACAGCCCATCGGCTGAATGATAAAAAAGATGTTCCGGTTGAAGAACTAGCTATTGGTGATCTAGTCATTGTCCGCCCGGGAGAAATCGTTCCCGTAGACGGCTGTGTCACTGAAGGAAATACCCTTGTCGATGAATCATCCTTGACTGGTGAGTCACGACCTATAGAGAAAAATCCTGGTGATGAATTGATGTCTGGCTCAGTCAATGGGGAAACTGCGATTACTTTTGAAGTGACGAAAAAAGCAGCAGATAGCCAATATCAAATTCTTGTTCGTTTAGTCAAAGAATCTGAAGCAAAACCTGCGCGCTTTGTTCGTTTAGCGGATCAATATGCCGTACCATTTACGTTGGCAGCCTATGTGATTGCAGGCATTGCTTGGTTTGTATCAAAAGATCCTGTCCGCTTTGCGGAAGTCCTAGTAGTGGCGTCACCTTGTCCATTAATTTTGGCAGCACCAGTGGCTTTAGTAGCAGGCATGAGTCGCTCTAGCCGCAATGGGATTGTCATGAAAAATGGTACCACGATCGAAAAATTAGCCAAAGCAAAGACGATCGCTTTTGATAAAACAGGCACATTGACAGAGGGAAAGTTGCACGTTGAGAAAATGACAGTGTGCGATGATCAACTATCGGTCGAAGAGCTTCTGCGCATTGCAGCTAGTGCTGAGCAGGATTCCACTCATATTCTTGCCCGCTCTCTGGTTGCTTCTGCTATGGAACGAAAGCTGACTTTGCTGCCAGTCACCAACTTGAAAGAAGTGGTAGGGCAAGGGATCGAAGCAACAGTTGCTGGACACAAGATCAAAATCGGTAAACCCGAATTTGTTGGAGCAGTTGGTGTAGATGAAGCGAAAACCAATGTTTGTGTTGGGAAAGATGACCAATGGATAGGAACGATCTTTTTTGAAGATACATTACGTAAGGAAGCCAAACAAACGGTTGAGCAGTTGCGTCATCAAGGATTGAAAAAGACGATCATGTTGACAGGTGACCAAGCATTCGTTGCTCAGAAGATCGCAGCTGAAGCAGGGATCGAAACCGTTCTAGCAGACTGCTTGCCGGCAAAAAAAATTGCCGTTATAAAAGAAACAGAACCAGCTGAACGCCCAATCATCATGGTAGGGGATGGGGTTAATGATGCCCCAGCTTTAGCAGCTGCTGATATAGGCATCGCTATGGGAGCCCATGGTACTAGTGCTGCAACGGAAGCAGCAGATGCGGTAATACTACAAGATGATCTCAGCAAGGTCTCTCAAGCCGTACAGATTTCTCAAGACACGATGAGAATCGCCCGCCAATCCGTATTGCTAGGAATCTTCATTTGTATCGTTTTAATGTTGATTGCCAGCACGGGCGTTATCCCAGCATTGTTTGGCGCTTTGTTACAAGAAGTGATCGATACAGTATCCATTCTATCTGCGCTTCGTGCTAAGAATGATCATTCAACTAGCACAGCATCATCTCTTTCAGTCAATCATCAGGCACATTAATAGGTGTAGGTCCGTGACTAAGAGCAAACAAACCCGATAACTGTGATTTTTGTGATAGCAGATGCAAGACACTTAGATTATCTGGCTATGTTTGCCTTATAAGTTACGGGCCTTTTTGATTCTTAAAGCAGGTCCTTAAAAATCCTCCTTTTTTTTAATAATACTACCGTTATATATAACAAATTTATCTTGGCTAAAATCATTGTTTTGTTGAGTAAATCTCAGTTTCACTCATACTTTGTGATGTTATTCTCATTTTTTTCTTCGTTATTCCCTCAAAATGAGAATAATTTTAGCCGATTTTATGATATATATATACGTAGGAAGTTTCAGTAGATTGACTGTGAACTGTCCGCATGAAAGGATTGGTAATTCGCGTGATTGATTTAATGCTCTATAAAGAAACAGCTGACTATTTGGAGAAAGTGATCGATAAAGAGGTCCTTGACCTTGTGGAAGTAGAGTACCCTAAGGTATATGCTTACATCCACCAATTGATTGATTCTTTCAAATGTACTGTTCAACAAATAGATGGTTCAAACTTTTGGGAACTTTTTCCAGAAATACTTGGGTATGATTCACGGTTTGTTTTATTGAACTCATTGATTCTAGTAAGAGATGAATTCTTGACAGAAGAAGAAATCATCCAAATGATCGAAACCGATTATACTCATTTAAATAAAGAATCTTGCGGTTATTCTTTGAAAGATCAGGAACATGAAAGCCTTATCTTCAATATCAAATAAATTATTTCCTAAAATCGCAAGGAGCAGCCGACCAGCACCAGTGGTCGGCTGTTTATTTGTTTAAATTTACGCTATATTTATTCAATAATCATAAAATTATTTTGTAAAAATGGCAAATATAGATTATTATTGATGTATGAATGAAGAATAACTGAAAAAAGATTTTTCAATTCAGCGTTACAGTGAGACTGGTTTCAGGAAATCAGCTATGGAACATTGTTCATGGAATGAGTAAAGAGAAAGGGGCATATATGGATTATTTGAATTTTTCAAAAAAAGAGTGGGAGATTCTGATTTGTTTTTGGAATGCTCAGGAACCACTATGTTGCAGTGATTTTAGTGAACGTTTTAACTTGAATCGCAACACTTCGTTATCAGTCATCAGAAAATTAGTCAATAAAGGCATACTGGAAGTTGCGAGCATCAAAATGAGCGGTTCGGTTTTAGCACGTCGTTTTCAACCTAAAGTGACTGAATTAGAAGTACTGCAGTCGATTCTTAATCAAGATCAGATTTTTGCTATGCTTCAGGTGGCGATTGGTCATCTAGAAGAAAAGCAGTTAGCGATGTTAATGGACAAAATTACTGCCAGAAAACAAGAGCTTTCAATGCCAAAAGACCATCAGTGATCTTGCTTGTTCAAAGAGAGCCAACAAAAAAAGATCTGACTTATGGACTGCGCTTAAGAAGTTAGTTTTTCAGCTAACGTTTCGTGCAATCCTGTAAGTCGGATCTTTTTTTTAGATAGTTTTCTGAAACTGATGCAGCATTTTTGTCGTCAAGCGATGCAGATCAGCTAGTTCTGTAGGAGACAATGGCAGGAAGTCTTTGACTTTACTGGGAATATTCGTTGCAGAATCATGGAGCAGCTGCCCTTTTTCTGTCAATGATACATTTAAAGAACGTTCGTCCTCTTGATTGCGAGTTCTTGAAAGATAGCCTTTCATTTCGAGTTTCTTTAAAACCGGAGTCAATGTTCCAGAATCCAGACACAGAGAATCGCCCAATTCTTTTACTGTCAATGTTCCTTGCTCCCATAAGACGAGCATCACGAGATATTGCGTATAGGTCAAGTCCAGAGGGTCCAGTAATCCTTTATAATGCTTGATAATTTCTTTCGAAGCGGCGTATAGAGGAAAACATAGTTGGTTTTCAAGTGCTAAGTCATTCATGTCCTCACTCCTTTTTATACTGACGCTTCTTATCATAGCTTTTTTGTATCGGAAAGTCTACTCACTAACAGCTTTGACGGTTACTTCAATATTGCCGGCTGTTGCTTTTGAATAAGGACATACGGTATGAGCAATTTCTAGTAATTCTTGTGTTTCATCTAATGAAAGACCTTCTACGAATCCTTCAATCTCTACTCCTAAAACAAAACTACTTTCATTTTCGGCATAAAGTGAAACTTGTGCACTTACGGTTGATGCGCCATCAATTCCTTTACTTTGCTTTACAAGTTCAAGAGCACTGTTGAAACAAGCACTAAAACCAGCGGCAAAAAGTTGTTCTGGGTTAGTGGCATTTTCGACCCGTTTACCAGGTGCTGCGATGGATAATTCGAAGGAATGATCAGGACTATGAACTTCTCCTGAACGGCCACCTGTATTAATCATCTTTGTAGAATACATTTTTTTCATCTATCTTCACTCCTGTTTTTTTGATTTTGTACAATTAGATTGTGTGCAATTCAATTGTGAAAAGCAAATAAGTTGCTTGCAAAAACAGTTTTTTTTATTTTTACTTGTTTTTACATTAAATTGAAAGTAAAAGTTTAAATAATTACTGTGTAACAAGGCAAAACATGATATGATGATAGCACAGAATCTAGGGATAGTTGGTTAGTGAAGAGGGTGACTAAAATCGTAGAATATATGGAAAACCGCGCAGTCGGGAAATATTTTCGTTCCGCGACAGATCATTATGCCGGATTCATTCGAATCTTTGGTACGTATACTGAATATCGGGTTGTTGCCGGTATTCCAGCAGAGAATGTGATGCTGGAGATCATCGGCGTTGAAAATGGGATCTTGCTGACACAAGTGAACAATACATTATTTGAAAATGGAAGAGGGTATATTCAATGATCATCGTACAAATTATCTTAATCGTTCTTGTCATAGCGATCGTGATTTGGCTGTTGGCAAGCACTGCTGTTATCGTTCGACAAGGGGAAGTAAAAGTAGTTGAGAGTTTTGGGAAGTATGTTAAGACACTTGAACCAGGTCTGCACTTTTTAGTCCCTATTTTATATACAGTCAGAGAACGAGTATCACTTAAACAGATTCCTTTAGAAATTGAACCACAAAGTGCTATCACGAAGGATAATGTTATCGTTCAAATTGATGAAGCCATCAAATACCATGTCACAGATGTCCGTGCGTTTGTTTATGATAATGAAAACTCGGTGGTTTCTATGATCCAAGATGCGCAATCCAATTTGCGAGGAATCATTGGGAAAATGGATCTAAATGAAGTTCTCAACGGAACAGAAGAAATCAACGTAGCGTTGTTTACTTCCATTAAAGATATCACAGCGGGGTACGGGTTGGCGATCGACCGAATCAATATTGGTGAAATCAAAGTTTCGCAAGAAATCATTGAATCAATGAACAAACTGATCACTGCTTCACGGGATAAAGAATCCATGATCACGCGGGCACAAGGGGAGAAATCTTCTGCTGTCTTAAGTGCGGAAGCCAAAGCTTCTCAAATGACGATCGATGCCCAAGCCAGAGCGGAACAAACTCAGATTGATGCGGAAGCTCGTGCTAAACGTGTACGGATCGATGCAGACGCCGAAGCAGAACGAATTGCTAAAATTACTGAAGCAGAACGTAAACGGATCTTAGCCATCAATGAAGCAATCAAAGAAAGTCAATTAGACGAACGTTCACTCTCTTACTTGGGCATTGAAGCTTTTAAAGATATTGTCAACAGTAAGACGAATACAGTCATTCTACCATCAAACATGACAGAATTAGGCAATATTCCAGTTGTGAAACAACTCTGGGAACAAACAGACAAAACCAGCGAATAACAAACTAACTGAATCAACCAACATAAATGAGCTCCACCCATTATTTGATAAACATGGGTGGAGCTCATTTTTGATTTGTTGAACAATAGTTTGATTATCGGATAGTTGTTGTCTTATTGGTACTTGTGGCGCAGTCTTTTTTTATCCTAAAGAGAAGAAGTAGTAATAGTTCGATTGTCTACTATCAACAATGCGATCATCACATAACCGATCCAACTATCTCTGGAATAGAGAATATAACGAGGAGACCAATTAGCTGCATACTTGCTCTTATACTCCCGCAATCCCTCAAAAGAATAAAAGTGAGAACCAAAGTTATAGATCAAATAGGCGATCCGTTCTTGAATGAAGCTGCTTCTGAACGTCCCCACATTCGCCAGCGGAGCCATCCCTAAGTCGAACTGTTCGAATCCTTGGTTTTTAAAATAATCGAAGAGATTGATGAACAAAAAGTCCATTGTGCCATTAGGTGCTTTTTCAGGATCATGTCGCATTAAGTCGATCGACCCGCAACCTGTCTGATAAGTAGGCATAAAAGAAGCAAATGCTACGATTTCTTGTTGTTGATTCTTGACGACAGCGATTGGGGCGGTGCTCAAGTAATCTTCGGAGAAAAATCCTAATGAGAAACCTTTCTCTTTGCGTCCATCTAGCCAGCGATCAGAAATATCTCGTAACTTGGCAAATGTTTCTGCATTGTACGGTGGTTGTAGGACATCGAAAGTAAAGCCTTCTTTATTGATTTTGTTGTTTAATGCCCGTTGACCCTTCATTTTTTTGCCAGACAAGGTGAAATTCTGCAGGTCCACGAAGGCTTTCTCACCAAATTTGATGAAATCATAGCCGAATTCATGAAGAAGCATGACCATTTCTTCACTACTTTCATAGAAGACAGGCAAATAATTCCACTGATCCATTTCTGTGATAAAGGCTTCTAGTGCAGCAGCAAAATCCTCTTGTTTACCAGCTGGGTCCCCCATGACCAAACATTTATTGTTATAGGTCGTAAACTGGAAAAAGACGGTAGGATCGGTCTCGTTCGGATAGAAATAGACTTCTTTATCTTTCAAAAATACAAGATGGCTATCACTAGTACCACCGTAGGTCTCTAAAAGAGTCAAGATTTTTTCATTCTCAGGTCTCTGTCCAATTTGATGTTTGGGTCCCATTAAATAGCGTGAGAAAAGCAAGACCGCGATAGCGACGATCATGATAGCCAGAAAGCCTTGCAACCATAACTTTTCAGAAGGAAACAAAAGAAAATCAATGGAACGATGGGCGGGATGACGATTTAAATGGGGCATGTTATAGACCCCAATAATTACATAAAGGACAGTCAAAGATCCCATCAAAAGGCCATCGATCGTCAGCCATTCCCAAGAATAAACCAGTTGCTTACGAAATAGTTCACTTTTGGAAAGGACCATAATCGCCAATAAGAAGAGCAAGAAACACATGGTTGAAAAGCGGAAACCGGCTAAGACCGCATAGCCGATCGTTGCTGTGATCAACAGCAATGTTGGAAAATAAGCGCGCGAAACACGAGCTGAAACCCCACGACCAGCAATGATGAAAAGATAGCCTAAGAAAATACTTGGGTATTGCATGACAAAATTCAACCGTATCGGATTAAGATGGGCCAACCACTGAATATGGTCGAATGCTTCCGGAATAGTTGCTGACAAAACCAGCATCGTACCAGTCAAATAGAGCAACAGTACTTCAATCTTATGGAATACTTCTAAAAGCAATCCTTTAGGAATACCAGAAAAGCGTGTGTTGAGCGTTACACTGACATTTTTAGAGAACAAAAGCACCCCAATCAAAAACGGAATGATGTAATAGAATAGCCGGAATAGCAGAAGCCACGCTACGACGCTTTCTCGGGGAATATTCAATGAACCCATTCCCATGATCATCATGACATCAAAGGTTCCTAATTCTCCAGGAATCATTGATACGATCCCTATCACAGATGCAGCAATAAATAATGGCAGTATTTGAAAAATATCCACAGTGATCCCCATCAGCATACCGGTGGTGATAAAGGCTGTAAATACCCCTACCCATTCCAATAATGAAACCAAAATCAGTTGACCGCGGTCAGAAGGGGTCAGACCGCCTAAATAGCCATTCTTCTTCGACAAACTTAAGACATAGACCACTGGAAAGTACAAACTTCCTCCCAATAGCCAAATCCAATATTGTTGCAGATAATCAGTTGTTGGTCCAAAGACGACGAACCCTAATGCCAGTAATGATAAAAGCGATAACCCAGACATCAGATAAATAAAAATTTTCGAAATTGCTTGAGCAACATCTTTGCCATTTTTTTCTTTGCCATAGAATTCGGAGCGAAGACCAATGCTGATAAAACCGCCGAATCCTACAAGATTATTCATTGTATTGATGATCCAGCTTGTTTCACTTAAATAACGGGCAGAAAGCTTTTGTCCTAAGAGTCGATTTAAGATAATGTCATAACCAATCATTGGCGCAATACAAAGCAAACTAATCAAAAGCATCAATGCAACGCGCCAAACCGCTAATTCGGAAAACAGTGTCGTCAATTGATCGACGGAGATCGTCTTGCTTAAGGAAAGCAATTCACCTAAAACGATCACTGCTACAGCGATCAAAAAGAGTCCTTTGAACAAGGAGAGATGGTTACGAATCCATGTAAAAAGTTTCATTTTATTGTCCCACCTTATCTAAGAAAGAAAGAACTTTCTGATTGAATATATTTGGATTTTTGCGAGCAAAACTATGTCCTTGTCCCTTTACTACCATGAAATTGGCATTCGGAATATGATTGGCTAAATAAAATGAATGAGACAATTTGATTGAATCTCTTTTTCCTACCAAAATCAGTGTTGGGACAGAAATTTTTTTTAAATCGGTGGCTGATAAACCGATGTTACGAAAGAGTAGTGCAAGAATCGGTAAAAAACCACGCATGCCTTTGTCGAAAGGCGCGCAAAGCCAAACGACTGCATATTGGATCAGACTGCCGATCCGTGCAAACAGCCGAACCCCTTTAGGATCCGTATTGCCGGAATTTAAAATCAGACAACTCACTAATTCCGGATATTTAAAGCAAAACACCATAGCTAAATTTGCGCCATCACTAAATCCTAGAAGAGCTACCTTTGACAGGTGTTCTTTTTGAATAATGGCATACAAGTCATCAGCCATCAAGAAAAAATCAATTTTTTTGCGGGTATTCGTTGATTTGCCATGCCCACGGCTGTCTATCAAGTACAGCTGATGCTTCTGACTTAATTCAGCTACCTGATTAGCAAAGTAAGCACTGCTCCCGCCATTGCCATGCAATAAGAATAATGGCTTGCCTTTTCCAATTTTCTCATAGTAAAGGACCGAGCCATCTTGCATTTTGGCATAACACTTTTCAGATTCCATTTTTTCACCTACTTTCTTTGAGTATACCTTGAAGCTCGCGATTGATAAAATCAAATGGTGATTTTTCACTAGAAATAATCATCGTTTATTCATTTTTGTCTTAGAAAACTGCTATCTTATTATATTAAGAAATCAGACAGATGCTGCTATTTAGATTCATTTCTAGCCGTATCCAAGGAAATCACTTCGAAATGGAACAGAAAATTTTGCCAAAATAGAAAATTTTCACATTTTTCCCCCATATTTTCCCCTCTTGTTTCTTTAGAAGGAAATTATAGAAGAAAACCATAGAAGAGAACTACGCAAAGCAGCAAGGATACCCCATAGTGTCTCCCATTCAGTGACAATGGCTTTCATTAAACGGGGGAACGATGAAAGATTCAATGGTTGTTTAACCTGTCTAAAGGAAATCAATAAGGTGCCTTCTGATTTTTTTATTTCATTCAGTTTGACCTGCAAGATGCATTCGTGGTGCAGAAAGCAAATGTTTGTTAATCCTAAAAGATTATATCTCTCCAATAATTACTGCAAAGTTTCAGGAATTCAGTTATTATTTTCAAGTTGTTATCTTGATGCTGGAGGGAAATAAATGAGAGAGACTAGATATGAAGAATTGAAGCGAGCAGAAAAGGGCGCTCTGCTTAGTATCATCGCCTATCTATTGATTTCATTCGTTAAATTATTGATCGGTAAAATAGCTGGGTCGGAAGCTTTATGGGCAGATGGTTTAAATAATGCCACCGATATAATCGCTTCAGTGGCTGTTTTGATAGGTCTACGCTTAGCTCAAAAACCGGCTGATGAAGAACATAAGTATGGACATTGGAAAGCAGAGAATGTAGCAAGTTTGATTACGTCATTAATCATGCTTGCTGTGGGGCTGCAAGTACTTTATTCCTCTGTCTGGTCCTTGATCCAAGGGGAGACAGAAAGTCCTGATATGCTTGCGGCAATTATAGGTGTAGTCTCGGCTATTCTCATGTATGGTATGTATACCTTTAATCGAAGATTGGCTGCACAAGTAAAAAGCTCCGCACTGCTTGCTGCTGCCAAAGACAATCGCAGCGATGCTTGGACCAGTATTGGAACCGCCATTGCCATTTTTGCCGCTTCTTTTGGCTGGGGGTGGCTTGATAGTCTAACAGCGATCGTTGTCGCTGTTCTGATCCTAAAAACGGCCATCGATATTTTTAAAGAAAGTGCCTTCTCATTGTCAGATGGTTTTGATCAAACATTGGTCAACGAGTACGAACAAGTCGTAGCCGATTTTCCGGAAGTAAAATCTGTCAAGAGTATTCGCGGCAGAATGTATGGCGCAAATGTGTTTCTTGATATTGTTATTACGATGGACAAATATTTGACAGTTGAAAAAAGTCATGCAGTAGCTGATGCCATTGAAGCATTGCTGTCTGATCGTTTCAATGTCTATGATACAGATATTCATATTGAACCAGATTAAGCGCCGATTTATTTTTAAGGGTTATTTTGTGTTGTGTAAGTTAAAAAAAACAGTGTAAACACCACGTTTCTAGCATGTAAACATCCCGTTGCTTCTTTTTTTACTTAAAGAATGGCAAACTATTCTTATCAGAAAAAGAAAGTAGGGATCGTATGGAGACGATAAATATCACTGACCTTCAAGCAAAGAAAACTAATGAAGTGGGACAATCTGTCCTTTTAGAAATTTGTAAAAATTATATTTTATCAGTAGAAGATAGACAGATATTAGCCCTTCTTCAAAAACAAATTACAGAAAAAAAAGCTGAACTCGTTTGAGATTCAACTCGTTTTAGTCAAGTACAAACAGAAAAGCAGCAGTTTGATCCATCAATGATCAAGCTGCTGCTTTTTTAGCCTTTGAGAAAAGAAAGAATGAAGGTAATCCAACTTTTCTTTCGTAAGAGAAGATCAGTAGACTGATGATATCCTAGAGGAAAGCATAGAGATCAACAAGATTTCGGTAGAAAGAAGTGATTCGCTTTTTATAAAAGTTTTTTAAAAGACTTCAAAAAAATTTTTTTAGGTTAATGACCGCTAGTCATTTTAATGCCTACAATACTGATCAATAATAATCCAACAAAAAGCCAAGTGGCTGGGTTTACCTTGTCATGGAACAATACCACACCAATGATGACTGATCCCACAGCGCCGATCCCAGTCCAGATAGGGTAGGATAAACTCATCGGCAGTTGTTTGATTGCTTGCGACAAAAAGAAAAAACTGGCGATCATACCAATAATGGTGTAAATCGTAAAATTGATTCTTGTAAATCCTTCACTCCATTTCATCGTTGTGGACCAGAATACTTCCAGTACACCAGCTAATAATAGTTCGATCCAAGCCATTCTATTTCCCTCCTTTTGATTCTTTAGAAAACAAAAAGAGGAAGACCATTCCTTCTAAGACCTACTGGAATGATCGTCCTCTTTTAACTACCCGGTGGCAGTATCTATTTTCTTGTAACCAGTATAGCACACTCGGATTTTTTATGGCGAATAAAAAAATTTTATCGAAAAAATGAGGGGTAGCACTTTAGGATAAAAGTTGAAAGGAAGAGAGACTGTTCCAGAAAATGAGCTGGTCCTGTTTCTCGTCATCATATCTACTTTTTCCTAACAAACTTCGATGCGATCAGCAGAACTTTCTGATGGCGCTAAATCTTTCTTTCAATCGCGGATAGACAACATTTATCAATAGTTAAGACAAAGAAAGACTTTTCTATTTATTTAAAAAACATTCCGATATAATAAAGATATGAAGGAATACATCTTTGAAAGGGGTCCACCATGAAAATTACATTTCAACCAGTTCGATCTTTAGAGGAGATTCAAGAATTAGAGCTTGTCGTCAAGGAGATTTGGTCAGAAGTCTTTACACCTATCATCGGATCTGCTCAAGTCAGCTATATGCTAGAAACTTATCAATCTCCAGAAACGATCCAACAAGAAATCAAAGAAGGCGCCGCTTATTTTATTCTTCGATTAGAAGATGAGATTATTGGCTACACAGCTTATGAAGAAGAGGCAGACCGTCTGTATTTGAGTAAACTTTATTTAACACCTGCTATGCGAGGAAAAGGCGTCTCCAGCAAAGTATTTGATTGGATTGAATCTTTAGCCGCTGGCAAAACACTCTTCTTGAACGTCAATAAAGGCAATCAACAAGCGATTGCCGTCTATGAACGCCGGGGTTTTGTCCGGGTTGGGGAACGAAAGGTTGATATCGGTCAAGGTTTTGTAATGGATGACTATATCTACGAAAAAACATTCAATCAATGAAAGACATAAGCTTTTTTCCATCGCTCAGTTTGTGGGAAGAAGCTTATTTCCTGTTAAAAAAACGTTTACACACCTTTTTAACTGTGTTATATTGTCCTTGTAAAGATTATAATGTTATAATTAGGAGGGCTAAAATGAATGGATTTGTAGGGTTTATTGAACAAAAGTTAATGCCAGTGGCAAATAAGGTAGGTATGCAGCGACATATGGTGGCCATACGTAAAGGAATCATTGCCACATTACCATTGACGATCGTCGGTTCCTTTTTCACGATATTATTGAATTTTCCTATTGAGTCAGTTGCAGCATTTATTGAACCATATCGTGAAGTTCTAGACATTCCGTTTCGCTATACAGTTGGTCTGCTTGCACTTTATGCGACCTTTGGTATCGCATCTTCATTGGCAAAAAGTTACAAACTAGACTCATTGACAGCAGGTATTTTGGCAACAATGTCCTTTTTGATCACGGCAGCACCACCAATTCGGGTCCTTGAATCGGTAGAAGGAGTGATCGATGCTGGACGTTTCATCAATGTTGCTAACCTTGGTTCAGGATCACTATTTGGTGCAATTGTCACAGCTATTTTGTCAGTGGAAATCTATCGCTTCTTTATTGTCAAAAATATCACGATCAAAATGCCTGATGGTGTACCGCCCGAAGTGACCAATTCCTTCATGGCATTGATTCCCGGGGGAGCGATTCTTGTTTTGTTTTGGGTCATTCGTCATATCATCGGTTTTGATATCAATGGCTTCTTAAGTAACCTTTTGATGCCACTGAAAGATGTTTTAGCAGGAAACAGTTTGTTTGGCGGCTTATTGACAGTTTTCTTGATTTGTTTCTTCTGGGTTCTTGGAATTCATGGACCAGCAATCATGGGTCCGGTGATCCGTCCTTTCTGGGATATCTCGATTGCAGAAAATATGGAAGTTTTTCAAACATCCGGCAATGCGCATGAATTACCAAACATCTTTACAGAACAATTTCTGCAATGGTTTGTTTGGATTGGTGGAGCAGGAACGACGCTTGCGCTGGTTGTCTTGTTTTTATTCTCAAAATCAAACTATTTGAAACAATTAGGACGTCTTTCGATTTTGCCAGGTATTTTCAATATCAATGAACCGGTCATCTTTGGGGCTCCGATTGTGATGAATCCGATTCTTGGGATTCCGTTTCTTGTAGCACCTTTGATTACAACGACAATTTCGTACTTTGCTACGACGACAGGGATCGTTCCAATGATGGCTGCTCGTCTAGGATTTGCCATTCCAGCACCAATTGCTGCTTGGATGAGTACAAATTGGAGTGTTGCCGCTGGAATCTTAGTTGTGGTGAACTTTTTGATCACATTGGCGATCTATTACCCATTCTTTAAAGTCTTTGAAAAACAACAATTAGAACGTGAAGAAGAACAAGCGACTCAAGAATGAGAGGTCTCTTGATCAAGAAGTCAAACGAGACGATGGGATAGGAGCAAAGAACGATCCATAAATGACAACCAAATGGGCTCTCTGGGAAATACCGAGTTTTTCTAGATGAACAGAAACAATTCTACGGGATCATCCCAGTAAACACCTCACTCCCAGAGTGCTTTCTAGATGGTTCTTTTGAGTGAAGCAATTAGGGTTCATTTGTTGCCTAAACAGTGGTTCATGCGCGAGGATCCGCGTTTGATGATCGAAAGGAGACTAAGTGCATAAAATGATGCTGATGTATGCATGTTTATTATTTATCGGATTACAAATTTGGCTAACCAGACATGGAGCATTTATCCAGCAGATTCGCTTCCGCACACTGATAGGCGGATCCGTATTAGTATTAGTCATTGCCGTTATGCTATTTGGCAGGACAACGATTGCCCCGGTGATCTTAACAACACTGACTGTTGGTTGCAGTACGTTGCTGATCACAAAATTTTCTCAAATTGGTGCGCAGAAGGAGTAGACAAAATGAAAAGACAACTAGGAATCTCTATTTATCCAGACCACAGCAATAATGACGAAGACAAAGCTTATTTAGAATTGGCACACAGCTATGGATTTAGTCGAATTTTTATGAGCATGTTAGAAGTGACAGAAGGGAAAGAAATTGTTCGCAAGAAATTCTCAGAATTATTAAGATTTGCCAAATCTCTTGGCTACGAAACGATTTTGGATGTTGCACCGGCAATTTTTGAAGAGCTGGAAATTTCTTATGATGATTTGACGTTTTTCCACGAATTGGGTGCGGATGGCATCCGCTTGGATTTAGGTTTTGACGGCAGCAAAGAAGCAATGCTGACTTATAATCCGTTTGGATTGGCGATCGAGCTAAATATGAGCAACGACGTCGCTTATTTAGACAATATTTTGACGTATCAAGCAAACTTGCCTTTCTTATATGGCTGTCACAATTTTTATCCTCAGGAAGGCACAGCATTACCTTATGAGTTCTTCGAAAAATGCAGCCAGCGTTTTAAAGCCAAAGGAATTCGAACTGCCGCTTTTATCACTTCACAGTCTGGAACGATCGGCCCATGGGATATCAATGACGGATTACCGACATTAGAGATGCATCGGCATTTACCTGTAGAGATCGCAGCAAAACATCTCTTTGCAACAGGATTGATCGATGATGTAATCATTGGTAATGCCTATGCCTCAGAAGCAGAACTTGCAGCACTAGGCGCAATCAATCGTTACCAAACAGAATTTTCGGTGACTTTTACGCCGGAGAGCACTCCATGCGAACGAAAGATCGTTCTGAAAGAGCAGCATTACCGTCGAGGGGATATTACTGATCGGATGATTCGATCAACAGAAGTCCGAAAAAAATACAAGCAATTTGATAACCCAGCCCACGATAATCTGGAGGAATTCCAACCTGGAGATATTGTGGTCGGCAACGATGATTTTGGCAAGTACAAAAACGAATTACAGGTGGTGTTGACCCCTCATCGCGATCCGCGAAAAAATAAAGTTGGATCAATTGTCGCAGAAGAACGGCTGTTGTTGTCGTATATTCATCCGTGGACCAAATTTAAATTTACCGAGAGGAATGATTAACATGTTGGATATGATTATCCGCCAGGCACGTACACTCAATGAAGAGGTTTTCGATATCGGGATCAAGCAAGGGAAAATTTGCCAGATCGCAAAAACGATCGAAGAATCCGCACAAAAGGAGTGGACACTTCTTCCGAATCAGTATCTTTCGGCAGGCTGGATTGATGATCATGTCCATTGTTTCGAAGAAATGAGCTTGTACTATGATTATCCCGATCAGATCGGTGTGGCAAAAGGTGTAACGACAGTGATCGATGCGGGGACTACTGGTGCCGAAAATATTCATCGTTTCTACGAATTTGCACAAGCAGCCAAAACGAATGTCTTTGCGCTTGTCAATATTTCAAAATGGGGCATCGTCGAACAAGATGAATTAGCCGATCTTTCTAAGATTAAGGGGGATCTGATCACAAAGGTCCTAAATGAATTTCCTGATTTCATCGTGGGGTTAAAAGCGAGAATGAGTAGGACGGTGATTGGCGAAAATGGCATCACTCCATTGAAATTAGCCAAAAATATCCAAAAAGAACACCCAGGCCTACCATTGATGGTTCATATTGGTTCAGCACCACCAGATTTGGCTGACATTTTGTCTTGTTTAGAGAAAGGTGACGTTCTGACCCACTGTTTCAATGGCAAGCAAAATGGTATTTTAGATCGTCAGTCAAATACCATCAAATCGTTTGTTTTTGATGCTTATGGCAAAGGAGTTGCTTTTGATATTGGTCATGGTACAGATAGTTTCAATTTTTTGGTGGCAGAAAAAGCCTATGACGCCAATTTAAAAGCTGCTTCTATCAGCACCGATATTTATATACGTAACCGTATGAAGGGTCCGGTATATGATTTGGCCACTACTATGGAGAAATTAGCCGTTGTCGGTTATAGTTGGCAGGAAATCATCGAGAAAGTCACATTGGCACCAGCTCGTCAGTTTCAACTAAAAGGAAAAGGTGCCATCGAAGAAGAAATGGATGCTGATTTCACGATCTTTGAATTCAAAGAAGCAGCCAAAGTACTGATTGATTCAAATGGGAACAAGCGAAGTATTGATCGACAGATCATTCCGCTAAAGACTATAATTGGAGGACAAGTATATGACATTGAATCTGACTAAACTTGGCTTGAAGCAAGTCATCAATGCTTCAGGTAAAATGACGATTCTAGGTGTTTCTAAAGTGAGCGAAGGTGTCTTAACAGCCCAACGCTTTGGTGGTGAACACTTTTTTGAGATGAGCGAGTTAGCAGTCAAAACAGGGGCCTATTTGGCCAAACTTCTTCAAGTTGAAGATGCTCAAATCGTCTCTTCTGCTTCTGCTGGAATTGCCCAATCTGTGGCAGCAGTCATTGGACAAGGCTCATCATTCCATCTTTACCATCCTTATTCAGAAAAGATTCAGCGTCGAGAGATCATCTTGCCGAAGGGACACAATGTGGATTATGGCACACCTGTTGAAGTGATGGTTCAACAAGGTGGAGGCCAAGTCGTTGAGGCAGGCTATGCCAATATGTGCTCTGTTGACCATATTGCTCAGATGATCAGTCCCCAGACAGCTGCGATTCTCTATATCAAAAGTCATCATACAGTACAAAAAAGTATGCTTTCAGTAAAGGAAGCTGCTCAAGTCGCAAAACAGTCGGGCATCCCTTTGATCGTGGATGCCGCAGCGGAAGAGGATCTTTTCAGGTACATCCAGGAGGGGGCCGATTTAGTGATCTACTCCGGAGCCAAGGCTTTGTCTGGGCCAAGTGCTGGTTTAGTGATCGGTCGTAAAGAACTAATAGAATGGGTGAGACTACAATCCAAAGGCATCGGGCGTTCCATGAAGATTGGTAAAGAAAATATGATGGGGCTTACACAAGCAGTAGAAGAGTATCTGGCTCAAGGAAGCGAGTCTGGCGCTTCCATGAAGCATCGTTTGGAACCTTTCATCGCAGCGCTCAATCAAATTACTGGCTTGTCTGCAGATATCGTCCAAGATGGAGCAGGGCGAGACATTTATCGCGCCCGGGTTCGGGTCCAAAATGGGCCATCGGCGATGGAAGTGATCCAGAAATTAAAAGCAGAAGAACCAGCCATCTACACGCGAGAATATCAAGCAAATCATGGCATCATTGAATTTGATATTCGGGCAGTCACAGAAACTGAAATGCATGTGATTGTCAATCGATTAAAAGAAATCATGAATCCGGAGGAACCAAAAGAATGAAAAAATCCCCGACTTATTTAGAAGATCGAATTTGTTTAAACGTTTTAGCTAACTCAGTGGAAAACGCCAAAGAATGTTTTGAAGCAGCCGAAGGAAAAATCTTATTAGGCGTTCTTTCCAAAAATTATTCCACAGATGAAGCAGCGATTGAAGACATGAAGAAATACCAAGCAGAAATAGAAAATGCATTATCTGTTGGTCTCGGTGCCGGTGATCCGAATCAGAGCGAGATGGTCTCTCGAATTTCTGCTGTGTTGCAGCCGCAACATGTCAATCAAGTATTCACAGGAGCTGCAACTTCTCGGGCGTTGTTAGGACAAGAAGAAACTATCGTTAATGCATTAGTTTCCCCGACAGGCAAAGTCGGCTTTGTCAATATTGCCACTGGCCCGTTAAGTTCACAGGCGGAACCCACTGAGGTTCCTCTTGAAACGGCGATTGCATTACTCAAGGATATGGGCGCTAGTTCAATCAAATATTTCCCTATGAAAGGATTGGCACACAAAGAAGAATATCAAGCGGTGGCAAAAGCTTGTGCCGCTCATGACTTTTATCTTGAACCGACCGGTGGGATTGATTTGGATAACTTTGCAGAAATCTTGCAGATTGCTGTTGATGCAGGCGTCAAGAAAATCATTCCTCACGTGTATAGCTCGATCATTGATTCAGAGACGGGCGATACCCGTCCGGAAGATGTGAGACGATTACTGAAGATGATGAAAGATTCATTGAAGTAAGAGTGAAGGAGGAATTGTGATGCGAATCGGTGCATACGGTGAAGTCATGCTGCGCTTGACACCGCCTGAATATCGGACATTAGAACAAACCCATTCGCTGCGAATGGATTTTACGGGAACGGGCGTAAATATTTTAGGAAATCTGGCGCACTTCAATCTTTCAGCATCCTTATTGACGAAAGTACCAAAAAACCGTTTGGGTGATGCGGCCAAAGCAAATTTGCAAACTTATGGTATCAAGACAGAATTTATTGGACAGGCACACAATCATATCGGCAGTTATTTTGCTGAAGTTGGTTTTGGCGCTCGCCCCACCTATGTGACGTATCAGAACCGCCGCGGTAGTTCATTTGGGGTTTCCGGACCTGCAACTTATCCCATCGCTGAATATTTAGAAACGATCGATCTTTTGCATATTTGTGGTATTTCGTTGAGCTTGACCGAAGAAACGTGGCAAACCGCGATTACATTGGCAAAACAAGCTGCTTTGAAGAACATCAAAGTTTGCTTCGATTTTAATTTTCGTCCCAGTCTGAATTTGGAAGAAGGACAGCGAGAAATTTTAAAAAAACGTTACGAAGCGATTCTGCCTTATTGTGATTTGGTATTTGGGTCTGTACGAGATTTGCACGGTCTTTTGGGATTTGGTGAGCAGCTGCCTATTGATGGACTAGAGGAACAGCAAATCATTCAGGCCTTTATGGCGCAGTACGGGATTGAATGGTTTACAGGTACCAGACGGATAGCCAGTGAAGACAAACAGTTTATCAGCGGGATGATCTACACCAAAGAAGAGACTGTTGAAACTGCACCTCAGTTGTTACAAGTGCTTGATCGAATCGGTGCAGGGGATGCATATGCAGCTGGTATTCTTTTAGGATATGCAGAGAAATGGCCACTAACAAAAACCGCGGATTTTGCTATCACCAATGCTGTATTGGCCCATACGATGTTAGGAGATGTCCCCTTGATTACACGGGAACAAGTAGAGCAAGTGCTAAAAAATCCTGGGGTAGATTTATTTCGTTGAGTATTATTCGATAGGCTGTACAAAGCACGCGTAAACAATAATAAATCATCCAACAAAGAGCGTTTTATGGCGAATCAGTGACTGCCGTCAAAAGGGCTCATTGTTGGATGATTTTTGTTTTATTCGACAAGTAAGAAGACGAACAACAAGTGAATGGATTGTCGAGGGGATATCAGGCAGTCGTTTTCCTTGATTATTGATTCAGGTAGCGTTCGGCTTTCTTTTCGGGGATCACCCAAAGAAGTAGAACGAGACTATCGAGACTGATCACAAAAAGCGGATGAATCAACCAGCCAAGGAGCAATGCCACAATGTTGACAAAAAGAGTAAAGGTTAATTTCTGATAGCGTTGAAATAGTTTCCTAATGGTTGGATTGTTTTGGCTTTCTCGGCTTAATGCTCGTCCTAACAAATAATAGCTAAAATCAGTCAAGAAAATCACAGTACCATAGAGCATTTGAGGAGCGAGGGACAGCGGGTATTGACTGACCCACGAAGTAACAAAAGGAAAAAGCGACAACGAGAGTATCAGCAAATGATTGGCCCATAATGTCCAGCCATCAATATGTTCTGCAACTTGGAAGAGATGATGATGATTGTTCCAATAAATGGCCAGCATCACAAAACTGATCAAATAAATGATAAACTGATGTTCGATGCCTAGAAACGCTTGAAAGGTATCGTTTTTTGGTTGGTGTAGTTCTAAGACCAGCAAAGTCATCACGATAGCAATCACTGCATCTGTAAAGGCCTCGATTCGGTTCTTTGACATAACATGCTCCTTTCAGAATAGTAAATCAGTGTTAGTTTACGTCAATAGATACGATTCGTCTATCAAAGAGAATTGCAATAAAAAAAGGACAGTGATATAAGAACAAAGCTAACTCAAAAGGCAACGGTGAGTATGCCTTTGTGTCTGAAACTTCTCATTGCGAGAAGCATTAGCAGTATCTTATTTCATCGTCCTAATGGATTATTGTTTGACTGTGAATGTCAAATCAAATTGAGAAGGGTGGATGTAACGAAATCTTGGTCCTTGGCTATCGTCGATAATCAATTCGATCAATTCGCTGTTGATTTTTTTGACCTCAGTGATTTGATGCCCTTGGTCGTCACAAAGTTCAATCACCGCTTCTGGATAAGTTGATTTGAGCTGATTGTATTTTGTGATAAAGGCGTTTACGATAGCAGCAGACGCAGTCAAGTCAGTATATTCTGGCATATTCTTCCTCCTTATTTAATAATCAAAAATGAGTGGATACGTTTGTCTAGTTAGACTCTTTATCTAAAACACCATATAAAAATAAATCAATGGCTTGATAGAGTTCAGTTTCTTTCTCTGCTGAATCTAAGTATGAAGCAATGAGAATAAACATTTGGCTGACAATAAACTGGTAGGAAAGTTCATTTCGTAATCGTAGTTCACTTGTTTGAAAAAGGCGAATAAATGGTTGCTGATAGTTTTCTTTCCAAATCAAGTAGAGTTTTCTGGCGGTTTCTTCAGAGACGGTATGTTTGATATCATCCATCATTAAGTAGAAATTGAAAGGATGACGTTTTTGCAGAAATCGTGCCATCCGTTGCAGTTTCTCTGCTAAGGAGTCATTGGGATCATTAACGATCTGATATAAGTTTTCAGATACATCTACCGCTAACCGCGCAAGAACACCGTAATAAATATCTTCTTTTCTTTTGAAATGATAATACAAATTAGGCTGAGTAATGCCTAACAGCTCCGCGATTTGTCTTGTTGAAGTTCCTTTATACCCTTGTTGCATGAACAACTGTTCAGCCACGTCTAGAATCTCATCTTGCATTATTTTCACTCCGGTTGTTTTTTATCTGCTGTTTTACAGAACGCAATAAAAAAGCTTTTCTTTGGATAGAGACAGCATTTTTTTTGAGAAAAACCTGGTAATTTTTCTCACGAATGACCGTTAATAGTTCGCGATAGATCAATAAAGCAGCCATAAGCGCTTCCTTGCAATCTTCATCGATCTGAGGCATCATGGACAAGGCTTCATCGTATAGTTTTTCTGCTAGCAGAGCTTCAAACTCCCAAAGCTGGATAAAGGATTCAGTGACCTTTTTTTGTCTGAGGTGCTGAATGGTAATCTCAAACCGCTGGATCGTTTCTTTTGGTAAATAAATTCGATTCATCGCAAGATCTTCCCCAATATCCCGGAGAATATTCGTTCGCTGCATAGCTTCCCCTAGCTTCTTGGCTGGTTCTTGGATCTTGCCTGCCTGACTAGATAAAATCGGCAGCAACATCAACCCGACACTTCCAGCAACAAAATAGCTGTAGCTACTCAAATCAGCCTCCGTTTCAGGTTGCTGAAAATCCAGATCCATCCTCTGTCCTGCGAGCATATCATAAAATGGCTGGAACTGTAAATCATATTTCGCAAAGACAACAGAAAGAGCCCGCCATAAAGGGGTATCCAGAACCTTTCCGCAAGCCATTTGTCGTAATCCGTGTTCTAGTTCATTTAATTTAGCGATGTCTTGGTAACGATCGATGGCATCATCTGCTTGCCGACAAAAGGCATAGACGGCAAATACGGAACGTGCTTTTTCTGGGGGTAATTGCGAAAAAGCACTGTAGAAACTTTTCGAATGTTTTTTGATGATTTGCTCGCAATAAGCAAAGTCTTCCTTATATCGTTCAAAAAGCGTGCTTTCCTTATTGATCATCTTTTAGTAACTCCTCTACGGCAAGCTTTGCGCTTTGCATTACGATTGGGACATCGGCTCCTGGGTGAGTGCTGCTGCCACAAAAATACAAACCTTCTGCATAAGCAAACTTATTATGAGGACGATAGTAATTGCTTTGAGATAATGTCGGTTTCAATCCGAAAGTCGCCCCGTTATAAGCGTTGTAGTGATCTTTGAAGTCTTGTGGTGTATAGTAGGTTTCAAAAACGATATGCTCATCGATATCATTGAAAATCGTTTTTTCTTTTAGCGTGTGGATAATTTTGTTGCGGTAATTCGTGATTGTATTAGGTTGCCAATCATCAAACTTAGACAGCTCGGGAACTGGCACCAACACATACAAGCCTTCGTGACCCTCGGGTGCTAGTGAGGCATCTTTCAATGTGGGACGATAGAGATAGAAGGAAGGGTCTTCTGGCAAAACACCAGTCTCAAAAAGGTCATCGACATTTTTTTTGAAGTCTTCGGCAAAGTAGATGCTGTGCAAGCCATTGGCTTCATATTTTTTATCCAGCCCTAGGTACAAGAGAAAACATGAACAAGAATAGGCCATTCGGCTGATTTTTTTATTGGTGTATTTGCCCCGATTTTTTTCATTAGGAATCAATTCTTGCATCGCATAAGGAAAATCAGCCGCACAGACAATCGCATCTGCTGAATGGATGTGCCCATTTAGACGAATCCCTGTTGCTCGCTTGTTTTCAATAATCAGTTCTTCGATCGGTGAGTCATAATGAATCACGCCGCCTAATTCTTCAAATAAGCGAGCCAGCGAAGTCGCTAATGTATACATACCGCCTTTGATGAAATAGACGCCATAGAACAACTCGATCATAGGGATGATCGTATAAAGAGAGGGCCCTTGATAGGGAGAAACCCCGATATACAATGTTTGAAAGGCTAGCGACTTACGCAAGCGGTCATCTTTAACAAACTTTGAGATCGAAGTGTAGGCATCGTTGAATGTTTTCAATTTCATTCCTGCCCAAAGGGATTGAGGATTATAAAAATCCCAGAATCCTCGGAACGACTTAGTGATGAAAGCTTCTTTTGCGATCACGTAGCGTTTATAAATATCTGCCAGAAAGGCGAAATAACCTTGGGCATCTTCTTCAGAAATCCCTTCTAATGTTTTAGTGAGTTCAATCAGATCATTGGAAAAGGTGAGAGGTGCTTCATCAGCAAAGTAGAGCTGCAGCATAGGATCTACCTTTTCCATCGGGATATAGTCATCTGGATCGACACCGCATAGTTCAAAAATCTCGCGATAAATCTCCGGCATCATAACAATGGTCGGGCCGACATCAAATGTAAAACCAGCTTGCTTGATTTGGTTCATTTTGCCACCGGGCTGGCTTTCTTTTTCGTATAGTGTGACCGCATAACCTGCTTGTTGCAATCTGACAGCGGCGGATAGTCCTGCGACACCGCCGCCGACAACGATAATTTTTTTCATGAGAACTCCTTATCAAATATTTCTTGGCTTCAGATTAATCGTGTTGTGTTTTTGTGTGTTCTTTTTCCTTTAAGACACCGTCTTCCATTACAAGCACGCGATCACAATAATCAGTTAGTCGGGTATCATGGGTCACCATAATCGTCGCTTTATTTTTTTCCTTTGTTTCTTGGGCAAGAATTTTGACTACTTCATAGGCTTTTTCGGAATCCAGACTGGCTGTTGGTTCATCCGCCAAAATAATTGTTGGGTCATGATACAAAGCTCTAGCGATCGCCACCCGTTGACGTTCACCACCGGAGAGATCTTCGGGGTATTTGTTTTGCAATTTATCAATTCCTAATTGGGTAAATAAATCTTGGGCAGACTGGGTTTTATTCTCTTTGCTGACTTTGTCGACTAATTTCAGTTGCTTTTTAACGGTCAAGAATGGGACCAGATTGGAAGCTTGAAGAATAAAACCGATCTCTTTGAATCGTAATTTGGCCCGATTTTTTTCTTTCTGGTCACTAAAAGGCTGATCGTTGATCAAAACTTCACCAGCTGTAGGTGCTTGTAATCCTCCCGCAATAGTTAAAAAAGTACTTTTACCTGAACCTGAGGGTCCAATGATAGCGACAAATTCTCCTTTTTCAACGGAAAAGTTTGTCTCTTTCAAAGCCTCAATCATCGTATCTCCATCTTTGAAGGTTTTCTTCACATCTTTAAATTCAATGGCACTCATTTTTATCCTCCTATCCAATAGCTTTCAATGGGTCAATCTTAACAATCGTTCTTACTGAGAAGAAAGCACCGACAATCGCAATCAAAATCATCAACACGCTAATACCTGCAAAAAAGAGGCTGTTTACTTGGAAGGGCACAGCTTGCGGCAAGACCAACGACGTTCCGATCGTCGCCGCTAATCCTACCAATACGCCCACCGTTGCTAAAAGAAAAGTTTGTGCGATGACAGAAAATGCGATGTAACGACTAGAAATTCCTTGTGCCTTCATGACACCAAAAATATCAGATTTCTGCATAGTCAAGACATAAATAAAGATCCCAATAACGATGGCAGCAATGACGATCAAGAAGCCGATCATAAACCCAAAGGTTAGCACTTGAGCACTATAACCAGGCAATTCATTGATGAAATCAGTAATTTTGGTTGCTGTTAGTTCATCCGGTACTTCTTCAACTGTTCCTCGCGTTACGATGGCATTGATGCGGGCTTTATCGCTGGTATCTTTTGCTTCAAAGCGAATTTCTTGATAGGCACCAATCGTCGTGTAGAGAACAGGTGCGACATTGAAGCGAGCATTTTCTGTAAAGCCGACGATCTTCAGTTTCTTTTCATTGCCGGCTAATTTGACGGTATCGCCGATCTTAATGTCGTATTCCTCTTTCAAACTGCTGTCAGCAACTGCCTCATCGTCGTTCGCGAAAAGTTCGCCTTCCGTGAGTTTAGGAGCTAGGAATTGATCTGGTTCGATCCCAAAAAAGCTGACATCAACTTTTTCACCACCGGATTCCTTGGTGATCACACCCGCAGTTTGAGCCAATACAGCTTTCTCATCTGCTTTGACTTCATCATAGAGATTACGAGGGATCATGGACATATTCAAATTGTTATTCGCTTCCTCGGCTAATAAAATCTCTGATGCCGACCATTTATCGACAGCAGTTCGGTTTTCTTGGGCAAGACCATAGGCTAGCCCGGTCAAGAAAAAAACTAAGTAAGCGATCAAAAACATGACACCGGTAACCAGTGCATACCGCAATTTAGAATGGCGGATTTCATTTATTGCTAAAAACATACAACTTCCTCCTAGAAATTTTATCAGGTGATAAAATCAAGTTACCACATTCTTATTCAGCTGCAAAATTTATTGCTTTGGCATGGATTCTTCCTTTCTTCAAAGGCCAGACAGAAAAGCTGAAAGAAAAGCCTAGCAAAAGCGATAGAACAAAAATCCTGATACCTGGCAATCCATAGAGGAACCTGAACAAAACTTGCAAGAGTGAACAATGCTTCGTCTCCTAATGACAATTAAGCGTTTCGTTTGAGTAGGTGCAATCACTCCTGATAGACTAATAGTGGATATTTTTATGGAAAGAGGAGATAGGAATGAAACAGTATGTGCGTTTTGGTGTGATGATTTTAGTATCAACGGTCGTGATGTTTGGGATGATGTACCTGAATGTTTTTCAATGGGAGCATATCTTTTATAGTCAGACTCGATTATTTATGGCGTTGATGATGGGGGCCGTGATGGCGATGATCATGCTCTTATTTATGTGGAGAATGTACGAAAATAAGAAATGGAATCTAGCGATTTTAGCCGTCAGTGTACTCGTATTCTGCGGTTCACTTTTCATGGTGCGCTCCCAAACGGCTGTTGATGATGTGAAATGGATGAAAGCAATGATTCCTCATCATTCGATTGCCATTTTAACCAGTACCAATGCTGCAATCAAAGATCCTGAGGTCAAAGAATTAGCGGATGATATTATCCAAACTCAAAAGGAAGAAATTGAAAAGATGAAAGAAATGATCGAACGACTAGAAAAATGAAACAAAGCCGGATCTTGACGTCTTAGCTCAAGAAGTCGGCTTTTTTCATTCGTTGTTCATAGCAATCAGAAAAAGCGCTGTAAAATTTGATCGGATCTGCGAGCATTTCATGGATCTCTGCTAAACCTGCGATATTTTTTGAATAGCCGAGCCAAAAGGTCAAGTGATGGTGGGGGCCATATTTTTGCTGAATGTATTCAAATGCTTCTTGGCAAAGATTGTCAGGATCAGAAAGGCTCTTTTTTTCGATGGCAAAGTAAATCGTGCGTTCGAGAATCCGATAAAAATCAAGATCACGATCAGCTTCTGAAATGATTTTGCCATAGATGGATCGTGGCTCATAGGAGAGGGAAGCACGATGATCTTCGACGGCTTCTCCGATTATTTTACGCTGTTCTTTGGTAAAGTAATCCGCCAAAAAAGCATCTGATTCTACCATAGATCTTGAAGCGCGTTCATGATTTTTTCGTCCTTTTAATAGACCAAGATCATGAAAGACAGCAACAGCAGAGACAATGTCTAAGTCAACCGATAATGGGGCAGCGATTTCTATACTGTTTTTGAGCACTTGATAGACGTGTTCAGGGGAGTGACTTGTATCTAATTGCTTGTATTGTGGAATGATTGTTGTTTCTAAATAATGCATTAGCTGTGGGTTGACCATCAAAAACCTCCATTGGCTCATTTCTTATTTAGCAGACAAAAAGTCATCACAACAAAAGTCAATGCTTTATTAAGAATCAAAGCATTGATTTTTGTTGAATCAGCTTCTTTTAGTTTAGCAAATAGGACCTATTGATAAAAGAGTCATCGCGATCAATTTGCTAGGAGGGGGTAAGTGAGAGAACACCATCTAACTTTTGGGCGATTTCGTCTCGAAGGTGATGGGTAATAAACAGAACGGTTTGCGGTTGTTGCAACAGTAATTTCTCGATTTTTTTAGCATTTTCTTGATCAAGATTAGAGGTTCCTTCATCAACTAACAAAATAGGCTTTTTCCATAGGAATCCTCTAGCTAGTGCAAGACGCTGTAATTGTCCCCCTGAAAGATTACCGCCTGTTTCGGTAAGGACTGTGTCTAACTGCTCAGGTAGTTGTTCAATAACTGCAAAGAGTTCCGCTTTTTTTAGCGCTTGCTCGATTTCTTCATCAGAAAAAAATTGTCCTAATGTCAGATTCTCGCGAATCGATGCTTGATAGACAAAGGGCCGTTGATCAATAACTGTCACATTGTCTTGCAATTCTTCTAAAGGGAATTCTTTTATTTCCGTTTCTCCCAAGCGGATCGATCCGCTATAGTCTTTGCGCCGTCCAGTCAACAAACTGAATAATGTTGACTTGCCTGAGCCGCTTTCCCCCACGATGGCATACTTTTGTCCAGCTTTAAAAGTGGTTGAAAGATTGAACAACATTCGTTGCGGTTTTCCATCGGTCGTTTGATAACAATAAGAAGCTTGTGCTAATACAAGATCTTTTGCATCGTTTGTTTTTTTGCTGGGTAACGAAATCTCATGCGCTGGCTTTTCATAAGCAAATGCATCGAATAAAGGGAATGTGCCTTGTATTTTTGACAAATAGGAACTGATATTTCCTAATGTGTTAAAGATTGTCGAAGCAAGATTTCCTGTTGCTGTAATCGCTCCGATGGGAACGATTTGCAGAAAAGCCAAGTAGCCAGTAAAACCTAAGACACTCAATTGACCAGTCACATTACCAACTCCGCCAGTTACAGAGACAGCAGCCATCACTTGTGCTTGTTTTAGCTTTGCAGACTGGATCCTTTGTGCGGAACCCAACAGTTTATTTTTAAGAAAATCGAGACGCTGGAAATTTAGGAAAGTATCAAATCCAGCTAACAGTTCGTTGGTTTTACTCAAAAAAGCTTCATTTGCCTGAGCGGTAGCGACAGCAGATCGTTTCATCTTTTTTTGGAAGATTTTCGGCAACAAAAGCAACAAACAGGACTGACCTAAGGTAAGCACGATCAATGACCAATGAAATTGGGCTAATGCGATAACGGCAAATAGTGAAGACAATACGCCTTGCATGACCTGATAGATATTGGCGAAGCCATCTGTTTCAATCATGGTTATATCGTTGCTCAATTTTGATGCATAGTTGCCTACGGTAACTTTGTGGAATGTCTGATAATCACTGTATCGTAGCCGAGTCAATAGTTGTTCTCGCAAATAAAGGGACATCTTCTGAGATGTATAGGCTGTATAACGAATTTGCAGATAAATAAACATCAGGAAACAACTATAGGCTAAGACCATCCCTACAACACCTTGGATAAATCCTTTTTGATCGAATTGGATGAGACTGTTTAGAACCTGCACATTTTGCAAGCTGGCTATCGTTTGTGAAAGTGCGACTCCTGCCATTAAAAGCAGGACGATCCCCTGATTTTTCCAATGTACCAATAAAACTTTTTTCATTATTTTTTGCTCCTTTCTTATTACCTTTCTTGATACCTTTATTGTAAAAGGGTAAAGTAAAAGCGAAGGAATAATTACATATATGTAAAGAGGTGCTGTGAATGGACTACGGAGCGACATTTAAGAAACTGCGTTTAGAAAAAGGGATTACTTTGAAGGAAGCATGTCAGCAAGGGATATCAAGTGCACAACTTTCACGTTTTGAAAATGGAAAATCAATGTTGACGGTCGATCAGTTTTTTACATGCTTGCAAAATATCAATGTGACGATCGAAGAGTTTCAATTTGTTGGGAAACAGACTTTTAAAGACCGTTTTGAAAAGTCTATCGAGCAGATGCAGGAGTATCTTAATACGAATCAAGAAGAGGCGGCTCGTTCATTGGCACAACGTTTTTTTGCTGAAAGTCAGAGTCCGTATGATTGGCCGCAATTTTTAGGCTGTTTCATTGAAGATGTACTCAATGCAGGAAATAATCGTCCATTCATTCATTCTCAAAAAGTACTCAGCTATCTCCAGCAAGTCAATAATTGGGGTGAGATGGAGTTGCGTTTGATCAGTATTTTTACCTTTGCATTGGACACGGAACAGATGGATCTCTTGCTGAAAAGCATTTTGAAAAAAGCCAAGCTGTACCAAAGTGTTCCGCAAACCAATGCCCTTTACTATGATTTGTTAGAGAACTTTTTTTCTAAATATGTGTTTCACCGCAATCTTCCAGCGGCCAGAAAGATTCAGAAACTGTATCGGCAGAGTCTGGACGAACGGACAATTTTATTGCGCCCCAGAATCACCTATATTTTTAACCAGGGAATCCTTTTTTATCTGGAAAAACAACCAGAAAAAGGCAATGAATGCTTTGACCAAGCAATTTCTTTAGCGAGAATTTTTTATCAGAAGGAAACCGAACACTATTTTGAGAAGCGGGCCAAGAATTGGCGGGAAAATTATCAAGATACGAATTATCGTGAGCTGACGATCAATCTGAATTTTTTTAATTATTAAAAAGGGGTTGACTTAGAGTTCACTCGAAGGCGTATGCTAGAAGTATCAATCTTAAGGAGGAATGACAATGGATTATGTAAAATTTGGACATACAGGATTAGAAGTCTCCCCTCTTTGTTTAGGGGCAATGGGTTTTGGGGATCCGAAAAGCGGCTTTCATGAATGGGTATTGGAAGAAACTGAAAGTCGAGAAGTCATCAAAAAAGCCCTTGATCTAGGGATCAATTTTTTTGACACAGCGAATATCTATTCCTATGGTGCCAGCGAAGAAATATTAGGAAAAGCGTTGAATGATTTTGCCCCACGAGATGAAATCGTCGTCGCAACCAAGCTCTATTCTAAAATGAAAAAAGCCCCCAATAGCGGTGGACTTTCACGCAAAGCGATCTTTTTTGAAATCGAACAAAGTTTAAAACGATTACAAATGGACTATGTGGACCTCTACATTATTCATCGCTGGGATTATACAACACCGATCGAAGAAACGATGGAAGCACTTCACGATTTAGTGAAAACAGGGAAAGTCCGTTATATCGGAGCTTCTGCGATGTATGCTTGGCAATTTGCTAAAGCACAGGCGGTTGCGGATAAACATGGCTGGACCAAATTTGTGTCCATGCAAAATCATTTGAATTTATTGTATCGAGAAGAAGAGCGGGAAATGCTCCCCCTTTGTGATGATCAAAACATTGCGGTCACACCCTACAGTCCATTAGCTGCCGGTCGTTTGACTCGTGATTGGGATGCACAAACGAAACGTTTTGCGACAGATAAAACAGCACAATCAAAATATGATCAGACCAAAGAACAAGATCAATTGATCGTTCGCCGTGTGGCAGAAATTGCTGAGGCACGTCAAGTCAAACGAGCACAAGTGGCCTTGGCATGGCTATTGCAAAAAGAATCAGTCGTGGCACCAATCATTGGGGCGACAAAAGAAAGTCATTTACTGGATGCTTTGCCAGCCATTGAGTTGAAGCTATCCACAGAAGAAGTTGCTTACTTAGAAGAACCTTATCTTCCGCATGCGGTTGTAGGCGCCAATTGATTTTACTAGAAAAATATCGTAGGAATAGCAGGAGGAATCGATGTGAATATCAAAAAAATAAGTGAACTTAGCGGTCTTTCTGCAGATACGATCCGCTATTATGAAAAGATTTCCCTCATACCACCAGTCAAACGCAATTCTTATGGTGTTCGAGTCTTTGATGAGGAAGATCTCAAGTGGATCGAGTTTACCAGTAAGATGAGAAAAGCAGGACTTTCGATCGATGCTTTGTCAACCTATTTGGCGTTATTTCGTGAAGGGAGTCAGACAGTTCCTCAAAGAAAACAATTGCTAGCAGAGCAAATCGCAGCGTTGCATGAGCGAATTGCAACCATGACAGAAGCGGTAGAACGATTGGAATACAAATTAGAACATTATGATGACCACATCATTCCTGCTGAAGCTCGGTTACGCAAAGAAACGTTTACTAAATAATTTTGCCATTACACGCAATGCCTTTTAGGATACAGCCAAAATAGGAAAGGAATCGTATGACAAAAGTAATGATTTTCGGCACCCAAGATCCCCTTTCTTCTGTTATCAGAAAACAATTATTAGCGAGAGACGAGACGCTTGTTTTGTACGTGCCAAAAAAGAATCAGACGACATTGCTTGATCCTCAACGAGAAAGCATGTTTCAAGGTGATTTACTAGATCTAGGCAGGATCTTGCGAGGAATGATTGGTTGCGAAATCGTTTGCCTTTGTGAGATGCCTGAGCCCCGAGTTACCTGGCGAATCATAGAAGCGATGAAACTACTTGACTTAACCCGAATCGTTTGCCTGGTGAAACCAGAAGAAAGCTTCCTGACAGATCAAATTCCGGAAACAAGAGCGACGCACAAGAAACATCGAAGCAGTCAAATGGCATTATCTATTCGGATGATTGAAGAAGCGATGTGTGACTATACGATTTTACATCTTCCTGCTTTTTTGTATGAGTGTTCACCTGAATCTGATCTGCAAACGAGCAAGGACAATCAGATAAGAGAAGCAGAATTACAAGTAGCAGATCTGCTTGCGCAAATCAGTGAGCAGCCAACCTTCTTGGCTAAGAGAACTTTGTTTATTTCGAATCATTTGTCATAAAAAAATCCGTTGAATTAAATAAAGGTTGTCGTTTTAGCGATTACCAGAAGGGTCAAATTTTTCATAGCGACATGAAAAATTTGACTCTTCTTTCTGCTGCTTTTTTTGTTAAAATGGCAGCAATATCAGGAAGATCGATAGACGGAAATACAGAAAGGAAACGGTGAATGACTATCAAACGAATAGGATTGATTTCATTAGGGGTGTTATGGATCTGTATTGCATTGAACTTCTTTCTTTTGCCCCACAGCATTGCCTCGGCCGGGGTGGGCTCAATCGGGTATCTTATAGAAACAGGATTAGCCATTGACCGCCATCTGATTGTCTGGGGAATCAACTTGATTATGTTAGGACTAGCGTTTCTTTTTTTGGAGCGGAAAGTCTTTATCAATACCGTCTTAGGAAGCCTGTTGTTTCCTGTCATGTTAGCATGGATTCCTGAATGGATGGTTTGGGAATTTTATCCAGCCTCTTTGATTCTAGGAAGTTTCTTCTTTAGCTTAGGGATATTTTCCCTTTACTGTATCGGTGCATCCAATGGGGGAGTCACAATCCCACCGTTGATTTTTGAAAAATATTTCGGCATAAAAAAAGCAGTCGGGATCTTCTTGACCAATACAACGATCATTGTTTTGAACTTTCTGGTCTTTGGACTGAGAGAAGCGATCATTTCTGCTTGCTCGATCTATCTCATTGCTTTCTTTATGAGTATCTTGCTCAAAGGGCAGCGTCAATTTGTCAAAAGAAAGGAAGCAAAGGAGTCCTCACTTGCATCCGCTCCTGTCAAAGAAAAAAGAACGGCTGGATGAGGGAACCTCTCTTTCATTCCCCTTGTTGATAATCGCGTTTGCGACGAGAGAGTGAGAGTACTGTCGGGACTAAAAAATATCACTTATTCAAAATAACAGCCTCTCTGACATCAATTATCAGAGAGGCTGTTATTTACTACTTCCCAGAAATAATCAAATTAGTCTAAAGCTTTCTTTTTTGTAAAATCGAACGACTAAGGACTAATGACAGGAACGATCCGACTACAGCTATCAGAACAGCTGGTAAGAAGTCCATCAGCTCTGAATTTCCTTGAATATAAGCAACTGTTTGGCTGGACAATGAATAGGGATTGATCTTTTGAAAAGATTCAAAGAGATTAAGCAATACGCCAATTCCATAAAAAGCGGCTAAAAAGAGTAAGACTTGGTAAACGTTTTTGGCAAATGCAGAACTTAGCATCAGTAGACTGATTGTCAATAGGCCAAAGAGCCAATAACTAAAACAAGCACTGACTAGATGATGGGTTAAAGAATCATTGAAATAAATTCTCGTATAGAGCAGACAAATGAGAAAAGCAGCACCATAGAAAAATGTCCAAAGGCAGTAAAGATAAAGTGCTTTTGCCATAAGAATCGTTTGTCTAGGCAACCCTTTTGTAATCAGATTGATTAGTGTTCCTTGCTCAATTTCCGCACATATCGTATCTGCAAAAAGAATCACAAAAACCAAGAGTCCCAAGGAGCCAATATTGCCATAAAACTGCAGCCAAGAATCAACAGCTGTCGGAGTAGCAACAGTGATCTGGATTCCTTCTGTTACCATGGAAGAAAAGATATCAGGCATGATCTTTGCTAGAAATGGAGAGAGCATACCCACGATCAGAAAAATCACACCACAGATGACGATCTTTTTGTTGCGCCAGCCGCCCAAAAATTCTTTTCTTAAAAAAACTGTTAGTTGTGTCATTTAACTACCTCCAAATAGATTTTTTCTAATGAGGAGTCATTTTTTTGGAAGAGCAGGGGAACCAGCTCATTTTCTGCCATAAGTTGCAGCAATTTTTGACCTTGTTGATAGGATTGATTTTCTAGAATGATCAGTTGCTGCTTCTCCCTTGTCCAATCAATCGCTGCATTTTTTGCAAGCTGACAAAAATGTTCTGTTTCTTGTGACGTGGCAAATTGAAGAAGATAATCTTCTTGACGAAATCTTGTCTTCAATTCCTCCATTTCACCAAAGAGCTTGATCTTCCCTTGATGTAAGATCGCCACATAATCTGAAATTTGTTCGACATCCGATAAAATATGTGAAGAAAAAAGAACCGTCGTTTCTTGTTTGATGGCAAGTAAAAGATCCAGAAAGGCTTTGCGTCCCAGCGGGTCCAGCGCAGAAGTCGGTTCATCACAAATCAATATTTCTGGTTTTGACAATAAAGCTTGTGCTAGACCCAACCGTTGCTTCATCCCCCGTGAGTAGCTGCTGATTTTTTTGGTATTTTTTTCAAGATTGACCAGCTGAAGAATCTCATCAATTCGGCTAGCCAGCTGTTTGCCAAGACCGCTTATTTTTCCGCAAAAATGCAGGTATTCTGTTGCGGTCATGAAAGAATAGAATTGGGGAACATCCGGTAAGTAGCCTATCTTACGGTTTGTTTGAGCATTTCCATAGACAACCGCTTCCCCGCAAACCGTGATCCGGCCGCTATCCGACTTTAGTAAACCTAAGATTAACTTCATCGTTGTTGTTTTCCCGGCGCCATTTTCGCCGACGAAGCCAACAACACTTCCTTTAGGAACAACAAAAGAGATGGCGTCTAGAATTTTTCTTTCACCAAAAGACTTCGACAGTTCATTGATCTCAATGGCATTCATTCTTTTTCTCCTTTACCAAAAGTAAAATACAGAATCGGTCCAATAATACTAATCAAACAAGAAACAAGTATCCACAACGTGCGATTGCCAAATTTAAAGTGTTGTTGTTTAACGATATCTAAAACGGCAACAAGTATTAATGTGAATTGCAGGAGTGCTAGTGGGATCAAAATTGGTAGATAGACACCAATATTTTCTGGTAGACTCGTGTTCATCATCGTGTATCCTCCTTTCCGTGAGCATCATCTGCAGTATGCGCGGCTATTGCTTGCAAGCGCTGGAATAATTCTGTAAATGTCTGTTGATTTTTGAAGGGCTGCAATAGTGGTGATTCAAGAATCAGCTCTGTTAATTGTTTTTTTACCAGATTGGAACTACGCGGCATTTGATTTCCAAGATCCAGATCATCGATCCAATTTTCGATCTGATCAAAGTACTCATCACCATGAAGGAGATAAGGATCATTTGTTTCTTCCAACAATGAGACATAACGAGTCAAAGCGCGAAGCAAGAGCTCACTATTGCCCTGTGCAGCAAAGGTGGTCAAACAGGCAGCCAAAAAATTGAGCATAATGACTGGATGTAATTTTGCTAAATCAAATGTGTCACAAAAGGCAAGCCCCCGATGGTAAGTTGCTTCCATTGCTTGGGGGTTTTGTGTCAGCAAAAGCGTATAGTTAGTCAACAGACTGAGTAAAACTGTAACATATTGATAAATGGCACTTTGAAGAACTGTTTCTGCAGCTGAACCATCTTCCATTTGCTGGTGTGCAGCTGCAATTAAAGATTCCACAGGTAAGAAAGTGGGTGTCTTATGTCCTAATATCGCCAAAACTTCCTCTGCCTGACCAAGCATGATCATCGAATAAGCTTCATAGAATCTCGCTTGTTGAACGAGATCGGCAGAGCCGTTATTTTTAACTAATTCAAACAGTTTAACCACTTCTTCTAAATAAAACTTTCTTTTATCCTCTGCCTTTGCCTCATCGTTTGGTACTAGTTCTGTTCTAGTCATTCGAGTAGGAATAGGTAACAGATCCCAATGATTCAGATAAAAAAGTCCCATCTGCAGCAGAAATGGATAGCAGGAATAATAACGGCGAATGAATCCTCTCAGCATAAGTAACACGTCATCAGCGGATTTAGTTTCAAAAGAGTCTTTCAACAACTGGTAAATCCGCTTGATTTCTTGAGTTGTTAGCTGAGAATTGATCACTAAAAGATCATCGACACTGCAATCAAAGAAAGCAGCCAAGAGTGGCAACAAGGTAATATCTGGATAAGATTGGCCCGTCTCCCATTTAGAAACCGAGGCCTTAGAAACACTCATAAAATCAGCTAGCTCTGTTTGAGTGATTTGTTTGTCCTTTCTTCTCTTGGCTATTTCCTGTCCAATTGGTAATTCCATGACGCACCTCCATTGAATTGGCTAGCTTTATTGTAGAACAGGGAAGAGAGGAGCACAATGGAGAACAAGTTAACTTTTGATTGATAAAGTCAACCATGGGTTGATAAAGAGTAGCAATGCTCTTTTTTCTTGTTGTAAGATGTATTTCAGTGTTTAATGAAAGAAAACGAGGTGAGGGTTCGATATGAAAGTGATAGCAATGATTGACTCATTTAAAGGGAGTGCTACCTCGGAAGAACTAAATCAGGCAGCACTTAAAGGGTTTCCAGTACAATGGGAAAAAGAATCAATCCCCATCGCAGATGGTGGAGAAGGAACGATGGCTGCGTTATTTGCTGCCTATGGAGGACAGTATAAATCCGTAACAAGTGTCGGTCCCCTAGGAGAAGAACGAGTAGTTTCGTATTTACTGACAACAATCAATCAAAAGCGAATAGCGATTATTGAATGTGCAGCAATCATCGGTATCCAATTACTTGATCCTTCAGATCAAACAACCAGACAGGCTAGTTCATACGGGTTAGGTCTTTTGATCGCAGATGCAGTCAATGAAAAAGTAGCACAGATCTATGTAACGTTAGGTGGCAGTGCAACAACAGATGGCGGACTGGGTTTATTGGAAGCATTAGGTGCGGAACTAATGTATCAACCTGCGGTAGATGCGCGCAATCCTTTGTTGACCATAAATCATTTTTCGATAACAGCAGTGCAGAAACAGCTTTCTGATATCGAACTGTTGGTTTTAGCAGATGTAACTAATCCTTATACTGGAGCTGAAGGATTTGCAACTACTTTCGGACCCCAGAAAGGTGCTTTACCTCAGACGGTGCAGGTATTGGAGCAGCAAGCAAAAAAAGTAGCGTATTTCGTACAGCAGGAATACCAAATTGATTTAAATGGGATCGCCGGAACGGGTGCTGCTGGAGGTATCGGGGGTGCGATGGTCTTACTAGGGGGACAGATCTGTCCTGGATTTATGACCATTGCGAAACTGTTGAAATTAGAGACTAGAATCAGTGATGCTACGTTGATTATCACCGGTGAAGGCCGTTTTGACCGTCAAACTGCAGCCGGAAAAGTGCCATTAGGTGTGGCCAAAATCGCACAGTGCCATGCTATTCCAGTTGTTGCATTGTGTGGGCAAAGGGAGCCTGATCTAGGAGAGATCGGTCAGTATTTTGCTGGTATTTTCAGTATTCAACCAGGCCCACTTCTCCTTGATGAAGCAATGAAAAAAAGTATAACGCTCGCAAATATGGCAGAAACCGCACAGGCTATCGCGATGTTTTATGAAAAAATCACAAGAGCGAATCATGGTGATGGTGGAGGAAAGGGATCTTTCTAATAGAGCGTTTTTTTAATGGGCATTTTTTTCATATAAGTCTGAAATAATCGACCGTTTATTTTTAAGAATCCCCCCTATACTTATAGACAAGCGAAAGCTAAAAAGACATTAGGGGGAATGACAATGAAGTGGTATCAAATTTCAAAAGAACAATTGATGAAGCAGCTACAGTCCGATCGTCAGGGACTTTCAAATAAAGAACGTCAGGCACGGTTAGAAGCAGATGGTGCAAATCGCATTGCAGAAAAAGTTCAAATCAAAACTTGGCAAAAAATCGCAAAACATTTTACGGATCTGTTGATGATCGTGTTGATGGTTGCTGCAGCTTTAAAGGCTGTTACAGGTGATTATGTAGAAAGTGGCATTATTCTTCTAGTTGTTATCATTAACGGCATTGTTGGTTACTGGCAGGAACGAAAAGCGGAAGAATCTTTGGACGGCTTAAAACAAATGATGGGCCAAGAAGCCGTAGTCATTGTGGAAGGGCTGCAGCAAACTGTTGCCGCAGAGTCGATCGTTCAAGGAGATTTAGTCTCATTGAAGGCGGGCGATGTCGTACCAGCGGATATGCGATTGATCGAAAATCATGGATTGGTCGTAGAAGAGTCGATCTTAACTGGAGAATCTGAGCCAGTCAAGAAAACAGAACACGTCATCACAGAAAACAGTATTATTGGAGATCAAAAGAACATGGTCTTCTCTGGAACACTTGTTCAAAGTGGGTCAGCTATCGGTGTGGTAGTAGCAACTGGCGACGAGACAGAAATCGGTAAGATCAATCAAGCTTTGCAGTCAGTGAAATCACAAGAGACACCGTTGGTAAAGAAAATGCATCAGCTGAACAAGCAGATTTTTCGCGGTATTGTCGCGCTGATTCTCTTCTTAATTTTCTTTACCGCATTCCGGTATGGTCTAGAACTAAACGTGTTGTTTTCCTCAGTGATCGCGTTAATCGTAGCAATGGTTCCGGAAGGATTACCAGCTGTTTTAACCATGATTTTGTCAATGGGTGTCAAAGAAATGGCAGATCAGCAAGCAATCATCAAGACGATGCCCTCGGTGGAAACGCTTGGTGCAATGACAGTCATTTGTTCGGACAAAACAGGAACGTTGACAAAAAATGAAATGACCGTTGTAGATACTGTCACTGTAACCGAAAAAGAGCAAGCGCTAATGTACGATATCATGGCAAATTGTCAAGATCTGAAACAAGACAGTTCTCAGCGGGCAGCAGATTTGCAAGGTAATCCTACTGATCGGGCGCTGCTGCAGTATGTGGAGACTCAGGAATTACCCTTGCAACAAGTTGCAGCAAAAATTCCTTTCAGCTCTACTTACAAGTACATGGCAACTTTGCATCCTTTGCAAGAGGATCAATCAATCTTATATGTAAAAGGTGCTCCAGAAGTTTTGTTAAGTAAAAGTCAGCTATCAGAAGATCAAGTATCCAATTGGCAGCAAGCGGCTTCTGAGCTAGCTCAGAAAGGACAGCGGGTCTTAGGGTTCGCATACAAGACAGTTCCAGCATCTAGTCAAGTTGCTCATGAAGAAGTTACTGATTTAGTCTTTGTAGGTCTTGCAGGAATCATTGATCCGCCCAAAGACAGTGCAATCAAAGCAGTGAGAGAGTCCTTACAAGCGGGGATCAGAGTCAAAATGATCACAGGAGACCACAAAGAAACGGCGCAAGCCATCGGCGAGCAAGTCGGGTTGAAACATACGAAGAAAGTTCTTGAAGGATTAGATATCGACCAAATGACCGATGAGGAGTTGGCACAGCAAGTCAATCACGTGGATGTTTTTGCTCGGACGACACCAGAGCACAAGCTAAGAATTGTGACCGCTCTACAAAATAATGGTGAGATCGTAGGCATGACCGGAGACGGTGTCAATGATGCTCCCGCATTGAAAAAAGCAGATATCGGGATCGCTATGGGGATCAAAGGAAGTGAAGTAAGCAAGCAAGCAGCCGATATGGTTTTGGCAGATGATAACTTCCATACAATCGCGAATGCAGTCAAAGAGGGGCGACGGATCTTTGACAATTTGAAAAAAACCATCAATTTCTTTTTGCCAACAGCATTAGCGCAAGGATTGATTGTCATTTTTGCTCTCTTGTTAAATCGCCCATTACCTTTGACTCCAGTTCAGATCCTGTGGGTCAATATGGTAACAACAATTACATTGTCCTATGCACTAGGATTCGAAAAAGCGAGTAAAGATGTGATGGACCGGCCGCCTCGTCCAGTCAATGAAGGAATTCTTTCCATGTACAGCATGTTCCGAATCGTCTATGTTTCTCTACTGATCATGATTCCTGCGTACTTTTTGTCCATGCAATTTGAAGGGCAAGCAGTCCAGCAAACGATTCTCCTACAGAACATCGTGTTAGGACAAGCAGTATACATGTTGAATTGTCGGGAGCTTTTAGAGCCAGCATTGAACAAGAGTATGTTCCAAAATAGGGCGCTGTTCATTTCTCTTGGAATCTTGGTGATCTTGCAAGGAATGGTTCTGGTGTTGCCAGTTGCGCAGCAACTGATTGGGACAACTACATTGACGCTTGTACAGCATCTTAGTATCGCAGCAAATGGCCTCTTACTCTTTGCGGTGGTTGAAGTTGAAAAGCATCTAATGAAGCGGCGCGTCAATCGGCAAAATACAAAAACAACCAATGAACTAAGCTAAGTCATTGGTTGATCAGATAATATGTTTGGATGAGCTCAGTCAATTGATTGAGCTCATTTTTAGTTGGCAGCATTGAAAGATAGAAGACTGGTAATTTGGGATCATCCAAAGGGACGTTCGAAATAATGAAGTCGTCATCCCGAGTAGTCATCCCTACGAATTCAGCTGGTTCGACTGGGACTAATTCGATCCTAGAACCTAAATAATCACTTATTTCCTGTTGCAAGAAAACTTTCCATGCTGGTTCTCCTTGAAAGAAGAAGAAAGCTCGGGTCGTTACGGGTCGTGCCTGAAGCACAGCTTGTTGCACGAGGAGTGAAGCCATATTCAAGATATACTTAGGCTCATCGGTTACAATGGCAAATTTTGGATCTAAGATAAATTTCCGTAATCGTTCAAAAATTGCTTGATAGTTGTGTTGACGAATGTGCATCATTTCTTGATATTCCAGTTGAAATTGTTCAGACAGTTTTGCGGATTCATTGAATTTTAAGACCAAAAGCAGCAAATTGTCCGCTAACTGAGTTTCAGAAAGTAGAGGAATCGCCAATTCTTGCCCAAGTTCTTGAACAAATCGCTGGACGGATTGTTTGATTTTCTGATAGGCATCCAGTGTGACAGCAATTTTGCTTGTCCACTGATTGTTGTAATTCCAACTTTCCAGAAAACAATAGAAACTAAAGAAACACTCATCCTGATCCAAATAGACGCCTTCTTTTTGATAAACCTTCTGCAACGGCTGCTGGTATTGTAAAAAAAGCGGATCAGAAGGATCAAAAGCAAATGCACTGACACGACAATTAGCTTTGATCCGGATTGTATTGATGAAGAACCAGCAAGTACCAAAAATTTGTTCAGACAGAACGTCTAGTTCTTGGCGTTTCAGTGACTGCAAAAAGATAAGATAATGTGATTCATGAATAGCATAATCTTCAAAGAAATAATTATTGTGGGTAAAAGGCAGCAGCAGACGATGGAAGAAAACCCGAATGCTGATCTCACTACCTGACAGTTTGGCTTGCTTGGCGTTCAACTGAATTCGAATATTGTATGGTTTAATGCCACGGTTGATTTTTGTAACATGACGTTTCAATGTTTCAAAAGAGATACCACTGTCGTGCAAGAAAGATTGTGTTGAGATTTCTTTTGCAAAGAATAACTGTTTGATTAACATAGCGCCAATCGAAAGGGGCAGGAAGCTTTCCCATAATTGGTTAGTTAGTTGGGAATTTCTTTTTAGTAAAGACAACCCATTGCTGGTCGCTTCAATTTCCCAGCCACTAGGCAATTGCTCTCGAATATACTGAATATCTGTAAAGACAGTCCGCTCTGTAGTTTGAATCGAAGCAGCCAATGCCTTTGCCGTAATCGTTTTGTGATTGGATAACTCTTCGAGAAGCAGGATCTGCCGTAATAAATCTTTTTCTGTAATGATACTTTTCATCATTGTATCCATAGAAAGCTTCCTCTCCGATTCAGAATGAGCTGATTGGTAAAAAGTTTTCTTTTATTTTACCTCGCATTGATTCAGAATGCTATTTCTTTTTCGCATAAGAAAAGGGGGAGCAGGATTTTTGCTTGGATCATTCAAGCACAGTAGTATTCTATAAGTTCTTGTGTCATCTTGAATTCTACTGTAGCTCATTTATTAACTATTCTTAGTCCGAAAACGACAAGTTTTGGGGTTCCGTTGGGTAATACTGTTCACTATTAAATTCGGTTGTTTGAACATCATTGGGAACGAGTTCTAAACAAAAATCATCAGCCCACAAAGTGCCTTTTCCCTGCAACAAAAACCCAAAATTTAAAACTTCAGCTTCCTGGGGGACATCTAAGACCGAAGAATAATAATTCCAATCATTTGTGCCTGTTACTGGACGATTCTGCATATTATCGAACGCTAGTTGTTCAAAATTCTTGCCATCAATTCTCAACCAAATTCCTCCCCAACCCTCAATTGATTCTGATTTTAGGTATGCGCTTAATCGCACACGTTGATTAATGTAATTTTTTGCACTCACTTGTTGCATAACAGTTGCAAAATTCTCCGTATATAAGCTCTCTGTTTGGCTCATTTTTACTGACTGATTTCCACTATGAAAATTCATTTGATCAATTGTCACTTCATATTTGTCAAAATTATTTCCCGAAAGCAACCAACCATTTATTTTTGTCTCACTCATTTTTTGATTCCTCCTAAAAAAATTTTTAAATTGGATTCTATATTGTCGAGGAGGGAGTTGATAATAGGACTTAAAAACTCTGGAAAATGCCTCTTGTGAGGAAAAACCGCTGATCAGAGCAATTTCGATAATCTTCAATTCGCTCTTCAAAAGTAGTAGGGAAGCATGGGCCATACGTCGTTTTTGAAGATATTTATATACTCCCATGCCCAGTTGTTTTTTAAATACACGCTGAAAATGAAATTCTGACATGCCGGCTTTTTTTGCAATTTCTTTTGAGGAGAGATCGCCAGTCAAATTATTTTCAATATAGAGTAATGCCAGTTGAATGTCTTTTGTATAATCCATAAATCACCTCACTTCCTCTCTTTATGTAGAATACATCTTTTATTGGAAGGTTTTTTGATAATTAATGCTTTTTTACGATAGGTGAGAAATCTAGTGTAACAACGATAAGTTCTATTGAAAAGTACGAATTAACGTTCATTTTTCTAGTGATGATTATAACCAATAAAAGAACTGAGTTCGAGACACAATCATTTCTTTTGAAAAAAAAGTGAAGAGGAGTAAAATATAAGTGAAAAAATGAACATTAGGAGGAAAAAACATGTGTACATCAATTACTTATTCAACTCGAGATCACTATTTTGGTAGAAACTTTGATTATGAGCTGTCTTATGAAGAAGTAGTCACGATTACTCCTAGGAACTATAAGCTGTCTTTTCGAAAAGTTGGTGAGTTATCACAGCATTATGCGATGATTGGGATTGCTGCTGGTATAGCAGATTATCCGCTGTATTATGATGCTACCAATGAAAAAGGTTTAAGCATGGCTGGGCTAAATTTTGCTGGTTTTGCAGATTACAAAGAACCGGTTGAGAATAAAGACAATGTCACACCATTTGAATTCATTCCCTGGATATTAGGGCAATGCAGTACAGTAGCTGAAGCAAAACAATTGTTGAATAAAATCAATTTGGTTAATATCAATTTTAGCGAAAATCTTCCGCTATCGCCTTTACACTGGTTATTAGCGGATAAAGACTCTTCAATCGTTGTAGAAAGTATGAAAGACGGACTTCATATCTATGATAATCCCGTTGGTGTCCTAACGAACAATCCTTCTTTTGACTATCAGTTGTTCAATTTAAATAACTATCGTTCTTTATCTAGTAAAACGCCAACCAATACCTTCTCAGATGCAATCGAATTGAATGAGTATAGTCGAGGAATGGGCGGAATTGGGTTGCCTGGGGATTTGTCCTCGATGTCTCGATTTGTGAAGGCAGCATTCACGAAACTGAATTCTGTATCTGGTGATTCAGAATCAGAAAGTATCAGCCAATTTTTCCATATTTTAGGGTCTGTCGAACAGCAAAAAGGATTATGTGATGTGGGGGGTGGGAAATATGAATATACCATTTATTCTTCTTGCTGCAATGTCGACAAAGGAGTTTATTACTATCGGACCTATGAAAATAGTCAAATCGTCGCTGTAGATATGCATAAAGAAGACCTAGACAGTGAAAAACTGATTAGTTATCCGTTAGTTGAACAACAGCAAATACACGTTGCTAATTAATCGGTAAATAACTTTCAGAGAACAACGGTAGCGTACGTATCGCTTGGATGAAGTGATCGAAAGAGAAGTTGGTTTTTACTGCTAAGAAATACGACAGAAGGTGATTGATGACTAGCAGCAATGACCGACGCCTTTAGATAATTGATTTATGAATCCGTGTGTTACAGTTTTTTCGCGATAACTCGGACATTCGTGAGATGAAAAATAAAAGAATTTGCTAGTTTGGTAAGATGCACTTTTTGGTTGAACAAAGAGTGCATCTTTGATTTGTATTTGGTACAGATTGGGCACAAAGCAAAACAAAAACCGCTAAGGTCAAGGGTCCTTAGCGGTAAAACAACGTTTTTTGAATATGGGTTCACCTAAGTAATTTCGATCAAGGAAGTTCATGAGTTTTATTCTTCTGGATAATCGAAAGGGATATCAGGATAGGCAAAATTTTCTTTGATTACTTTTTTACTGTTTTCTGAGGTTCCAGATATAATATAATTAAATGATAAACGTTTTTTAAATCCATAATTTTCTACTGCGTAAATAAAACTATAAATTAATTCACAGTCTTCTAAGGTAGGAATGTAATCTTTGGGAACAAGATTTCCATTATAAAATTTTCCCGTTTTGGTAATTTCTTTTTTCCAATTTTCAAAATCTTTTTTTGTTGTGATATCTTTTGAAAAATAGGTTTCATATTTATTAGAAAGAGGGTAAATATCTTTCACTAATAGGATTTCTTCTTGAGGGATTTCTTTTGTTTGGCCTATAAAGTTATCGATCTTTTGGTAAGATGTGTATTCTTGATATTTAAAATAACCGAAATATAATAGGATCACCACTATTACAAATAAAAAACAGCTTAATAAAATGTACAAAATTTTTTTCATAAGAATCTCTCCTATTAATAAGTTCCAACTTTATATGGTTTGTAAGAAGTAGTGAATATATTAGGCAAGGCACCTGGAGCAATGAACGTAAGTCCTGAAGCATAGCTTTGCATGACCGGAGCAGAACCACTACCATACCAAAAAGCATGGAAAACCAATTTTGAACAGTAGGTTGGATTTGTAGATAGCGTATTAGGACCAATGAAATAATCATAGTGACGGTTCTTTTTATAGCCACCAGATGAATTCCAAAAAATTTTGTCCGCATAAGAAGCGCATTTATTTGCCATAGTTTTATTTGGGAGCCGCCAGATTTGGACCCAATTATCTATATGTCTGATACTCTTAGCTCCTTGTTCACTACCACCATTTATCCACTTTTCTTTACTAAATTGATGGTTATTATCTTTCATGACACCAGTAGGCCATTTGTTAATTACTCCTCCTCCAGACATCTCTAAGATATAGTTATCACTAGTGGCGATTGCTGCATGCCCCATACCACCACTGACAACAATAATATCTCCTTTACGAAGATCACGTTTGAAACGGTCTGCGTTTTGCTTTTGGGTTGCACGTTTTTGCCGTTGATTATTGCGAGGAGAATGTCCTTCTCCATCCGGGAAGGCACTGTAATTTAATATTTCTCCAAACCAGTTATCATAGGTTAATCCAGCGCCAACAACTTCTTTCATTTCTTCATAAGTTGTTTTATTTACTTGATAATTCTCTTGAAAAGCTTCATAGGAGTATAATTCTCGATTAACTTTTCCTTCAGCGATTCCTTTTTCATATAATTCTTTGATTTTCGTTGCTTCTTGATCTGTTAGTTCTGGAGAATTTGTTTGATCAGAATCATATTTTACTTTGTTTTCGTCTTCAATATCCCAAAGAGATGTTCGAGATTCTTGCTCTGATGAAGTGGCTGCAGTAGGTGCTGTTTCTTCTTCAAGTGAGTTTGTTAGTATTGGATCAGAAATATCAGTTGATGAAACGGTTATGAAGGTGTTGCTTGTATCGGTGGTAGTAGTTGAACGCTTTGAGTGTTCTTCTGAATAAGCGTTTCCAATGAAGCTTAGACCAATGAATAGCATAGAGAGAATGGAGAGGACGATATATAATCTTTTCATTTAATTCACGCCTTTCTGTAGTGTTTTGAATTGTATATATATTATATCTAAGTGGAAATTAACATTAATAATGTAAAAAAACAACTTACGCTTTTGTCACGTGATTATTGAACAAGCGAAAAAGGTTTTTGCACTAAGAACCTTTTTACTTAGAATCGAGGAGGAGATTTTTTCTTTAATGATGGTTAGTTTCAATTTTTTTAACCTACAAGCTTTGACAAGCTTAATTTCGATAGATTCGTGTAATCTGTGTGCTTATAAAACTATAGTATGACGTAAAAATGTCCCGTGATGTCCATAAACGGTAAACAAAAACCGCTAGGAATTCATATTCCTAACGGTTTGTATATAGAACATATGATAATATAACGTCACAGGAGGGATTCGAACCCCCGACCGTCCGCTTAGAAGGCGGATGCTCTATCCAGCTGAGCTACTATGACAAGTCAGCAACAAATAACATTATAGAAAAAGGAGCGCCTAATGTCAATCGCTTTTCGCTATTTTTGCCAACTTTCTTTAAAATGACTCGTTACTCGCTGGTCGTAGCCACGTCCACATGATCTGCTTCTTTCGTAATAAGAATAACGCCATCTCCTAAGGGAATTAAGCTAGAAGTCAGTTGGGGATGATCCATCACTGTATTGAGGAAAAGGTTTAGTTTACGATGGATGGCCCGTTGTCCTCGTGGAATGTCTTCTATAGGATCTAAAATCGTTCCTGCCTGAAAGACGTCATCGACCATTAATACGCCGCCTTTACGTAAAAGTCGTAAGCATTCCGGTAAAAATTCGATGTATTTAGACTTTGCACTATCCATGAAAATAAAATCGTAAGGGCCATCAAGTGTCGGCAAAACATCTGCTGCCTGCCCCTCTAAAAGAGTGACTTTATCCTCAAGACCCAATTGTTTGTAAGTTTCTCTGGCTTTTTTGATCATGACATCATAGCGATCGATGGTAGTTACGTGACCATCACCTACATACTGTGCCATCAAACTTGAAGAAAAGCCGATTGCTGTACCGATTTCTAATATTTGTTTGGGTTTCATTTGTCCTAATAAAAATTGTAGGAACACCACTGTCTCATGCGGAATAATAGGTACTTCTTTTTCATGAGCTGTTTGTTCGATTTGGCCTAGTTTCCCAGTTAACTGTTTTTGTTTTTCCCGCATAAACGCCACTAGTTCTTTTTTTACTACTGGACGATGCATCATTTCGTTACGCATCCTGCTCCTCCTAAATAATTACTGTTACTTATTATACGGATAACTCTCTATGAGTTCAATCCTTTCTACTTGGGAAAAGAACAGATCTTTTGCGCAGTAAGACAAAAAAACCAGTCGAATGACTGGTAGGGGAGAAAGGTTGAAAAATAATTTTTGGTATACAATGATACTAACAGAGCAATGTTTAAATTGTGTTAAGAGTCTGTGAAGATATAACCAGTATTCGCTGAAAAAAATCTGTTTTAAAGGAACGTATTTCAAAATAATTTCTTACTTCTAAGAGATATGGAGAGAGAAAAGGACACTTTTATTTCTTTTTCTCTATTATTATCTATCTAAATATTCAGAAAATTCAATTAAAAGCATTGACAGATGCAGTGTCTTTCGGTATCTTCTTATATAAGGTAACGAGAAGCAGAAAGTGACAGGTGAATAAAATGAATAGAAATAGACCGATGAACACTAGCAACTTATTATTACCGTGAGGACTCTTTTTTGTATTTCATGATCTGATGACGTGAAACAGAAGAGTCCTATTCGCATTGCATAAAGGGAAGACCTTTATGGAGTGCTTTTTTTATACCCTAAAAGAACAAATGAGCCAGAGGAGGAATCAGTTTGAGACAGATCCAGTTTTTTGACACCACCCTTCGAGATGGAGAACAGACCCCAGGAGTGAATTTCAATACGAAAGAAAAGGTACAGCTTGCTTTACAGCTGGAAAAATGGGGAATTGATACAATTGAGGCAGGTTTTCCAATTGCTTCGGAAGGAGACTTTGCTGCGGTTCAAGCAATCGCAACTGCTGTATCCACGATGACAGTGGCAGGTCTGGCACGCTGTCAAATTAAAGATATTGATCGCGCTTATGAGGCATTAAAGCAAGCAGTAAGTCCCCAGATCCATGTGTTTTTGGCAACCAGTGAAGTCCATCGCCGTTATAAACTAGCCATGACTAAAGAAGAAGTAATCCGAGCAATCAAAGAACACGTTACCTATGCTAGAACCTTATTTGACAAGGTTCAATTTTCTCCAGAAGATGCGACCCGCACAGAAAAAGATTTCCTGTTAGAAGCGGTCCAAACAGCGATCGATGCCGGGGCGACCATCATCAATATCCCGGATACCGTTGGATATAGTAATCCCACTGCCTATGGCGAATTATTTGCCTATTTGATTGCCAATACCAAAAGCAAGGAGCCGATTATGTTTTCTTCCCACTGTCACGATGATCTGGGAATGGCAACGGCGAATGCTCTGGCAGCTATTGAAAACGGAGCCACTCGTGTGGAAGGAACGATCAATGGCATTGGTGAACGGGCAGGAAACACGGCGTTGGAAGAGGTGGCATTGGCATTGCATGTGCGTCAAGATTTCTATGACTGCACCACGAATATCCAGTTAGGCGAAACCAAACGAACCAGTGACCTAGTTGCTCGACTATCAGGGATCGCTGTTCCTAAGAATAAAGCGATCGTTGGAGGAAACGCCTATGCACATGAATCGGGTATCCATCAAGACGGCGTCTTGAAGAATCCTGAGACATACGAGATCATTACGCCGCAATTAGTCGGTGTTCAAACAAATTCGCTACCGTTGGGAAAATTATCTGGTCGACATGCGTTTATAGAAAAGATGAATCAATTAGGCTATCAGTTTGACTCTGAGGAAACAAATGCATTGTTCAAACGATTCAAAGAACTGGCAGACAAAAAGAAACAAGTAACGGAGCAGGATTTGCTGGCGTTAGCAGCGGATCAGGGTCGCACACAAACAGAGGGCGTTGAATTAGAGGCTGTTCAGCTGCAGTATGTCTCCAATGGTCATCAAGGTGCCGTGGTATCGATCACAAAAGATCATCAATCTTATGTTGCCTCAGCAATTGGCGCTGGGAGCATTCAAGCAATCTATAATTCGATCGACCAGATTTTTGAACAGCAACCGCGACTGCTAAATTATGAAATCACGGCTCTTACGAGTGGAGAAGACGCGCAAGCAGAAGTGCATGTAGCTATCGAATGCACAGAGACAAACCGACAAATCAGTGGGATCGGTGTTGATTTTGATGTATTGCAAGCCTCTGCAAAAGCCTATGTACAAGCTAGCGCTGCTTTGAAGAATCGAGGCGAGAATAAATGAAGAAAATCGTCGTTCTTGCTGGTGATGGCATCGGACCGGAGATCATGACCAGCGCATTGCAAATTGTAAAGGCGTGTTTGCCAAGCAACGCGCATTTCTCTTTTGAGTCTTACGCCTTTGGCGGACAAGCCATTGAGCAGTGTGGCACACCACTACCAAAAAAAACATTGCAAGCTTGTCAGCAAGCGGATGCCATTTTGCTCGGAGCCATTGGAGATCCCAAGTGGGAAAATGCAGCTTATACACCGGAAAAAGGTTTATTGGACTTGCGGCGTGCGCTTGATCTTTATGCCAACATTCGCCCCATCAAAGTAACGGATGCTTTTTTACCCTTTTCTCCTTTGAAAGAGCAGATCGTTAAAGGAACCGATCTGGTACTGGTAAGAGAATTGACGAGCGGCATTTATTTTGGAGAAAAAAAGCTATCGGCAACAGAGGCTTCGGATCTGAATTATTACCATAGGGAAGAGATTCGCCGTATCTTACGAAAGGCGTTTCAGATCGCACGAACTAGACAACGGCGAGTCGTATCCGTGGACAAGGCCAATGTCTTGGCAACAAGCAAATTATGGCGAAAGGTGGCGAATGAAGTAGCGCAAGAATTTCCCGATTGTCAGTTAACACATCAATATGTTGATTCTGCCGCTATGAAGATCCTGCAACAACCAACTGCATTCGATGTAATTGTGACTGAAAATCTTTTTGGCGATATCCTTAGCGATGAGGCGTCAGTCCTTCCAGGATCATTAGGTGTTTTGGCTAGTGCAAGTCATAGTCTTTCTGGGGTTTCACTGTATGAACCGATTCACGGTTCAGCACCGGATATTGCCGGCAAAGATATTGCTAATCCCATTTCAATGATTCTGTCTGTGGGGATGATGCTAACTTCTTTTGGGATGAAATCAATTGCTGATCAAATGGAGCAGGCCTGCTATCAAGTGATGGAAGATGGGGTCGTGACTTGTGATCTTGGAGGTAATGCTACTACAACAGAGTTTACGGATGCGGTAATCAAAAAATTAGGGGGCTACTGAATGGGTAAAACATTATTTGACAAACTCTGGGAACGTCATGTAGTGCTGGAAGAAGGTGAGGCACAGCTGTTATATATCGATCTGCATCTGATCCATGAAGTGACTTCTCCTCAAGCTTTTGAAGGACTGAGGCAAGCTGGCCGGCGTGTTCGTTGCCCTGAAAAGACCTTTGCAACGATGGACCACAATGTCCCGACTAAAGATATTTTTACGATCACGGATTTGGTTGCAAAGAAACAGATAGATACACTGCGCAACAACTGTCAAGCGTTTGGGATACAGTTATGTGACAATGGCTCAGCCCGACAAGGAATCGTACACATGGTTGGCCCGGAAACCGGTCTGACACAACCGGGGAAGACGATCGTTTGTGGAGATTCACATACAGCCACACACGGCGCGTTTGGTGCTATCGCTTTTGGTATTGGAACAAGTGAGGTGGAGCATGTTTTTGCAACTCAAACGATTTGGCAAACGAAACCAAAACGTATGGGGATTGAGATCAAGGGAACCTTGCAACCAGGAGTCTACGCTAAAGATATTATTCTTGCTCTGATCGCCACTCACGGTACGGATTTTGGAGTAGGTCATGCCATTGAATTTTATGGAGAAACAATCCGGAATCTGTCAATGGAGGAGCGCATGACGATTTGTAATATGTCGATTGAAGGTGGGGCGAAGATAGGGCTGATTGCCCCTGATGAAACAACCTTTGCTTATGTCGCGGGTCGGGAATATGCACCGAAAGAGCTCGCTGACGCAATTGCAGACTGGCAGACGCTAAGAACCGACGAAGATGCGGTTTTTGATACCCAACTGACACTTGATGCTTCTCAGCTGGAACCTTATATTACGTGGGGAACCAATCCTGAGATGGGAGTGCCTATCAGTGGAGTATTTCCTGAAATTCGTGACCATAATGATGAACAGGCTTATCAATATATGGCATTGCACCCTGGACAGCGAGCCGAAGATATTCCAATTGAATATATTTTTATCGGTTCCTGCACAAATGGTCGACTCTCTGACTTGCAAGAAGCCGCAACTATTTTGCAAGGAAAAAAAATCAAAGATGGGGTCACTGGCATCGTGGTTCCAGGATCACGTCCAGTTAGAAAAGCGGCAGAAGAACTGGGGTTAGATCAGATCTTTAAAGATGCAGGTTTCGAATGGCGAGAGCCTGGTTGTTCCATGTGCCTAGGCATGAATCCAGATAAAGTACCAGCGGGCGTCCATTGTGCTTCTACATCAAATCGGAACTTCGTTGGACGTCAAGGTAAGAATGCCCGTACCCATTTATGCAGTCCAGCAATGGCTGCGGCTGCCGCTGTTTATGGACGTTTTGTAGATGTTCGAGAAATCGTCGGGAGGAAAAATTAATGGAAGCCTTCACTTACTATCAAGGGAAAACGATCCCATTAATGAATGATAATATTGATACTGATCAAATTTTACCGAAAAACTATTTAAAACGGGTTGAAAAGACAGGATTTGGTCAATACCTTTTTGATGATTGGCGCTATTTACCAAAGCGCCGTCCAAATCCTGAATTTATTTTGAACTTTCCAGAATACAAAGAAGCGTCTATTCTCATTTCTGGAGATAATTTTGGTTCTGGTTCTTCGCGTGAACATGCGGCTTGGGCGCTGATGGACTACGGCTTTCGTGCAGTGATTGCCGGCAGTTTTAGCGATATTTTTTATATGAATGCAACGAAAAACGGCTTGTTGCCTATCGTTTTATCGCTTTCTGTTCGTCAAGAATTGGCAGCATTGGCTCCTGATGAGAGGATCGCTATTGATCTTCCCAAACAGCAAGTAACTGTCAAACAAACGGTCTATCCTTTTGAGATCGATGCAACATGGAAGCACAAACTGGTCAATGGATTAGATGAAATTGGCATCACGTTGCAAGAAGAAAAAAAAATTACTGCTTATGAAAAAACAATCCCTCATTATCGCCGCAACTAAAAGACAGAAATGCGAGATGTTAGTGCAAGCCATACTCTCTGATGCGATTCAAGCCAGACCAATCTTGATGGATCCGCTCAGCCAATGTTCGATTATAAAAAATAGCAGCAGGATGATACATTGGAACAATCAGGTATTGTTTGTCAGACCACGTATAACCATTTTTTTCAGCATTCAACTGTTGGATCGCACTTCTGATTGGCTGCCTATGAACATTTGTAATGGAATAGCGATTGCCTAATAATCTTTGTAACCCGATGTTTCCAACCGTAGCAATCAAAGGCGGATCTACCTTTTGGATTTCGTAATCCAATAAAGGCGCATGCAACAAGACTTCTTTTTTTGTTGGCGTTCGATTGGGGTGCACTACTTCATGTGCGCCACTTCGTTTGTTGATTCGTTCTTTGATCGAATAGGGACGGCTCCGTACTGCACTCGTGATATATACCTCTTCACGTGTCAGTCCGGCTAACGCCAAAGAGGCCATCAGTTCTTTGCCTGCTTGGCCACTGAAAGGAATAAAATTCTCGATTTCGGTACGTCCAGGTGCTTCACCAACGATCATTAATTTAGGATGAAGTGGTCCTTGACCAGGAACAAAACCTTCAAGCTGATAGGCTTTTGATTGTTCAATGATTGGCTCAGCTAGTTTTTTTGGGTAGTTCATTTTAACACCTCATTTGTTTCTTTCTTCTATAGTAAAACAACTTACTTAAAAAAAATAGTAAAGCGGCATGACGAAAATAAATCCTTAGTAAGTGTATAATATTTACCAGACAGATGAGAAATTGATGAGAGAAAAATCTCCTTTTTCAACAGACACAGGCAAGAAAGAAATTAAAATAACAAGCAAAAAACTTCTGACAGAACAATTCGTTCACAGAAGTTTTTTTGTGTTTGGTGAATGACAAAGGAGGAAATGTCGATGGCAGAATCAAATGTGTTTGTCCCATATACGTTAGCGGATCTAAAAACAGGGACATTTGTGAAGTATTACAAGATATTCAATGAGATCGAACGCTATTATTATTTGCCTATTGAAGCTGGGATTTTATATGGATTAATGGTGGATCGTTTGATGTTCAATGAACAGAGTGAACGTACTTTGTTAGACAAAGAGGGAAAACCTTATATTTTGATGACGGTCAAAGAGATGCAGTTTTATACGAAAGTACGTTCCGAACAAACCATTCGAAAGATCATGGAACAAATGGAGAAAGAAGGATTGGTTCGAATTGAACATCAAGGGAATCAATTCTTAAATGGGAAGGTGGTTAAGAAATTACCAAATCGAATTTATGTTGGGAAAATTCAGATCCTGCCAACAGATGTTTTTTTGGAAAAGACCTGGAAAAAAGATGGGACGCTTATGAACGATCCGTTTTATGCCAATGGAGATATTCAATCAGAATATCTTGGACAAATGATGCAAGGAAATGTCCCAGCGGTGCCGAAGGCCAATGAGGTGAAACTTCCTGAGAAAACAAGTGAAACTCCTGTACCCTCAAAATTTGAGGATACAGGAAAATCCCGGTCTGACGCTGTAACCTCAAAAAATGAGGGTACAGGAGAACCGACAAAAAGCTTGAGAAATCAGGAATCGAAAAATCTCGAAAAAAATCAGAGGGCCGATAAATCCCGGTCTAATGCTGTAACCTCAAAATTTGAGGTATGTAAAGATCTAAAAGAACTACCTGATACTAAAAATATTGATACTAAAAACATCGATACAAAGACAAGGAATTCTCTCAACGATCGTTTTGCGCCAGTGGAGGAATCGTTCGAGGAGAAAAAACAATACGAACAAGAAGCGATCCTACGCACACATTTTGTCCAGACACATCAAGGCACATTTTTTGAAGATCAGGCCTTGCAACATATGGCTTTATTTAGTCCCAGTGTCATTGCGGCAGAAGACATGATTGATATTGCCTATCAAACAAAAAAACAAGTGGAATATCGAAAACAAAAGCTCGCGTCTCAAGGCACAAACTATCGGATCTGTGCAGAAAATTTCCAACAAGAATTATCTACCTGCGTCTTACGATTCTTGTCTCAGGAAAAAATCAATCGTGCCAAGGATAAGCCTTATGTCAACCGGGAAAAAGTATGGCATGCTACGATAGAAACCTTTTGGGAAGCTTGTATGTATACGGCGGATCGTCAGAAAGAACCTGTACCAGACACCGAACAACTTCCGCTGATTCCAGGGCTGGAAAATGAGATTCGAAAACGAAAAAAACGAGATCGAAAAGAAGCTCAAACGTGGCTTTATACAGAGATCGAAGAAACACCGATCCTTCACTTAACGGATTGGCTTAGAAATGAAGCGATCCAGAATGGTTGAGGGAATGGTAAAAGAAAAAGTCTATGAACAGGAGTATTTCACGAAAAAACACTTTGATGCTTTTTGTGTGACTTGCGGCAGTTTTGACGAAACCAGACGATTCCATTTTTCTGACGGCTCCATTGAGAAGATTCCTGTTGTTCGATTCTTTGAATGGCATAAACACCAAGGAAAATTTCGTGAATACCTGGTGATTCCTGAACCACCCACTCGAAAAAAGCGATACAAGACGCAACGGTTTTACTTAGAGACCTACGATTTTGCGGAGATTTACCCACAACTTGCGACGATCTATGATTTGAACGGGCTTTTGATTGCCCAGCGGAGACATCCGTACCAGCCTTTTTATTGGGTATGTCGTAGGACATTTTACCAAACAGACACGCAAGAATACGTGACAGAGTATCAACGGAGGAGGCGAAAAAGGAATGGACAGAAACCAAGCATTTCCTGAAAAATCCGGCCCACGGGTGAAGGATCAAGGGATTTTTCGGATGACGGATATCCAACGTCTCGGGGCAGAGTGCCAGTGTTTTCCCGCATTTGAAACGGTTTATTTATCGGACGGAAAGAAACGGATCATTCGCCATATCAGAAAGTTTCGTGTCGAAGACAGAGATGTTGTGGAATTTGAGGAATACCATGAAGGAAAGGAGCGTAAAATCTATGAAAAACAGACTTTGCCCTTAAAAGCGATCTATCCAGAGATCAAACGCGTAACGGATGCGTCAGGAAAAACGATCGCACGCCGCTTGAAACCTGAACAGCCGTTACGTTGGCTGCTTCCAACAGGGCGACAGAGTAAAGGCTAAAAATTGAATACACAAACACTTGATGTTCTCTTTTTCGATGTACCTTAACATCTGATCGAAAGTAATTGGACGCTTGGAAAATCTATGGAGGACTTAGCGAATACCGTAGACTTAGGGAGTCTGCGGCTAAAGTTAGGGCATACGTGCTAGACCTTTTTTGACATCAACGTCGGTTCTCTTTTACACATGTACAACAACGAATTGGTAGTGTGAGTCCATGCGGTAGGAACTGGGAACAGGAATGAACGGAAACGATGACGGTTTTCGGTAAACCATAGATGGCACAAGTAAGAAGATTATCGGAACGATCAGCCATAGCGCCTTATCTAATCAGAACCGCTACTAAGGGGATAAGGTTACGTACATTTTTGAAATAGAAAATCAGATTTCCAGTAATGTGGAGATCACTTAGGGGAAGTTTTTGAAAAGACTTTTTCTGAGCGTATGCGGGAGTACATGTAGGCACTTGCGAAGACCCTATCAAGAAGATGGGCGAGCATTTACCGTTGTCTACTAGGGTTTCTGGATCCGGACGCCATAATCCAGTCGAATGCCCGTTAGGGTAGATCGAAGAAGAGAACAGAGAAAGGCAAAGAAGGAATTGATTGAAAAGGAGCGAGTTTTTTGAAGCAAGAAAAAATACCAGCGAGAAGAAGAAACGACGAGCAAAAGGGGATTCCATCAAAGAAACACCTCATAAAAGAGCCCCTAGCAATGGGACCTCTCGGACAAAAGAAAGGTCAAAAAATCAAAATTGCTTTTTTAGACGGGAAAGTGATGGTAGGAACATTGATTCAACTGACGAAATATGAATTGGTGCTGGAAGCGGAAGGAAAAGAACGCCCAATCGTCGTTTTTAAACATGCCGTGAAGTATCTTTACTAGCGAAATAGGGAGGAGAGAAATATGACACGATCTGAAAGAGAACGAGAGCCAAAATATTGCTTTACAGGCGAGACCAAATCGTATCAACAGCGAACACTGTATCGGATTCAAGCGTGTCGATCGTTTGGAACCGTGAAAGCCGGCGAGGTGGGTGGTTGGATAGAGAAACAGGAAAATCTTTCACATGAGGATACTTGTTGGGTTTCTGATGAAGCGATAGTGTGTGATGATGCCTGGGTTCATGGCCATGCCCAAATTCAAAAATGGGCAAAGGTCCGAGACCAAGCGGAAGTGTATGGCTATGTGGTAGTGAGTGATTTTGCGATCGTTTCAGAACACGCCCGATTGACGCAACGTGCGGAAGTATTCGATCATGCGAAAGTAAAAGGCTGTGCCGTCATCAGTGATTTTGCGCGGATTCAAGATTATGCGGAAATCTCTGGTCAAGCTTGGGTGTATCAATATGCGATCGTTGGCGGATGGGAACAAATCGGTGATCGAGAGCGGATTATCAGCGATAGCCTGCATAAGAAGCATTTTCAACGGAAGTTGCAGTTTTGGACAGAAAGAGAGCAATTCTTTTACTGATAAACATGTTTTCAGATCTGTTGACCCGTGCGAGTGTCGGGCTCCTCCCCCAGTGTTTTTTTCACTTTCTTTTTTCACTGGGTCATCGGTTTAGACACCTCCCGACATTCGTAGGAGTCAGCAGATGAGATGAATAGAAAGATAGAATGGGGGAAAGAACATGGATCATGTAGAAAAACGAGCGGATACGATGGCCAAAATCATCAGAGAAAATACGGATACAATCAATGAAAAAGAAATGCTTTTAGCAGAATTGATCAACGATGAACTGTTGAGAGAAGACATACCCTTTAATCAAAAGCTGCAAATTATCAAACAAGTGATGGAATTGGTCGAAATCCAAGAGCCTCTTACAAAAGAAGAACGACTGGAAATTGTTTGGGAACATAAAAACTTATTTTCGATTCGGACCATTAACTTAGATACAGGCAAATCAGAAATTAGTTGGAAAAAAGATGAGTTAGCGCGTTATTGTGATATGTACGGAGTGACGATTGAAGCGTTTGTTCATTGGAAACTTGGGAAACATTTCGTCAGCGAATAATAGAAACAGGTGAAAGGATGCTTAAACAAATCAAATTACAAAAGATCGGGTTTAACAACTCGATCAAGCGCAATGATTTCTTTGATCATGAGAGCGAATGTTGGATTGTTCGAGCGATTGCCCAAAATCGAGTGAAAGCAAGATATGTCAATATGGGAGGCAATTCAGGTTGGCAACATGACCTGATTGAAGCAACAGTAGTCGCGCAAAAAATCGGTACGTTCGATCCAAACAATCGAGTTTCCAGCGAAACAGAAATCATAAGCACCTGCAAAACAGCTTCGATGAATGCATTGCCTTCCTGGGAAAAACGACGAACGGTAAAAGTTGGAGATGTATGTGAATTGGGAGAAAATGCTTTTTATATCACAAGGGAAATCACAGAAATCAAATATAACTTTGTGGATGTGGTAACAGTATTAAAAGGGTACAGCGTAACGGAGTTACCGCCGCTAGAAATTCAAAAGCTGAACAATCAACGACGATTAAACGAATTGGGGTGGTCGGTTTGTTGCTAATAGAGAAAATAAATCAAAGGAGGAAATTCGATGGGGTTGAAACCATTGGAAAAAGTGGAAGAGGTAAAACATGGGGATATTGTTCGTGTGGTATCTCATGAACAAAACTGTGGGATTGACGAAGGTGCCTTCAAAGCAATCGTGGTCAATTCCAAAGAGGATGGTTTGATACTTGTACCTGAAAATTTTGAAGAACGGGTGTTTCGTGCAGTAGAAAATGGCGCTTATTGGGAAATAGGCGTAGAGTGGTTGCTTGAGAATGATGTGGAGATCTATCTGCTTTACCGATTTGATCAATTGGTAAAGGAATATTGGAGGTAATTTCATTATTGATTAACACACTTGATTGAAAGAAAAACAGAAAGGAGAAAGTGAAGAGATGGAGATTGCAAATGATTGTTTTTTCTGTATTGTACCTATGGAAGGAAAAGATGTATTTACATTATACAATCTAAACAAGGAAGAAGCGTTAGCTTTGTGTATGAAATATGTCGCTCGTGCTTCTCATGAATTAGGCGTACCAAATTCCGTTATTTTTCGGCAAATGAAGATGCTGAGAGAAGTGTTATTGCTTTATGATTTAGATGTGGAGCGTCAGATTTGTATGCAGGAAGGAAGAGAATAAATGAGAAAAATCATATCTGTGGTTTTGGTATCAATGGGGCTCTTCCTATTCAGTGGTTGTACGGATGCAGATATTGCCTCCTATAATTTGAGTGAAGATGCCGATAATTTTAAAGTATTACGAAAAGTGACGTTTATCAACACTGTAACGGATGAAGTACTGTATACCGTTGAAGGAAACTTTTCTATTGCAGCAGATATAGGCGATAATCAGTTGGAGATTACTGCAAAAACTGGCGAGGATCAATTTCAAAAGCATTTTCTAGGCTTATCACCAACGACGGTTTATATCGTGGAACAATTGGAATGGCAAGAAACAAATCAATATCAGTTCAAAATCACCATTAAGCCAAGTGCAATATTACCAGATGTGGATATTCGTTAGGGGGAGGAAAAATGAGCCAAGTCGTGTATGGCATCATGCTATTTTGTATCTGTTTGTTTTTCTGGGGAATGTATCGTTTGTTGGGTTGTTGCATGCATTGGATGGTTGCTCAGATTTGTGCATTACTGGAACAGCGACCGAAGCGCTTCAAATAAAAAAGGCTGTCGTGAAAGGACAAACGACAGCCGCTGAGCTAGATTGTTTAGGGTTGATGGGTATCCATGAAACTGATGATATGAAAACTAGCTCAAATCAAGTATACAACAGAAAAGAAAGAGAAAAAAGGGGAAACGAGTGGTTGGCTGACTGGTGCGAGTATTTGAAACTCCTTGTATTTGACCGATTAAAACCAAAAAATCCCAACAAAAAATGATTTTCAACACGGAATACTCGTACCGGTCAACCAATCAAAAAAAGAAAGAAGGTAGAAAAGAAGATGAATAGAGAAGTGAATGGTTGTGTGGTGTTTGAAAAACAAGGGAATGATTTGTCAGTAAGTGTAGGGAATTTAAGTGCGGCCGATGCCTTAACGCTATCGATTGTTTGTATTGTTTCTCTGGCCAAGACTTCTGGGATTTCACTGGTATGTATTCACCAAACATTAGATCAGATTGATCAGTATTTGGTGTTAGAGGAGTGTGAGCAGCAGAATGAGTGAGGGGAATGTGATAGTAAAAAAGCTGGCGAGAAAAGCATTATTTGAATTAACCGATGAAGAACGCCACCCGAATTGGGCGGATGATCCGCAAGCAATCAAACGACGGGATCGGTTACTCGTGATTTTAGGTATACCCATCGATCTGGTTCGTCAAGACGGAGAAACGAAAGAAACGTTTCAAAAACGATCCCATCAGTATTACTTTGATTTGCGTCCAGGATTAGAAGAACGGATAGTTTCAGGTTTACTTGCAGGAAAGAAAGTCAAGCATCTCTGTGAAACCTATCAACTTTCACGATCGAAACTGATGTATCTCCGGGAAAAGTACCATTTATTGAAAGAGTAGAAAAAGGAAGGAGAGAGAAAATGTCTGCGGAAAGTATTCATTGGACGATGCGTCTGTTTGTTTTACTGGTAATCGCTACTTGTTTACATGAAGGACTTCGATCGTTCTATTATAGAAGAGCGCCAGTCTTTTTCTTTGGAATGATTGGCGCAGCATTGATTTGTTGTTTTTTAGATTTCCCATATCTTATGGCAGAAGTAAGGGAAATGAGAGAAGCGCTTAGTTTTCATAAGTAAAAGAGCTGATAAATAAACGAAGGGACTTAAACAAACGAAGGTTCTTAGAAACAAGGAGACTGATTATTTTTGATTATTAGTTTTGTTGTTTGGTTATCATTCGTATTTATGGCAGTTGTTGGATTGATTGAATTGCTTGCTTCAGAAAATGACGAGGAATTGATACGTATCGTTTTTTTATCTTTTGTTACGGCTATTTCTTTGTTTTCTTTTTTTAA
>NZ_BCQE01000008.1 GCF_001544275.1 Enterococcus gallinarum NBRC 100675 | reverse complement strand
CCTCTTTTTTTTATATAATATTAGCGCGGTTTAATATATAAAAAAATATATAATGATATTGACAAAAATGTTTTAAAGGAGTATTCTCTGATTGTGAAAATACTAACAAAAATGATGGTTCGCTAGCGAGTCGTTTGATTTTTGGAATCAAAGAAGGGATACAAATGGGTGAAGGCTTTTTTCGAGAAGAAACAAGGGTCATTCATAGAATGGGTACAACCATCACATTACAAGTTGCCCATAACGATCCAATGTGGTTGCTATCAGAATTAGAACGCCTGCTGCATGAATATGAAACACGATTTAGCGCAAACGATCCCCACTCAGAATTGATGGCGGTGAATCACGCAGCTGGTCAACATCCTGTGGTCGTCGATCCAGAACTTTATGAGCTGATCAAAATCGGCAAATATCATAGTTGCGCAGCAGACAGTCACTTGAATATTGCGATTGGTCCTCTTGTCCAAAGATGGCGGATCGGATTTACGGATGCAAAAGTCCTCACACCCTCAGAAGTAACTGCACTATTGCCATTGACAGACCCGCAACAAATTCGTCTGAATGAGCAAGAGCAAAGTGTCTTCTTGGAAAAACAGGGAATGCTGCTAGACCTCGGTTCATTAGCTAAGGGCTACATTGCTGATAAATTACGAATGTACTGCCATCAGAACCATGCTGTTTATGCTTTGATCAATTTAGGTGGCAATATCGTGACCTATGGAGTGTCTCCTAAACATCAGGATGGTTTTTGGCGTATCGGTATCAGAGACCCCCAAGGAACAAGGCAGCAATCATTGGAGATCATCAAAGTCAAGAATGCCTCGCTTGTGACTTCTGGTATCTATGAACGTTATTTACAGCAAGGAGCATCCGTTTATCATCACATTATTGATCCTAAAACAGGCTTTCCAACCAAAAGTGACTTAGCGAGTCTGACCATTGTTTCTAAGTCATCGTTGGAAGGAGAAATCTGGACAACTCGTTTATTTGGTAAACCGATTGTTCAAGTGGTGGATCAATTGAAAGCTCAGACCGGAATCGAAGGAATCCTTGTCACAAGGGAGAATCGGGTCTGCCACACGTCAGGGATCAAAGAAAATTATTTTGGAAAGGAAGAATAAAAAATGAAATTTATAGGCTTAGTAGGAACCAACTCATCACGATCAACGAATCGCGATCTGTTAAACTTCATGAAAAACTTTTTTGCTAGTGAAGCGGAGATCGAACTTGTCGAAATCGCCGGTCTTCCCTTATTCAATAAGCCGGAAGACCATGAGTTGCCGGAAGCAGTCAGAAGGATTGCAGAAAAAATTGAAGCTGCTGATGGCGTGATCATCAGTACCCCAGAATATGACCACGCCGTTCCAGCTTCGCTGATCAATGCCTTGAATTGGCTTTCTTATGGTATTTTTCCTTTTGTTGATAAGCCCGTTATGATCACAGGGGCGTCGTATGGCACACTAGGGTCTTCCAGAGCACAGGCTCATTTGCGGCAGATTTTAGATTCACCGGAATTAAAAGCACGGATCATGCCAAGTTCAGAATTTCTTTTGGGACATTCATTGCAAGCTTTTGATGAACAAGGACGCCTGAAAGATGAAGAGCAAGTAACAAAATTGCGGGAACTATTCAGTGATTTTCTCTTGTTTGTGACAATTACAAGTCAGTTACAACATGCCCATCAAGCCAATAAACGTGAAGCAGAAAATTTTTCTTGGGAAACCATTTAATTGCGATAGGAGATAGAAAAGATGAAATTAATCGGTATCGTCGGATCAACAGCAGAAGTTTCAACCAATCGAAAATTATTATCATTCATCAAAAAACAATTCACCGAACTTTTTACTTTGGAACTGGTCGAAATCAAAGATTTGCCATTATTCAATCAAGATGATGATCAAACGAACAGTCCAGAGATCCAGCAACTAAATCGAAAAATCATTTTAGCCGATGGCGTAATTATTGCTACACCAGAACACAATCATACAGTACCAGCAGGCCTGAAAAGTGTCTTGGAATGGCTTTCATTTAAGATTCATCCCCTTGAAAATAAGCCAGTAATGGTCGTGGGTGCTTCGTATTATGATCAAGGGACTTCCAGATCACAGTTGCATTTGCGTCAAATCTTGGATGCCCCAGGAGTCAATGCACTTGTGATGCCGGGGAATGAGTTTTTACTAGGAAAGTCAAAAGAAGCTTTTGATGAAGATGGAAATCTGATCGATCAACGAACAATTGATTTTTTAGGCAGCACGTTAGCAAGCTTCGTCAAATTCATTAACGTAGTCTCTGCATTAGCTGGACCTAAACAATTGCCACCAGAAGATTTACATGCGACTGGGAAGATCGCTACAACGGTGGAAGGTGTTGATATGTCTGATGATCAATGGCTTGAGAAAGCTGCAGAAGCAGTAGGAGCCGTTTCTGGAAATACCTATGTTCAGTTGAACCGTGGATTATTGACCGTCGATCAAATCAATTACTTTTTAGATTCAATGCCGATGGAGTTGACCTTTGCGGATAGCAATAATCAATTCTTGTATTATAACTTGCGTCAAGAAGCCCATGAAATGTTGGCAGCTCGTGTTCCCGGTCAGGTGGGCAATCCATTAGCAAACTGTCACCCTGAAAAATCATATAAAAATGTGGAATGGGTGATCCAACAATTGCGCAGCGGTGCTACAGATGCTGTTCGGGTTCATGTGCCAAAACAGGTTCCAGAAAAATACATTGTCCACAATTACCAAGCCATGCATGATGAAAATGGTGAATATGCAGGTATCAACGAGTATATTCTAGATTTCAAACCGATCATTGAATGGTATCTGCAACAAACCGGTCAAAAATTGGTGGGAAACGAAGATGCTGTCTCTAGCGCTTCTGTTCACGAGAACTCAGATGCTGTTACCAGTGCTTCTGTCCATGAAGATAAAGCAGAGCCAGCTACGACAACTGGTGCGCCAGAGGCTGTCGGAGTCGATGCTGTTTCTAGTGCATCTGTAAAATAAAGGAGGACTAAATTTTTCCTATCCTAAAGGAGATAAAGGAATAAAATGATTCGATCAAAACTAACTGAGTGCAACTTCTTGTTTGCTCCAGAATAGTTTTGATCTTTTTTATATCACTTGAACCTTATAATTGACGGCAATGAGAGAGCACCGTCTTTTCTGATAGATTAACTGAGATCAAGTGATTCACGAAACTTTCTTGAAAAGTTTGCATATTTCGATTTTCATTCCTATAATTGATAGAGAGGCCGTTGCCTCTCTGTTAGAAAGTCGCTGCTTGTTTTTTCCATTGTTAAAAATCTTCCATCTTCTATAGCTTGCTTCACCAGTTATGCCGTGTTTTTTCATTGAAGATCTTGCTTTCTTCTGATCATTTACATACTAATTTTTTCCCAAACAACCACTTATAAAAGATGTCGCTCCCAATAGGGGCTAGAGGAGGAATGTCATGAATTTAACTACCAAACTATTACGTCCATTGGGCTCTGGCATAGCAATGGGCGTTCCTTTGATTACTGGGATTCTTTCCAAAGACCCCATGATTTGTTCTGTTGGAGCCATGGGAGCTTTTTCTTATTTGGCTTTTCAGCACCGTTCATTCAGTTACAATATAAAAGCAATCCTGATCCACGGTTTTGCATTGTTGAGTGCCTTTATTTTAGGGGCGATTACTTCATTGATTCCTTGGAGTGCACCGTTTATCATCGGCTGCTTATCCTTCACAGCTTTTTTACTTTCCAAAATCTACCGCTTGCCAAAACCAGATTATTTCTTTGTACTGATGCTCTACGCAACGGGATTCAATTTTCACCATCAAACACAGAATGTGACAGCTGCTTTACTGGCGATTCTTCATCAAAGCTCCTATCTTCTTTATGGAATCGTAGGTTCTCTGGTGGCTGGGTTGCTGATCTCCGCTGCAGAAAGGCTGCCTCTTCATTTACCCAAAGATCGCTTTCAGCAGCTTTCTCTCAAAGACAAGTATTATGTCGCTCTTTACCACCAACCGGAAATGATCCTAAAAGCGATGCATTTTTCGATGATTTTATTTATTGCTACTTATAGTGGGTATCTGTTGAGAGCAAGCAATGGTTATTGGATCTTGATTTCTGCAGCCGCGGTACTCGCTGGCGAACATATGGAAAACATCAAAAAAAGGACAATCGGTCGTGTGCTAGGAGGAATAGTTGGGCTTTTATTAGGTTTTTTACTCATGGCACTGGATTTACCACTAGAAGCAAAAGCTGCTATTTTGATTGTATTGAATGTATTGACAGAATATTTCATGCCTGTCAATTACACGATCGCCAACTTTTTTACCAATCCGCAAGTGCTGCTTTTGATGACAATCGGCAGTAGTTTTGTACCACTCCATCTGATTCCTTGGCGTTTCTCGGGAACATTGATCGGTAGCTTATTGGCTATGGGATTGATTTTTCTCATGGATTTTGCGTTAAAGCAAATCCAGCAAAGCATGATCTATCGCAAAGAATGATTGCTTGTTGACCAATGCCAGCTGACTTTAGAAATTAGTGCTGTCTGGCTTTCTATCTGCCAGGATTTGCTTTATCATAAAGAGAGAATGACAGAGCACAAAGCGAGGGGATCAGATGCAGGAGATTTTTGAGAAGTATCAGCGATTGCTAGCAATCGCTGATGCCGGGATCTATTATGGCAAGGATATTTATGATCAAGAGCGTTATGTCGAAATGAAAGAAATTCTAGTGGAACTGATGAGCCGATCGACGGAAGGAACAACCGATACGCTTAAACTTGTGCTAGATACCAATGAAGGGTATCCAACGCCAAAAGTAGATGTTCGAGCATTGATTCGTCAGGATAACAAAGTCTTATTAGTGGAAGACATTCATACAAAAGAGTGGTCTTTACCTGGTGGCTATGCAGAAGTCGGTTTCTCACCCAAAGAAAACGTTATAAAAGAAGTGTTGGAAGAGACAGGATTAGTTGTTGAAGTTGACAAACTTTGTGCAGTATTTGATACTAATCTGCGCAAAGATATTCCACAATTGTTTCAATATTATAAATTAGTTTTTGCCTGTTCGATCAAAGAGGGCTCTTTTGTGACGAACAGTGAAACCTCTGCCAGTGGCTTTTTTACGTTGGAAGAGTTGCCGCCGTTGTCAATGAAACGAACGACAGCAGAACAGTTAAAGATTTTGATGGAAGAAGAGCAAAATTTTGTAGATTAATCTTTCACAAAAACAGTTTATCCAATAGGTCAGCAAAAGAAATCCTGATAGAATCTTTCTGTCAGGTAGGATTGGTCTTTTCTGCGGAAAAGATGATCGTTCTTTGGCTGCCTATTTTTGTTTTTGATAGTACAGACTTTTTTTGTTTTTACTGTTCAAGTGGTACAATCGAAGCATAACGAGTATGAGGCACTGTGTATGGGAAATTAACGGTTTTTAGCATCTTAAATGACAATGAAAATAGTTCTGAAATTTTTAGAAAAGTTTATTTACTTGGAGGAAAAGTTGGTATATCATTGATTTCGTTGTTTTATTAAGGATTCAGAGGGAAAATAATTGCGCCCTATCTGAATAATGGAGGATTCAAAAAATGAAAAATGTGCTTCACTCTTATTTTGGGCTTGATGAGCTCAACACGACCATCAAGCGGGAACTCTTGGCAGGATTCACGACATTTATTTCAATGGCCTATATTCTTTTTGTCAATCCAACGGTTCTTGGTGCTTCCGGTATGGATGAGGGAGCGGTCTTTACAGCCACAGCATTAGCAAGTGCCCTCGGATGTATTTTGATGGGAGTCTTGGCAAAATACCCGATTGCGACAGCTCCTGCGTTAGGAATCAACGCGTTCTTTTCTTATTCAGTCTGTATCGGGATGGGTGTGCCTTGGCAAACGGCACTAGCCGGTGTTTTTGTCGCTTCGCTGATTTTTATTGCAATCACGATTTTTAAACTTCGTGAAATGATCATTGATGCGATTCCTTCGGACTTGAAATATGCTATTTCTGGTGGGATAGGCTTGTTCATTGCTTTCCTTGGTCTTAGTGAAGGTGGGATCATTGTTTCCGACGATTCAACATTAGTTGCCTTAGGATCATTGAGTGTAGGTACGACATGGTTAACGATCTTTGGCTTGGTCATTACGGCTGTGTTGATGGTTCGTCGAGTACCTGGCGGGATTTTCATTGGGATGGCAGCGACGACCATTCTCGGTTTAGTGACAGGTTTGATCCACGCACCAAGTTCGATCGTTTCGGCAGCACCTAGTATGTCGTCGACTTTTTTAGTCGCATTGAAGCATGTCGGTGACATCAACACATTGCAAATGTGGGTCGTTGTCCTAACATTCTTACTAGTCACTTTCTTTGATACTGCCGGTACGTTAGTTGGTTTAGCCAATCAAGCAGGTTTCATGAAAGACAATAAGATGCCTCGAGTGGGGAAAGCATTAGCGTCAGATTCGACAGCAATGTTGGCAGGATCATTACTAGGAACTTCTCCAGTAGGCGCATATGTTGAATCTTCAGCAGGGATCGCTGTCGGCGGTCGTTCTGGACTAACAGCTGTGACCACAGGTATTTTCTTTTTATTTGGTCTATTCTTCTCTCCGCTTTTATCAGTAGTAACCTCTCAGGTTACAGCACCAGCATTGATTGTTGTCGGAGTACTGATGGCGCAATCACTAAAAGAAATCAAATGGCATGAAATGGAAATCGCGATTCCTTCTTTTCTGATTTTATTAGGCATGCCTTTGACTTATAGTATTTCTGACGGGATCGCGCTAGGTTTCATTTTCTATCCAATCACAATGATTGCGGCCAAACGTGGTAAAGAAGTCTCACCGATCATGTATGTGTTATTCTTTGTTTTTATTGGTTTTATGTGGATCTTGAACGTTTGATCACGAGAAATAAACGGATGCTTGCTGGCTCTTTCATGAGTAGCAAGCATCTTTTTTTGTGGCTTCCTGTCTTTTGATAAAGTGAATGGTATCCGAAAGAGAATCAGTGCTTATTTTTGTTTCAGTTCTTGGTATAATAAAAGAAAAAGCAAAGTAGGGTGACTATGGTAACGGTAACGATTAAAGATATCGCTGAAAAAGCAGGCGTTGCTAAAAGCACCGTTTCCCGCTATTTGAATAATGGATATGTTAGCGAGCAAACACGTAAAAAAATTGATGCAATTATTGAAGAGACCGGCTATCGGCCCAATACGTTTGCCCGCAGTTTAAAAGCACAAGACACAAAACTGTTGGGAGTGATCATTCCTAGGCTGGATTCTCCTTCCACCAACAGTGTGTTGGAAGGGATCGATGAAACAGCTCGAAAGAATGGTTATCAATTGTTAATCACGAATTCCAATCAAAATGAACAACGTGAATTAGAAAATATTGAGATGCTGGTCAAGCAAAAGGTTGCTGGTATCATTATGCTGGCTAGAGAGATTACGAGTGAGCTAGCACAAGTCTTGGAGCAATTGACCGTTCCTGTACTGATGTTGGGTCAACACTTACAAGGAGTCCATTCGATTGTCCATGATGATTATCGTGCGGGAGAGAAACTGGCAGAGTATGCAATTAAACTCGGCCATCGGTCTTTTTTGTTTATCGGAGTGACTGAAAAAGACGAAGCAGTAGGGATCTTGAGAAAAAAAGGCTTTACGGATGTGGTCGCTCAAATGGAAGGGACCAAATTATCTTTCATCGAAACGTCTTTTTCCAGAAGTGAAACCTATCAAAAAGCTTGCTTATTTCTAAAAGAGAATCAAGCGACCTATTTAGCCTGTGCCACAGACAACATTGCTGTTGCCGTATTGAAAGCCGCGCATGAGTTAGGCTTGCGAGTGCCGGAGGATTTCTCCCTTAGCGGCTTCGGTGGATATGATTCGACGGATTATGTCTTTCCGACGATCACGACCACTCACTATCCTTACCACCAGTTAGGTGTCGATGCGGTGGAAACGATCCAGAAGTTGATCCAACAAGTTCAAGTGCCAGAATTGATCAAGTTACCGAATCAACTGGTGATCAAACAATCAACGATTCCCATAAAACAAATACCATAATGATTCGTGAAAGGGACTGTGCCATAAGTCTCCGACAAGTAACACGATCCGAACCTTAACTATTATTGCTCCTACGGTGCAGTGGCTCCTCGTCGCAAAAGTCCGAGGAATCTATCGCAATAGCATATGATTCGGTTTAACTTGTTGGATGAGGACTTATGATACAGTCTCTATTATTGCTCCTACGGTGCAGTGGCTCCTCGTCGCAAAAGTCCGAGGAATCTATCGCAATAGCATATGATTCGGTTTAACTTGTTGGATGAGGACTTATGATACAGTCTCTATTATTGCTCCTACGGTGCAGTGGCTCCTCGTCGCAAAAGTCCGAGGAATCTATCGCAATAGCACATGATTCGGTTTAACTTGTTGGATGAGGACTATGTCACAGTCTTTTTTTTGATAAAACGGGTTGATTTTGCAAACGGTTTCTGTTATTCTTTTTTTTGTAGAACCGGTTCCACAAAATAAAGTGAGTTGAAATGGAGGAAAATTAAAATGAAAGATCAGAAAATCATTGATCAGTTGCTCCAAGCAGTGGGTGGTAAGGAAAACGTTAAAAATTATGAGCATTGTGCCACTCGACTACGCATTATTTTGAAAAATGATGCGTTGCTAGACAAAAAGAAGGCAGAAAATATTTCTGAAAGCAAAGGTTATTTCTTTAATACAGGACAGCATCAGTTTATTTTTGGGACTGGAAAAGTAAATGAAGTTTATGAGGCTTTTGCTCAAACAATGGGTAAAGATGGTGAGCAGCAGACAGCCTTTAAAGAAGATGTTTATTCCAATCTGACGCCTGTTCAGAAAGTTGTTCGTACTCTTTCTGATGTGTTGGTGCCATTGATTCCGGCATTAGTTACAACTGGACTTTTGATGGGGATCCGTGGTCTGCTAGTTGAATTAGGGGTTCCTTTTAGTGCGGACTGGTATGCGCTCTTTGAAATGCTGACAGATACCGCCTTTGCTTTCTTACCTGTATTGATTGCTTATAGTGCCACCAAAAAATTTGGCGGTAATCCGATCATCGGGATCGTTGTTGGTTTGATGATGGTAGCACCTCAGTTACCCAATGCTTGGGCAGTTGCCAGTGGCGATGCACAGCCGCTTCATTTATTCGGTCTTTCTATTTCAGGGTACCAAGGTTCGATTTTCCCCGCAATTATTGTTGGTTGGCTTGTTTCCAAATTAGAAAAAGGATTTAGAAAATTTGTTCCACAAATGATGGATTTAGTCGTCACCCCATTTCTGACTATCGTAGTGACGCTGACATTAGTTTTATTTGCATTAGGTCCTATTTTGCAAGTTGCAGAAAAAGCAGTGATCAACGGCATTGTTTACCTCGTACAAGCGCCTTTTGGTATTGGCTATATCTTATATGCAGCGGTTCAGCAATTGATTGTTATCACCGGTTTGCATCATTCATTGAGCATCATCGAACTTGGTTTATTAAATACTTCAGGAGAGAACGTCTTGCAAGTTCTAGGAACAGCGAGTATGGCAGGACAATTTGGGGCAGCAATCGCAGCTACTTTCCTTTACCGAAACAAAGTCAAACGCTCGAATGCCATTAGTGCAGCTGTACCAACCTTGTTTGGGATCACGGAACCATTATTGTTTGGGATCAATCTTCGGTCCTTGCGTATTTTTGCTTCTGGCATGGTTGGAGGGGCCATCGGTGGCTTGATGACGTATGTTTTCCAATTGGCAGCAACAGGAATGGGCATCACATTTATTCCTGGTTTGTTGTTGTATACAGGAGATTTCGGCGCCATGTTGAAATACATTGCAGTGATCCTCATTGCGTTTAGTGTGGGCTTTGCCTGCGTTCAACTGCAGCGGAGAAAGATTTCCGATGAATTGAATGAAGAAACAACGATTGAGGATGACCTTCAAACGTTAAGCGCAACCGAGAATTAATGGAAAAATTGTAGAGAAGAAAGTGGTGGATGGATTTGTGTGCAAAAGAAGCCTGGCAAGAGCTGGAACAACAATCGGAACTAAAAACAAAGATCACTCAGGATAACTGGCGACTGTACTTTCATTTAATGCCGGAAACTGGGTGGATGAATGATCCCAACGGGCTTTGTCAGTTTAATGGGGTTTATCATTTCTACCATCAATATGTTCCTCAAAATCCTGCAGGAAAAGAAGCACCCCATTGGGGACATAAAACGTCAACCAATTTGGTAGATTTCAAAGAAGAAGCAATTTTTCTTTCGCCAGAACATTCGTATGATCGAAATGGTGTATTTTCTGGCAGTGCGATTGTAAAGGATGATCAGATCCATTTCTTTTATACAGGAAATGTGAAAAATGAAGGGGACCATGATTATACTTTTAGTGGCAGAGAACAAAATACGGTCCATGTGATTAGTGATGGTTATTCGATTGAAAAACAAGAAGTAGTGATCCCGCATGAAGCATATCCTGCAGGGTTTACCGATCATATCCGTGATCCAAAAGTATTTGAAAAAGAGGGCCGTTACTATATGATCTTAGGGGCTCGAACTCGGGAAAGCGAAGGAAAGATTTTGATTTATCAGTCAGAGGATCTTTCTCAATGGACGTATCAAGGGATATTTTTAGGGGATGATTATTCCCTTGGTTATATGTGGGAATGCCCCGATTTCTTTCAACTTGACGGACAAGATATTTTACTTTTTTCACCACAGGGAGTAGATCCGCAAGCTTATGCTTTCAATAATTTATACCAGTCTGGCTACTTATTAGGGGAAGTAGATTGGAAAAATTTGAAATTTAAGCCAACATCGGATTTCGTGGAATTGGATCGAGGGTTTGATTTTTATGCTCCGCAAACGTTCTTGGATCAAAAAGGGCGTAGATTGTTATGGGGCTGGATGGGACTAGGGGACACAAGTCCTGAATACTCGAATCCCACTGTTACCCGAGGATGGCAGCATGCGGCGACATTGCCGCGAGAATTGAGCTTCAATGGGCAACGATTGATCCAACAACCATTGCCAGAATATCAAAAATTACGCGGAAAGTCTGTCTTTTGGAACGTCGAGTTAAAAGATAGCTTTACTGCTCCAGAATTAGCTGGAGAAGTCTACGAACTGCAGGTAGAGCTAACCCAACAGACAAAAAAACTGCAGCTTCTCTTGCGCCAAGACACGATTCTCTCTTATGATGGTCAAATTTTTACTCTTTCTCATGGGCCTTCCGGCTATGGGCGCAAAAAAAGAAGCATTCAACTATCAGAATTACGACAGATCCAACTGTTTATGGACACTTCATCGATTGAAGTGTTCATAAACAATGGGGAGTATACCTTTACTTCCAGACTTTATCCGCAAAAAGGGAAAGACCAAATCGTCTTCTCAGGGACTGGCAGTTTGGCTATTCAACTGTGGCCATTCTCAAATTAGCAAATAGCATGCGCAATCAGCTAAGAAGCGTGATAGAAGGAAAAGAGCGTGTCTAATAGCTTTGCATCGATCGAATCAATTGCTTAAGGTTTGCTTCATTGATGCGATAACCCCCAGATTCACGATAGACACAATCGTTTTCTTTGAATGTTTTTAACGTGTAGGTCAAGTGCCGATAACTGACACCAAGGTATTCTGCTGTTTCTGTGAGTTTTTCTTGATAAATTCCCGCTACAGCTACTTCCAAGAGCAACAGCGCCAAGCGATAATTCAATTGGTAAGTCTGATTGATGGAGAAATGTTCCATCCGTCTAATTAATTTATCGCCAATATATCGACTGATCATTTTGACAAAATCAATGTCTTGCATCAATACTTGCTTGGCATGATCGATAGGAAGCGCCAAGCAAATAGTCGGACCGATCGCTAAAACTTCTTTGGTCGTTTTTTCAGCAGACACTAAGGTCAGATCTCCGATGAAATCACCGGAATGCAAAAATTGTAAGATCGATCGTTTGCCATTGGCTTGAGACTTGATAATCTTTGCTTTTCCTTCAAGGATCACGTACAAGTGAGTCAGTGTCCCGGCTTCTTCTTGAATGAGCTCGTTGTGAGAAAACTCATAAATAGACGATTGCTCTAATGTTCCAGTGGAAAAAGGCAAGTCCAATTGATGAAATTTTTTGGCAACAGGATAAAGGGTTCGTTTCATTTTTTCTCTCTTTCTAGGAGAAATCTCCTAGTTGTTTTTCTTAGCATACCACATAATGGAGGAGGAGCAAATGAAAGGAGATCTCATATGAAACGAACCCTCTTTTGGTCACTGTTTTTCTATGGTATCAGCGCATTAGGGATCAGTTTGACGATCAAAGCAGCTATTGGTGTAAGCAGTTTTAATTCATTGAATGTCTCACTATCCACAATCACAGGTATCAAGGTCGGAACCATTACGACAGCCATCAATCTGCTCTTCTTAGTCACTTGTTGGTTTCTGGATCACAGTCAAAAAAGCCGTTACCGGAAATGGATCAACTATTTGATTATGATGGCAGCATTGCTTTTCTTTGGCAATTTAGTCAATGGTATTTTATATGGCTTACTGCCAAAACTGACATTGCCAAACTATTTGGCACAAGTCACATGTTTTATCGTTGGGACATTGATTTCAGGACTCGCTACGGGACAAGTATTGCGACTCAATCACTTGAAATTTCCCATTGAAAATTTTTGTCAGCTGATGGCTGTTAGAAGTCGCTTTTCCTTCAAACAATATCGGTATAGTGTTGATGTGCTGTGTGTCATGATCTCAATCGGCCTTTCTACAGCTTTTTCATTTCCTTTGGTTGTGAGGGAAGGAACGGCCATTAGCTTATTCTTGTTATCTGGTGCTATCTCTTGGTCGCGAGAACGGTCATTTCTGTTCTTCCTAAAAAAACAATCAGTCAATGACATTGTTCAGTAAAAAAATGGCTGATTAACATTCATTCTTTCGGATGAATGTTTTTTTGATTTCTTTTGATGGTGTATAATTATAGTGTGAGTAAAAAAATGACGAGAATGATCTAAAAGCTACCCAAAGAGAATCAAGAGAAAGAACGGAACGAGAAGAATCCTGATAGAGGTTAATTGTGAAGCGAAGCACCATGCAATTCTAGTGAAACTACTCAAAAAGGGGTGAAGCCTTGAAGAAACTACTTTTTCTTTTGGCTTTTGTTATCTGGAAAGGAATAGCCATACATGGAATTCCTTCTTCCTATGCGAAATTTTTAATGGGCTATCATGAGTTGGGCGCCAAGCTAGTGTTGCTTTGTTTCTTTGTTATCCTTTTTTATAGGGATTTGTTGAATCGTTTAAAAGAACTGAAGGTTCTCTCATTGATAAAAATAAGCTTGCTGACATTTGTAGCGATTCTTTTAACAACGGTTATCTTCAACCTGATTGTCTTTCCAGGTGAACAATCACTGACTTTTTATTATCCATCGTCTCAGAGTACGGTTCCTTTTCTATTGGGGGCATTAGTAGTAGGCCCATTGTTCGAAGAAATGTTCTATCGCTATACGCTTATTTATACTGGTAGGAAAAGATGGCTGAGAATTGTTACGACATTGTGCAGTCTTTTGTTGTTTTCGAGGGCCTATATTGTTAATGCTAATGGTAATATTTTTTTGTTATACCCTTACTTTATTATTGGATTTTGGCTGACAATCGTCTATTTACGCAACAAAAATCCATGGGAGTCTGTGTTTGCTCATATCGCTTATAATTCCTTGGTTGTCTTGCTAGCGATAATCGGATGATCTGCTAGCAAAAAAAAAGCAATCAATGCCGTTATCAAGCGGCATTGATTGCTAGATTAACGCTGGTTTAGCGCTGATTTTGCTGATTAAATGCGGATACGCGTTCTGCGTTGATCCGCATGATCTCTTCTCCAGAGATATTTTGATCATTGATAATAAGATCGAAGTCGGGATTTTTTGGTTTGTACTGATTGACGCTAAAGGCTACACTATTGGCAGGAATGTCTTTGGTAATAATGGCGCCTGCTCCAATCACAGTATTTTCACCGATGATGACTGGGCCAAGAATTTTGGCACCATCTGCAACGATCACATTTTCTGCTAAAATAGGGGTGCCCAGATTTTCCCAGGCATTCTTTTTCCGGTTAAACCGCTGATTTGAACCAATCGTTACATTCTGGAAAATCACAACATTGGCGCAAAGTTTCGCAGCAATGATCGTACAGCCGCGAGCATGGTGAGCAAAGCGGACACTTTTGTCCATCTCACCACAACGAATCTCGCAGCCATAACGATATTCTAATAATTCAGCTGCTTTCTTTCGTTCTTCTTTGTCTTCAGAAAAACAGTTGATTTGGATTAATTCTTCAAAAGTCATTGTTTCCATGATTTCACTCTCATTCATTTTTGATTTTTTATAGCTATAAAGACCGAATCTTTTCATCAGGAGAAGGCTTACCAACGACAGTTTAGCGGATATTTTTCCCCATCATATAAGATCATGATAGACCGCTGTCTTCGTGGCGCTCGGTGATTAATCTAATTCCTGAATCGAAATACCAACGTGTGTCAATTCTTCCCATTCGGGGAGCGTAGGAAGACGCCCTTTACAATAAAGGTTGTTTTCTACAAAAACTAAAGGCAAGCACGCGAGATCTTCTTTCTCTAGAAGTTCCAATACAAGTGGGTGAGTAATGAAAGGCAGAATGCTTTCAGTCAAAACAGAAGAATGAATCACTAAGGATTCACCATGAAGTTGTTTATAGGCGTGGAGCCAAGACTCCGATTGAGATAAATAGTCATAAAGTTGTGTCTCTTCTGGCTTTTGCAGTAAATAAAGATCAATTTTGGGCATGGTATATTTTCTCCCTTTCTTATGTAGTGAAACGAACGGATAAAGTAGTTTTCATCGCTCACAACCCTTTAGTGAATGATACTCGGTGACCGAGCATCCGTCAAATAATGGCTGAATAAAAAAACACTCGAATCTATCACAGCACTGGCTTTGATGGATTCGAGTATTGGTTTTGTGTAATAAGTGATCAGAAATTAGTTCGCTAAGAAACTGAAATCAGTCAATTCCTCATAAGTGTAAGCATGATCAATTTGTCCTTTGTCTTTAGTCCAAGCCACGATTTTGTCTAGTTGGTCCTGTGGGACTTTGGCAGCATAAGGATAGTCTTCTTTTTGGCTATCTAAGTAAGTACTCATAGCATCTGGGAACTGATAGTCGGCTAAGATATCAGCATATTCAGAAGCTTTGTGGCTGTTCATATAATCGATGGCTTGATCGTAAGCTTGATAAAATGCGGCAACATCTTGTGGTCGATCTTTTACCACATCAGTCATAAATTGCAAGGTACCACCTTTGATGCCAGCTTCTTTGGAACTGCCCAAAACAATTGCACCTTGAGCGGCTAACATACTCGCTTGCGGTTCTGTGTAGACAGCACCATCAACTTGATCACTTAATAGTGCCTCAGAACGAGCCGCAAAAGAAGAAATATCAACGATTTGATAAGTAAAATCATTTTCTGCAGCAAATTGGTCCATGATGTATTCTAAAATGAAGTTCGGTACAAGGGTAATCTTTTTATCAGCCAATCCTTTCATTTCAGTGATGCCTGAATTTGGCGAAGCCAAGACTTTAAAGTCTTCTAGAATGTCCGAAGTGATTGTCATGTCAATGCCATTTTGCTTAAATGTCGCTTCTGTCATCACATCACTGATAGTTGCGTCCAATTCTTTTGCTTGGACAGCGACATTGCGATCGTTAGGAGAAGTAAAGGACTTGATCTCTACATTTAAACCTAAATCTTTAAAATAACCTTCTTCTTTGGCCAGAATAATTGGAATCGCAGATTCTGCTGGTAAAATCCCCACATTCAACGTTTGATCGGTCACTTCAGCAGTTGTCGCAGAGGTGTCAGTTGTCTTAGTTTCTGAAGTGGATTCTGAATTATTTCCGCAAGCAGCAACTCCTAAAGCCAATAATGATAAGCAAGTGAATAAAAGGGTTTTTTTCATTTTTCGTTCCTCTTTCTTATTTACTCCCTGAAGGGATGTTCTTAATAGGTCTTTTTGAATAATTCTTCAAAAGATGTCTTGTCCAGTGAGAAGGGAATGATGTCTCTACGTAGTTCCATACGTGGGGTTTCTAGAGTGTTGAACCCTGGAATCGTCGTGAATGACAAGACAAAATCTTTCGCTTCTAGTGTTTTGATCGTCTGTTGATCATAGAAACCAAAGGGATAAGCAAAAACATCTTGTATAGCTACAGTTTGATTACAACGATCTAAATCAGCCGCAAATTTTTCAGCAGGTTCCCACATTGAGCGGCCCATCATTCCTTTTCGTTCATGGAAGTGAGTCGTATGATTGGCGTATTCAAAAACATCACTCATTTCGGTCAATTCCGAGCGACTGAGTGTTTTGGAAACAGCTGGCTGATAAGGGCTCGGTTCAGCAAACAACCAACCGCTGACAACAAAAGCGGTCGCTTTGAAGCCGGCATCTTTCAATAACGGGTAGGCATATTCCTTCATGGACTGGTAGCAATCATCAAACGTCAACAAAACCGCTTTTTCTGGTAAGGCTTTCTTTTGAAGATAGTAGTCTTTGACTTCCTCCAAAGTAAGGGTATGATATTTTTCTGCTTTCAAAAAGTCGATTTGTTGTTTAAAATGAGAACAGCTATTGAATAACGGCAGTGGAAGAGCATCTTGATAGCCATCGGCAACTTCGATTGGTCGTGGTTGCTCACTTAACTCATTGTCTGGCCGTATTTCATGAAACACAAGTGTACGGAACATCAAATGCATCCCTTTCTATTTTTTTTCGCAACAATCAGTATAGCATAGAATGTGAAAGAGGGAACAACTATTTTTTAGAAAGAAGGAGCCAATTTATGGCGATTCATTTAGAATCAGTCGCATTTTCATTTCAAGATCGCTTAATCTTTAACAATCTAGATTTAACCATAGATAAGGGCCATACATACGTCGTCTTGGGGAAATCAGGGGTTGGTAAAAGCACCCTGCTCTCATTGTTGAAAGGGTGGCAGCTGCCGCAATCAGGTCGTATCGATTATGGCGATAGCCATCCTTCTGAGATCGAATTGGTTTTTCAAGACTTGCGACTACTTCCTTGGCAAACCGTTTATCAAGCGGTAGAGATGCCTCTTCTTATTCAAAGAGTTCCAAAGGAGCAAAGAGAAAAAAGGGTAACCGCATGCTTGCAAGAACTCGAATTAGTCTCTGTGAAAGAGCGATTTCCCAGTCAACTAAGTGGCGGTCAGAAGCAACGCATAGCCATGGCGAGAGGGTTGATTACGTCTCCAGCATTTTTATTACTGGATGAGCCGACTTCGTCTTTGGATCAGGAAACCAAAGAACGGACGCAAACGATGATTTTATCTCAGCAGCAACGGCTGCAAAATGGCTTAGTGGTTGTGACCCATGATACCGAAGAAGCGGCTTATCTTGGGGAGACCATTTTATTTGTTCAAGATCAGCAAATACAACAAATCAAAAACCCAGTTTTTCACCAAACCGATCGGCGAGATTCCCTGGATTTTTATGCTTTTTCATTAGCGCTGAAAAAAAAGATGAGAGGAGCTGACAGATGAAAGCCGGACGTTCTTTTTTGTGGGGAGCAATGTCGTTTTTATTATTATGGTGGGGAATCAGCTTGTTAGCGGATAACCGTTCGCTGCCGGACCCTTATCAAACTTTCCAACGATTTTGGCAATTGCGTGCAGAATTAGGGTTACATGCAGGGGCCAGTATGATTCGTGTCCTGATCTCACTATTTTTTGCGTTGCTGATCGGTGTACCTTTAGGGATTTTTCTCGGAAGAACAAAAATAGCAGCAATCATTGATCCTCTCTTATATTTTTTATATCCGATTCCAAAGGTCGCTTTTCTGCCAGTTTTCATGATCTTTTTTGGTTTAGGGAATGTTTCAAAGGTGATCCTGATTTTTTCAGTGATCGTCATCCAAGTAGTGGTGTCGATTCGCGATGGTGTGAGAGGGATCCCTAGCACATACTTTCAAGTGATGCAAAACTACACGCAAAACCCGCTGCATCAAATCCGTTTCTTGATCTTGCCAGCAATCATGCCGGCATTGTTTGCCAGCATGCGGGTCAGTATTGGTATCTCGCTTGCCTCCTTGTTTTTTGCGGAAAACTATAATACGACTTATGGCGTCGGGTACTTGATTTTGAGTGCTTGGTCTAAAATGGATTATGAACAAATGCTTTCAGGCATTGTTGTGATTGCATTGATGGGCTTTTTCTTCTTTGGTGTGGTGGATGGATTAGAAAAATGGGTGTGTCGCTATCGCAGCTGATTATTTTCCATCACTAAATCAAGAGTTTCATCTTGCTATTAAAGAATCATTCGCTCGCAGAGGTCGAGAAGTGGTTCTTTTCTTTTTGTGCCAAGTGAGGGGAGACAAATTTGGAAATGATCGTGTAATTGTGAGCAATTTCGTATATAATAAATGCAGTTGATTGAGAATTATTCTCAGTAGAAGGAAGGATAAGAATGAAAGAAGCAGATTTCTCAAAAAATCTCTTTGATTTAGTGTCGGAATATCCGGAAATCAAAGACATTATGAGCAAACTTGGCTTTACTGCCATCAATAAACCCGGCATGCTCCAAACTGCCGGTCGCTATATGACGATTCCAAAAGGCGCACAAATGAAAAAGATACCGTTGGAAAAAATTATTCAATCTTTTGAAAACCAAGGTTTTCTTGTGAAAGGAGTCGACAAATGAGAACGAAGGAACAACGGCAAGAACGAATCGTCGAAATTTTGAGCTTGCTTCATCAAGGCGGTTCTTTTGAAGAAGCCAAACGCTTATTCAATGAAGAATTTGACGGCGTAGATGTCACTGAGATCACCTCGGCAGAAAAAGCATTGATTCAAAGCGGTTTAGACCCTTCAGAGATCCAACGTCTATGCAATATCCATGCGGCTGTATTTAAGGGATCGATCAACGAGATCCATCATTCAAATGAAGAATATGGACAACCTGGTCATCCAGTCCATACCCTCAAGCTAGAAAACCAAGTCCTGCAATCGTTATTGACGGACGAAATCGACGGCTTGCTCAAGAAAATCAAAGGGGGGGACTGGTCACAAAAAGGACGTCTGCAAGCAGCACTGCAGGATCTGTTACAGATCGACAAACATTATGCAAGAAAAGAAACGCTGATCTTTTCATATATGGAGAAATATGGCATCTCTGCTCCGCCGAAAGTCATGTGGGGAGTCGACGATGATATTCGCGAAATGATCAAAGATTTGAACCAGTATTTGGCAACTGACAAAGCAGCATATAATCCTCTAGCTGAAAAATGGCAGGCAGTAAAATCTGAAATTGAAGAAATGATTTTTAAAGAAGAAGAAATCATGGTTCCTATGACATTGGATGTCTTCAGTTTAGCGGATTGGCAACGGATCGCGGAAGATAGCTTTGACATTGGGTTTGCTTATATTCCTGAACCATTGCCTTGGAAACCAAGCCAAGAGTCACTGGAGAAAGAATTGGAACGGGAGCCAGCTCGTCAATTGGCCATCAAACAAGCCCAAGAAACTACAGCTGGTATTGCCGCGGGACTTGGGTTTGAAGAATTCGCTGAACCGCCAGTGACAACGACTGCTCCCACGAACCAAACCATTGAATTTCCCACCGGTTCCTTGCATCTGGAACAATTGATTGCTATGTTCCAAACATTGCCAGTCGATTTGACGTTTGTGGACAATGAAGATCGGGTACGTTTTTATTCTGAAGGGAAGAGTCGAGTCTTCCCCCGGACAAATTCAGTGATTGGTCGAGAAGTAGTGAATTGCCACCCACCTAAAAGTATGCACATCGTTCAAAAAATCTTAGACGATTTTCGGTCAGACAAAAGAGAAACAGCTGATTTCTGGATTGACATGCGGGGACGAAAAATCTATATTCGCTATTTTGCGTTGAAAAATCCAACTGGGAAATATCTAGGCTGTCTGGAAGTCACGCAAGATATCACAGAGATCCAAAAGATCGAAGGGCAAAGTCGCTTATTGGATGAGGAGTAGGAATGGGGTATTTACTCAACAAAACACATTCAAGCAGAAAAAAATGATAAAAACGCTTGCACGAAAATCAAATAAATAGTATAGTATAAACAATCAAATGGGTAGTTACTGATAATGCAGGCTATACCTTCGTACGTGTGTATGGATCCTACACATGTATTGAGGTATAGCCTTTTTTCATTTTAAGGAGGTGAGAAACGTCTTGAAGATCAAAAAGATTCTAAATAATAATGCGGTTTTGGTCGGAAAAGATGGCAAAGATTTTATTTGGATCGGCACTGGGCTGGGCTTTAAAATGAAACCGGGACAAGCAGCAGACGAGACGAAAATAGAGAAAGTATTTGTATTGCATAAGCAATCCTCGGATCGTCTGATTCAGCTGTTGGAAAATATCCCGATTCAGTATGCTTCTTTAGCAGATGATATCATTTCGTATGGGAAAGAAAGATTGGCCTATCGGCTCAGTGATTCCATCTATATTTCTTTGACGGATCATTTATTCAATCTTATCAAATTAAAAAAAGAAGGAATCAGTATCAATAACCGTTTGTCTTGGGAAATCAGGAAATTTTACCCAAATGAATTTTCGATTGGCGAATATGCCATCGATTTGATTGAACAAAAAACAGCTTTTGAATTGGATGAAGCAGAAGTCAGTAATATTGCAATGCACTTTATCAATGCACAGATCAATGATAACTCTGAGCAAATGGAAGATATCCAGGCTTTGACGAAAAAAATCAAAGACATTCTGTCACTGATTCGTATTCATAATCGAATCGCGATCGATGAAGATAGTTTAGCTTTTGAACGTTTTGTCACACATTTACGCTTCTTTTTTAAACGATTAGAAAATAGCAGCACCCATGAAGACATAGGAAACCCGCTGCTTGTTCATGTTGTAGACAAATACCCAAAAGCTTATGAAACGACACGTTTGATTGAAGACTATTTAAATACGACGCTCTATGATGATGAACAGCTTTATCTGACGCTACATGTGCAAAAATTAATTGAAAATAAATAATCAAGGTGTTACTGGTGATGCAGGCAAGACTTGACGAAACTACTGCGCGTAGTTTTGTTTGGTCTTGTCTTTTTATTACCGGTCAGAGAGAGGAAGGGCAACGATGCAATACCAAGAATTGAACGAACAGATCTTAAAAAATATTGGTGGTAAAGAGAATATCAATGGATTGACCCATTGCATGACGCGATTGCGATTTAAATTAAAAGATGAAAGTAAAGCCCAAACACAAGTGATCAAAAATCTATCCGGTGTGGTAACTGTTGTTCAAAGTGGGGGGCAATATCAAGTGGTGATCGGTAACCATGTTGCAGAAGTCTATAACGAGTTTACCGAGTTAGCTGGATTGGGACAAGGAGAAGCAGCAGCAGACGAACCAAAAGGTATCCTGAATCGTTTTATTGACATTGTTTCAGGAATTTTCACACCGGTGATCAATGTCTTGATGGCAGCCGGGATGATCAAAGGATTTTTAGCATTGTTGACAACATTTAATGTATTAGACAAAGCGTCAGGTACTTATCTGATTTTAAATGCTACCGGAGATGGTTTGTTCTACTTCTTCCCATTATTCTTGGGTTATACCGCGTCAAAAAAATTTGGTGGAAAACCGTTTATCGGCATGGCGATTGGAGCAGCATTGGTTTATCCAAGCATCGTTGCGGCCAATGGTGGTAGTGAGGCCCTATTTACAGTTTTTGCAGGGACGCCGATTGAATCACCTGTTTACCTTACGTTTTTGGGAATTCCGGTTATTCTGATGAATTATACTTCAAGTGTGATTCCGATCATTGCTGCTGCATACTTGGCTGCCAAACTTGAAGCACTTTTTTCTAAACTGATCCCGCGAGCTGTCCGTAGCTTTTTTGTCTCTTTCTTAACTTTAGTGATCACAGTTCCTTTAGTTTTCTTGATTGTAGGACCAATCACTACATGGGCAGGATTGCTGATCGGGCAAGGATTATCTGCCGCATATCAATTTAGTCCAATCATCGCAGGCATTGTGATCGGCGGTTTTTGGCAAGTCTTCATCATGTTCGGTCTGCACTGGGGCTTTGTTCCAATTGCGTTGAACAATTATGCCACATTAGGCTATGATGTAGTTATGATGGCAGGATTGGCAACTCCTGTTGCAATGGCTGGGGTAACTTTAGCGATTTTTCTAAAAACAAAAAACAGAAAATTAAAAGAAATCGCATTTCCTGCTTTTCTTTCAGCACTTTTTGGCATCACAGAACCGGCACTCTATGGCGTAACTTTACCGAGGAAAAAAGCTTTTTATACTACCTCATTTGCGGTGGCCGTGGCTGGTGGGATCATGGGGATTTTTAACACCAAAGTTTATATCAATGGTGGAACGGGCGTTTTTGCTTTACCTCGTTTTATCCATCCCGAGAATGGGATCGACAATAGTTTTATCGGGTTTGCTTTAGCTAGTCTAGTAGCTTTTGTATTAGGTTTTGCGATTACTTTCTTCTATGCTTATAATTCCAAAACAGAAGACGTAGAGGAGCAGCTGGAAACAGAAGCGCCAGCTCCATTGATCAATAATGAAGTGGGGCAAACGGTGCTTTATGATTTAAGCGCTCCGTTAAAAGGCGAGATCCTTCCGTTATCAGCAGTGGAAGACGAAGCTTTTGCAAGTGGATTGTTAGGGAAAGGCTTAGCGATTCTCCCGACTGAAGGAAAAGTATTTGCACCTGCTGATGGTGTCGTTTCAACTCTTTTTCCAACAAATCATGCAATCGGTATCACCACAAATGAGGGCATTGAGGTTTTGATCCATATCGGCATGGATACGGTGAATTTAAAAGGAAAATACTTCCAGCCGAAAGTTGCCCAAGGGGACACTATTACTAGAGGACAATTGCTTTTGACTTTCGATCAAGATGCACTCGTCCAAGCCGGCTATTCTATTGTTACCCCGGTCATCGTATCAAATACCAATAATTTTTTAGATATCGTTGAAACAGATAAATCAGATGTTAATAACATGGATACCGTAATCACGGTTGTCGGATAGGAGTGAATGATTCTTGAAAAAAAATATCGTTTTGTTTGTAGCAGATCAGATGAGAAGTGATTCAATGGCACATATGGGCAATCCTGCTTCCATCACGCCTCATTTGGATCAGTTGGCAGAAGAAGGTGTCTCATTTGAGAATGCCTATTGTCAGAATCCAGTTTGTGTTCCCTCGAGAAATAGTTTTTTGACAGGGTTTTATCCCCATGTCAATGGGCATCGGACCATGCATTACCTGCAACGTGAAGATGAGCCCAATATTTTGAAAGAAATGAAGAACCAAGGCTATGAAGTTATTTGGATCGGCAGAAACGATGTCGTTCCAGGTGATCGTCCCAAGACCGATTATTGTGACGAATATTATGATGGTGTTGTGGATACCAATACACGAGATGCGAAAAACAGTGAAGTCAATCATTCTGCAGATATGAATGAAGCCAGCCAAAAACTTTATGATGAGATGCTTTCTGGTGATAATTATTATTCATTTTATATGGGAAAATTGCCTGATGGAGAGGGCTATGGCAAAACCGACTGGAATTGTGTTCAAAAAGCGCTGGAATTCATTGAACGACGAGGAAAAGAGAAATCAGATAAGCCATTTTTTGTCTATTGTACGATTTCTTTTCCACATCCGCCATATGCTTGTGAAGATCCTTGGTATTCAAGCATCGACCGTAAGAAACTTCCGAAACGTCGACCAAATATTCAGGAAATCCCTAATAAGGCGTCAATGCTATACGGAATCAATGAAAAACAGAATCTTAATGATTGGACAGAAGAACGCTTTGATGAATTGCGGGCAACTTACTTAGCGATGGTCTCTCGCTTTGATCACCAGTTAGGACTGATCCAAGAGAAGCTGCAGGAAACTGGGTTTTATGATGATACGCATTTGATTGTCTTTAGCGACCATGGGGATTACACGGGAGATTATACGATCACCGAAAAAGTCCAGAACTGTTTTGAAGACCCAATTTCGAATGTGCCCTTATTAATCAAACCAGCTAAATCCATTCAAAGTGTTCCACGGATCACTAAAGCACAAGCCGAGCTAGTTGATCTGCCTGCAACCATTGCAGAATTGGCAGAAATCGAACTCTCCTATACTCAGTTTGGCCGCTCATTGGTACATGTGTTGACAGGAGATGAAGAGCATAAGGACGCGGTTTTCTGTGAAGGTGGAAGAATCCATGGTGAAACCCAAGCAATGGAACTCGGTCACGGACCTCAATCTCCTTACTGGCCGCGTTTGGCAACACAATACAGCGAAGGTCCCGAACATACCAAAGCAGTTATGTGCAAAATGGGCAAATACAAATACGTCATGCGTTTGTATGAAACGGATGAACTGTACGATCTAGAACAAGATCCGATGGAAATCAATAATTTAGCATTGACTGAAGACTATCAGGATCTTCTACAAACTATGAAAAATCGTGTCACCCAATTTTATATGGAGACAACGGATTATGTGCCAATGAAACGGGACAAACGTTGATCCATTATTTCGTAAAAGAATCGAGGCTTCTACCATGAAACATATTTCAGTATTGATCAAACCCGCATCTTCCCTCTGCAATCTTCGCTGCAGCTACTGCTTTTATGCCAATGTCAGTTCCTTGCGGGAAATCCGCTCGTTTGGCAAAATGAAAGAAGAAGTGACAGAGAAAATGATCGAAAATATTTATGCAGACTTAGAAGACGGTGATCAATTGACATTAGCGTTTCAAGGTGGAGAGCCAACGATGGCGGGCCTCAATTATTTTCGAAAAGTGACCCAACTAGTGGATCAACAGCAAAAGCAGGTACAGGTCCATTATGCGATTCAAACGAACGGGACCATGATCAATGAAAAATGGTGTGCTTTTTTGAAAGAACATGATTTTTTGGTCGGTCTCTCGATCGATGGCCATCCGCTCTACCATGATCTGCACCGGGTCGATCCGAAAGGAAGAGGAACTTTTCAGCGGGTGCTGCAAACAAAGCAGCTGTTTGACCACTTTGAGATTGACTACAATGTGCTTTGTGTCCTGACCAATCCATTGGCTAAAGAGGCTAAGAAAGTCTTTCGCTTTCTAAAAGAACAAAAAATCGATTTTGTCCAGTTTATTCCTTGTTTAGATGATTTAGATGCGAAAGAAAGAAATAGTTATGCCCTCACACCAAAACGTTTTGAAGGATTTTACCACCAGCTTTTGCAGTTATGGCTGCAAGAATTAGCGGAGGGGCATTATGTGAGTATCAAGCTTTTTGATGATCTTTTGAATCTCTTGGTCAAGCAACAAGTCACCGCTTGCGGGATCTTAGGAAACTGTCAAGTGCAATATGTTATTGAAGCAGATGGCAGTGTTTATCCTTGTGATTTCTATGTGTTAGATGACTATCGAATGGGGTATATTCAAGAACAGACCTTGCGTCAGTTATTTGAACAGGACATTGCAAAAACGTTTGTGTGTGAACGGCCCGAAATGCCAAAGAAATGTCTGAGTTGCCCGTTTCAAAAAATGTGTCGAGGCGGCTGCAAACGAATGAAAGATGCCATCTATGTGGATGGGGACTATTGTGGTTATCAGCAACTCTTGCAGGAATTTGTTCCGCAGATCAATCGGATTTTAGGTTTGTTACAGGGGGTAAGTGTGTGATTGGGTTCATTTATTTTATAGTGATCGTGTTGGCGAATACGGTTGGTGCCGTTTCAGGCATGGGGGGCGGCGTTCTGATCAAACCCATTTTTGATTTTATCGGCGCCCATTCTGTTGCGGCCATCTCGTTTTATTCTGCCGTAGCCGTCTTTACCATGTCGCTGGTTTCTACCGCAAGACAGTTGGCTAGCGGACATAAGATCAATTGGCAAATCGTCCTTTGGGTTTCAGGAGGAGCCATCTTAGGCGGTATTTTGGGCAATGTCGCTTTTGATCAGCTGTTGCTGTTTTTCCAAAATGAAGATCAGGTACAAATGGTGCAGATCTTTTTGACTGTCGTGACGTTGTTGTTTGCTTTCTTTTATACCAAATATGACTGGCCCGGATTCCAACTGAAAAAAAACTTCTGGTATTGCTTCTGTGGTCTAGTCCTTGGTTTTCTAGCCAGTCTTCTAGGAATCGGCGGCGGACCGATCAATGTTTCCTTGCTGATGCTGATGTTTGCTTTGCCAATCAAAGAAGCGACAGTCTATTCGATTTGTACGATCTTTTTCTCTCAATTGGCGAAAATCGTGACGATTGCTGGGACCACTGGATTTGGCCTCTATGACTTAAAGATTTTGTGGTTCGTGATTCCAGCCGCGATTGTTGGCGGTTTGTTAGGGGCAAAAGTCAGCACTGTCCTCTCACCACAAAAAGTGACGCTGGTCTTCCAGACAGTCATCCTCTTGGTGTTAATCATCAATCTTTATAACGGCTATCAATTATTATAGAAAGAAGGCAGATGGGATGATCAAGATTCCTGCTGGAACGTATCGAATTGGCACGGATACAAAAGCTGGCTTTGAAGAGGACCAAGAAGGTCCCAAGATCCAAGTTGAGATGACCTCTTTTGAAATCGATGAAACGACTGTTACCAATCAGATGTTTGAAGCATTTATTGCGGCAACAGGCTATGTGACGGAAGCAGAAAGGTTTGGCTGGTCGTTTGTCTTTCGTTATTTTCTTTCTGAAAAGACGAAACAGAGGAGCCAACTGATCCCCAATATGAGTTGGTGGTATGCGGTTGCGGGGGCAGACTGGCGCCATCCTGAAGGCCCGGATTCATCGATTGAGCAACGGATGGATCATCCAGTCGTTCAAGTCTCGCGAAATGATGCGTTGGCATTTTGCCGCTGGGCAGATAAGCGGCTGCCATCAGAAGCTGAATGGGAGATTGCCGCGAAAGGTGGTACAGAGAATGACTTTTATCCATGGGGGACAGATTTTTTAGCTGGAGAAGACTATCACTGCAACATCTGGCAAGGCGCGTTTCCCAAAGCAAATACGAAGGCAGACGGCTTTGCGAGTACTGCACCTGCTCGGTTTTATGAGCCCAATGGCTATGGCCTTTATCAAGTCATTGGCAATGTGTGGGAATGGTGCAGCAATCCTGCAAGGATACCATTGGAACAATTTCGTTCATGGGATAGCCATTTTTTTGAGCAACGATTTCAGCAGGTGGATGATGCCATGTATGCGACAAGGGGAGGGTCGTTCTTGTGTCATGAATCTTACTGCAAACGTTATCGGATCGCAGCCCGCAATGGAAACTCCGGGATGTCTGCAGCCAATAATTTAGGTTTTCGCTGTGCCAAAAGCTAGGCGTGTCTGTGAATAATAATAAAAAACTATCTAAAAAATCTTGATTGTCTCATTGCTTTTTTTAGCAAGTCGTCCTTTGATAGGAACAATCAGTGATCGCTTAGATAGTTTTTTGTTTAATTGCTGTCTTAATAGATGATGGAAATAGGGCCTGTGTTGACCAATTAGTCCCATTGAGAAAGATAATTTCCTGAAAGATCATAAACCAGATTCAGTGCAGTGTGTCCCCGAATATCATCGACACCGACCGTCCAAGTCCATTTGCCTTGAGAACCATTTAAGATCACGATACTAACTCCGGGATAATAATGGTCTAATTTCGCAACCCGTTTTTCCGTTTCTTTGATAACCTTGGGAATAACGCCCCAATCGATTTCATTATAAGCAATGGTCTCTTGAATAGGTAACTCGATCGTATCACTGTCTTTCTGCCATTTTTGTAAAAAATTTGTCGAATAATACCAGTATTCATCTTGTAGTTTAGTAGTAGGGTTGATGATTCGCGCGACTGCATAGACACCGCTTTTCAAAGGAATGTTCCGAATGTGATAGCTATAACTGATGAGCTGAACCTCTTGATCTTTCAGCGCTTTTTTGTCGGTTAATTCAGCCATGATCGCGGAAGCAGAGGCTTCTTCTCTAAAAAAATTTCGGTCGAAGGGTAGCAAGGTTGTTAAAGCACCAAATGCAAACAAGATACTAGGGAGAATAACCAATGTACCGATCCAGTAGAACAAAGCCTTTTTTCTTTTCCTGATTCCAAAAAATAATGCCAAGACTATCATTAGTGCTATAACGAAGTACCAGAGTAGCGGAAGATAGCTGATCACTTGGTCTCGAGTTTCTACAACTGTGTACTCATCCAGTCCAAACCAGTTTTCGGCAATATTGATGTTCGTCAGTACAACGATCCCTAAGATTCCTGCAATGATGAGAAGGAGGATGAAATAAAAAAGCAGAGAAGGGAGAATCTTGTAGTTACGTTTTTTATCAGTCATGGGTCACTTCCTTTGTCGGTTCATTGTGAATGAGCTGCTATTCCTAGCCCAACCAAAATCAATTTATCTGAATTATTTTATTCGCTGTTGACAGTAATTATACAATAAATAAAAAAAGAGACAAAAGGCAATGCAAACAAAAAGATCTGATCCATAGAAAGTAGAGCAACTATGGATCAGATCATTCGTTTCTTGCATTTTATTTATCAATGATTATCGGTTCACGTTGTCTTGACGAGCAATACCAACAAAGAACTTCAAGCAATAAATCGCGCAGATACCGACAATTACGTAAATGATTTTAGCGAATAATGTAGTTGATCCGCCCGCAATTGTTGCAACCAAGTCAAATTCAAATAGTCCAACCAATAACCAGTTTAGGCCGCCAACGATAAGTAGCGCTAAAGCTATACTGTCTAATACTTTCATTTTAGAATTCTCCTTTCTTTGTGCATATTTATAGTATATAGCATGTGTTTTGTTTTGGGAAAAATACTGCTTGAAGAAAATCGTCACTGTTTATTCACCATCATCGGATACTTCGATATTCTTTTCTTTCTCTCCATTTTGTTTCCGTTCATTGTAAATAAATACATGACGGACGATCTTCAACAATGGTCGGATCGTTAAGAAGATTGCTCCTATCAGATAGGCGATAGTTCCATAGATCGCAGGCAGATCTGTCAAGGACACGATACTTCCGAAAATATAAAATAAACCAGTCAAAATATCATTCGTTAGGGAAATCAGCATATACCGGTTTTTGAAATAGACATGAAAACGGCGTCCTTTAATAATGACGTCTTCGTCTTTACCAAGTTCGATCTGATGTTCATTTCGTTTGATTTTTGGCACTGAGGGCGATCATCCTTTCTTTGCGTTAATTTGGCTTTAATACCACTTTGATGTTGTTATCTTCTTTTTTATCAAATATGTCATAAGCCGCAGCGGCTTCTTCTAAAGGCATGGTATGAGTGATGATCGGTGTTGGGTCGATCTCCTCTTTTTGGATCATTTCATAAATTTTTGGCATTAAGTGGATAACGGGTGCTTGTCCATGTTTCACTGCCACATTGCGCATGAAAAACTCTTGTAAAGGGTAGGACGATGCTGGAGTCATATAGACACCAGTGATTTGCACGGTACCAAATTTTTTGACCGCTTTCGCCGCCATTTGGATCGGTGAAATCGTACCACTTTGCAAGCTGACCAAATTTTTGGCTTTTTCTTTGACGGGTTCTAAACCATCCATACCGACGCAATCGATGATGACATCGGCACCGCCTTTTGTTAATTCATACAGATCATCAGCGCTTGTCGCAAGGTCATCCAATTGGAAGGTCTCTACCTGATTGTAGCTTTGCGCTTTTTCCAATCGATGGACAACTGGATCGACCGCAATCACTCGTTTCGCACCAGCCATAACGGCGAACTTTTGGGCAAAAAGTCCTACAGGTCCTGAGCCAAGAATAATAACGGTATCGCCTTGTTTGACACCCGCATTTTGGACACTCCAGTAGGCAGTTGGCAAAATGTCTGATAGAAAAAGCACTTTTTCATCCGGGATCGCGGTATCTGGAACGACAAACGAAGTGAAATCAGCAAAGGGGACCCGTAAGAATTCTGCTTGTCCGCCCCAATGATTGCCATTCAGCTTACCAAAGCCAAAGAGGCCACCATAAAGTTGATCAGAAGAGTTATCACATTGGCTCTCCATTTCATTTTGACAAAAATGACAATGTCCACAGCCAATATTAAAAGGGATGACAACACGGTCCCCTTTCTTCAATTTTTGAACTTGACTGCCGACTTCTTCAACGATCCCCATTGGTTCATGACCAACAACGTACCCTTCTTCTAGTACTGCACCACCGTGATGATACAGATGAAGATCAGAGCCGCAGATCGCTGTTGCTGTAATTCGAATAATCGCATCTGTTGGTTCAATGATCGTCGGATCACTCACATTTCGAACTTCCATTTTTTCTTTTCCTTGCCATGTTACTGCACGCATACTTGTTCCTCCTTTTATGAGATGTGACGGGAAAGGTTCCTGGTCGTGTGATTGACTGCCATTTCTTCTTTTGGGATGACAAAAAATTCGTGTTCTTAATAATTGTGCCGGGAAAAAATGCTTTTGACAAAAGAAACGCTCATGGTTTACCAGCCGAATTTTTTGCGATCGGCAAGACAGTTGAAAACAGAATAGTTGATTTAACTAAACAAGCGTGACACTATAAAGGTGGATCGAAAACAGGATCGATGGGCTCATCCATCGAAGCGTATCCCCAATGAGGACTCACATAAAAATAGAAAAGAGGAGAAAAACATGGATATTACGATTCGTGGAAAAGCATCTTGTGTGAATTGCAAGGAAAATTATGATGGCAAACTGATTGTTCATCTGCAAGAAGATGCAGATGGGAAGCTGAAAACAGTTCCGCCTCTAGAAGAAAACGAGTTGCACTCAGATGAAATCGCTATTCATTATGATTATGGTGAAGTAAAAGATGCGATTGAAGGCACCTTTGTCTGTCCTGCATGTCAGACAGCAAATGATGTCCGTATCGAGATACCGCAAGAATTACTGCATAATACCTAAAAAAAGAAACGCCAGTGGTTGGCGTTTCTTTTTTAGTTATCTGTCCGATCAACCACTTCGACATTGAAGTCTTGCAAGATTTTCAATCCGGAAGACTCATGGTTTCTACCAGAAACTAACTGTTGATTAATGAGAAAATCGGCTTCTGGAAAAGCACTCTGAATCTCGATCGTATTAGATAACACGCAGATGTTGGTTTCTACTCCGGTCACTTCGATATGTTTTTGTTCATTTTTATCATTGAAAAGTTGCTCCTTGATTTCCAAGAGAACTTCTGGTGGAATACTAAAGTAATATTTTTTTATTACTTTTTCATTCGGCAACGGTTGCAGTTCAGGAACGATCTGTAACGCTTCTTGTTCTTCATCAGGAGTATCTTTACAATCAATCGGGATATCTCTTGTAAAAAGGATATATTCACCTTCTGCACGGGCTTGTTGAAGCCGTTTTGCGATTCGCTTGATCAAAGCAGGGCTGTCAGAAATAAATGATTGACTATTTTCATCACGAATCTGATTCTGCATATCAATAACAACTAACATTGACGATTCCTTCTTTCTTTTTTTCATAAAACGTAGTTTTATTTTCATTGTTCTTTCTTAAGTGATAAAAAAATGAAAAAAGAGAACAATAGCTTAAGAAAAATCTTCTAAAACTATCATGCCTGAAAATAAATGAGATTTCAAAGAAAACGCTCCAAAAAATCTCCGGCTATAAAGTTCGTTATTTTTTTTGATAAAAAAACAATGCTTATTGTTTGCTCATTACTAAGAGTCATGATACTTTAAAATTACAACATTATAAAATAATGATAAAAATGAAAGCAGGGATAAAAGATGAAAAAGGCACTATCAATAGGGCTGTTGCTGTTTTCGACCGCATTGGTGACAGCGGCTTGCGGCAGTAATTCGGAAGACAAAAATACTGACGCATCGGGAAAACAGACAAGTGATGGGAAAATAACATTAGATTTTTGGTCTTTTTGGGGATCGGGGGCTCGCCAAGAAGTCATCGAAGAGATTATCGACGATTTTAATCAGTCACAAGATGAAATTGAAGTGAAATATAGTTATCAGCCTTGGGGGGATATTTGGACGAAGTCTCTCTCGGCGATCACTGCAGGGAATCCACCTGATGTTATTGTTCAAGACATCAATTCAGTCGCGCAGCGTGCAGAAGCACAGCAAGCAACGAACTTGAGCGAGTATGTTAAAGATGGCATGTCTGATGAATTTTATCCTCAATTATGGGATACGGTGGAATATGAAGGAGACCCTTATGCAATTCCTTTCAATACCGATACCCAAGTGATTTTTTATAACAAACAAATTTTCAAGGAAGCAGGGATCAGTGAAGATCAGTTACCCCAAACATGGGACGAACTTGAAACTGTTGCACACAAATTAGATGTCAAAAAAGGCGATGATTTTGAGCGTATCGGCTTCTATCCTTTGTGGAACCTTGGCGCGGATGTTTGGGCATTGAATGCCGATAACGGTGTTAGCTGGTTTGACAAAGATGAAAAGGTTTCAATTGACACAGAAAATAAAGTGGAGGCTCTAGATTGGATTCTTGACTGGCAAGATTATTATGGGCAAGATACGATCAATCGTTTAGAAGCTGAGTTTGGCTCCGGTGTAGCAGATCCATTTATTTCTGGTTTGGTGGCCATGCGGGCACAGAATATCAATTATTACTCTAGCTTGATGGAAAATGCGCCGGATGACTTTGATTTTGGCGTCATCCAGATTCCAGAAAAAGAAAAAGGTTCTGGCCACTGGTCATGGGGAGGCGGCTTTGTCTTAGAAGTTCCTCAAGGAGCCAAAAATCCCGAAGCGTCCTACAAGTTTATCGAGTATCTTTCAACCCCAGAAGTTCAAGAAAAATTTGGTGAAAAGAGCTTTGATATTATGGCTAACCGAACAGCAAATGAAAATCTTGTCAAAAATGATCATTTAGATGAAAAAGGTCAAATGATCTATCAAATGGCGGATGAGAATTTTGCTAATACAGTAATCACTCCGGTACCATTGGATGCACCAGATTTCAGCAGTTTAGTCAATGAACAAATTGATCAAATTCTGCTAGGGAATAAAAAACCAGCAGAAGGATTAGCAGATGCTCAAAAAGCAGTGGAAGATCTTGTAGAACAAAATAAATAATAGATTGAGATAGGGAGTTGCGGCTAGCCGCATTCCCTTTTCTATCGTTACTTTTCTCATTGCATCATTGCTATTTTGCTGAAAAAAGATGGCAGAAAATAGTTTGCTAAAGGAGGGGAATTATGAAAAAGAAAAGATCGAGAAGCAAAAGACAAGATGCCCTTTGGGGATATTTGTTTGTGGCGCCGTTTCTGATTGGCTTCATGGTGTTTATGCTAGGACCCATGCTCTTCTCGTTTATCGGCAGCTTTACGGATTACAATCTAACGTCAAAAATGAATTTTATTGGTTTTGGAAACTTCAAACGAATGTTCACGCAAGATGCACTTTTTTGGAAATCACTTTATAATACGATTTATTTTGTTCTCTTCAATGTCCCACTGACGACCTTATTCAGTGTTTTTCTAGCTACATTATTAAATCAAAAGATCAGAGGAATCAGCTTTTTCCGGACGACTTTTTATTTGCCAGCGATTTTATCCGGTGTGGCAGTGTATGTGTTATGGATGCAGCTGCTGTCGCCTTCCGCTGGTTTGATCAATACTTTTTTAAGCTGGTTCAACATCAAAGGTCCGGCCTGGTTGTTTGATCCTGAATGGACCAAACCGGCTTTGATCCTAATGAAAATTTGGAGTTCTGGGGGAGCGATGCTGCTGTACTTGGCGACACTGCAGAATATTCCCAGAACGCTTTATGAATCAGCTGAGATCGATGGTGCTGGTATGTGGGCTAAATTTAAACACATTACGATTCCATTGATTACGCCAATTATCTTTTATGATGTCATTACATCGACAATCGGCTCTTTCCAAATCTTCCAAGAGGCCTACGTCATGACGAAAAATGGCACTGGCGGACCTGCCAATTCGCTCTTGTTCTATAATCTTCATATGTGGAACAAAGCGTTTGTAGCTTTTGATATGGGGTATGCAATGGCGATGTCGATGATCCTTTTCTTAATTGTATTAGTCTTAACGTTTATCAATCTGAAATTAGCTCCTCGTTGGGTCCACTATGCAGGAGGACAAAACTGATGGCTTCAACAAAGTACACTATCTCAGGAGGGCTGACTGTATGCAGATGTACAAAATAAAGAGCAATTCTCAACAGCAGCGGATCAAAAAGTTAACGAGTTATTTAGTGATGACTGTGATTGGCATCGTTCTGATCATTCCGTTGCTGTGGATGGTATTCACCTCATTAAAGCCAATGGAAGAGATCGTTCGTTATCCACCAACGTTTTTTCCAGAAGAAATCAATTTCTCGAATTACCTTGATACGATCAATGCGTTTCCTTTTTGGCAATATGCAAAGAACACCTTGTTTATCACGGTGTTAGTTGTGTTCGGCAACGTGCTTTCAAACTCATTTATCGCTTATGGATTTGCCAAGTTGGATTTTCCAGGGAAAAACTTGATTTTTTCTCTGGTCCTTTCAACGATGATGATTCCAGGATTTGTGACGATGATTCCACAATACGTGCTGTTTTCTAAAATCGGCTGGGTGGGGACGTATCTGCCGCTGATCATTCCCTCATTTTTTGGGAATGCCTTCAATATCTTTCTGATGCGGCAATTTTACTTATCGATCAATAATGAACTGATTGAAGCGGCAAAAATGGATGGTGCCAATCATCTATATATCTGGAGCCATCTGATGATTCCTTTAACCAAACCTGCACTGATCACGATTGCTATCAATTCATTCAATGGTGCTTGGAATGACTTCTTAGGACCATTGCTGTATATTCAAAATCAAGAAAAATATACACTCCAAATCGGTTTGCAAGTTTTCCAAAATCAATCAACGACACAATGGAACTATTTGATGGCGGGCGCAACACTGGTCTTATTACCAACGATCCTATTATTCTTTTTTGCACAACGCTACTTTATTGAGGGAATGGATCTGACGGGAGGAACCAAAGGATGAGAAAGATAGAGCCGCAGCGTTTATTCAATGGTCTGATCACTTGGATCAACTGGATGCCTAAATTGATTCTTCTACAATTTTTGTGGTTGGTTTGCTCAATGCCTCTTTTTACAGTGGCAACAGCGACAAGAAGTATGATTGCGGCGATTAAGCAGATCAAAGACACTCAAGAGAGGGCAGAACAAGAAAAAACGACGACGATTTTCTTTACGAAATTTTCTGAGTTGTGGCAACTGAATAAAAAGAAAGATATCGTATTCAGCTTTTATAGTCTTTTTCTTTTGATTGATCATTCCATTCTCAGTCGATTTCCACAACCGCTTTTTCAAGTCATGGCCACGATGCTGATCATGATCCTCATGATCTGTAGCTTGATTTTTTTCTATCAGACGCTTTTAATGGGCGAAAAGAAACAGCAAGTCAGCTTCTTTTATGCTTTTTATCAAGCCGGTCGCTCACCTAAACGAGTGTTGCTCCATCTTTTTTGGACAGTTACGCTATTGGTGTTTTTTGGCTTCTTCGGTCCAGCGTACCTATTTTTGGCGGGAATGAGTGGCTGTTGTTTGATTCAGTTAATTATCTGTCCTGCTTCGATTACTTCAATGCAGATCTCTCATTAAAAAGAGTAGACATAAGTTGAGACAAAACGATACGATACCCTACATGATGGGGACCGCCGTTTTGGGAACTTATGACTACTCTTTTTAACTGTATTGATTAAGAGCTAATCCATTAAATAAGCGACTGTAGCGGTACCGACCGCTTTGGCTGCAATCAAGAGACAGTCTTCATTCATCATGAAATTAGGACTGTGGTGAGGATGATTGAGATGATCTTCTGTCATACAGCCGATATAAAAGAAAAGACTAGGTCGTTCTTGTGCATAGTAGGCGAAGTCTTCAGACGGATCTTGAGGTCCGCAATCAAAGATCTCCTTCACTTCAGGTAAGTGAGCTTCTTTGAGGGAATCAATCACTTGCGTTGTAAAAGCTGGATCATTATAAAGAACCGGATAATTGTCATCATATTCTAGACTGGTTTCTACCGCAAAAGTTTGTGCTAGACCCTCGGCCATTTGTTGGATCTGCTGGTGAATCGTTTGACGTGTGGTTTCTTTCATCACACGAACATCTCCCTTTAGGGTCACAGTCTCTTTGATTGCATTAAAGGAACCACTCCCGTCAAAAGAACCGATCGTTAGACTTGCTGTGTCAAAAGGATCAATCCGACGAGAAACGATCGTCTGTAGTTGAGTAACGAAATAACTGCCAGCTACGATGGCATCATTTGCTAGTTGCGGCATGGAAGCATGACCACCTTTGCCACGAATGGTCAAAGTGAAATTTGCCCGTCCTGTTTGCGTTTCGCCAGGGTGATAGCCAATCTTGCCTGTTTCCATTGAAGACATCACATGGACGCCAAGTACATGATCAATATCTGTTAAACAACCGTCGGCAATCATGCCTTTGGCACCGCCAGGGGATACTTCTTCAGCTGGTTGGTGGATGATCCGGATGCTTCCTTTTAACTGGTCTTTTAAGGTAATCAAATTCTTAGCCAAAACCATTAAATAGGCCGTATGCCCATCATGACCACAAGCATGCATCACACCAGGAACTTGAGATCGAAAAGGCAGCTGGTTGTCTTCTTGGACAGCAAGGGCATCAAAGTCGGCCCGTAAAGCCAGTCGTTTCCCAGGTTGTCCACCAATGATATCAACGATCAGGCCATAGCCATCGCCACATTCTGTGATTTGGCAGTCTAGTTTTTCATAGTAGGCTTTGATATAAGCGGCGGTTGCTTTTTCTTGAAATGAAAGCTCTGGGTGTTGATGCAAGTGTCGCCGAATCGCAATCATTTCCCCTTCGTCTTTTTCCAATTGCTGCATTAGTGTTGTTGTGATATCCATCTGAATCCCTCCTATTTCTACTTTTATCATACACGAAACAACCATTTTTCTGCACGCGATAACCTAACGTGTTTTCTTGCGTAACAAGTAGGGATTGACAAAATCACTGTTTCTCTCTATTCTTAAAAAGAGGTTTAGTAAACAGTAAACAATGAGGTGGCAGAATGGCAAGTATGAGGGATATTGCAAAATTGGCAGGGGTTTCCGTCGCAAGTGTGTCGCGAATCTTAAACAACGATGAAACATTTAGTATTAACGAAAATACCCGCAAACGGGTGATCGAGATCGCCAACCAGCTGAATTATTCAAAAGACAAGAACTTGTCGAGTTCGCGAGAAGTTGGCGATAAAAATACGATAGCAATCATTACACGGCATAACAGTGAATCGGAGCGTAATGATCCTTATTTTATGATGATTCGTAATGGAATAGAGAAAGAGGCAGCCAAATGGCGTTTAAAAACGGTTCGTGCCTTCTCGATGCGAGACCAAGACAAAGATCTGACTCAACTGGCAAAGTATGGTGCTGTCATCATCATTGGGGAAATGACGCAAGAGGCATTGCAAGAAATCAGCCAGTACAATCAACATATTATTTTGGTAGATAATTATAGTGAAAACGACGCCTATGATTGCATACAAACTGATTTTGCTCGAAAGACCCATCAAATTTTGGATATCTTAAAAGCAAAAGGACATGAGAACATAGCATTTATTGGTGGTGTTTCCAGTCGAGTAACGATCACAGGAGAAGTCGTTTATGATGAACAAGAAATTCGTGCAGAGAATTACAAAAATTGGATGCTGATGAACAAGCTGGAAGAATACAGTCATGTTTTTCAAGGAAAATGGTCTCCAGAGACTGGATTAGCTTTTGGCAGAAAAATCGCCGAAATGATCCCACGGCCGACAGCCATCATCGTTGCTAGTGATCCCATGGCAGTGGGGGTCTATAAAGCATTAAATGAACATGGACTGAAGATTCCAGAAGATATATCAGTGGTTAGTTTTGATGATATTCAAATGGCCCAGTTTATGACACCAGCGCTTTCTTCAGTCAAAATGAAAGCGGAAGAAATGGGTCAAATGAGTGTAGAGCTGGCGAAAAACAAATTATTGGGCGTTCGAACAATGCCAGTCCGAGTGATTTGTAAAAGTGAATTGATATTAAGAGAATCGATTGCCGATAAAAAAAGATCATGAGAAATGATCTTTTTTTATTTTAGAGTTGTGTAAACATTAACTAAACAATTATACTGATTATAGTAAACGTTTACAGACAAATTAAAGGAGATTAGTTATGAAATTTATTGATAAATTAGCAGAGAAGATGGTTCCTTTTGCCCAAATCATTGCCAATAACAAGTATTTATTGAGTCTGCGTGATGGCTTTATGGTTGCTTTTCCTGCGACAATGTTTGCTTCAATCATGATCATTATTCAAAATTTACCCGCTACCTTTGGCTTATCTGAGAAACTGCCCGCAAGACTGATGACCTTTTTGAATGATTTCTTTGGTCCCATCGGGAACGCAACCATGAGTATCACAGCGATTTTTGTTGTTTTCGGGATCGGCTATCAATTGGCAGGAAAATATGGCCAGCCAAAACTTTTTGCCGGAGCAATCTCATTGTCCTCTTTCTTAATGCTTTTGCCCTACGGTTCTTCCGATGAACTGGGAACAGTGATTCCCCTTTCAAAATTAGGTGCGGAAGGGATGTTCGTAGGGATCATCACAGCGATTATCGCTACACAAATTTATTGCAAGATCAGTGCTTCGGGGTTAACGATCAAAATGCCTGAATCGGTTCCGCCGATGATCGCTGAGTCTTTCCTTGCTATCATTCCAGGTGCTGCGCCATTGTTTTTATTTAATTTGATCCGTTACTTGTTTACATTCACGTCATGGGGCAACGCGGTTGACTTTGTCTACGAAATCTTACAGAAACCATTAATGGGCTTGGGAGGCACGTTGCCTGCAGTCTTAATTGCCGTTTTATTCACCCAATTCTTCTGGTGGTTTGGGATCCATGGCACACTGGTTGTCAACGCCGTGATTGATCCGATCATGAATGCATTGGCGATTGAGAACTACGAAGCCTATAAAGCAGGTGCAGAACAACTGCCTCATATCATCAATACAACCTTCATGGGCGTTTTTGTAAACCAAGGAATGCAATTAGGGATCTCGATTACGATGGCATTTTTTATTGCTCGTTCGATTCGGATGAAGAAGCTGATGAAGACAGTCATTGCACCATCTGTTTTCAATGTGTCAGAGCCAATGACATTTGGGTTGCCGATCGTATTGAACCCGATTGCTTTTGTTCCGTGGATTTTGGCCCCGCTTGCTAGTACGACGATTTCTTATTTTGCAATCGCTGCTGGTCTTGTGCCTCGCCCAATCGGAGCAACGGTAGTCTGGACGACACCGGTCTTCTTATCTGGCTGGCTGGGAACTGGCTCTGTAGCAGGTGCCATTCTACAATTGGTAACTGTTGCTGTGATGACATTGATTTGGGTGCCATTCCTAATCGTGATGGACCGTGGTTATTTGAAAGAAGAAAAAGAAGAGCTAGCCAAAGAAGCGCTCGCACAAACTGGCCCTGCCATCGACGAAAGAATCAAAGAAAGCTAAGCTTAGCATTCCGTTCTGTCAGCATGGCAACTGAAAAAATGGAGGATCGAAGATGCGAACAGATACATTGACGTATACTTATCAGATGCGTACAACGCCGGAACGATTCTATCAAGTGATGATCGCGCATCAAGCGGCATTTTTTCGCTCAAAAGGAGCAGAAGAACCTTTCGGCGAGAACAGTCAAATTGATTTGATGATTCGCACAAAATCAGCGGCCACGCTGGTGCCAGCGGTGATGAAAGTCAAAAAAATCGCGCAAGATGAGATTGCTTTGATAACAGCCTATGAACAAGGGAAAATCTGTCAAAGGTATCGCTTTGTTCCTAGTGGAGCAGAAAAGATTGAGGTTACGTATTCGGAACAGAATTCTTTTGATCGTTCCCGCAATACGTATGGTTTCATGCTGGCAGCACTATTTTATAAGTTCTTTTTTAACAAAGGGGTCAAAAAGCGCATGCAGTATTTGGAAACTGCATGCCAGAAACATAATGAAATAGACGAGAATAAAGTTGAAATTAGAGGAAAAAAATGATTGAGATAATAAGTGATACGATTTTTCATTTACACAATGAAAAGATTAGTTATGTGATGCATGTTTTACCAAATCGACAATTAGGTCATCTGTACTTTGGGCCGTCTTTGGGGCATTTGAGTGCCAATGACATGGACTATTTAACCAAAAAAGAAAATAAATCTGCCGGCACGGTCAAATTTTTTGAAAATGATGGTCTGTTTACGTTAGCAGATCGCTTTCAAGAGTTGCCAACCTATGGTTCTTCTGACTTTCGAGAAGGAGCTTTTACTATTTTTGCAGAAGACGTTCCTTTGTATGTGGATTTTAAAGTTGCAGAAGTCGAGACTTTCGCAGGAAAGGAACGAGAGCTGGTCAAACCGGCAAGTTTTGCCGAAAAAGCAGAAAGCCAAAGCCTGCGAATAACGTTGATCGATAAGCAGCGGCAATTGAAAATGGAAATCACCTACACTATTTTTGTTGGTTTAGGCACGATTGCGCGCAATCAGCGGATCACCAATCTTAGCGCTGAGAAAAAGCAACTTTCTTCGTTGATGAGCGGGGTACTGGAATTAAGAAATCAGCAATTTGAATTTGTTCACCTTTCTGGTGCTTGGCTAAAGGAACGCCAAATCAAAGCCACACCATTGACGCAAGGAACCTTTCGAGTGGGGTCTTTAAAAGGGGCCTCTGGGCATCAGCACAATCCGTTCGTGGCACTGAAGGCTGCCAATGCCACCAATGATCAGGGACGTGTCTATGGAGCAAATCTGATTTATTCAGGGAATTTTCTCGCTCAAGTCGAGATGGATGAGTGGGACAATGTCCGCTTGATGTTGGGAATTCATCCCGAACAGTTTTCTTGGACATTGCAGCAAGGTGCGGTCTTTGAAGCCCCAGAATGTATCTTCACATTTACCGATGAAGGGTTGAATGGGTTAGGGCAAGAGTCTGCTGCGTTTATTGAAAAGCACGTGATTGCCCCTTATTGGCAAAAACGGCCACGACCGATTGTCTTCAATAATTGGGAAGCAACTTATTTTGATTTTGACCAAGAGAAATTAGTAGCATTAGCAGCAGAAAGTCAGGCATTAGGAATGGAATGCTTTGTCCTTGATGATGGCTGGTTTGGCAAAAGAGACAACGATCGCAGTTCTTTAGGGGATTGGGTACCAGATCCAGCGAAATTTCCTAATGGCATCGGTCATTTTGCAAAACAAATCCATGATCTAGGGTTGCAGTTAGGCGTTTGGTTTGAACCGGAAATGGTCTCTCCTGATAGCCAGCTTTATCAAGAACATCCTGATTGGGTGGTTCGACATCCTTATGAACGCATCTCTGTGGGGCGGGGCCAGTATGTCTTGGATTTTGCCAATCCGGCAGTCGTGGAGGCGATCTTTGCTGCGATCAAAAAAATCATCGTTGAAACAGATCTTGATTATATCAAGTGGGACATGAATCGGAATATCACAGAAGCTTATTCACCTTATTTAGCAGACGAAGGGATTCCCCAAACAGAATTCTTTCATCGCTATATTTTAGGAGTCTATGCCCTTTATCAGAAAATCTTAACAGAATTTCCGGAGATTTTGATCGAGGGCTGTGCTGGCGGTGGCGGTCGTTATGATTTAGGGATCTTATTTTACAGTCCTCAGATTTGGCCGAGTGACGACAGCGATGCCGTGGAACGACTACAGATTCAAACCGGCACATTACTTGGCTATCCGATGTCTTCATTCAGCAATCATGTGTCCGCTTGTCCAAATCATCAAGTGGGGCGCAATACGTCACTGGCATTTCGGCAATCGGTGGCTATGTTTGGTCCATTAGGCTACGAGCTGGATCTTTTCAGTTTATCAGCAGCTGAAAAACAAGCAATCAAAGAACAAATCATTTTCTATAAAGCTCATCGACAACTTCTGACTTATGGCACCTTCTATCGGATGACCGATTTGAGCCAAAAAAATGAAGTTGTATGGGGAGTCTCTCATCAAGAGGAGGCATTGATTGCTTATTTTCGGATTCTTGCTGAAGCAAATCCTGCAGCGGAAGCTTTTATACCGGTACCCTTCATTGATCCGGATCGAAGCTATCTGCTGGAGAATGAGCAGTTGTCTGGCAAGGTTTTGAAGCAAATTGGACTGCGCAAACCGTACTTATTCAATGCTGTCAATCACCAAACGGCGCAAGCAACAGGAGATTTCCAGTCGTTTGTTTATCAAATCAAAGCAATCAAAAAGGAGTAAAAAGATGACGAATTATTTCTTTGATCAGCGGTTCCTACATGGTGGGGACTATAATCCCGATCAGTGGCTTGATTATCCGGAAATCCTAAAGAAGGATTTAGCGTATATGCAAAAAGCCCACATCAATACGGTCACACTAGGGGTGTTTGCTTGGAGTGCTTTGGAACCGACAGAAGGGGTCTATCAGTTTGATTGGCTTGATGAACAGTTTGATGCGATCCATGCTATGGGAGGCAATGTCATTTTGGCTACCCCCAGCGGTGGCCGGCCCCAGTGGTTGAGTCAGAAATATCCGGAAGTCAATCGCACCAATGCGTATGGACAAAAACATACCCATGGCTTTCGCCATAATCATTGCTATTCTTCACCAATCTATCGCGAAAAAGTGCGGCAGATCAACACGAAATTAGCTGAACGCTATGGCGACCATCCGGCACTAACTATGTGGCACATTTCCAATGAGTATTCAGGGGAATGTTTCTGCGAATACTGCCAAGAAAATTGGCGTGACTGGTTAAAGAAAAAGTACAAAAACCTAGAAGCATTGAATCATGCATGGTGGATGAGTTTCTGGGGCAATCGCTATTCTGATTGGGAACAAGTCTTGCCCCCATCGCCTTTAGGAGAACATAAAGTTCATGGGATGGATCTGGATTGGAAACGATTCGTCACCGATCAGACCATTGATTTTTATTTGAATGAGATTGTCCCTATTCGGGAACGAACCCCTGATATTCCGGTAACGACGAATTTTATGGCGGAAGGTCATGCCACACAGGATTTCATTCCCCTGGAAGGAATCGACTATGGCAAGTTTTCTCAGCATGTGGATGTGGTTAGTTGGGATAGTTATCCCGATTGGAACAATCGCTTTGAAGCAATCGCTACAACTGCTATGAAGTCTGCCTATGTCCATGATCAGTATTGGTCTTTGAAGAAACAACCCTTTTTAGTTATGGAATGTACCCCAAGTTATGTCAATTGGCACCAATACAACAAATCCAAGCGCCCCGGGGTCCATATTTTAAGTAGTATGCAGCAGTTAGCTCATGGTTCAGATAGTACCTTGTATTTCCAGTGGCGCCAATCTCGTGGCAATTCGGAGAAATTTCATGGCGCCGTTGTCAGTCATGATGATTCTACGAACAATCGAGTGTTTAAAGAAGTTGCTGAATACGGCGCGCGTCTCGAAAAAATCAGTGAAATCAAAGGAACCACCCGCAAGAAAGAAGTGGCGATTCTCTTTGACTGGGAAAGCAATTGGGCGTTGAAGCGCGGGGGAGGATTCGGCCGTCCTACGAGACGTTATCCCCAAACGTTGCAGGATCATTATCAGGTTTTCTGGGAACAAGACATCCCGGTTGATATTCTAACTCCTGAGCAGGATTTTTCTGATTATCGGTTAGTCATTGCGCCAATGCTGTATATGATGACAGAAAAAACGATGCTAAAATTAACGAGCTATGTTGAAAAGGGTGGAATACTAATATCCAGCTATTTCACAGGAATGGTCAATGAAACAGATTTGCTTTATATTGGCGGATTGCCTCAACCATTAAAGGAGCTCTTTGGCATTGAGGCATTAGAGCTTGAAACACTTTTAGAAGACGAACACAATCAGATTGATTTTCAAGATCAGCAATTTGTTACCAAAGATTATTCGGCGATCATTGACGTGTTGGATGCAGAAGTTTTAAGCCGTTATCAGACAGATTTCTATCAAGGCACGCCTGCGGTTACGAAGAAGCCATTCGGTGCAGGGTCGTCGTATTATTTGGCTGCCCGAACGAACAGTGATTTCTTAGCTGCTTTTTATCAAAAGTTGATTGAAAAGTTGGGATTGAGAAGAACAGCGATTGCTGAAGCGCTTCCTGAGGTATCGATTCAAACACGCATCGGAGGGCAACGAGAGTATGCTTTCATCATGAATTTTTCGGAGAAAGAACAGCAACTAGTATTGAAGCAGCCAGTAACCGATTTGGAAAAAAATCAACAGTTAGCGGGAGAAATCACGTTGGCACCCTATGAAGTCAGGATCGTATATCACCCCTCTGAAGTACACTAAGAAAAAAGGACCATTCGTTACGCCAATCAGCGCAAGGAATGGTCCTTCATAAATTTAGGCAATGCTTCACTGATCTGGGTGGGCAAGACAACATAGTTCTCGGCAGCTAAATGTTCGCCAATTAAACTGTGAAGAAAAACCGCTGCGTGGATCGTTTCTTCGGTTCGATCAAATTGTGCCAAAAAGCTGGTAATGATCCCGGCTAAGGTATCACCGGTGCCACCAGTTGCCATAGCTGGCGTTCCTAATAGGTTTTCGACGATCTCTGTGCCATAAATCTGGGTGCGATGGCTTTTTAAGACCACGATACTGGCTAATTTTTTCTGGAATGCTGCGTTTTTCTCCGGTGTTTGCTCACTGATCTCGATGCCGCTTAATCGTTGCCACTCCATTTGATGAGGGGTAAATACGACTTGATTGGGGTAAGGGAAAGTCAATGGGTATTTCGCAGCTAAATTGATCGCTGACCCGTCAACGACTAGCCATTGATGGCTTTTTTGTGCAGCGACGACTGTTTGCAACAGATTGAAACTGGTTTTGCCTTCGCCCATCCCTGGGCCAATCAATAGGACATCCGCAGATTCAGTGACCGTGCTGATAAGCTCAGTCTGGTCCCAAGAGACGAACATCGCTTCTGGCAGTCGTGCATGTAGCGCCGTACGATTGACAGGATCGGAGATCACCGTGGTTAGTCCAGTTCCGCCGTAAACACTGGCTTGGGCCGCCATCAAAATTGCGCCTCCGTACTGCTGGTTACCGCCAATCACTACCGCACGGCCAAAGGTACCTTTGTGGCTTTCGGCGGGGCGTTTGCGAATCACTGCTGCTAAAATAGTTTGCTCCAGTTGCTTCATACAATGACTCCTTTTCTGCTTCTTTCACTGGGCTCATTTTTTAGAATAAACCTACTGCTTTTATTATACTCGTTTTATGAAAGATATCGTCTGAAAATACACAATTTTTTTTCCTTTTTTCAGCTAAGAGTGTTATCATAAAAGGCGAGAAAAGAATTGGAGGGAATCGTATGACAATCGATTGGAAAAAAGAAGTCGAAGCGCGTAAAGACGATTTGCTAAATGACTTGATTGATCTTTTGAAAGTAAAAAGTGAACGGGAAGATGATAAGGTAACGGCAGATGCTCCGTTTGGACCTGGACCTCGTGATGCCTTGTTGCACATGTTGGCTTATGGGGAACGTGATGGTTTCACTGTGAAAAATGTCGATAACTATGCTGGACATATCGAATTTGGTGAAGGAGACGAAACATTAGGGATCTTCGGCCACATGGATGTTGTCCCTGCTGGTGACGGTTGGGCGACGGATCCCTACGATCCTGTGATCAAAGACAATAAAATTTATGCTCGCGGATCTTCCGATGATAAAGGTCCGTCAATGGCTGCTTATTACGGAATGAAGATCATTAAAGAGTTAGGGTTGCCATTATCTAAAAAAATCCGCTTTGTCGTAGGATCTGATGAAGAAAGCGGCTGGGGTGATATGGATTACTATTTCGAGCATGAAGAAAAACCTGATTTTGGTTTCTCTCCCGATGCTGAATTTCCAATCATCAATGGCGAAAAAGGGAATGTAACATTAGGGCTTCATTTCCAAGGAAATAACGAAGGTGCTTATCAACTGCAACAATTCACTGCTGGTTTGCGGGAAAACATGGTACCAGGAACTGCGGTTGCAAAATTAACTGCACCATCTACAGAAGCTGCATTAGAAATGGAAAAAGCTTTCTTTGATTATGTCGAAGGTCAACCAGTGACTGGCACCATCGAAACAGAAAACGAAGAAGTTACCATTGAACTAGTCGGTAAAGGCGCCCATGGTGCAAGTCCTCAGTCTGGGATCAATGCGGGAACTTTCTTGGCAGTCTTTTTAGATAACTTTGCCTTTGGCGGCGGCGCTAAACAATTTATCCATACGGCGGCAGCTTATGTCCATGAAGATTTTTATGGTGAAAAATTAGGCGTGGCGCATGAAGATGAAAAAATGGGTAAACTAACCATGAATGCTGGTTTGTTTGCTTTTAAAGCTAATCAATCAGGTGTTCAAGCAGACAACTTTATTGCCTTGAATTTCCGCTACCCACAAGGGGTGACTGCAGAAGGTCTGGAAATCGGCATTGAAAAGACTGTTGGCATGGAAGGCGCAACTGTGACTCGGAACGAGCGCAACATGGAGCCTCACTATGTGCCAATTGATGATCCATTGGTAAAAACATTGCTTGAAGTTTATGAAGAACATACTGGCCAAAAAGGCTATGAACAAATCATTGGCGGTGGCACTTATGGCCGTTTATTAAAACGTGGTGTCGCATATGGGGCGATGTTCCCAGGCTACACAGATACGATGCACCAAGCAAACGAATTTATGAGCTTGGATGATCTATTCAACGCGGCAGTGATTTATGCAGATGTCATCTACCGTTTGGCAAAATAAAACAACTCGAAATGGGGCTGTGACAAAAGTCTCCTACAAGTAACCATATCCGAATATTAACTAGTATTGCTCCTGCGGTGCAGTGGCTCCTCGTCGCAAAAGTCAGAGGAATCTATCGCAATAGCATATGATTCGGTTTAACTTGTTGGATGATGACTTATGTCACAGTCCCGTTTTTTGATGGAGATTGTCTAGCGACCGGTAACAAGGAGCAGGTGCTTGTTTTCGTAGTTACTGTGTCAAAAAGCCTTGCCTTTTCAAAAATTTTTCTACGTCCGGACGGCGAGGTTCTTGGAAAAAGCCAGTCATTTTGGTTTGCCAATCCGTTTTTTGTTGATTGCTTCCCCGATGGACATAGTAGTCCGCGGTAGTTTCATTGTAGCGAGCAACGAGGTCTTCGGTCAGTGGCTGATAGTGGTCGACACTTAACACAGCGGATTGCGGTAAGCGAACTTTCGGCTCATTTTTCGTTGCGGGATAACCAATGGTCAACCCAAATAATGGCAGTGTATACGGGGGCAGCTCCGTGAGTTCAGCGATACGGAACAAGTCATTCCGGATTCCGCCAATGTAGCAGATTCCCAGACCTTGGGTTTCTGCAAAGGCTGCCATATTTTGAGCAGCAATCGTGGTATCTACGACCGAAACCAAGAGGGCCTCCATATTCGATAGTCCAGCACTAGGCAGATTTGCTTGTTGCATAAATTGATGGTGTTTATATAAATCTGCTACGAACAGATAAAAGACACCCGTCTGTGTGATATAGTGGGGAGCACCGGCGATTTTCTCGATTTCTGCCAATCTTTTAGGATCTTTGATCTCGATGATCGAATAGGCTTGAACGAAATTTGAACTTGAACCGCTTTGTGCTACTTTGACGAGTTGTTGCTTCATTTCTGCTGATAAAGACTTTTTTTGGAAGTCTCTAACCGATGTGTGACTTGTAAAAAAATCAATGGTTTTCATTATTGTTCCTCCTATGTAACGCTTGTCACGCTGTAGATTAGTGTAACAGAAAAAAGAAGCTTTTTTCAAAAAAATATATCTGGGAAAAGACAAATTTGTGCATAAAGGTTGCTATCTTCAAAAAATTTCGTTATGATGATTCTACATTCTGATAAACCCTTAGGGGAGTAACCAGTGGCTTCGGCTGCGATAATATCAACAGTAAGTAAACTGGCGACAGTTTTCTGGTATTATATGAAATGGTGAGACCTAAGACAAGCATCCACTTGTCTTAGGTCTCTTTTTTTCTAAAAAAGGACTCATGCAAGGGATAGCAACTATGAAGGAGAGAAATCATTGGCAAAAGAAATGTATCAAAAAGAAATCACAGAGGTTATGAACGAGGTAAACAGCAGTCCATCTGGATTGTCCCAGCAAGAAGCGGCAAAGCGCTTAGAAAATGGCTTGAATCAGCTGAAAGAAGCACCCAAAAAATCAAGTTTGACACTCTTTTTAGAAACCTTCAAAGATGCGATGGTGATCGTTTTGCTGATCGTGGCTATCGTTCAGATGATCATGGGAGCCCATGTTGAATCGATCGTCATCTTTGCTGTTTTGCTACTGAATTCGGTTGTTAGTGTCATCCAAACGAAAAAAGCAGAAGGATCGTTAGATGCATTGAAAAGCCTCTCGGCACCCAATGCAAATGTCATCCGAGATGGAAAGGAACAAACGGTACCAGCAAAAGAATTGGTAGTGGGTGATATCGTTATTTTAGAAGCAGGGGATTATGTACCTGCTGATGGCCGTCTGATTGAAGAAGGTGCATTGAAAGTCGATGAAGGAATGCTGACCGGTGAATCGACACCTGCTGAAAAAGAACTTGGGGTCATTGACCGCACAGCGCCTATTGGAGACCGGGATAACATGGTCTTTAGTGGAACGATCGTGACTTATGGCCGTGGACGTTTCATTGTGACTGCCACAGGAAATGTGACAGAAATCGGGCAAGTCGCTGGTTTATTAGAAAACACAGTGGAACACAAGACGCCATTACAACGCGGGCTGGATCGCTTCAGCAAAAAATTGAGCTTGGCGATCCTCGTTCTTTCCTTGATTATTTTAGGTGTCCAAGTTGCTCGGCTATTTTTAGGCGATGGGTCTGGAGATATGACCGCCGATCTAGTCAACGCTTTTATGTTTGCAGTCGCTGTTGCGGTAGCAGCTATTCCTGAAGCACTCCAATCGATCGTTACCATTGTTTTATCGATTGGTACCAAACAAATGGCTCGCCAACATGCGATCATTCGTAAGTTGCCGGCGGTTGAAACACTAGGTTCAACTAGTATCGTTTGTACAGATAAAACTGGAACATTGACCCAAAATAAAATGACGGTCGTTGATTTTTATTTACCAAATGGACAGACGGGTGAATTTTCTGAGAATCCTGCTGAATGGACATTGCCTGAACGTCGCTTGATCGAGATCAGTGTGCTTGCAAATGATGCAGCGATCAGTGCCGAAGGAGCTAAACTAGGAGATCCCACAGAGATTGCCTTTCTTGATTATACAGAAAAATTGAACCAACCGTATCGTGAGATTCGTCAACAATACCCGCGATTACAAGAATTGCCTTTTGATTCCGATCGGAAATTGATGTCCACATTGCATACCATCGATTCGGAACAACTCCTTTTGACAAAAGGGGGACCGGATATTGTGATCGGAAGAAGTACAAAGGTTCTTATCAATGATGAAATCGTTCCACTGACTGAGGAAATCAAACATCAGTTGCAGCATCAAAATGAAGAATTCTCTAAACGCGCGCTGCGGGTTTTGGCTTTTGCTTATCGTCCGCTGACAGTGTCTGAAGACGAAGAACTGCATTTAGGTGTCGAAGAAGAGTTGATCTTTGTTGGTTTGATGGCGATGATTGATCCACCTCGGAAGGAAGTCAAGCAAGCTGTGGCAGACGCGAAATCGGCTGGCATCAAAACAGTGATGATCACTGGTGACCACAAAACGACGGCTGTGGCCATTGCTCAGGAGATCGGGATTGCGCAAGAAGGTGACTTAGCATTGACCGGTACAGAGCTTGATGCACTGTCGGAAGAAGAACTGACGAATCAGTTGGAGAAAATCACTGTTTACGCACGCGTCTCTCCTGAGAATAAAATCCGTATTGTGCGAGCATGGCAAGATAAAGGGAAAATCTCTGCTATGACCGGTGATGGCGTAAATGATGCACCAGCATTGAAGCAAGCGGATATCGGGATTGCGATGGGGACCGGAACGGACGTTGCAAAAGATGCAGCAGCAATGGTCTTGACAGATGACAACTTTGCTTCAATTATTCGAGCGGTAGAAGTTGGCCGCAATGTGTTTGATAATATCAAAAAGGCGATTTCTTATCTTTTTGCTGGTAACCTCGGTGCGATTATCGCCATTGTGTTTGCTTTAGTAATGGGTTGGGACAATCCATTTACAGCCTTGCAATTGTTGTTTATCAACTTAGTGAATGATTCGCTTCCTGCTATCGCTTTAGGGATGGAAAAAGCGGAACCAACTATCATGCAAAGAGAACCTAGAAATCCTGATGCTGGAATCTTTTCTGGTAAAACGCTGATCTCAGTTACTTATCGTGGGATCTTGATTGCGGCAGTGGTGATTGTAGCGCAATGGATCGGGATGAATCAATCGCCGGAGTTAGGTGTTGCAATGGCATTCTCAACTTTGATCTGGAGCCGGACACTCCAAACATTGCCTGCTCGTTCCAATACAGAAACTGCTTGGCAAGCTGGATTGTTTGCGAATAAAATGGTTTGGCTGGCGATCGTGGTTTGTGGTCTGCTTTATAGTGTGACATTGCTACCTGGAATTCGGGAAGTCTTTGCGATTCCAGAAACCTTTACAATGAACCATGTTGGGTTAAGCATAGCTATGGCAGCTGGTGCTGTTTTGATGATGGAAATCACAAAACTGATTATTTTAGCGGTACAATCTCGAGGTAACAATACTAACTCATGATATTCGCGGGAGTGTTTTCGCTAATCAAATGAACAAAATAAGAACCGAAGGCGCAGAATACAGCACTGCGCTTTCGGTTCTTTTCTCTTGGTTCACTTAATGGACTTGATTGATTTTCTTTAATTGACTGATTTGTTGGGCGACATGAAGGATCAGCTGCTTTTGGCTGGCTACTGGTTTCCCGCCGTACAGATAATTTTCATAACTTGCAGTCAGTTGGACAAAACTGCCGTGAAAAATAGGATAGACATCTTCCAATCGGCGGGCATACTCACTAAGAGGTTCCGAATCAGCATGGAAAAGTACTTTTGTTGCTTGTTTCATTAAGACAGGATAGGCGGTTGGTAATGGTTCGGAACTAAAGCGATAAATAAACCAGATGCGAATTCGGAAAAAGTAGCGACGCAAAAGATACAGCAATCCTAAGAACATCAAGCAAGCGATAGCTTGTAGAAAATAACTGATCCATTGCCGTGTTTCAGAAGAGAAAAGCTGTTCATTTGAAGGTGCAACAGTGGACGCACTTGTTGTCGAACTGCTAGCCTCACTGCTGCTGGTAGAAGACTCGCGACTAGAACTGCTCGTTTCAGGTAATTCTTCAGAAGAGGCAGTTGTTGTTTGCAATTCGGGACGATCAGGATTTTGAAAGTTCGGCGTCGGCTCAAACGGTACCCAGCCAAAACCGGCAAAATAGACTTCCGCCCACGAATGCGCGTTGCGATTTCTCACGGTAAATGTCGTCAGGCCATTTTCAGTTTGAGCATCTCCCGGTGAAAAGCCCTTGACCCAGCGAGCCGGGATATCGAGCGTCCGTAATAAGACCACCATTGCAGTAGAAAAATTATCACAATAGCCAACTTTAGATTCGAACAAGAATTGATCGACATAGTCTTGTTCTTCTGCTGGGTAGACGGCATCCGTTTTTGAATAGCGGAATTCAATCGAATTTTTCAAGTGATTTTCAATGGCTGTGACTTGTTCGAAGACGGTGCCTTGATCTTCTGTGATCGAGAGAGCGAGTTGCCGAATCCGTTCAGGAAGGTTCGCTGGTAATTGTGTATAGTCAACGGGAGTATCTGGCTGTTGCCGCGGCAATGACTGCAATGCTTCAGCGGCATATTCCGCTGGCTGCCAAGCCAGTGAGACTTCAATCTGTTGCTGCGGCTCCATTAGATCTACTCGTTGGACCGCATCATCCACAATAAATCCAGTGGCTCCTTCTTTAATAGTCAGTTGATTACTTCCGTAGGGTAATGGCAAATAATCACCCTGATTCTGCAAATAAAGCTGGACAGTTTCTTCTTGAAGATAATTTTGTTGATAACTGTTATCTACAATCAGCAGGGAATCAGGCTCTGTTCGCAAATTTTCTTCACGTATCGTGTTGATCCAACCTTTACCAGAATAAAAATCTTTGCTTTCTACTCGCCAATAATGGCGGGTATCTTGTTGGGCAGTAAATAACACCGTATCATCGTCTAATAAGGGACCGCCTAATTGCCGATCATTTTCGCTAAAGCCTGTACGGGACCCGCTAGGTGCACCATGTTCTTCGATAAACTGATAAAAACCGCGTTGATTCGCTTGTGTGCGTATACTAGTGGTGGCTGCCACCAAGCGATCGCGAATCGCGGTTCTTGGCAGTAGTGTCGCTCCCACCAGGAGTAAAGCGCATAGCAGGGTGAGTCCCAGCCAGAATCTCCATTCTCGTAAAGTTTTCAGCTGTTGGGTTTTGATCAGGCTGCAAAGAACTCCGCAAAAACACACCCCCAACAAATGCCACGTTAGATTGAAATCATTAAAAATCACGACAGTCAGCAGATAGAGACACATTGCACCGTAGACAATATAAAAATGCTGGATGTAGATCGAGAACACAGCAAACAGAAGAATGCCGGTGACGATAATGGTCACTGCAACAAGTTCAGTGATATAGCCGACTTTGCCAGCCAGAATCTCGCTGAGAGCGGTTTGCAAATCATAAAAATATCTTTGGAACCAAGTGAAGGAAAATCCTTCACCATAAGGAAAAAAGCGGTAAAGCGTGACAAACCAGCCTACGATGTAAAAAGGCAGACTGTAGCGAATACGAGGACTTAAAATACTCACGAAGCAAATCAGAAAGGCGTACAGAAGCAACGTAGTTTGATGCCCTAAGTGGTAGACTGCTAAAAACGGCAGCACCGTCAAAATGATCGCAATGTAAGTCAGAGCTCCGATTATGGCTTTTTTGATCAAAGGATTCATTCAGACACCTCTTTGTTCGACAGTCGTTGGATCAGGTCATGATACGTATAAACTTGCAGCATGTTGCTTCGCGTCAAGGATTCCAGATAGACTTCTAAGGATTGCGAGACAGCCGGTGTGATGATAATCACCTGACGCCCTGAGATTTTGGGCAATGGTTCTGGGACTGTGATAAATGGCTGAATCGCTGCGAAAGCTCCAGCATGGATTTGATAAGGGGAATCCAGGTCCTTGCCGATCAATAGTTGCTGAAAAGGCATCTTTTTAAGCAAGAGATTTTGTAGCGAAAAGAAGATCGCCAATGTGTCTTCAAAAGCAGGGTGAGATTCACCCCAAAACAACAAAGTCAACTCCTGTTGTTGTTCCGTTTCATGTTCTCGATAAATCAGTTCTTGCTGTTTACTGGAGAGCTTCCAGTCAATATGCTTTAATGAATCCCCTTGCTGATAGTTACGGTAGTTTCGAATGGTGAAATTTGGTTCCCCGTAAGTATATTTTCGCGGTTTTTTTTCAAAAAGCGTCATCAAGGATAGGACCTCGGGTCTATTTTCTGGCAGAACGAGTACTTCTTGCTGGATCTTTACTTGCCGTCTTTTTTTGAAGAATCCCCAAAGTTCTTGACTTGTAAGGGTCAATGGCAAGTCTTTATAAGCTCCTCGAGCGGTAGGAAGCCACAGCATCTCAAAGCGGATAGATTCGCCCCGATAAAAAGTGAGCGTCTGTTCCTGTTTTTGAAAGATGAATGACAGCTGCGGAATCGGCAACAGTGTTGGTCGGTACTTGAAAACTTGCAGTGGCAAAGGCGTTTGTTTATTTTTTTGTGTTTGGATAGATTCTTCAAGAGTCACTTGGATTTTATTCAAGGAAGGCAGAATGAATAACAGGTCAACCAGTACTAACAAAGTAAGAAAGAAAAAGAGACTCCAGCCTGCTTCATTATTAAAAACGATACAATAACTCAATAAAAGAAAATAAGTGGTGAAAAATACCAGATGCTTTCCGAATAACCGCTGTTTGCTCATAATCAGCGCCTCACTGGTACAGGGACTCGTTGGATCATTTGTTTCATGATCTCCGATACACTTTCCTGACTAGCTGTGATCCCGCCTTTTAATAATAAGCGATGTCCAAAAACGGCTGGCAAGATTCGTTGCAAATCTTGTGGTGTCACATAGGTTCTACCTTCGGTCAAAGCCAATGCTTTTGCCCCTTTTAAAAAAGCAATGCCGCCACGAGGGCTGATGCCTAAATCTATGGCATTATGATTGCGGCTAGCTTGGACCAACTGCAGCGCATAGCGAGCGACCTGGTCTTCCACAAAAACTTGATCGACCATTTGTTTCAGTGCGGTAACTTCTTGCGAGGTCAATATGGTTCTGATTTGTTCGAGTGATTGTTGGCGTTGACCAATCAGTAAGGCAAGTTCATCTTGAAAAGCAGGGTAGCCAATGTGCAATCGAAACAAAAAACGATCTAGTTGTGCTTCCGGCAAAGGATAGGTTCCTTCATATTCGATTGGGTTTTGGGTCGCCAACACAAAAAAGTGAGGGCTTAGAGCGTAGGTTTGATTATCGATGGTCACGTGATTCTCAGACATTGCTTCCAATAATGCTGCTTGTGTACGAGGTGTCGTCCGATTGATTTCATCTGCTAATAACACAGAAGTAAAGATAGGTCCCGGTCGAAATTCAAATTGCTGGTTTTCTGAATTGAAGATCGATACACCTAAGATATCATTGGGCAAAAGATCTGGGGTGAACTGAACACGCTTATAGTCGCTTTGGATGGCTTTTGCCAATGATTTGACTAGCATCGTTTTCCCTACTCCGGGAATATCTTCAAACAAAACGTGACCACCTGCCAATAATGCCGCCACAGTTAATTGGATCACATCACGTTTTCCTAAAATCACTTTCTCGACTTCATTGATCAACGCATCGATCTTTTGTAGTTCATCTGCCATTTTTCAACCTCCTTGAGCCTTTTCTTTTATTGTATCGGTTTTTATTTGCAATCGCAATTTATTGAAGGCAGCTCCTATCCCCAAGCAGAGAACTAGTCAAGCAATGGGCAGCAATCTGATCTGCTTGACGTAAATTAAAAGCATTTGTTCCCGGTTGTGCTGTGGCGGCGGTTAGCCAGTGAATGCCTTCTGTTGGGATACCAAAACAGTAAAGTCCCTCTTGGATCTGATCATTTGGATCAAGCAACTGGCTTGTGGCCGGATCGATCGCAATGGCACCTGTGTAAAACGGAGCCTCCTTAGGAAGGTATAACTTATGAGGACTGGCAATGCCATCAGCTAGTAATTGTCTTAACAATGGATTAGCGGTACGACGAATATCCGTCGATTGAATCCGAGCTTCCAATACCTGTTTAGCGGGATATCGTTGTTGGGGATAGTTTGTTGAATAGGCCACAAAGGTGTCGCTTTCTTCTACTGTCATCTTTGGACCAAGAATCGTGACGATATCTGCTTCGATCAGTGCGATCAATTCCCGAATACGCTGAAGTGGGGGACCAATCGATAAAAATGCGTTCAAAGGAACGAATGACTGCCAGAATTTTTCTTTCAATGCTTTTGGCGAAAACAATTGTTGATCAAGCATAAAGCGCAAGGGATCACGCAAATCCTTTAATAATTCAAACATACTGCTAATCGGACTAGTTAAATTTCCTTTGGCCGCTTCTGTAACATCCCAAGTAAGATAGGTTAACAGAAAGTCGCGAACCGATTGGCTCTCTTTTCTTTCGTAAGGATCTAAGATATAGCGCCAGTCCAACCAATTTTGGCGAGGAATTTGGAAGTCTGTCAAAACATCGGTGGCTCCATTTTGGCGGACAAACTGTTCAGTAAAAGCCGCTTGAAAAGCCTCTTGATCACCTTGAGACAGCCAGCGTTGATAATAAACAAGTTCCATTTCTTTTTGCAAATAAAAGAAAAACTCAGTGGACTGATCTTGCCCTTTCGCTTGCCAAGAGCGGAGTCGTTCCGTTGTCAAGAAGCGAGGCAGAATCTGTTCTGTTGGCTGCTTCTGATTGGCTCCTCGTGCGTGGTATGGCAAACCTCTTCCTGATCCGGCAATGATTGTTGGTTCATTGCCCGAAGGAATGTAGCGAAGGCAATCAGTACCAATAAAGACCCCGCCGCGATCAGTAGTCAAACGAGTGACATAATCAAAGAACGCCAATCCTAGACCTCGAAGAATGACAGGTTCTCCGCCTTTAACTTTATTAAAATCGACATCCGCTGCATTCTGAGGCGGAGAATACAAAAAGCCTTTCTGGCGGGCGAATTCGTTTAATCGATCTTCTTCTTCAGTGAGCGAGACTTGATGATGCCCGACTGCCAGAATCACTCGGTCCGATTGAAGAGAATGCCTGTCTGTTTTTAGTAAATAGTGCGTTTGTTTCGGTATTAGGCCAATGGCGTTTTCCTGCAAATACGTGAATGTGATGAATGGGGGCAATGTTTCAATCAATTGCTGATAAAACCATTTCTGATACAACCCGTATATTGCGCGAGAACAATGACCGTCAGGATCTAAGTTGTCAATTTCTGGTACCAGTGAGGGCTGATTTTTTCTAGCAAAATTCCTACCGTCTTTTTTTGCCCATTCGTAAAGACTGGGACCGGGGGTGATCGGGCCACCAGTTTCTAGCGTTTCGTCAGTAAAAAGGGTAACTTGACTGGTCACAGAATTGAGTAGCAAACTTTGCGGTTGATTCGTTTGCCAAATAGCGCCTCCAGGGGGATAGGGATCAATCAATGTGAGGGATAGGGACTGCTGATTGATACTTGCTTGAGCAATCAACCTTTCACATAGGGACAATCCTCGCGGTCCGGCACCGATGATTGCGATGTTCATTTTCATTCCTCCTTCGCAAACTGGAGAATCTTTTTTGATCGATGACTTATTTTCTTTCACTTTAGAGAAATTTTTGAGGAACTGCAACTATTGCGACTGGTTTCAGAAAAACCATTCAAGTAATGGCTAAAAATAAGAGGAAATAAGAAGAAAGAGGATTGCTCTGTGATAGGAATAAAATTGCTGGAAAGAAGAAACTTCGATACAATGAATAAGAGAAGAATCTGGATGTGTATGATCAAAGGACAAGTAAAGTGGATTCTTTTCATAAAAAAGCGAAAAGAGGGATACGATGTTTGTGGAACACATTGCCATTTGGGTTCGTGATCTAGAAAAAATGGCCGAATTTTATGAAACTTATTTTGGTGCCCAACGTTCTGAAAAATATCACAACACCAAGACTGGGTTTCAATCTTATTTTTTGCGTTTTGATTCTGGCAGTCGTATCGAATTAACGACAAAGCAGCATCTTCACCCTGGTGGAACAGATACACTGGGTTACACGCACTTAGCGATGGCTCTGAAAAGTCAAGCGGAAGTGGATGCTTATGCGCAACGTTTTGTCTCAGATGGCTTTCCTCTACTGAGCGGTCCCCGCACAACAGGAGATGGTTATTATGAAGCGGTGATTCAAGATCCTGAAGGGAATTTGATCGAAATTACTGTTGCGTAAACAAAAATCGAACGGTGATCCCTTGATTTGGCGTAACTTTTCACCTGTAAAAAGGAGGGATCTACTCGTTCGTTTTTTTGACGCAAATCCCAATGCCCAACGGAAAGGTTTAGTAAGATAGATCATAGGGGGTATTGCGGAAAAGCAGCCAGTGCATACCCAAGATCATGGCTTGATCGAAGTCGTGAACAAAGGTATATACAGGATGATTCGGTTGTTTGGTAATTAAAGGGTCGTGAGTGATAGCCGTTAGCAAGTCTTCTTCTATTGCTGCTGTACTGGCAAAAACAAAGCGATCAGGAGCAAAAGCAGCATTATAAAAAGGCACTAAAGCAGATAAGCGGGCCACCAATTCTTGAGTACTTTTTGGTGCACCTTTGTCGATAAAGCCTGGTAAGTATTTTGCTTCTCCAGCAAGCGCATTTTGGCCTTCTAACAAGGAAGCATTGAAGATCAACGTAATCCCAGGCATACTGTTTTCGGGATTATAAATACCTACGATGTTTTCCGAGAGAGAAATCTGCTTGGCAATACAGTGGCCAACGGTCAGTAAATGGGCATCATTTTGATAAAAGCAAGGAATAGGCGTGATCTCCTTGAATAACTGGTCAAGATCCCATCCATCAAACTTTTCATACCAGCTGGAAGTCACGACACCCTCACTGATTTTTCCTGGCAACAGCACAGCGATCTGTTCGACATCAGCGAAAGCTTCGATGGATTGTCGGGCAAGACTCTGAAAGGCTGTCGGTGTGATCTCGGGAAAAGCTTGGTGCTGCGTAGCTAAGATCGTTCCTTTTAAATCGATGAGGTAGCTTCTCAACTCCAATTGACGATTTACTTCTATCAAAGCGAGCAACAATGATTTTGAGTACTTATAGTTAAAGCAATATTCGATAGCTGGGCGCCCAATCTCTCTTTGAACGAGCTCGCCTTTCGTTACCATTCCCTCTGAAACAAGATCTTTTAATAAAGAATTGATCGTCACCATACTGATGCCGGTCTCTTTTACCAGATCGGATGCAAAAGAGGTCCCTTTTTGAAACAATTCTTTTAAGACGACTTGAATATTCTGGTGGCGAATCAAGTTTTTATTGGCAGACATGACATTGCCTCCTTTAGTGAACCTAGTTTATTAAGTATAGCGATGAAGCGCAGCAATGTAAAGAAAGTTCCTAAAGCAATTGACGGTTTTCAGTTAAATAAGTATACTTAATTAAGGTAGTTAAATAAATAGGGCGGCAGCGACGCGGCGAAGGATGTGGAATGAGATGATCAAACTGATCATTACAGATTTAGATGGAACATTTTTAAATAGCCAGGGGGCTTTTGATCGAACCTATTTTGATAAAGTCAGCCAGATGATGGAACAAAGAGGGATAGCCTTTGCTGCTTGTACTGGCAAGCAGTGCGAGCGTGTAGAAGAACTGTTTGGGGATCAAGCAGCGAAAATCTGGATATTAGGGGATAGTGCCACACGAATCAAACATCAAGGAGACTATGTTTTTGAATCCTTACTCCCAAATGCATTAGGGCAGCGTTTGATCCAACGATTAGAAAAAATAGCAGATGACCACGTGATCATTGCCTGTACCCCAACAGCTGCTTATATCAAGGAAACGACAACGGAAGAAAATGCAGCCCGGGTTCGAGGTTCTTATCGTGTCGTCAAAACGGTCACCAGTTATAGTGAGATCCAAGAAGACTTCGTGAAAGTGACGGTATATGATCCTAAGTTACGTTGTTTCGATAGCGTCAAGCAGCTGTCTTCTTTTGCAGCAGATGCCTACATCGTTGCTTCAGAAGCTGCGTGGATCGATATCACTAATCAAGGTGTCCATAAAGGGACAACAGTAGCCCAATTACAGGATTTGCTGGCAGTGAGTCCCGAAGAAACGATGGTCTTTGGGGATGGATTGAATGACAGCGAATTAATGGCTGCTGGCACTTACAGCTTTGCAATGAAAAATGCTTTTGAGGAAATCAAGGAAGCTGCAGCTTTTGTGACCCGCTCCAATGATGAAAATGGTGTGCTGCGAACCATTGAACTGATTTTGGCGTTACAGGAATCTAAGCATTTGATCTAATCGATTTAGGCTATCGGTTCATTGATTGATAGCTGCAAAAGAGCAACCAGCAAAAAAAAGATCTGCAACATAAGTTCTTCAACAAACTAACTATCTGAAGGTTGTTGTAATTGCCCCTGCGGTCAGCAGGGTATCTCCACAAGTGGGAAATACCTCGCGCAACTCAATTACTGTCATTCAGATAGTTTAGTTTGGTTGATCCTTATGTCGCAGCCTTTTTTTTCTTTCGGTATTGCTCGTTCTTTAAAAAAGGTACCTACCGATTTTAATTATGGTCTTCATTCGGCTCTTGACTATGCGACAGACTATAAGGATAAGCTTCCGCTGACCAAGTCTTACTGCGGGGAACGATGCCTAAAGTATAGCGGATCGTCGTACCAGCGATCAGTTCATCATGAGTAAAGAACAACCGAGAGTGATGTTTACCATTTATAGTGACATTGTCGATAAATTGCTGCTGCGGCTGATTTGGCGTGCTGTGGATTTTAAGTTCTTTTCCATTCGACAAAAAGAGTGTTGCTTCGTCAAGCAAAGGCATCCCCAAAACGTATTCGCCGGTACCAGGAGTGACAGGATAGAAACCTAATGCGTTAAAAACATACCAACCGGACATGCTGCCATTGTCCTCATCTCCAGGATACCCTTTTGGAGAATCATCGAAACATTGGGTCAGCAATTGTTTAATCAATGGTTGTGCCATTTCTGGTTTGCCAATGTAACTAAAGAGATAAGGATAGTGGAAACTAGGCTGATTCGAGATAGCTAACTGACCAAAATCCAAAGCCGCCATCTCACTCATTTCATGAATCTCAAAACCGTAGCCCTCGGTAGTATATCGGGGAGCTTGATTGCATAAATCCACCAGTTTTTGTTCAAAGGATTGTTTGCCGCCATGAGCTGCGATCAAGCCAGCAAAATCATGGAACACAGCAAAGCTACTTTGCCATGCACTGCCTTCTGCATAATCACGACCCCAGCGATAGGGATCAAAATCTGTCCGAAAATCACCGGCTTTGTCTTTTGCTCGCATAAAGCCTGTTTCTGCATCAAAGATCGCTAAATAGTTTTTTGCTTGCTGCTGATAGTGGCTTGCTTCAGGGTTAGCAAGATAACTTGCCACCTGGGCAATACAAAAATCACTGTAACAATAATCAAGGGTATGATTGACAGATTCATGGTATTCACTAGGAACATAGCCGTATTTCAAGTAATCGGCAGTTCCTTGCCGACCGTAATTTGGATTTGGGCTCTGAATGGTGGCTGCTTTCTTCATAGCTGTTAAGAACTCTGGCATCAAGTCAGGTCGAATCCCTTTGACGCAGGCATCAGCGATCACAGCATCGATCAATGTACCTGGCATCAGCCCTCGCTCATCAGGAGATAACCATTTTGGCAAGAATCCGCTTTCTTTAAAACTGTTCAAAAATCCTTCCAACATATCTTCTAGCTGCTCGACCGCAATCAGAGAAAAGAGTGGGTAGACTGTTTTGTAAGTATCCCAGAAACCATTGTTTGTATAAAGCGGTCCTGGTTTGATGGTCTTGGCAAGTGTATCGTAATGGATTTTTTGACCAGATTGATCTCGTTCATAAAAAGTCTGTGGGAATAAAAACAACCGATAAAAATTATGATAAAAAGTTGAAACTTGTTTTGGATCGTGGTGCTTGATATCTATTCGATTCAAGTAGTTTTCCCATGATTGTTGAGCATTAGATAAGTAGTCGGCTGTTGTTTGATCCAACTCACGGCTGAGATTCAGAAAGGCTTGCTGAGAACTTAAAAAAGATGTCCCAAAACGGATCGTTTGCTGATTTTTTTCTTCAAAACGAATCACCACAAAGCCATTTTCTCCTGATAATTCCCCTTCAATCGCATGAACAGCTGTTTCAAAACGCAAGATGAAGTGAAAAGCAAAGTCGTTGTCTTCACATCCGGAGTAATTGATGACCTGTCCTTTGACGGTCTGTTCGTCGACTTGCTGCAGCTGATAGCGCCCAGGCAAAGAAATTCCTAAGCCGGGATCAGTCACTGCGCCATCTAGAGCCAGAATGCCTCCGTACATGCTTGGGATCAATGTTGTAGTGAGTTGGTAGCGTTGGCTTTTCACTTGTAAACAAGCTGGATTGAAGACACTTTCTTCTGGACGATAGGAACTTTGGGCATGGAAGAGTGTATTTTCTGATAGCTTCCCATTAATAGGCAAAAAAGTAAGGTGACTAAAATCGCCCATCCAGGGGCTTGGCTGATGGGTCAGTCGAAATCCTTGAAACGTACGGTCTTCAGGATGGAACCACCAACTTCCTCGTTGGTCGCTTGTTTGAGGGGCAAAATAGTTCATGCCAAACGGAACCCCTGTATAAGGGAGACAGTTGCCGTGAGAAAAGCTGTATTGATTATCTGTCCCATGCCTCGTATCGATCATTGTTACTTTCATTTTGTTTGCTCCTTTATGTCATTGTTTTTGGTCAATTGTTGAATTTCTGACAACTAAAGTGACTGCGACTTTCTGATTCGCTGTTGCAAACTCATCTTCTTTGGCGAGCGTAGACAAGTCGGCAGTATTTGACTGAATCAACTGTACTAATTTTGTACCAGCCAAACGACCCAACTCGGCAAAATTTTGTTTTACAGTGCTGAGAGGTGGATCCACCAATGCAGCGGCTTGAATGTCATCGAAGCCGATCACAGCAAACTCTTTTGGAACCTGAACCCCAACTTGTTTCAATTGGCGCATCAATTCGATGGCGACAAGATCATTCTCGCAGACAGCCCCAGTCAACTGATTCTCTTGAATATAACTAACAGCTGATGACAAAAGTGCCTGAGGATCATCAAGTTTTGTTCGAAAAGACGACTGTTGCTTTTTTAATTGATCCACATAGCCTAGATAACGTTGGCGGACAGACTGTGGATGATGACGCTCACCAAAAATATAGCCAATGCGTTGATGACCTTGTGCCAAAAGATGTTCAGTCGCTAACTGTCCTCCTTCAAAGTTGTCTGCCAAAACAGCTGGGAATGAGAACTCATGCAGTGCTTTATCAAGTGTGACAACAGGGAACCCTTGTGAAGCCAGTTCGAAAAGCAGATCATAATTTGAATTCGTGTTGCTAGCATAGTAGATCATTCCGTCAAATTCTTCGGTCAAAGCTTCGGCCGTGGTTTGCTCCAGATAATCAACAGGTGTCAGCATCAATTCGAATCCCTGTTCCTGCATGACTGGATAGATGCCTTCCGTAAAATTGCCAAGGGAAAGGTCATTCGCGAAGGGTAAAATAAACAGCACTTTCCCCTTTGATTGTGGTTGGATCGGTCTACGAACAAAACTGCCACTTCCTTGAATACGATAGATCAGCTGATTTTGTTCCAATTCAGTTAAGGCTCGCTTGGAGGTGATGCGACTCACTTGGTATTTCTCTGACAATTCCTTTTCAGTAGGGACACGGCTTTCCGGAGCTAACTCACCGCTTTGAATCTGCTCATACAATTCGTGATAAATTTTTTTGTATAATGGTTCTTTCATGAGTTGATCTCCTTCTTTTGATATATCATATTTACAGGATAGCATATTCGTTCAAAATTGAAAATAGAGTTCTGTCAAATTGTACTAGACAATGCTAAGAAACATCGTTATACTGAATTCGTGAAATGATATATCAAATTTAGGACGGTGACCAAATGGCTTATCAAGAAATACCAAATTCAGTTGCAAACTTTATGCAGGAAATAACCGAACGTTGCGGAAGTGAACATGCGGATTGGGCAAAAAACTTCAATGCTGCTTTTGCTAACACATTGTTGACAACGGTCAAACGCCATGAAGATGGCACAACATTTCTACTGACAGGGGACATTCCGGCGATGTGGTTGCGAGACTCAACCGCGCAGGTACGGCCTTATTTAGTAATTGCCAAAGAAGATGAAGAGCTGGCAGCAATGATCAGCGGATTAGTCAAGAAGCAATTTTTTTATATCAATATCGACCCTTATGCCAATGCCTTTAATGAAGCGGCAAATGGCGCCGGGCATCAAAGCGATTTGACAGAGATGAATGATTGGATCTGGGAACGAAAATATGAGATCGATTCTTTGTGTTATCCGATTCAATTGGCGTACCTGTTGTATAAGAATACTGGCAGAACAGATCAATTTAATGACGATTTTGTGAGCGGTATCAAAAAAGCCCTTCATGTTTTTGCCACGGAACAAAATCATCAAGAATCTCCTTATCGCTTTGAGAGAGAAACATGGCGCAAAGAAGATACCTTGATCAATGACGGGAAAGGAGCGCCTGTCGTACCAACTGGTATGACCTGGTCGGGATTTCGTCCCAGTGACGATGCCTGTACCTATGGTTATCTAGTTCCTTCGAATATGTTTGCTGTAGTGGTCTTAGGCTACATTGTTGAGATTTTTAGTTCTATCTTGAATGAACCAGCGATTGTTACTCAAGCAAAACAGCTCCAATCAGAGATCCAAGCAGGGATCGATGCGTTTGGCAAAACTACCAATCAAGCGGGTCAAACGATCTATGCCTATGAAGTCGATGGTCAAGGCAATGCCACTGTGATGGATGATAGCAACGTACCGAATTTGATTGCCGCCCCTTATTTAGGTTACGGATCAGATCAAGATGAAACCTATTTAGCCACACGCAAAACGTTGCTCAGTTCCGAAAATTCTTACTTCTATGAAGGGAAATATGCGAAGGGAATCGGAAGCTCTCATACACCAGAAAACTATGTGTGGCCGATCGCGATGGCAATGGAAGGCATGACGACACCAGATAAGGCGGAGAAAGAACGAATTCTCAATCAATTAGTTGCAACCGATGCTGGCACCCATTTGATGCATGAAGGATTCGACGTGGATGATCCGACGAAATATACACGGGAATGGTTCTCATGGGCCAATATGATGTTTTGTGAGCTTGTCATGGATTACTTTGATATTCGAGTAGAAAAATAAGCATCTCCGGCAAAAACGAGAGGAGTTAGACAATGAAAAAACAAATTTATATCGTATCTCATAGTCATTGGGATCGTGAGTGGTATATGCCTTATGAGCAACACCATATGCGCTTGATTGAATTGATGGATGATCTATTGGAATTGTTTGAGAAAGATCCTGAGTTCCACAGTTTTCATTTAGATGGTCAGACCATTATCCTAGATGATTATTTGGAAGTTCGTCCGGAAAAGCGGGCAGCGGTCAAACGAGCAATCGATCAAGGAAAATTACAAATTGGTCCCTTTTATATTCTTCAAGATGACTTTTTGATTAGTTCAGAGTCCAATACCCGCAACATGTTGATTGGGATGGCTGAAAGCAAAAAATGGGGAACACCCGTCATGTTGGGCTATTTCCCGGATACATTCGGGAATATGGGTCAAACGCCGCAAATGATGAAGCAAGCCAACTTGCATAGTGCAGCTTTTGGTCGAGGAGTTAAGCCAATCGGGTTTGATAACGAAGTCTTACCGGATGATCAGTTTACCTCCCAATACTCAGAAATGAATTGGCGAGGTCCAGATGGCAGTGAGATCTTTGGTCTACTTTTTGCCAACTGGTATTCCAATGGCAATGAGATTCCGGTTGATCGGGAAGAAGCTCACCAGTTTTGGACACAAAAATTGCAAGATGTTGAGAAATTTGGTTCGACAAATCATTACTTGATGATGAATGGTGTGGACCATCAGCCTGTCCAAAAAAATATCAGTGAAGCGATCCGCTTAGCGAATGAATTGTTCCCTGATTATGAATTCAAACATGCTGGGTTCACAGAATACCTTGCAGCAGTTCAAGCGGATTTGCCAGCAGACCTTGGGACCGTGAGCGGCGAATTGACGAGTCAAGAGACAGACGGCTGGTATACGCTAGCCAACACGGCCTCCTCGCGGGTTTATTTGAAACAATGGAATACGCGCGTCTCACGTCAATTGGAAAATGTGGCTGAACCATTAGCAACGATGGCGTATGAGGTAACGAAGAAGTATCCCCATGATGTGCTGGACCACGCTTGGAAGCTGTTGATGCAAAATCATCCTCATGACAGTATTTGTGGCTGTTCGGTGGACGAAGTGCATCGGGAGATGATGCCGCGATTTGAAAAAGCCAATGAAATCGGCAAGTATGTCGCTGATGAAGCAGTAGCACAGTTGCTAAATGCCATAGATACTTCCGCTTTTCCAAAAGAGAGCCGACCATTTGTTGTCTTTAATACCTCAGGGACGACGCGTTCGGGCATCGTTGAAGTGGAAGTAGAACTGAGCCGGAAAACATTCCGAGAAGGACTTCCTAGCCGGTTATATCAAGAGTTGCAGCAACAGCCGAAAGGTTCTTACCAAATCATTGATTCTGAAGGAAAGATCTTACCGGCAAAAATCAGCGAAGAAGAAGTGCTTTTTGACTATGAATTACCGAAAGACGCTTTTCGGATTCCTTTTATGAAGCGTTTTGTCAATGTACAAGTTCAAGTGGATCAAATGCCGGAATTTTCATGGCAGACCTTTGCACTGATTGAGGCTGACAAGCCACAAGTAGCATCTACGACAGAAAAAATCGTTTCAGCAGATGGTCGTGTTTTAGAAAACGCGTTTGTCCAAGCAACGATCACTTCAAATGGCAGTCTGACCATCAAAGAAAAAACAACCGGGAAAGAATTGACGGATTTATTGGTTTTTGAAGATGTTGGAGATATCGGCAATGAGTATATTTTCAAACAACCTGAAGGGGATCGCGCCATTTACTCAACAGCTTTTCCTCATCAAATTGAGGTCATCGCAAATTCTGCTCTTTATGGCGTCGTTAAAGTAACGCAAATGATGCAAATTCCAGTATCGGCTGATGAGCAATTACTTGAAGAACAAAAAGCAGTCGTCGATTTCCGTTTCCGTAAAGCACAAAGGGCGCAACAAACAGTGCCATTTACCTTGGAAACAGAAATCCGCTTGGACTGCAATAGTAAACGAATCAGTTTTAAAACGACAGTGAACAACCAAAGCAAAGACCACCGGTTACGGGCGCTTTTCCCTACGGGTATCCATACGGATCAACATGAAGCTGATAGTATCTATGAAGCAGTTAGAAGGCCAAACCAAGTATCTAGTCATTGGCAAAATCCGACAAATCCTCAGCATCAACACGCATTTGTTAATTTACATGAGGAAGATTTCGGCGTCACAGTTTCCAATACTGGTTTAAATGAATACGAGATCGTAGAAGACAAAATTTGTTTGACATTGTTACGATGCACAGGAGAACTTGGCGATTGGGGCTATTTCCCAACACCAGAAGCGCAATGTATTGGAAAGCATACGTTTGAGTACGGGATTGAGTTGCATGCTCAAGCCAACGAACGCTACGAAACCTATCGACAAGCACAAGCAGCTCAAGTGCCTTGGATCGCCCGGCAAACAGCCATCCACTCAGGTCTATTAGGAAAACAGTCGCAATTCGTGGAAGCCAATGGCGCTACAGTGGCGATCACGGCTCTTAAACGTCGTCGCCAAGATGATTTGCTCGTTCTAAGAGGGTACAATCTTGCCGATACAGCAACATCTTTTGTCGCGAAGAAAGAAAAGACAGATCGTTGCCTGCTTAATTTGTTGGAAGAAGAACAGTCTCAATCAGTCGGAGAAACACTGGCTGCTTATGAAATTCGAACAATCGGTTTGAAGGAGTGAAAAAGATGTTTTATGGTGCAATTGAAGCCGGTGGAACAAAAATGAATTGTGCGGTCGCTGATGAACGATCTATCATTGATGAGTGTTCACTACCTACGACGACACCAGAGGAAACGATGGCTGCTATTTTTGCTTTTTTTGATAAGTACACCTTAGCCACCATGGGGGTAGGATCATTTGGTCCGATTGGGATCGATCCTCAACAAGAAACGTATGGCAAAATCTTAGCAACACCCAAAAAAGGCTGGCAGCAGTTTGATTTTTTAGGGACTTTGAAAAAACGGTATCCCGCCACTCGTTTTGCCTGGACGACAGATGTCAATGCTGCGGCTTTTGGGGAACTGAAACAAGGTGCGGCACAAGGAATGCGCAGCTGTGTGTATCTAACTATTGGCACTGGTATTGGAGCTGGAATCGTGATCAATGAGGAAATCTTCCAAGGCGCAGGTCATCCGGAAGTTGGGCATACTTTTGTGAAACGGTATCCGCAGGACGATTATGTCGGCACCTGTCCCTACCACAAAGATTGTCTGGAAGGATTAGCAGCTGGTCCCTCACTGGAAGCACGGACAGGAATCAAAGGACAACATTTGCCAAAAGATCATGAGATTTGGGATTTACAAGCCTTTTATATCGGGCAAGCACTTGTGAATATCACTTTGACAGTTGCCCCTGATCGAATTGTATTAGGAGGAGGAGTCATGAACCAGCCGCATCTTTTGACGAAGATCCACGATCAGTTTACTGAACAAATGGCTGGTTACATGGAAACACCGGCAGTCACAGAATACATTGTTGCTTGGGGGCTGCCGAACAAAAGCGGTATTATTGGCAGTCTGTTATTAGGAAAAGAAGCCCAATAAAAAAAGTAAAACAAGCAGCAATACGTGCTGCTTGTTTTTTTGTGAAGAAAAATCGTCTTTTGAACGATGGGGAAAATCATACAAAAGATAATAGAAGAGACAAAATCTTTAATTTGTTTCTTTTTACCTTTAGTTTGTTCCTTAATTATTCACAATGAAAGCGTTATTCTTATAACAGAAGGAGTTGATCAAATGTGAAGAAAAAGGGATTTTGGAAAAATGTGTGGCAATTTAAAGCACTTATCTTAATGGCACTTCCCGGTGTCATTTGGTTCATCTTTTTTTTCTATATTCCAGTATTTGTCAATGTCGTTGCATTCAAAGATTTTCGTCTTTCACCAGACGGATTTTTTGCCAGTCTGCAACAGAGCCCGTGGGTCGGGTTTGATAATTTCAAATTTTTATTTGCATCAAATGATGCTTGGCTGATCACTAGAAATACATTGCTTTACAATATCGTGTTTCTAGCATTCAATCTATTTTTTGCCATCGCCTTTGCGATCGTGATGAGTGAATTGCGGAACAAGCGATTGGTTAAAGTGTATCACACCATGTCATTGCTGCCTTATTTTCTTTCATGGGTAGTTATTTCCTATTTTGTCTATGCCTTTTTGAGCCCTGACAAAGGAATTATCAATCAATGGATCACCAACATGGGTGGTGAAGGAATCAACTGGTATGCCGATCCAAAATGGTGGCCATTCATCTTTGTATTCATGAACGTCTGGAAGAGCTTGGGCTACAACAGCATCATTTATTACGCATCGGTAATGGGGATCGATCAAACCTATTATGAAGCAGCGATGGTGGACGGGGCCAATAAATGGCAACAAATCAAAAACGTGACACTGCCGCAATTATTGCCGATGATCTCTGTCTTATTGATTTTGAATATTGGCGGGATCTTCCGGGCCGACTTTGGTCTATTCTACCAAGTCCCTCGTAACTCAGGCGCATTGTATCAAGTGTCTTCCGTTTTAGATACCTACATCTATAACGGCTTGACTGCAACAGGTGACTTTGGCATGACTGCAGCCGCCGGACTTTATCAATCCGTAGTGGGTATGTGCTTGCTCTTAGCTGCCAACTTAGTGGTACGTAAATTAGAACCAGATTCAGCATTATTCTAAGGAGGATGGACGAATGAAAAAGAAAGTAGCAAAGGTCGAAGTCCGTTCCTTTAATCCAACGGTCAACCTGATTTTCAATATTGTTTTGGCGCTATTTGCCTTTTCTTGTGTCTTACCATTTTTATTTGTAATTGCAATTTCTCTGACAAGTGAAACTTCGCTAGCTGAGAATGGCTATCGCTTTTGGCCCGGTGAATTTTCTTTTGCAGCCTATAGCTATCTCTTTAGTGGCGCCATGAGCAGTAAGATTTTTCAAGCATTTGGGATCTCCGTCTTTATCACCGTCTTCGGAACAGTCATCAATGCAACGATGACTTCATTGTATGCCTATGTGATTTCTCGTTCCAATTTCCCATTTCGGCGATTCTTTACGCTCTTTGCATTGGTAACGATGCTTTTTGCCCCAGGAATGGTAGCGAATTACCTAGTAATGGTTAATTTGATTCAATTAAAAGACACGATTTGGGCATTGATTTTGCCGATTGCATTAGGCCCTTTCAATATTTTAGTGATGCGGACTTTCTTCAAGAAGACTGTGCCAGACAGTATTATTGAGTCAGCTCGGATCGATGGTGCCAGCGAAATGAAGATTTTCTTATCGATCGTCTTACCATTAGCGGTTCCAGGAATCGCTACGATCAGTTTATTTGCGGCACTTGGTTACTGGAATGATTGGTTCAATGCATTGTTATACATTCAAAAGGATTCACTAGTGCCCTTACAAGCACTATTGATGCGGATTCAATCGAACTTGGATTATCTAGCTAAAAGTACCGGTATGGCCGCTCAAGTTCAAGGTGGATTGGCCGCACTGCCAAACGAGACTGCTCGGATGGCAATCGTTGTAGTAGCAACATTACCAATTGCCATTACTTACCCATTTTTCCAACGATATTTCGTGGGCGGCTTGACAATTGGCGGTGTCAAAGAATAATAAGGATATAGGAGGAAAACAAATGAAATCGTGGAAAAAAACAATGTTTGCAGGATTCGCTTCAGCAATGCTGTTGAGCTTAGCTGCTTGCGGGTCAAACGGGGAGTCGTCGGATTCTGATTCTAATAGTGCAGATGGCGTAACGACTTTGTTGATGTATCAAGTAGGGGACAAACCAGAGAACTTCGATCAATTGATGGAGATCGCCAACAAACGAATCGAGGAAAAAATCAATGCCAAGATCGATCTGCAGTATATTGGCTGGGGTGATTGGGATCAAAAAATGAGCACGATCATTTCTTCTGGTGAAAACTATGATATCTCTTTTGCATCTAATTTTGTGGCAAATGCCCAAAAAGGAGCATATGCGGATCTGACCGACCTCGCACCAAAATATGCTAAGGAAGCTTATGATCAATTAGACGAATCATATATCAAAGGCAACACCATCGATGGCAAGCTGTATGCCTTTCCTGTTAATGGAAACGTGTATGCGCAACAAGTATTGACATTCAATAAACAATATCTCGATAAATACGACATTGATATCAGCAATATCAATTCTTATGCTGATGCAGAAGATGCCTTGAAAAAATTCCATGAGAAGGAACCGAATATTGCCAGCTTCGCAATTGGTCAAACCTTCAACATTTCAGGGAACTATGACTATGTCATGGGGAAAGACTATCCATTTGCGGTCAAACTTGACGGAGACACTACAAAAATCATCAACCCATATGAAGATGATGAACAAATGGCAAACTTGAAATTGATGCACAAATGGTACAAAGAAGGATTGATCCCAACAGATGCCGCAACCAATACCACTGGCTATCCATTAGAAGGAAATACTTGGTTTATGCGTGAAGAAACCCAAGGTCCAATGGATTACGGCGATACAATTTTGAACAATGCTGCCGGTCACGAATTGATTTCTCGTCCGCTTACCAAACAATTGAAATCAACAGGGCAAGCCCAAATGGCGAACTTTGTGGTGGCAAATGTTTCTAAAAACAAAGAAAAAGCCGTTGAATTCCTTGGTTTGTTAAACAGTGACCCTGAATTGTTGAATGGACTTGTCTGGGGTGTTGAAGGAGAAGCATGGGAAAAAGTGGAAGGGCAAGACAACAAAATCAAATTGTTGGATGGCTACAAACCAAACACTCATATGGCGGCATGGAATACTGGGAACAATATGATCTTGTATACGCAAGAATCGATCACTGATGAAATGATCAAAGAACGTGACGAAAACATTGCTAAAGCCGAAGAATCACCAATTTTAGGTTTCAACTTTAAAACGGATAGCGTGAAGACTGAAATCACCAACATCGCCAATGTCATGAATCGTTACAAAGCAAGTCTGGCTACAGGGACCATCGATCCAGAAGAAAATGTGCCAAAACTAGTGGAAGAATTGAAAACAGCTGGTTGGGACAAAGTTCGTGATGAAATGCAAAAACAATTCGATGAATACCGTGAATCTGGAAAATAATTAGTTAAAATAAGCGGAGCAACTGCGCGTAGGAGCAGATGAGGAGTAGCCGATGAATGATTTCGTCACTCCTCATTTGTTGTACATAATAGAATAAGCGGCGATAAGATACAGAAAAAGTAAGGACTTGCATTTTGAGAAGTGACAAAAAAACGCTATAATAAAACGGGCAAATATCAAGAGGGGATGAGGAAGAATGAAAGAGACAACAAGTGGAGGGTTAGTGAAGGCTTTTCGTCTGATTTGGGCGGTCATTAAACTGAATCTTTTCTTCGTATTGTTTACAATGATGGGCGCAGTTTTGTTTGGGGTTGGTCCGGCATTTCAAACTATCAGTGATTTGATCGAAGAAGAGGGCTTATCTTACGAGGACCAATCGTTTAGGAAGGCCTTTCGCTGTTGGAAGCAAAACTTTTGGCGAGCCAACGCCCGTTTTTATTTATTTTTCGGTTTGCTGGCGATCGCAGCGTATAATTTGTATCTCTCCAGTCAGATCCAAGGACTACTGTGGCTGATGATCGACTTTTTGCTAGTAGTAGTAAGTGGTCTCTTGATTCTACTGTATTTGTATAGCTTATTGTTTGAATCAATTTATGAAACCTCTTTATTGAATACGATCAAACTGGCATTTGTCAGTTTATTTCTAAATTTTGGCACCTTCGCTAAAGTCATTTTTGGTCTCGTAGGTATTTTGGTGTTTACTTGGAGCATGAAAGGATTGTTTTTATTTGGTACCTTCAGTTTGATCTTATTATGGGTCCATTCCGCTTCCCGGAAAGACCGCGCATTGATCGATGGAAAACTGCAATATGAATAAACGAATCTTAGCCCTTTTCAAGCGTGACTTCCTGATCAATCAATTGATGCAGCTTTATAGTGCCTTGTTGATTCTGATTTCGATTTTGATCATGTTAGGGTTGAGTGTCTATACGGGTGTGGATCGGTTTCGGATGAGTAATCGACTCGTCGATGCAACAAGCACGTATTTAGATACGTATATCCAAGAGCGTAATACGATTGTTTCTGAAGTATTAGGAGAATTCACCAGTTCGGATGCCACCTTTGAATCATTGCGCAACTATTTACAGTTATCGATCGCCGATTATTTTTCCTATAGTAATGATATGTTTCGACAATCAGGACAAAATATTTATCTGCCAAATATCCTTTACCGTTTGATCAGCAGTCATCCTGACATTGAAGAAATCATCGTTCAATTGGATGAAAGCAAAGAATATCTAGTTGCTACACCAGACAGACCTTACGGAGAGAAACTGCGGGGCGATCAGATCCAATTGAAAAATCGCCTATATTTTGCGCGGTCGATCGCACAACCGAGTAATTTTGCGCAACCAATGGGACAAGTGTTTGTGGTATTTAATGAAGAGAATGTATTAGCTAATCGTAGTGATGAAAATAGAGAACACGGTATCAAAAGTTTCATATACACAAGCAGTGGACAGCGTCTCTATAAAGATGCACCGAATCTGAATCAGGCGATGATCGACAAAATCGATCAAGCAATGGCCAACAATCAAAAAGAGATCGTGCCGAAATTGTCCCATGATTTTTACATAAAAAAACAAGGGAATATCAACGGAGAAATCACGCTGGTTTTACTAGATAAGCAAGTGATTTGGCGGGATGTCCTAAATTATACATTGTTGATTTTTGGTTGCGGTACGCTGATTCTTTTTGTGCTGCTATTGATTTTGCATCGTACGTTTAAGCGTTACACCCAGCAGGTCAAACAGATCGTTCAAGCAACCCAAAAAGTCAGTCACGGAGATTTTAATGAGCGCATTGATACCACGGGGGTTCAACAAGAATTAAAAACGATCGCCGAGGCGATCAATCAAATGACAGGCAGTATCAATGACTACATTGAGGACATCTATACCCTGGAAATCAAACAGCGGGATGCGGATATGCGGGCATTGCAGGCTCAGATCAATCCTCATTTCTTATACAATACACTCGAATACATTCGGATGTACGCATTGAGCCGCCAGCAGGAAGAATTAGCGGATGTCGTATACGCTTTTTCGGCACTTTTGCGCAACAATACGACACAGGAAAAGATCAAAACATTGGCAGAAGAAGTGACGTTTTGCGAGAAATACGTTTACTTGTATCAAATGAGGTATCCAGATAAAATCGCCTATCACGTAACTATCGAAGAAGATCTGAAACATCTGCTCTTGCCTAAGTTCACTTTGCAACCTTTAGTAGAAAATTATTTTGTGCATGGAATCGACTATCAGCGAAATGATAATGCCATCAGTATCAAAGCCTTCCGACAAAATGGCAAGATTCTTTTGCAAGTACGGGACAACGGAAAAGGAGCAGATCCAGAGCAATTAGCGATGATCCGCCAAGAGCTTGCAGATGACCGAGTCGTCGTACAAACATCCATAGGCATGAAAAATGTTCATGAACGATTAAGGGGGATGTTTGGCGATCATTATCAGATGGAAGTTGAATCTGAAAAAAATCACGGATTCAAGATTTCCATTGCGATCGATGAGGAGATGTTGAATGATGAGTTTATATAAAGCCATGTTTGTGGACGATGAGTACATGATTCTAGAAGGTCTAAAGATGATCATTCCTTGGCAAGAATTAGGCTTTGAAGTCGTTCACACAGCTAAAAGCGCTTCTGAAGCGTTGGAATATTTAGAAACACAAGCCATTGATCTACTGATCACTGATATTCGCATGCCGGAAATGAATGGGATTGATATGATCGCTAAAGCACAGGCAAAAGGCAATACTTTTTTTTCCATCATTTTATCTGGTTATCAAGAATTTGCTTTTGTGAAGCAAGGCATGCAGTTAGGAGTCCGAAATTATCTCGTTAAGCCAGTTAACAAGGTTGAACTCTATGAAAGTGTGCAGGCAATTGCGGAGGAACTGGCACATCAGCAACGAATCGATGAACAAAATGACTTGTATCGAGAATCCAGCTTGTTACTTTGGCTGAATGATGAATTAAATGAAAGTGAGTACCACTTATTATTGGAACAGTCCACACAACCCATCCATCCGCCTTATACGATTCTACAGCTGACAGGGACGCCTGAAATCTTAGAAAATGGGTTTCGTTTTTTTGTCGAAAAAGAACAGCCATTGCTACTGCCAGGACGATTGGGAGAGAATCAGTTGCTGATCGTTTTTTATGGTGAACGTCAACGTCTCTGGTGTCTGCTCAAAGAACTGTCAGCGATTCTAGCAGGGGATTGGCAATTGGTGGTCAGTGAAACGATCAATGAATGGGAAAACTTATATAAAGGGTATGAGAAAATCAAGCAAGTCCAATCACTGCAGACCTTTTACCCGGATTTGCTGCTTAATGAACAAATCATTCAAGTCGATATCTTAGACCGCAACGAAGCGCTACCTTTTCTCTCTTTCAATAAAGCATTGACGATCGGGGATACAAAAACCGTTCAAGATGAATTAGACAAAATCTTTTCAAGTCTCGAGGGGATGCAGGCTGACCCTGAGCATGTCCGTTACGTAGCCTTTCTATTATTCAATGATATTTACCGCCAGTTCCCTGCTTTGACTAGAGAAAATTATGATCGGATCATCACTCGGATTCGAGCATCGAATACGATCCAGGTACTGCGTCAGCTCTTCAACGAGATTTTGCAGTTGGCCAAAGACCAGCCTCAGCAAAAGCGTTATTCTGAGATTGTTCAAAAAGCGGTTGGCATGATTGAAGAGCACTATACGCAAGAGCTGACGGTTAAATCGGCTGCCGAAGCTCTGCATGTTAGTGTAGTCTATCTGGGACAAGTGTTCAAAAAAGAAACGGAATTAAGCTTTAATCAATACGTCAATTTTATTCGGATCAAAAAAGCTCAGCAGCTTCTGCTGCATACGGGGCAAACGATCAATGAGATTGCCGACGCGATCGGATACAATAATACGAATTATTTTTCAAAGATGTTCAAGAAGTTGAATGGTCTGACGCCAAAAGAATTTCGAGAGAAGTATGAGCAAAGTTACGAATCACTGGATTGACCGCTTGAAGGGTTTTTTAGACAGATAAAAGAAATAGTAGTAATCTCTGGAACGGCAAGGTACACTAAGAGAGTCTAGAAAACTAAATTGGAAAAGAGAGTGATGTCGTGAAAAAAATTTGGCAAATCTTGTTAGGTACGTGTTTGATTGCGTTAGCAATTTCATTGCTGATCACTGCCCATCAGGGGTATGATACGATCAGTACATTTTTGCTGGGAATCTTGAATTATGTGTCTGTTCCGTTTTGGATCGCCAGTCTATGTTTTAATTTGGTCGTCTTATTGATCGTAGCTATTTTCGATCGCCAGGAGCTTGGAATCGGCAGTTATATCAATGGGATCGGTCTTGGTTTGCTGATTGGGATTTTTGAGCCGGTTATGGATAAGATTTTTGTTCATTTGCCATTCTATTCTTGGTTGGCGATTTTCATCGCCCCCATCTTGTTCGGCGTTGGGGCAGGGATCTATGTCTCTTCAAATCAAGGATCAGCAGCACTAGAAGCACTAACTGCGCTGATTTATAAACGTACGAAGCTGACCCAAAAGACGATCCGGATCGGCTTGGATGCAGCGATGGTCTTGATTGGCTTTGGTCTGGGTGCCAATGTCGGTATCGGTACATTGCTCTGTATCATCTTTATTGGACCAATTTTTGAAGCCACAGTCAAAATGCTGGCAGCACATTCCAACTAAACTGCTGTCTCTGAAAAGCGCAAGTATAATCCTTTTCGGACAACTTATTCAAAATAAAAGGACTGTTGGACAGAATAAGTACAACGACCAAAGATCTTTAGTCATTAGAGATCTTCAATCGTTGTGTTTCAAAAAACGATATTTCCAGACTGCTGAAATCGGCAGGGGAGATTCGTTTTTTTTGATACTAGCACTTATCACCACTGGCTTTATTGAGATCTGACTTGCAATACCAGTAGGGAGCATTTTTCAACTGATAATACACCAAAAAAGAGAACATACTCTAGCAATTTGAATAGCATTTTCCATGGCGATTGTGAAGGTTCTCTTGCTATACTAAATAAATCTGGAGGAGGTAAAAATGAAAAATTATCAACGAACGATCATTGCTTGCTTTGCTGGGTACATTGTTCAAGCAATCATCAATAACTTTGCACCTTTATTATTTTTGACATTTCAAACACAGTATCAGATTCCACTAAGTCAAATCACGCTTTTAGTTACATTTAACTTTCTAACACAGCTGGGTGTGGACTTTGCAGCGATCTTTTTTGTCGATCGGATTGGTTATCGTATCTCGATCGTCGCGGCGCATTTTTTTGCGGCTGCAGGGTTGATTGGGTTGGCTGTTTTTCCACTTATCTTTCCGACCCCTTTTACCGGTTTACTGACGGCAGTCTTCCTCTATGCAATTGGTGGCGGTCTTCTGGAAGTATTAGTGAGCCCAATCGTCGAAGCTTGTCCAACCCCGAATAAAGAAAAAACCATGAGTATGCTGCATTCGTTTTATTGTTGGGGATATGTTGGTGTCGTCTTAGTCTCAACACTCTTTTTCTTTGTTTTCGGCATTGCTCGTTGGCCATTTCTTACATTGATCTGGGCTATTTTGCCGCTAGTCAATTTGGTTGTTTTTACTCAAGTTCCATTAGCACCAATCGTAGCGGAAGGCGAAGTAGGACTGAAGAATCGTGAACTGTTCTCATTGAAAAGCTTTTGGCTTTTTCTAGTCATGATGGTCTGTGCCGGGGCAAGTGAACAATCAGTTAGTCAGTGGGCATCCACTTTTGCAGAACAAGGACTTGGTGTGTCCAAAACGGTCGGTGATCTTGCGGGACCAATGTTGTTTGCGATCATGATGGGACTTGCTCGTCTGTATTATGGGAAATTTGGCGAACGTATCGATCTACGGAAATTTATGTTTGCAAGCTTATTGCTTTGCTTGGTGGCATATTTGCTGATCGGGTTATCGAGTGTCCCAATTCTAGGCTTTATCGGTTGCGGATTGAGTGGATTTGCTGTCGGTATATTATGGCCGGGAATTTTTAGTTTAACGACAAAATACATTCGTAATGGAGGTACAGCGATGTTTGCTTACCTAGCCTTAGCGGGTGATTTAGGTTGTTCGTTGGGACCTTCATTGGTCGGTTTGTTGGCAGAAGGCAGCGACAAAGGATTGCAGCAAGGAATTTTGGGAGCGGGGATCTTTCCTTTGATCTTGTTGCTTGCAGTTTTCTTAGTGAAACGAATGCACCAAAGGCGTACACAAGTTTTGATTTCAACAGTAAATAAGAGAAACAGCTGTTGAAAAGCAGCTGTTTTTTGTGGTCCAAAAGAATCACTCTAGCCAACAAAGCATCTATCCGCTATACTTTGATTTAGTCAAAAAAAGGAGCGTGAGTATTTGAAGAGTCAACTAAAGAAAGAAATCACTTTTTTCGGAGCACTTTCGACAGTCATGGGAACTGTGATTGGAGCCGGGGTGTTCTTTAAAGCGGCTGCAGTGGTCCAACATACGCAATCCTCTAGCTTAACATTGCTTGTGTGGTTGATTGCTGGCTGTTTGACGATCTGTGGCGGACTAACGGTAGCGGAGCTAGCAACAGCAATACCAGAAACTGGTGGTCCTATTCGCTACATTGAACGAATTTACGGGAAATTGCCTTCTTTCTTGCTAGGATGGGCTCAAAGCATTATTTATTTCCCTGCCAATATAGCAGCGTTGAGTATTATTTTTGCCACTCAGTGTTTGAATCTGTTTCATTTGCCCGCAAGTTATCTCTTGCCGCTATCGTTGATCACCGGTACCAGTGTTAGTTTGATCAATCTATTAGGGACAAAAACCGCCGCAGGTGTACAGTCATTTACATTATCAATCAAATTGATTCCCATCGCATTGATCGTTTTAGTGGGACTAATGACACCAGGACGAGTGTCAGTCTCGGTAATCAATTTTTCTATAACAAGTGATGGTTCGATCATCGCAGGAATCAGCAGTGCATTACTAGCGACTCTCTTCGCTTATGATGGCTGGTTAGGTGTTGGAAATATTGCTGGTGAAATGAAGCGGCCGGAAAAGGATCTTCCGAAAGCCATTATCTTTGGATTAAGTTTTGTAACCTTGGTTTATCTCCTGATCAATCTTGTTTTCTTGAAAACATTGCCCTTAGAACAGATTGCTGGAAACTTAAATAGTGCTTCAGAAACCGCATTGCAATTGTTTGGTGATTTTGGGGGCAAACTAGTGACGATTGGTATTTTGATTTCAGTTTATGGCGCACTCAATGGGTATACGATGACCGGATTGCGGGTGCCTTATGCCATGGCACTCGAGAATGAAGTTCCATTCAGTTCGACCTTTGTTAAATTGACAAATAAAACCAAGGCTCCTTATGCGGCGGTTTTTTTCCAATTAGCAATTGCGTGTTTGATGATGTTGTTGGGTAGTTTTGATCTCTTAACGGATATGTTGATTTTTGTGATGTGGTTTTTTAGTGTATTATTGTTTGTAGGTGTGATCTTGTTAAGAAAAAAAGCACCTGAGCTCAATCGTCCATACAAGGTTCCGTTGTACCCGATCACACCGATCATCGCTCTTTTAGGGGGCGGATTCATTTTAATAATGACGATCCTTACGGCCCCTGTGCTTGCATTGATCGGTATTTTGATCACCTGTTTAGGGATTCCAGTCTTTTATTTCCAACAGAGAGGAGCAAAAAAATGAAAATTGTTGTTTTAGACGGCTATGCGTTGAATCCAGGAGATTTAGATTGGCAGCCATTAGCTGGATTAGGGAAAATCACGATTTATGATCGCACTTCCTATACAGATACGAAGGAGATCATTGAGCGAATCGGCAAAGCAACGGCTGTTTTTACGAACAAAACGCCCCTTACAAAGGAAATACTCCAAGCATGTCCTAACATCAATTATATCGGCGTGCTGGCAACTGGCTACAATGTTGTTGATTTACAAGCTGCAGCATCTCAAGGGATTACCGTCACAAATATTCCCAGCTATAGTACGAATTCAGTAGCGCAAGCTACATTTGCTTTATTACTTGAGGTAACGAATCAAGTAGGGCGGCACAACCAATCCGTCCATCAAGGAGATTGGCAAAACAGTCCCGATTTCTCTTATTGGCAAACGCCACTGACTGAAATTGCCAACAAGACGATCGGTTTGATCGGCTATGGTGCGATTGCTCAGGCAGTCGCTGAAATTGCTCATGCGTTTCAAATGAAGGTCATCTATTACAATCATCGACCAAAAACGCCGCAGGCTGAATGGGCAGAACAAGTTTCGTTGGAGAGACTCTTTCAACAAGCAGATGTGATCAGTCTCCATGTGCCGCAATTTCCCGATACTGAGAAGATGATCGACGCCCGTGCATTGTCTCAAATGAAAAAGGATGTTATCTTGATCAACACTGCTCGCGGTGGATTACTGGATGAACAAGCGGTAGCAGAAGCGTTGTCAGCTGGACAAGTTGCTGCTCTGGCAGCTGATGTCGTTTCGAAAGAACCAATCACGGCTGACAATCCATTGTTGCATGCGCCTAACTGCTATTTGACGCCGCATATTGCGTGGGCACCATTAGAGACCCGGCAACGATTGCTAGCTATCGCTGTCTCAAATTACAAACATTTCTTAGAGAATCAACCAGTCAACGTAGTATCTAAGTAGTGACGAGTAAATTGCCGACAACTGGTACTCTAGGTTGATTCTTCATCACAAATTTTGAAAAAAATCAGCGAATGCTGATTAGAAAGTTTTCTTTTAAAAAGTTTCCCTCAAAGGAGTGGAAACTTTTTTTGTTTGGTCACACTAAAAGTAACGGCGAATGAATAAAGCGATCTGCTAGGGTCAAGGAAGTTGAAGGAACACTTTATTTTTTCTTATTGGATTTTATTTGTGTAAAAAATCCCTTGCATTCAACAGGAGAATCGGTATAATTGGAAATAAGTTAGGCATACCTAAAAAATAAATAAACGATACTTTAACATAAATGTAAAGGAGCACAAACTATGATCGCATTTTCAAAAATATCCGCCAGCTATGATGGGAAAAATCAAGCTGTCTCTGGACTATCTTTCTGTGTTGATAAGCCGGCAATTGTAGGGATCATCGGACCGAATGGTGCGGGGAAATCTACCTTCATCAAAGCTGCACTGCAACTAATCCCTTCCGAAGGACATGTCACATCGAATGGAATGGCGCTCAATAAGTTCCAAAAAAAGATAGCCTATGTGGAACAAAAGACTGCAGTCGATTATACATTTCCGATTACAGTAAAAGAAGTGGTGTCATTAGGACTCTATCCGCAGCTTTCCCTGTTTCAACGAATAACGGCCAAAGATTGGCAGAAAGTCACCGCTGCATTGGAGTCTGTCCAAATGGCTGACTTTGCTGAACGGCAGATCGGCGAACTATCTGGCGGTCAGTTCCAAAGAGTATTGATCGCTCGCACATTACTGCAAGAAGCGGAATTCATTTTTTTAGATGAACCATTTGTAGGAATCGATGCGATGAGCGAAGCAATTATAGTAGGACTTCTGCGTGAATTTCGCCAACAAGGAAAGACAATTTTTATTGTTCATCATGATTTAGGCAAAGTGACTGAATACTTCGATGAACTAGTGATGATGAACCAGCATTTGATCGCATATGGACCGACGACGACTGTTTTTACTGAAACAAATTTGAAAGAAACATTCGGCGATACGATCATCGTGAAAGGAGGGGCTTAAGATGATTAGTCAGTTTATTGATGGACTAGTTCATTACCATTTTCTGCAAAATGCCTTGATCACTGCCGTAGCAATCGGTGTTGTTACAGGGGTGATTGGTTGTTTTATTATTTTGCGGGGAATGTCATTGATGGGAGATGCCATTTCTCACGCCGTACTTCCAGGAGTAGCATTATCCTATATTTTAGGGGTGAATTTTTTTGTCGGAGCGATTTTCTTTGGTGTTCTTGCATCGATCATTATCACCTATATTTCTAACAATAGTTTGATCAAAAGTGATACGGCGATCGGGATCACCTTCAGCTCCTTTTTAGCTTTGGGAGTTATCTTGATTGGCGTAGCTAACAGTTCTACGGATTTGTTTCATATCTTATTCGGAAATGTGCTCGCAGTCCAAGATGGGGATAAATGGGTCACGATTGCGATTGCTTTACTGGTCATTGCATTGATAATGATCTTCTTTCGGCCATTGCTGATCACTTCTTTTGATCCGATGATGGCGAAAGCTTTTGGGATGAATGTACAAGTATATCATTACTTGTTGATGCTGCTTTTGACATTAGTTTCCGTTACGGCGATGCAAAGTGTCGGTACGATCTTGATTGTGGCTTTGCTGGTTACGCCAGCAGCAACTGCTTATTTATTTACAAAACGCCTTAGCCATATGATGGTGATTGCAGGGATTCTAGGCGGTGCTTCTTCTGTGATTGGGTTATTTATCGGTTATACCTTTAATATTGCAGCCGGATCAAGTATTGTCCTCACTGCAGCTGTTTTGTTTGTCTTAGGATTTCTCTTTTCACCAAAACAACAAACGAGTCCTGCCAAACGCTGGCTGACCACGGCAATGGTTTCTGCTGCCGCTGTTGCAGGAGGATTCTTGATTTATCAGCAAGCAGAGCAGGCGGCAACCGTTGATGACAAATTAAATGTTGTAGTGACCAATTCGATTTTAGCAGATATGACCAAAAACATCGCCGGGGACAAAATCAATCTCCACAGCATCGTTCCTGTAGGGCGTGACCCTCATGAATATGAACCACTGGCAGAAGATGTCCAAAAAGCCACTGATGCTGACATTCTATTTTATAATGGCTTGAATTTAGAGACAGGCGGCAACGGCTGGTTTACTAAATTAATGAACAACGCCAACAAAAAAGCGGGTGAAGATTATTTTGCCGTCAGTGATGGCGTGGAAGTCCTGTATCTATCGGATGACGCTGATCATACAAAGGCAGATCCTCATGCATGGCTTAATTTGGAAAATGGGATGATTTATGCGCGAAATATCGCCCAACAATTGAGCAAGAAAGATCCGGCAAATCAGGAGTTTTATCAAGAAAACTTAGAACACTATCTGCAGCAGCTTTCCGAATTAGACCAACAAGCCAAAGATAATTTTGCTTCAATTCCTGAAGAAAAGAAATTGATCGTGACAAGTGAAGGCGCCTTTAAGTACTTTTCGAAAGCCTATGATGTGCCATCCGCTTATATCTGGGAAATCAACACCGAAGAAGAAGGAACGCCTGCTCAGATCAAGAATTTAGTCGACCAATTGCAAGCATCGGCAGTTCCTTCATTGTTTGTCGAGAGTAGCGTTAATACTCGCCCAATGCAAAGCGTGTCTCGGGATTCAGGTATTCCGATCTACGGCACTGTCTTTACAGACTCCATCGCTGAACCTGGACAAGACGGCGATAGTTATTATGCGATGATGAAGTGGAATTTGGAGACGATCTATAACGGATTACGCCAATAACGAAAACAAGCTCTTAAGTATCCTAACTATCCAAACGAAGATAGGGGGATCACTTAAGAGCTTGTTTTAGGCTACAGCATGTTTTTCGGACGGCACGAGATGATAGTACGTGATTTCCGGGGGCACAGCAAAGCGCGCTGGAATCGCCGTGGTCCCCACACCATTGGACACACTTAGAAGTGTGTTCGCGGCTAAAAGATAGAGACCATCTGTATATTTGAGGGCGCCTTTCGTTTTCGCACGATAAAAGGGCACACGAATCTGGCCTCCATGGCTGTGACCGGATAGAACGAGATCATAGTCACGAATGTTATCTACTCGAGAGACATAGTCAGGTTCATGAATCAAGAGAATCTGCCATTCTGCTAATGTTGGCTCGTAATGGTAGTGGGCACTTTTGCTCGCACTATCGATCCCTACGATATTCATTGAGGTTTTCTCATCAGAACCAAATACAGATTCATTGTCCAACAAGGTGAAATTGGCGTTTTCATACACTTCATTCACAAAATATTGCCCATCATTCAAATGATCATGATTTCCTAACACAGCGATTTTCCCCATTGGCGCATTCAATTTCTTTAACTTTTCAATGAGGCGGCTGGTTGAACGGTGAGGCCACTTACGGTAATTGTCGATCAAGTCACCCGTGATGATGATCAAATCAGGTTTGTTTAAGATCGTGGAACGGATGATGCGATTGATGCGTTGCGGTTTGAACCAACGAGAAAAGTGTAGATCACTGATATGTGCGACTACTACATTCTGTTCATTTTGATAAAGATCATAGGCTTTGGAAATATCAAGGACCGTTTGCTTTTCTTTTTTGATCAAATAATGCCGCTGTTTTAATCGGCGCGGCTCAATAATAAAGGCGTAAAAAAGCAAGCCCACAAGGAAGGAAAAGATAAAAATGAAGGTCAGCATAGCGGGTCTCCTTTTTTGTTTAGCTAACTAATAGCATAGTAGATTCACCCCAAAAAAGCAATCAAACAAAAGACATTCAGTAAAAAATTTTTTCCTTTTTTTTATTGATTTTCAAAAAATAAAAAAACAAATCCACTTTTTCCATTGTTTTTGTTTAACGATGAAAATATCCAGCTTAGATAACAAGAGCAGCAGTCAAGCACACTTGAAATAATAGGCGAAGGGCTCCTGCATTGCAGAAGCCCTGTGTTGGAAGTCTAAGTGTTCATAATCGCGTCCTTTTCCACTAGTCATGGATCTTAAATGCTGGCAAATCAGTTTCAATGTCAGCGTGGAATCAAGCTTTAGGTTTCGCAAAAATCATTTGTTTCGCAGTCGTTGTAATCGGCGTCCTTTCTTTGAAGGAATCAATGCAGTCAAACAATCATAAGGAGTGGTGATCAGTAGCCAAGCAAATGCTTTACTAGAGGCAAACTGATAATTTCGCTTGAACAAAAGATGCCCGCTGATCAAGGCAAAAATAACCGCTGCAATCATGATCCATTGATCATCGAATGTTGTAAAATGATGAATCGCTGTGATCAAGAAAGGGTAGCTGTAAAAGTACACGGCTGTAAAAATAAAGGTCAAGTTTCTTGTCAACTGTCTGAGAGTGAGCAGAAAGAAAAGCGCTGAAAGCAACAAACCAAGAGGAGGAAAGAGTGTCACCAGAAACGAATAGACAACTCCCCAGAGAATCATTCCAGGACCTTTGACTAGTGCTGCAATGACAAAAACAAATAAAAGAAATAAGAGCTGTTGGGTAAATGTGGCTACAGTCACTAAACTAAATAGAATCAGTAAGAACCAGTGAGAAAATGTCGCTGTTTGATCTTTGGCAATCGGCTTTTGCTGCAATTTGAGCCAGTTAGCAAAACTTGGGAAATCTTTTTGGAAGTTTTGTTGAAAATTCCCATTGAATTGTTGATGAGCATTTTGCTGACGATAATAGTGATAGCGTTGCCGTAAAGTACATTTTGTAAATGGTTTTGATTTTTCCATCTTTTCACCTCCGAATCTGATGGATCATAGGTCTATTATAGTCGACTGGCTTTTTTTCTCCCTCCACCTTTGGGCTGATTTTTCATGATTGCTGAAAACTTTCTTTAGCAAATGAAAAAACAAGAAGGATTCGTTTCTTAAAGCCGCAAAATATGCTAGAGTATAGAGGAAACAAGGAGGAAGTTTTATGATTTTTGATTCACATACGCATTTAAATGCAGAACAATTTAATGAAGAGATTCCCGAAACGATTGCCAGAGCTCGCGAGCTAGGAGTAACGAAAATGGCAGTTGTCGGATTTGATCAACCTACGATTGAAAAGTCATTGGCATTAAGTCAAGAATATGATGGGATATACAGTATCATTGGATGGCATCCAACAGAAGCGGGATCTTACACAAAAGAGATTGAGGCATTCATCCAAGAGCGCCTGACACAACCCAAAGTTGTAGCTTTAGGAGAAATTGGATTGGACTATCATTGGATGGAAGATCCAAAAGAGGTACAATCGGCTGTCTTTCGTCGGCAAATCGCGATTGCCAAAGAGATGCATTTACCTATCAGTATTCATACCCGAGAAGCGATCGAAGACACGTACCAGATTTTAAAAGAAGAAAAAATCACTGATATCGGCGGCATCATGCATAGTTTCAGTGGTGATGGCGAATGGGCAAAGCGCTTTTTGGATCTAGGTATGCACATTTCATTTAGTGGTGTAGTGACCTTCAAAAAGGCGTTGGATGTCCAAGAAGCTGCGCAAGTGGTTCCAATCGATCGTCTATTAGTGGAAACTGATGCACCTTATCTTGCACCAATGCCTTACCGAGGAAAACGTAATGAACCAGGGTATACCCGCTATGTAGTCGAAAAAATCGCGGAACTGCGTCAGATGTCTTTTGAGGAAGTCGCCAAGCAAACGTATATCAATGCTGAGAAGTTGTTCAACCTTTATGAAGGATAGATGGAGAATCGAAGAGATCATTGTCGTCGAAGGGAAAGACGATACGCGCCGATTGCAAGAAGTGTTTGATGTCGATACGATTGAAACGATCGGATCAGCGATTGACGAAACCATCTTAAGTCAAATTGAACATGCCCAAGAGACTCGTGGAGTGATCGTTTTTACAGACCCTGATTTTTCAGGTGAAAAAATTCGTAAAATCATAATGGAAGCTGTCCCGGATGCCCAACATGCCTTTTTGCCTCGAAGCCAAGCTGCACCAAAGAAAAAGGGCAGTTTAGGAGTGGAACACGCTAGTGATGAAGCGCTTAGAGAAGCACTTCGCAGAGTCGTCACGCCAGTCAGTCAGCAAGATGAAGACGAGAGTGAAAAAATTTCTCGTCAAGTTTTAGCAAGCTATGGGCTGATTGCTGGTGAGCAAGCACGAGCAAAAAGGGAAAAACTCGGAGATGTTTTACGAATCGGTTATACGAATGCCAAACAGTTGGAAAAACGTCTTGCCATGTTTCGTATTACTGAAACAGATTTGGCTGAAGCAATGAAGATAGTGGAGGAAGAATTGTGAAAGAACAAAGGGATATTGCAACCCCATCAAGAACGAAAGAAATATTAGCAAAACATGGCTTTACCTTCAAAAAGAGCCTAGGGCAGAATTTCTTGACTGAACCTAATATTTTGCGCAAAATCGTTGCGACTGCTGCAATCGATGATCAAACAAATGTGATTGAAGTCGGACCGGGGATCGGTGCTCTGACCGAGCAATTGGCGAAACATGCGCGTCAAGTCCTGGCTTTTGAGATTGATGACCGTTTGATCCAAGTTTTACAAGATACATTGGCTCCTTATCCGAACATTCAAGTGATTCATCAAGATGTTTTGCAAGCAGACTTGTCTACAACGATCAGAGAAGCTTTTACCGATGAACTGCCAATCAAAGTCGTAGCGAATCTTCCTTACTATATTACGACGCCGATCATGATGCATTTCTTAGAATCACAGGCGCCAATCCAAGAAATGGTAGTCATGATGCAAAAAGAAGTGGCTGACCGTATTTCAGCTGTTCCAGGAACGAAAGCGTATGGCTCTTTATCGATCGCTGTCCAATACTACATGGAAGCAGAGCTTGCTTTCATTGTCCCTAAGACGGTTTTTGTGCCCCAACCAAATGTGGATTCCGCAATCTTGAAGCTGACTCGTCGTGCAACTCCTGCGGTTGAAGTAACAGATGAAAAAGAATTCTTCAAGTTGACGAAGGCGGCCTTCCAGTTACGACGGAAAACGTTGTGGAATAACCTGCAGAATTCCTATGGAAAAGATGAAAAAACGAAAGAATGGCTTAAAGCGAGTTTAGCTGCCAGTGAAATTGATCCAACTCGTCGCGGAGAGACATTGTCATTAGCAGAATTCGCACGTTTGAGCAATGAAATGCTGGCGCACAAAAAGGGACTTGAAATAAATGAATAATGAAACAGCAAGGGCTATGGCATAAGTGAGGCAACAAACTGAATATCTGAAGGAAAGGGGAAAGGACCTATTCCAACCGTATCGTTGGTTCAAGAGGCCCTTTTAGCAGAATTCGCTACCTTATCTCCTTCAGGTATTTTTGTCTGTTCATACTTAGATCATCGTCCTGTTTTTTTTGTGTCTTGACACCTTAGTGTTTTCAAGCTACAATGAGCGAGATAAATGTGTCAAGACACATCGGAGGAGGAATTATTCATGAAGAAACATTCAGTACGTCATTTAACGATTGCAGCACTTTTAATTGGTATGGGAATCGTTATTCCAATGGTGATGCCCAAGATCGTCATCGGGCCGGCTTCCTTTACTTTAGCTAGTCATGTGCCATTGTTTGTGGCGATGTTCTTTTCACCAGGGATGGCGATTGCAGTAGCTTTAGGTACCACATTTGGCTTTTTTATCACATTACCGCCAATCATTGCTTTGCGGGCATTGTCGCACGTTGTTTTTGCCGTGATCGGGGCAATTTACTTACAAAAAAATCCAAGTATTTTATTAAAGAACGGCAAGCCAACATTATTCAATGCTCGTTTCCAAGCCTTTAATCTTGTGATTGGCCTTATCCATTCTATTGTGGAAATGCTTGTTGTAGCTGTTTTCTATTTTACCGGCAATGTACCAGGCACCGCTTTTGATGGCAATTTTTACTACTTCTTGTTTGTCTTGATGGGTATCGGTGGCTTGATCCATAGTTTGGTAGATTATAACTTAGCCTATTTTGTTGCCGGGGCACTAAGCAAACAGTTCGATATTCGTTCCTTTTCAAGCGCAAAAAAACTATTACTAGGAAAAAAGAAACAAGTCCTTTCTTAGAATTAGACAACAAATACAAAGCGTAATGGTAAATGCTAAGGGAACTTTCCCCATGTTCTCTTAGCTTATTTTTATGCTCATTTAGGGATGGTCTAAATCATTGGATTCAACGATTTGAGAAGCATTGTTTTCCTAAATTAAGGTTCTAAAACATAAATTCTTTTCGTTCCTTTGACATTCAAGGTATAATAGTCAAAGAAGAAAGGAGTAAACTGATGAAAAAGAAAAGCATTCGTTTGCTTTTAGGTCTGCTCGCCTTTAGTTTGTTCTTTATCTTGCTTTTCTACGATAAAGCTGGAGCAGCTCCTTATGTGAAGAAGCAAGAACAAGCGGCACAATCGGTGACTCCGATATCAGGACTGGAGCTGACTGCAGAAAAAGAAGAGCCCGTGATTCGATTAGATGTACCATTGGAAAGCCAATTTGATCCAGAATATTTAGGGAATGGCTGTGAAGTAACTGCTTTATCCATGCTGTTGAATTTCTACGGGTATGATACAAATAAAAATGAGCTGGCTGCCAAATTAGACTATGTCCCTGTTTACGCAGATGAAACTCATCGAGGAGACCCGCGAGAAGGTTTTGTGGGGAATATTTATGGCGGTGATGAAGCAATGGGGGTTGCGGTAGAGCCAATCGCCAAAGTTGCTGGCCAGATGGTAGGGGCATCCTATCAAGTGGTAAGTGGTCGAGATAAATCTTTTGCTGAGATTATTGAAGTTTTGGAGCAGGGAACACCTATCTGGATGATTGCTACCCTTGAATTGCAAGTACCAACCAATGCTGATTTTTTTGAGTGGCCGACACAATCGGGAATGATCTACGAAACGACATTGATCCATTCCGTTGTTATTACTGGAATAGATGGAGACAAAATGTATGTCAACGATCCTTATGGCTACAAGGATCGTGAAGTCTCACGGAACGATCTTCAAGAAATCTATGAACAAATGGATCAACAATATCTCTATCTTTCAGAGAAATAAGCCAAAGTCTTAAAAAGCGGATTGACATTGAATGAAAGAACGATTATAATTCTTAGAAATTACAAATAGAGATGAAACGTTGAAGAGAAGAGTAAGCGCTACGTTGAAGGTACAGAGACTCCGGTTGGTGAAAAAGGAGACATGAGACAGGCGTTGAAGATGAGCTCTGAGTTTCTATTTAGTTCACGCCAAATAGACGGTATGCGCCCGATAACGCGCCAAGTATCATTGGTACTGTTGAGGTGCACGCCTGCAAAGGCAGCACGAATTAGGGTGGTAACACGAGTCAGTCGTCCCTTTTATCGTTAATGTAACGATAAAAGGGACGACTTTTTGCTGTGAATCACTGCGACTGACATGCAAAGCATGGTATGCAAGTCCTTCTTAGCGAACTATGCTTAGAAGCGACTGTAGGCGAAGCACAGAGTAGACGAGTAGATGATGAACAGTACTAGGCGACCGAAGGGAACGTAGTCACCACGTCCCGAATCACTGCGACTGACATGCAAAGCATGGTATGCAAGTCACACTGAACCAACCATGTTCAGAAGCAACGATAGGTGAAACCTCGAAAAGCGATAAGGTAATAAAAAGTGAATGTTCATAGGAGTCGATTGAAAAAGGAGTGAGAAGATGCCAATCATCATCCCCAAAGAATTACCGGCAGCAGCTATTTTGAAGCACAATATTTTTGCTTTACAAGAACAGCGAGCTATCAAACAAGAAATTCGCCCTTTGAAAATTGCGATCGTCAACTTGATGCCGCAAAAAATCACAACAGAAAATCAATTGCTGCAGCTTTTGTCCCAAAGTCCTTTGCAAATCGAAGTAACATTATTGAAAATGCAGCAACATGAAAGCAAGAATACTAGCTCGACTCATCTAGAAAAGTTTTATGTCGCATTTAAGGCAGTCAGTGAAGAACGTTTCGATGCCTTGATCATTACAGGAGCACCAGTCGAAAAAATGCCTTTTGAAATGATTGATTATTGGCAGGAACTTCAGGAAGTCATGGCTTGGAGTCAAACAAATTGTACATCGGTATTGCATATCTGTTGGGGAGCACAAGCTGGGTTGTACTATCATTACGGTATCGAAAAAGTGCTTCATAAGCAAAAACTTTTTGGTGTTTTTGAACAGCGAGTGATCGAGGCTCATCCGCTGATACGGGGATTTGATGATTTCTTCATGATGCCCCATTCTCGTTATACGGGGATCAATGAGGCGCAGCTGCCACTTGCACCTCTGGAAGTGCTTGTTACAGGAATAGAGACCGGTCCAGCACTCTTAGTTTCCCATGACCATAAAAATAGTTTTCTTTTAGGGCATTTGGAATACCATACAGAAACGTTGAAAGAAGAATATTTGCGAGATAAAGCCAAAGGACTCAAAACGGCACTTCCCCAAAATTATTTTTCCGACCAGCAAGGAACGGTCATCAATCGCTGGCGAGGGCATGCGTCCTTGTTTTTCAGTAACTGGATTCACGAAACCTACCAGCGCACGCCCTATGATTTACAGATTCTGCCAACGCGTACTGGTTATTATATAGGTAATGAATGGGAGGGCGGACATAGACGGCAGTGATTTTATTCAATGATTTTTTCAGTGAAACAAAAGAGTGCTAGACAAAGAAGGTTGATCCGAAAAGCCCGCTAGTTTTAAACTAGCGACTGCTGTAATCATTTACTGCTACCCTCAATCAATGGTCAGGTTTTCCACAGCGAATGATCAAAACAGCTCATTTTGCTTCATTGTTTCACAAAAGGCTTTGATTGATTCATTCTACTCATCAACGAACAACTTGGCAGTTAAGGCAACTAGTTTCATTACTATCGTCAGAATCTTGCGACAACGACTTTATCCCGCTTCATTGAGCACACTAAACAAAGAAAGGAAAATGCGATTATGACTGTTGATATGACGACTTTTTTAGCACAACTAGGCAATCGTTCGGATCAAGCGACGGGAGCTGTCAGTGCACCAATCTATCTCTCTACCACCTATGCGCATCCTGAATTAGGTCAAAGTACCGGTTATGATTATACACGTACCAAAAACCCGACGAGAGAGCTATTAGAATCCGGGCTGGCTACCTTAGAAAATGGCGCTCGGGGAATCGTCACGAGCTCAGGTATGAGTGCGATCGCATTGATTTTTGAACTTTTTCCAAGCGGTAGTGAATTTCTCGTATCAAGAGATTTATATGGGGGGAGTTATCGTTTTTTTGAAGAGTTACAAGCGCGCCAGATTGCTTATTTTCACTATTTCAATACGCTGAACGAACTTGAAGAGCAAATCAGTCCAACGATTGCGGCGGTCTTTTTAGAAACTCCGACAAATCCATTAATGACAGAAATCGATGTGTCCGCGGTCGCCGAGATCGCGCATCAAGTCAATGCTTTACTCATCGTTGACAATACTTTTTTGACACCATTGAGGCAAAAACCGTTGGAACTAGGCGCAGACCTCGTTCTTCATTCTGGGACCAAGTTCCTGACAGGTCACAATGATATTTTGGCTGGTGTGATCATTGCAAAAGAAGTCTCCCTGGGTGAACGCTTGACCTATCTTGCCAATACCACTGGCCCAACTTTAAGCAGCTTCGACTGTTGGTTGTTCATTCGCAGTTTAAAAACGTTGCCGTTACGGTTTGAAAGACAAGAGCAAAACGCAAAAGAAATCGCTGCGTTTTTAAAACACCAGCCAGCAATCAAAGACGTACTGTATCCTGGCGTAGGAGGTATGATCAGTCTTCGGTTAAAGGAGGCAGTGAAAGTCCGTTCATTTTTGAAGGAACTCTCAATTTTTACATTTGCTGAAAGTTTGGGCGGAGTTGAAAGTCTAATTACTTATCCTACGACGCAGACACATGCAGATATCCCTAAAGAGGTGCGGGAGTCCTATGGTTTGACGCCGGATCTCTTGCGGCTCTCTATTGGGATCGAGAATAGTCAGGACTTGATTGCGGATCTTACGCAGGCATTGTCTCACATCTAAAAAAACTCCTCTTTGCGAGTACTATAGAAAGATACAGCGCAAGGCTTTACTAGAGTTTCTTTATTGACAGTTTTTGGTGTATAAGATAAAGTTACACTACATATGAATAGTTAGTCCGATGATCAATTGACTACAGCAGGAAATGTAAAGTTGTAGTTAAGTACTAAGTATTCTATTCAGTCATTGCGTCTATTCGCGACAATCACAAGAAAGGGATCGTTGCTTCTGTAGGCTTCGCTCAAAGGGGGAAAAAGGGGAAGAAAAAAATGAAAATAAGTTGGAAAAAATGGGGTAGCATATTTTTAGGCGTATTAGTATTTGCTTTGGCAGGCTGCAGCAAACCTGCCTCGGAGGCAACTACAGTAAAGCTTGGGGTTGTTGGAGAGCAAAATGAAGCTTGGGAATATGTTCAGGAACAATTGTTGGAAAAAGAGCAAATCGATCTACAGCTCGTTAAATTTACTGATTATCGTCAGCCCATTCTGGCACTAGAGGACGGTTCGATTGATCTGCACGCAGCCTTAACAGAGATTTTTATGGATAATGTCAATCAGGAAAGCGGATATTCCAATACAACGATTGCTTATACCACACTCAATCCATTGGGGATTTATTCAGACAAAATCAAAGACATTGCTGAATTGGCTGATGGCGCTACTGTCGCGTTACCAAATGACGTTTCAAATGAGAGTCGCGCATTATTGTTGCTGCAAACGGCTGGGGTGATCACATTGGATCAATCAAAAGGTCTGCTGCCAACGACGAATGATATCACCGATAACCCGAAGCAGCTGACGTTCAAGTTGCTGGATGCCAATCAGACCGCACGAGCAATAACGGATGTCGATATTTCATTGATTAACAATGGGATGGCTGTTGATGCCGGATTTGTGCCAACAGAAGATGCGATTTTCTTAGAGCCTGTCGCAGACTCGTCCAAACCTTATTACAATGTGATCGCGGCCCGAGCGGAGGAAAAAGAAAATCAGACGTATCAGACGATCATTGAGTATTATCAAACAGATGAAGTCAAAGAAATCATTGATAAAGTAACAAAAAAATCAAGTATACCTGTATGGTAAGAAAGTAGGAGAACGATGAAAAATTGGAAAAAAGGATTGATTGGGACGGCGATTATCAGTATAGGTTTATTCTTAGCTGCGTGCTCCTCATCCAGTACACAAGATTCAACAACAAAAACTTCAACTCAAGCAGGAGATAAAGACACGTTTACTTATGCGATCAGCGGTGATCCAACGTCAACGAATCCAATCAATACGAGTGACCGTTGGGGGCTGACTGTCACCAACATGATCTATTCTCCTTTAGTGATTGTTGAAGCGGATGGAACAACCCAAAATGCACTGGCAGATTCCGTTGAGCCAGCTGAGGATGGTTTGTCTTTGACGGTTCATTTGAAAAAAGATGTGAAATGGTCAGATGGCGAAGCCTTTACCGCAGAGGATGTTGTTTTTACTTATGAACAAAAAGTGAAAAAAGAAAACGGCAATGCAGATGCGTTATGGGTAGATGGAAAACCGGTCAGCATTGAAAAAGTTGACGATTATACAGTGAAGTTCGTGTTACCTTCTGCAAGTGCAGCAGCATTAAATAATATCGCAACTGAAACGTATATCATTCCTGAACATATTTATAAAGATGTGACTGATTTTTCTGTTAGCGAATTACCTGAAACCCCCGTAGGAACAGGGCCTTACAAATTAAAGGAATACAAGCGCGGCGAATATTTTACTTTTGAAGCTAATGAAAACTATTACGGCGGCGAAGCAGCAATCAAAAATGTTACGTTGCGGATCATTGAAAGTACTGATACGGCTAAAGTCGCTTTACAAAAAGGCGAAGTAGATGCGGCAGTTGTCTTACCTTCTGATATTGAAGATTTGGATGACTCAACGATCTCAGTATATCCGTATACTGAAAATCGGGTTGGTTATCTAGGATTGAATACTCATTCTGATGCCCTCAAAGATGTCAAAGTACGACAAGCGGTTCTTTATGCTTTGAACAAAAATGAAATGAATCAGGCGGCGTATTTGAGTGATGAATATTATGATACGCCATATTCTTTCTTGCCACCGAACAATCCTTACGCGACCGAAGACGTGGAAAAATATGAAACAAATGTGGAAAAAGCCAAAGAACTTTTGCAAGAAGCAGGTGTATCCAATCTCCAACTGAATCTAGCATTTACTTCAACGGACCCTGCACAAACGATTCAGGCAACATTGATTCAACAACAATTACAGCAAGCAGGTATCAACGTTTCATTGGAAGGCGGCGATGGAACAGCGATCTTTACAGAATTGAAAAAAGCCGGTTCGACAAAATACAATTTATTTTTAGGCGGCTATATCATGGGGAATGACCCAGATCTTTATGGTATGCTTTTCAAAACGGATGGCAGCTCAAATTATTTCCAAACAGAGAACAAAACTACCGATGATTTGTTTGCTAAAGCAGCGGTTGAGTTAGATGAAACAAAACGGAAAGAGTTATATGACCAGCTGCAACAAGCCATTGCCGATGATGCTAGAATCTATCCTATCGTAGATAATAAAAAGATTTTAGCCGTCAACAATCGCATTGCCAATGTAGAAGAAGCTGGCTTGATTCCAATCTATACATTTGAAGATATGTCAAAATTGACGATCAAGTAACATGAATGGTTGTGACAGAAGTCAAAGAAAGACGGAAAAACATAGACGGATTCGCCTTCTTTAAAGTTGGCGGATCTGCACCAAGAAGTTGGGCTGTGCCCTAAGTAACATCCAGATGAAAATGCTTGAATGGTTGAGATAGTGGTAGACGCTGAGGATACAACCGCTCTTGTATGACAGGAGCCATCTCAAGTTTTTTCGGATATCAGTTGGATGAAGTACTTAGGTTCTTGTTCCTCTGGTGCATGCGCTTTGTTATCAGTCTAGCTGCCTTCTGTCATGATTTTTTTTGAGAGAAAGAAGGGAAACCATGTTTCGATATATTATGAAGCGAGTATTGCAGGCTATTCCTCTGCTATTCGTTATTTCATTCATCGTTTTTTCACTGATTCATATCGCACCCTATGATGTGATCGATTCAATCACAACGCCAAATATGACACAAGAGCAAATCGATCTGTTGCGGCAACGCTATGGATTGGATCAACCATTTCTAGTGCAATACTTTCTATGGATCAAAAATATCCTTACAGGGAACTTAGGATTTTCATTAGTATCCCAGAACAGTATCGCTCAAGAATTAGCGGTCAGAATCCCTAATACGATTCGACTGGTTCTGCCAGCGTATCTGACTGCATTGTTGTTAGCAATTTTACTAGGACTGTTGGCGGCAGCAAACAAGGGAAAAGTATGGGATCGTCTGATCGACGGTATTGCTTCTTTAGGAATCGCGGTGCCTACATTCTGGTTTGCAATGATTTTGATTTATCTTTTTGGGTATCGGCTGAATCTGTTTCCTATCATTGGGATGTATACAGTTGGAAAAGAAGGAGATTTCAACGATTTTCTTCAACATTTCATTTTGCCTTATGCAACACTGACGGTCGCTTTTTTCCCAGAATTAACTCGGTACATTCGCGCCTCAGCTACGCAACAAGTATCAGAAGATTATGTCGTTGTACAGCAGGCATTTCACGCTACGAAATGGCAGATTTTTAGCCGTCATATCAGTCGCAATGTGTTAATCCCGATCGTGACGCAAATTGGTTTGGCACTGCCAATGCTGGTCACAGGAGCAATCATTACAGAAACCATCTATGGCTGGCCAGGGGTCGGTCCTTATTTGATGAGTGCTACGAAAAGTTTGGACTATCCTGTGATCATGGCAATCATGTTGCTGTCAGCGACCTTAGTTATTTTAGGCAATCTATTGGCGGATGTTCTTTATTCGATTGTTGATCCAAGAATACGTAAAGGAGGGAATCGTTCATGAAACGATTGAAGAAAATCAGAAAGGCGATTTTCTCTTCTCCAGTTTACGCCTTTTCTTTTATCTTTTTGACGTTGCTGATTTTGTTGTCATTAGCGGCACCTTTGATTCCAATCGATCCGAATGCGACGGATGTCAGCAATATGTCCCAAGCACCTAGCTGGGCCCATCTGTTCGGAACGGATGAAGTTGGACGAGACTATTTCATTCGAGTCGTCTACGGTGGTCGGGTCTCGTTATTAGTGGGAGTACTAGCGATGATTACAGCTACATTGATCGGCACGATGGTCGGTTTAGCTGCCGGATATTTTGGTGGTTGGGTGGACAGTATTTTGATGCGTCTTGTTGATGTCTTGTCTTCCATTCCTTGGTTGGTATTAGTGATTGTTTTAAGTGTCTTTCTACGTCCAGGATTGACGACGATCATTATTGTGATTGGCGGCTTTTCGTGGATGAATATCGCTCGTCTGATTCGGGGAGAAACACTTGCTGCGAAAGAAAGAGAATATGTTGTCTATGGTAAGTTTATTGGACGGACATCCTTTAGTATTATTTTCCGCCATATTTTCCCAGCAGTTTTACCTACGCTGATCGTGGCAGCTTCTGCCAGCATCTCAGGAGCAATCATGACAGAATCTGCGTTGAGTTTTTTGGGAATGGGAATCCAACAGCCAATGGCTTCTTGGGGGAGTTTGCTGCAAAATGCCCAAAGCAGTTTGCAACGTGCCCCTTATATGGCAATTCTGCCCGGCTTATTCGTGATTTTTACCATTTATTCATTTAATAATCTGGGGGACATGATCAAACGTGTCTTGCAGCGGGAGGTGTAGCAAGCATGACAGAGCCATTACTGACGGTGAAAAACTTAAACGTGTTTTTTCATAGAAAACAAGGAAATCAGCAGCTGCTGAAAGAAATCGACCTAGTCATTCCTAAAGGACAAGTCGTGGGGATCGTCGGTGAATCAGGCAGTGGCAAGAGTATGACGATGAAAAGCGTGATGGGGATCTTACCAGAAAATATCTCCGATTCCTTTGACTCGTTTGTTTTTGAAGGCCAACCAGTTGTTGATCGCAGCAAATTACCGCTAGCCATGATTTTTCAAGATCCAATGACATCATTGAACCCTTTGCGAACCATCGGGTATCACTTGATTGAAGTCATTCGCAGACATCAGAAGATGTCAAAAAAAGCTGCGCAAACAATTGCCATTGCGGAGTTGAACAAGGTAGGGATACCCCTTCCTGAACAGCGGATGAAGCAGTATCCCCATGAATTATCAGGGGGGATGCGGCAGCGGGTCATGATCGCTATGGCACTGTTGGCACAGCCGAAGTTGCTGATTGCAGATGAACCAACGACTGCATTAGATGTAACGATTCAAGCTCAGATCTTGGCATTGATCAAGGAATTGCAGCGAGCAGAGAACCTTTCGGTCGTTCTGGTGACCCATGATTTTGGGGTTGTCGCTGGTATGTGTGATTTTATCAAGGTGATGTACCAAGGAAGAGTGGTAGAGGAAGGGACTGCTGAAGAAATTTTCTATCAACCTCAGCATCTCTATACGAAGCAACTGCTCGAGGCCGCCCACTTAGGGGATAAAGAAGAAACAGTTATCTTTGACTATCAGGAAGATCTTCCTGATGTGTTACACGCTCGGAAAATCTCTGAGACGCATCGTGTTTGGGAAGGAGGGGCAATCAATTGAAGGAATTGATACGAGTCGAAGAGGCCAGCAAAACGTTTCGAAGCAAAAACTGGCGTGGGGTAGTGACAGAAGTCCGTGCAGTAGAGAATGTTAGTTTGACGATCCATCGGGGCGAAACTCTAGGCCTTGTAGGAGAATCAGGCAGTGGTAAAACAACATTAGGCCGTAGTATTTTGAATCTGGAAACTTTATCTGCAGGCAAAGTCTTTTTTGAGGGACAAGAGCTGGCAAGTTTGTCACCAGAGGAACAAAAGAAACGCTATCAGCAGATGCAAGTAATTTTTCAAGATCCTTATTCTGCGTTGAATCCACGAATGACTGCTTTGGAGTTAGTGATGGAGCCTTTACTGAAAGAAACGAAAGACGCTGCACGAGCAAAGGCTAAAGAGATACTTGCGATCGTTGGAATCAAAGGAGAGGACATCCATAAATTTCCTCGGAATTTCAGTGGTGGACAACGTCAACGGATCGGGATTGCCCGAGCAGTCGTTAATCGACCAGCCTTTGTCTTGTGTGATGAACCAACTTCTGCATTAGATGTGTCGATTCAAGCGCAGATCATTCAATTACTCCTAAAGCTGCAAAAAGAATTTTCATTGTCCTATTTGTTTATTTCCCATGATTTATCCGTGATCCGTCATATCAGTGACCGCACCGCAGTCATGTATCAAGGAAAATTGGTTGAATTGGCGCCAACAAAGCGACTCTTTGAAAGCCCTCAGCATCCTTATACAAAGAAACTATTGGCAGCAGCACCAATCGCTGATCCAATTCTGGCTCGAGCAGCAATGGATCAGAAAGACATCCAAGAAACGATCACTTTAAGTCCTCTTTTTGAATGGATAGAAGTAGAAAAAGAACATTATGTAAGGAGAGAAAAGAAATGACAGTTGAAACCTTAACACTGGTTCAAGGAAAAGATAAATTAGAATTACCACAGCAAAATGGCAACTGGGTCTTGGCTCGAGAACTAGGATACTCACCGGTTCAGATGCTTGTAACTGCAGCCGCAGCTTGTGGCGGTTATGTGTACACTTCTGTTTTGGAAAATTCCCATGTGCCTGCTGAGATTGAAAAAATCGAAGTCAGTTATACGAGAGATTCTACGAAGAAAGCAGAGCCGATCTCTTCGATCCAGATCGATTTTTATGCGCGGATTTCAGCGGAATATCAAGAAAAAGCCATTCGCTGTCTCAAACTCGTTTCTCCGAATTGTCCAGTCATCCAATCATTAGATCCGACGATTACGGTAGCAGAAACAGTTCATTTCATCTAGTTCAAACAATACAAAACACGTTAAACAAAAAGGCAGCTAGTCGAATTTCATTAGACTAGCTGCCTTTTTTAATAAATAATATTTTCGCGAATCGACCCGATATCTAAAACCAACAGTTTCCGGTCTTGAGTCTTGATAGCACCGCTTTCTCTCAACCGCTGCATCATTCGATTGACACTACTTGCTGAAGTGATACCGCAAAAGCGGGCGATTTCCTCATTGGTTACCTCAAAATCAATCAAGGTTCCTTCACCCATTGGGACCCCAAAGGTTTCGTATAATTCATTCAATTGTGTACAGACCGCACCAAATTTGCCATTCATCAGCATTTGCTGCATTTTTTTCATGGAGTACATCAGATTTTTGCGATAGTACTCTTTGACATAATCTTGCAACGCCCGATTTTGATTGACGTCTGTCCAGAATTGATCGCGCACGATCTTATATAATTCGGCTTCTTCTGACTCGACCCGCACATTGAAGGGCGCTTCGACTTCTTGTGAAGATTCATCTTTAAAAAGAGAAACAATATCGAAATCATTCATATAGCGCAAATTGAATTCACGCCCCTCATGAGTGACGACACTTGTCTTGATGATCCCTTTTTTCAAAATATAGACATAACGATCAGGGATTCCTTCATACGTCAAATAACTTCTTTTTTTACGTATGACTACTGGAATATTATTTTGTTCTAAATAGTCCATTAATAGCTGTTTTGCCAAACAAAGCACTCCTCTTATTCCTATAGTGTTTCCTTTTCAATGAACAGTCACATTCGCCAAATCTGGGTGAATATTCCTTTTTAATTAAAGAACATTCTAACTCAAAAAGCAATAACAAATGTTAATGTATTATGTTTTTGTTTTTTTTCAGCAACAAAAGCGAATTTGCGCTCTTGAAATATCAGGTATAGTTAGACCTGTCATCTGAGAAAGAGGATGATGAAACAAAGAAACAATAAAAAAGGAGCAAAACACAACATGTCAGAACAGGAGCAACAAACAGAAAAACTATGGAACAAAGGTTTTATTACTATTACATTGATTAATTTTATTGTTTTTCTGGTCTATTATTGTTTTGTCGTCATCACGGCAAAGTTTGCTACGCAAGAATTAGGGGCTTCCGCTGCGCAAGCTGGGTTTGCAGCAGGGATCTATATTATAGGAACATTGATTGCCCGCTTGTATATTGGTAAGGTATTGGAGCTAGTTGGACGAAAAGCCATCTTACGTTGGGGAATGATTTTTTATGTCATAACTACGGCGGCTTATTTGATTTCATCGAATATCATGATTTTGGATGGTGTCCGTTTCTTGAATGGTTTTGCCTATGGAGCAGTGTCTACAGCGGCAAATGCAATTGTTACGGCGTACATCCCCTCTTCAAAACATGGAGAAGGAATCAACTATTATGGATTAAGCACGAGTCTAGCAGCTGCTGTCGGTCCATTTATCGGAATGCTGCTGTTACCCTCTTTTGGTTTTGATTTTATTATTCTATTAGCAACTGTTCTTTCGATAGTAACAGCCATTGCTTGTTTCGCTTTCCCAGTGAAAAATATTTCCTTAACACCAGAACACAGAGCAGAACTAAAGAAATGGTCATTCAGCAGTTTTGTTGAGCCAAAAGTCTTGTTTATTTCAGGTCTGGCCTTTTTGATTGGGTTGTCTTATTCCAGTGTATTAGGTTTCCTTTCTATTTATGCCGGAAATCTTGGCCTAGAAACCGCTGGCGCATTTTTCTTTGTTGTTTATGCATTATCCGTAACCTTCACTCGTCCAATGACAGGTCGCTTGTTTGATCGTCGTGGTGCAGATGCAGTGATGTATCCAAGTTTTATCTTCTTGACATTAGGATTGTTCTTGTTGAGTATTACCAGCAATAGCTTGCTGCTGTTGATTTCTGGCTGTTTTGTTGGACTTGGCTATGGTACATTCATGTCTAATGGACAAGCCGTATGTCTAAAAGAAGTCGATTCTCATCGGATCGGTGTTGCACTTTCTACTTATTTCATTGGTCTAGATTTAGGATTAGGTGTCGGTCCTTATGCATTGGGTAGCTTGAACGGAATGTTTAATTATTCTCAAATCTATATCATTTGCGGAGTGATTCCGGTCGTTGTTATCGTACTGTACAAATTCTTTTATAAAACCAAAAAAGTCGTCGAAAGCGCCGCTATTTCGGAACGTTCGAGGGAAGAATAAAGACAAGGAGTGTAGGAATAATGGACAGCAATCAATTGATTTTAGAAGCACTGAAAAATTTGGTAAACAACGTCAATGAATTGAACAAAGAAATCCATTCGATGGAAGAAGTAAATCAACGTTTGACGATCGAGCAAGTTGAGATTGCCCACGAATTGAAAAACATCAAGCGTGTGTTGATCAACGATAATATCATTGGCTGATCAACGTTAATCAAAGAGGCAGAGCAGTAGTATTGGGTTCCACTACTGTTCTGCCTTAATTTTTGCGCAAGATACGGCAAAAAACGAACGATTCTTTAAAAACAGCTGTCATTAAAGAGACTAAAATTGAAGACCACTAGAATCTGTGCTATAGTTTGTCTGGGTAGAGATACCTAAATAAATCAGAGTAGGAAATAAAGCGTTAAGTGCCGAAAGGATGGGATGTTGCCTTTTGGACGAAGAACGATTCGTTCGCGGTTTTATTTTCGCATTCGCTGCATGAATTTGTAGCAGCTCTAAAAGGAGATGCTCGTTATGAAAAGAAAAGTCGACGCACACATGATCGCGGTCATGGGGCTTTTGATTGCCCTGATGGTGGTCTTGTCGCAAATTTTGGGGTTTGAAACAGCCTATTTGAAACTCACCTTCACTTTTGTTCCTGAGTTGATTATGGGGATGCTTTTTGGGCCATTCTGGACTGCTGTAGGGGCTTCGGTTGCTGATATAGCAGGAATGATTTTATTCCCTAAATCCGCTTATTTCTTCGGATTTACGATCAATGCATTCGTAGGTGGGTTGATCTACGGTTACTTTTTTTATAGAAAGGAAGTAACTTGGAAACGGGCAGCAACAGTGGTCTTGCTGAATACCCTTTTGATCACATTGATATTGACACCGATCTGGTTGGCAATGATGCTGAATATTCCATTAACAAGCTGGGCAATTTGGTCGGCTCGATTGATGAAAGCTGTTATCATGTTTCCTATTCAGACAGTTTTGATCTATTTCGTTGGGCGCGCAGTGCCTTATAAACGCTTGACTCGGCGTTTTACCTGATCGTTTTAGCAACAAAAAAAGAATAAAAAACAAACATCCATTAAAGCGAACAGTACACTTAAGTGTGTCGTGTTCGCTTTTTTTACCTTAAAAGGCATGCTAAAATAGGCTGATATAAAACAAGACGAGGAATTTATGAACTGGAGGAATTTATGAATAAAAAAGGGATCCTTATGGGTGGCTTTATTTTGCTTCTGTTGCTCATTATAGGTGGAATGAAGTGGCTGATGGACCAACAGACAAATGGGGAAGAACCGACAAACGCTTCACAAACAACGTCAACAAGTTCTCTAAGTACCGAGTCGAGCATTCCCGAAAAAACAACTGAGGAGGAAACGACGATTGATAAGCGGATTGACCAAATGAGTCTAGAAGAAAAAGTCGGGCAACTATTTTTTGTACGAGTGTCTGAAATCAATCAAGTCGAAGATATACAAACCTATCATTTAGGCGGCTATGTCTTATTCGGACGTGATACGGAGAATGAGACAGCTGAGACGTTGAAGCAAAAGATTGCTGATTATCAGCAAGCCAGTTCAATACCTTTGCTGATCGGAATGGACGAAGAAGGGGGAACTGTCACTCGAATCAGTCGCAACCCTGCATTGGTACAAACACCATTTTTATCCCCTCAGCAACTTTACCAACAAGGGGGCTGGCAAGCAATTGAAGAAGATACTGCTCAAAAGGCAGCTATTTTCCACGAATATGGCATTTCTACCGGTCTGTTTCCGGTCGCCGATGTATCCACTGACCCTAATTCATTTATCTACGATCGAACCATAGGTTTAGATGCAGCAGGAACCAGTGAATTTGTTCGTAGAAACATTGCTGTTTTAAAAGAGAATCGGATTGGTTCGACATTGAAGCATTTTCCGGGTTACGGCAATAACCGTGATTCACATGTAGAGATCGTTACCGATGATCGCCCGTTAGAAGAGTTGGAGACAAATGATTTCTTACCTTTTGAAGCCGGGATCAAAGCAGGAGCTGACAGTATTTTAGTCTCACATAATATTGTCACAAGTATTGATGACAGCGCGCCAGCCTCAATCTCGAAGCCTGTCCATGAATTATTGAGGAAGCAGCTGGGTTTCAAAGGAGTAATCATGACGGATGACATGGATATGGCGGGTCTAGCTGACTTTATTTCCCAATCAGAAGCAGGGCTGAGAGCATTAGAAGCAGGGAATGATTTAGTGATGTCATCTACCTATCAGCAACAGATCCCAGTGATTGTGGAGGCTGTCAGAAGTGGTAATTATCCGGAAGCAGCCATCGATGCTTCCGTCAAACGAGTACTTGAATGGAAAGCTTCCATTGGGTTAATCAATTAAAGAAAACGATCTGAAAGATACTCTTTTCTGCTAACAAGTATTGGCGCAGAAAGAAGACTTTCAGATCGTTTTTTTTAATCCTATACAGATTTTTCCAGCAGCGACATTATAAAAAAGGTTCTTCAGATGGTGCCACTGATAAAAGGACGTTGGTTGCTAATTCTGATAGTTCAGCAGCGTAGGCAGATTGACCTAAAAAGTGTAGGATCTCAATTGCTTTTGTGATTGTTTGTTTTCCAGTTTCGATTTCACCATGGAAGATCGCGATGATCCCTTCGAAATAGCGGATCATCAATCGAATCCGGTCGTTGTCCAATGGAATATTTTTGGTCATATAAAACAAAATTTGTTTAAGATGATCGATCTGATTGCGGTCAATGAAAAGAAAGGCAGCATTAGTCAACAACTTAGAATAAATATGATAATTGAGACTAAGCAAATTATTATAAAACTCCTGCTTATTTAGTTGCTCGATTTGAAACAAAATATATTCGTCCGTGAAAAGAAACATTAGATTTGCAAATATGGTGATTTCAAATTTTCCCCAGGTTTCGATTTTGTCGAGGTAGCTCTTTATCGCTGCCTCGATTTTTTCTGTTTCATCGATGGTATGTAGAAAACCCTTTTTCTTTAGGATCAAATAGTACTGGCTATAAAGCAGATAGTAGAAAAAGTCTTGTGTTTCTTGGTAGGTTGTTTTTGACTCGTCAATCAAGGTTGCTAGCTGATCAAAATCATGTTGGTAATAAGCATTGTGAAATTGTTTCGAGAGTTGCTTCTTTTCATTTAGTTGATTGTTTGTCAAATGATACTCAAATTCTTCGAGAGTCACATTCAAGCGATCAAGGTATTTGTAAAGAATATCAAAAGCAATTCGATGTCCTTTTTGTTCAAAAGTAGCTAACGTGCTCCGCTCAGATATATCGGCTGCTAACTTTCTTTGGGAAAGATTACGTTCAGTACGTAACTTTTTCAGTAATAGATTGGCTTCCAAAAAAGCACCTCCTAAATGCACCTAGAAATTAGGTGGACGAAAAAATAGTCCAAATCAACTATAGTACTATTTTCCAATTAAACTGAAGGAAAGTCAATTAAAGGAGGAAAAGAAAATGTTCCAATTATTTGGGTTTCCATGGGAAGTTGTTGAAAATATGATCAACATTTTTTCTTTCTTACGCTAAAAGTTCGTTCAGTAAATCTGATCAACATCAGATTTCAGTAACGCAAAAATAGGTGGTTTCTAGTAATAATTTACTATTTGCTCCTCCAAGGTCGTTGACCTCTCCCCAAAGTCCTGCTTAGCAGGTATTCCAGGCTGTCGATCTTAGGAGGAAACAGGAACTTGAAGTAGGAAAAAGCAGAAAAACAGCGATTTCTGCTTTTTCCTATGTTTAAATCAAGAATGATAGACAGAAAACCAGTGGCATTCCAAAAAGGAAGCCACTGGTTTTTTTAGTTTATCGAAAAATCGTTGATTGTCAGATATTCCTCCCATAAAGCGTCAAATAATGGCGACAACTCTTTTAGAGTCTCAGTTTCTTCCATGACATAAGCAGGATACTCAATTGCTGGCAACAATCTATTTGCTGGAACGATGTAATAGTCAAAGTCTTTTTCGTGGTTTCTTACGATATCATAGTCCACAAATTGAATTTGATCCAATAAAAAACTGATTTGCTGAATGGCTGATAAATTCAATGAAGGAATGATTCCCACCTGTAATTTTTGTAAATGATGCTGTTGATAATACGGATATATGAAGAAAGTCAGATAGTCTAGGACTAGCGGTTTGGCTTTTTTGAGCCATTCATACCCAACACGTCGAGTGTATTTTGTCAAAAACGGACGAATCTTTTTCTGTAGATTTGTAAATCCTTTCTTTTGAAAGGATAGATTCAACTCATTTTGAGACCAAAAATCAATCAATAGGCCATTGTTTGCATAAAAAATATACAGAATAATGAAGCTATCTTTTTGAATTTCAGAAAATACTTCTTCATCAAAAGGGATCCCAACGATTTCTGGTAATAATACGTGACTAAAATCAGCCATAAACTCATGAAAAATGGGATCATCTTCTTTGATCTGTTCATAGAAATCACAAAGTAGAGCAGCTCTTTCTGGTGTTGGCTCAGCGAAACGGACTAGAAAGAACAGCATTCCTTTGACATAATTGATCTGATAAGTTACTTGCTTTTCGTCAGTCATAAATGCCATAAAATATTTTTCTAGAGGATGGTTCATCTTTGAAAATAATTTTTCAAAGCCATTGATTGGGTTAAGCAAATAGCCTTGTTCGAATCGAAGTTTGGATACAAATAAAATGACTAAGATCAGTCGTTGGTTAACAGGAGAAAACTTTTGTAATGCTAATTCGTTGATCAAAACCGTTTGATCAACGAAGTCCGTTAAGTAATCCGCTTCTAATGGTGAGTTCTCTAAATAAGTTAAAATTTGAACGTAAAATGAACGGATATTGATTTCATTTCCAGTTAGTTTCAACTGAGAAACATTCAAATGGATTTCTTTTCCCAGTAAATAAGTCTTCAGTGGTTTAAGTGCCCGGGTGATCGTTGAATGACTGACAAAATGAACAGTTGAAAAATCATTGATGGTCATTTCCGGGTTCATGATCGATGTAAGTAGAAGTTGGAAAGCAAGGCTTTCCTGAATCAAATACTTCTGATAAAGAGAATAGGAAAGTGGTTCTTCTAAGGAACGAACCTTGAAACCTTTTTCACATAACGAAACTTGATAAAGGGTTGAAAACTCTTGTTGCATTTCCTCTATGAGTGGTGCTATCCCATGATAAGACAAGCCCAGATGCTCGGCGATTTTACTGATATTGATTGGTTGATTGGTATTCTCATTTAAATAAGTCAAAATTGCTAATTTTTTCTTTGCATGATTGGTGAGTAACAGATCTTCAAACATAATCATCCTCCTTTTAAAAATATTATCATAAATATTATTTAATAATGAATCAAAAATGTAAGTTTGAGATGCCAATTTTTGATTAAAAAAGTTCTTCTTTTGTCGTGTTGTGTAATTAAATAATCTTGGTGTAAAATTATCGTTGGATTTTATGTGAAGAAAATCGCTATTCAAAAATAGCAGATTTTCTCTTTTTTTTATGCGTTTTTTTAGAGTAAAAGAATCACTGTAGAATAATTATTCGGTTTTTAAATATATGTACGTAATTAATAAACGAACGATATAAGAAGATTTTTTGTTTTTAAAATAACACATAATACCTGTTCCTACAAGTTAAAAAACAGTGACAAGTGAGTGTACTTATTTTTGTCCATGTGATTTCTGTAAATAGACGATGCTGCTCCTTAGGAAATCCTACATGCTGAACTTAGAAAGAGGCGGTACAAAAGCTTTTTGACGATTATTTTTAGAGAAAAAGAGAGTTGTTAGTTGTGCTTTTTTGTTTACATGGAAATAATCTGAAAAATTGTTGTTCATTTAAAAGTGAGAATGGTTAGGAGGCAATTGAGAATGGCGTGGGTTTCTTCAAAAACGATTATTTTTATTATCTTTCAATAAATGGTAACAAAACCTAATAAATATAAGTTGAAAAGCTAGTGTTGATGAATAGAAAAACAAATGTATTTTTACTTCTGGGCGAGCGGTAAGTCGTCTTGATTGATAAAAAAACGTAGGGTTGTTAGACTGGTTTTAGAGGAAAAAAAGGAGGGTGTAAAATGAAACACGGATTTAGAGATTATTTAGGAGCAAATGAGCGGGAGGCAGGTTATAACTTATCCTGGGGCTCAATTTTCGCAGGAGTCGTGACGTTTATTGCATTATTTATGACATTTTCATTAATCGGCTCAGCGATCGGATTTGGAATGGTAGAACCTACTTCAAACAACCCGCTGGATGGTGTGGGAACAGGCTTGATGATTTGGACTGTTGTGACATTGATTCTTTCATTATTCGGCGCAGGATTTGTTTCTGGTGTAGCAGCTAGACGCGTTGGTTTGGTCCATGGATTTCTTACTTGGGCAACCAGTATGATCGTTACGATCGTTATGTTATCATATTTAACAATTGGAGCTTTTTCTGTAGTTGGTTCACTATTGGGCAATATCGCTTCAGCTGTCGGAAGTGGCGTAGAGAATGTCGCATCAGGAACAGCAGATGTCGCATCAAAAGCCTTTGATGAGATTACAGGAAACATGGGAGATATTGATACAGATCAATTGCAAACGGACGTCCGCGACGTATTAAAAGATACTGACGTTCCTGAATTGCAGCCAAACTATTTGCAAGATCAAGTTTCTGATGCAACGAGTGATATTACCGATGCAGGTAAGAAAATCGCTACGGATCCAAATAAAGCAGACGAAATCATCGATGATCTTTCAACAAAACTACAAGATCGGGCAACGAAAATCAGCGATTCCGTTGATGAAGATGCCATTTCAAATGCGGTAGCAAAAAATACCGATCTAAATCAACAAGAGGCACAAGAAGCTACACAAAATATTGTCAATGGGTTGCAAAAAGCTTCTGATGAAGCACAACAACAAATTGAAACAGCACAACAAAATCTTGAACAAGCAAAACAAGATATCGATCAAGCAGTCAAAGATGCGCGTAAAAAAGCTGATGAAGTAAGTGATGCAACTGCTAAAGCATCAATTTGGGGCTTTGTAGCAATGGTCTTAGGACTAGTTCTAACATCGATCGGCGGCATGGTCGGAGCGAACTTAGTCAAAACTGCCGATCATGAAAATCGGATCTAAAGGAAAAAGAGAAACTCGAAAATAGTAGTGAGTGACCAATCATCAATGCAGTATCCCCATGGGAGACGGATCATTGATGGTTGGTTTTTGTATCAACAAGTCATTGCCTCCAATGATGAAAACTTAAACGATTACTATCAAAATATATCCAACCATCTGCCCTCTGAGGAAGCTGTTTTTCTAAAAGTTGAGAAAAATAGCCGGAGTGCTAATGGTTGGATTTTGTTGTGTTCTTTCAATAGTTATACTGCTTACTGCTTTGGTAGTAATAGGCGTACAGTAGTTCCTTCATTGACGCGAGAGACAACGGTCAAGCCATATTTTTCCCCGTAGAGCAACTTGATTCTTTGATCAATATTCTCCAATCCGATACCAGAATAATGTTCGATCGACTGATTCTTATTCAACGAGGATGCTTCATCAAAGCCGATACCTGTATCAATGATTTCGAGGATTAGCCCTGATTTACTGATGCGAGAAAAGATTTGAATATAGCCTTTTTCTTCTTCAGGAAACGCATGCAGATAAGCATTTTCGATGATTGGCTGCAAGATCATTTTAGGAACCAAACAATTTTCACATTCTTCTGCGGAGAAGATTGTTGATTGAATCCGGTCACCATAGCGAACGTTCATCAGGATCAGATATTCTTCTACGATGGCTAGTTCATCCTTTAATGGAACGATCTCTTTGCGGTTGAATGTATGGCGAAGCAATTGGACGAAACTATCGATGGCTTGAGTTGCTTTCTCCTGTTCATTTTGCCAAATCAAAAATTTGATTGCTGTTAGTGTATTATAAACAAAGTGCGGTTGGATTTGCATCTGTAAGGAACGGATCTCAAATTTGCGTTTTTCCGCTTCGGTGATCATCAAATGGTCGACATAGGATTCTAAATCTTCCAGCATCAAATTATAGGCACGACCTAGTTCTTGCGTTTCATACGTGCCATTGATCGAGACCTTATTGCTGAAATCACCTTGTGTGACTGCCGGCAGCTTGTCGATCAATTGATAGATAGGTTGTGTGATCGTTCGAATGATCCAGAAAGCGAACAGACTAAAAAGCAAAATACTAAGAAAAGCGATCAATACGGCGGGTTTGATCAGATTCATATTACGTACTAAATGAGATTCATCTAGCAGATCATAAAATGTGAATTGATAAGAATAAAGAGGCATTTGATTAACAGAATCATTTTTCACTTCGATCATTGCTGGATCAAAAGCTGTTCCTAGTTTTTGTTCTTCAGAAGTGGACAAGATCTGTCCTTGATCATTGACCACGTAGATGGTATGCAATGTTGTGTCTAACAACTGCCGATAAATAGAAGAAAAATCAGATTCTTTCAAAAAAATCAATGCGTAACCGAATAAAGCATCGTCTTTCATTAATTTCCGTACGTACATCAGTCCTGGTGAATGGCTCGTAGAAGTACTCAACCCTTGCTCCAGAAAATAGTATTGACTAATAGCCTCATTTTCATTGATTTGCTGCGTAAATTTACTTGCCAAAAAAGTTTCAACCGACTGATTTCGGACAGCATCATTTTGAAAGAATGATCGTCCGTTCGTTCCAATCAAGACCAAGTTGGAAGGAATCGTTTGAAAAAGCGAGCGAGTATCTTTCAATTGCTCATTGAGTTCTAAAATCGTTCTTCCCTGATTTAGCTGTCCTTTTAAATAATTTTCTACGGCTTTGCTCTCATCGACGACATCAAAAATACGATTGATATTCTCATTCAAGCGCTCATAATCTTCTTGGATCTTATCCAAAAGCAAGCGGTTCGAGCTCTGATACGAAGCCACATAAGCATCTTTGGACCGTCCATAGATAACGATCACTGTCAGTAAACAAACACTGATTACTCCTACCACAACAAACAAAAAGATTCGGCTGAACAATTCATTTTTTTTGAGCCACTGTTGGATTCTCATAATTGGTTCAACCGCCGATACTTAGAAGGAGTGACTTGAAATTCTTTTTTAAAGATTCGAGAAAAATAGCTGATATCGGAATAACCAACTGCTTCACTGATTTCTGACAAATTCAACTCAGATTGGATCAGCAACTCTTTGGCTTTTTCTAGACGAGTATTTTTCAAATAATCGGAGAAACTCATTTTTAATTTTGAAGAAAGGAAAGCTGACAAGTAGGTATAACTAAAGTGGAACGTTTCTGCCAACTCAGATAGTGAGAGGCTCTTCATATAATTGTCTTGAATGAAGCGCTGGATCGAGACCAGTAAGTCATCTTCATCCATAGGGGAAAGTGTCGTCAATTGCAGACGTACCTCATCGATCGTTGACAATAACAAATCGGAAAAATCTTCTAAATACAAGACATGTCCGATCTCATGGAGAAATTCCGCTCGCAAGCGACTAAAGCGGGGAGCTGTTGGAAATTCTTCTTCTAAGCGGGACAACAGCGTATAAAAAATACTGCTGGCCTGCTGCTTCAGAAAGTTAGGATCGACATTTGATAGAATCATCTCATTGAAATAGTCTTCGATACGTGTAATCCCCAATAAAAAATTATTGTCTAATAATGCCCGTAAAAATTTTTTTGTATCAAAACGATCACTTTCCATATACAAAAAAAGCTCTTGTTCCAAGACAAGCCGCTGCTGCTTATAAAAAAACGATTGTTCACGACTTTTATCTTTGAGAGTCAGAAAAGCCGAACGCAAGTCTTCAATCGATTCAAACGGGCATCCAAGGGTAAAAAAAGCATTTGGTTCGGTATAGTTCAACTGGTCCAAACAATTTTTCAAAGAAGCAAAAAAATCACTTTCTTCTGCGTAACTGATCAATAGTCCCGCATCATTATTACTGGTCTTGAACGCCAATGTTTTCAAGCGAGAATTCGATTGCGAGAATTCTGTCAATGCATGAAAAAGCTGCTCAGTAGAACGAAAATAACTGACATTCGTATAAAGAAAACATAGATGCTGTTTCATAGCTATTTCAAGATAGTCAGCAAAAGGAGTAAGTGGTTCTTCATACCCAGCCAGATAGCGATTCAAAGATTCTTGCAATGGAACCTCAGCGGTTATTTGACGGGTATCAGATATTTTTTCGCGGATGGTATTTAGGGCTTTCAGAAACAAAGCAGGCGTCAATGTTGGCTTTAACAAGTAATCAATGGCACCGTTCTTAAAAGATTGACTGACATAGTGAAAATCATCATAACTGCTCAATACCAGAAAATGGATAGTTGGGTATTGTTGTTGAATGATGGTTGTTAATTGGATGCCGTCCATTTGCGGCATTTTTAAATCTGTGATCACGATCTCTGGTCGTAATTGCTGGATCAGGGTTAGAGCCTCCTGTCCGTTTGCTGCATCTCCCAGCAAGCGAAAACCTTCTTGCTCCCAACGAATCATATGTTTTAATCCATCACGAATAGTGGTCTCGTCATCCACAAGCAAGACTGTATGTAAATGATGCATGGTATCCCCCCTATTTCTTTATTCTAGTATAAACGCTTTCAAAAAAGAAAGGTATTGGTAAAAATTTTCTATTTTTGGACTATTTTAGTAAGCTCTTTCACACGTATTGTATCCGTTTACAACTCCAGTGTATAGTAAAAATGTAATTAAAAGGAAAGAGGGAGAAAAATGAAAAAATTGCTTGCATCACTTGTGACTGCCGCTACTGTATTGACATTGACAGCTTGTGGCAGCAACAACGAAAGTACTGGTGACACTGGAGGTTCTTCTGATAAGGTTACAGTTTGGGCCTGGGATGAGACTTTCAATATCAAAGCTGTCAATGAAGCGAAAAAGGTTTATGAAAACAAGGATGTTGATGTGGAAGTAGTGACCATGTCACAAGATGACATCGTTCAAAAGTTGAACACTAGTCTAGCATCAGGCAATACGGATGGCTTGCCAAATATCGTTTTGATCGAAGACTATCGTATTCAAGGCTATTTATCTTCCTATCCGGATGCTTTCAGCGACTTAACTGATATTGTCAATGAAGATGACTTTTCCAGCTACAAATTCGCCGTCAACAAAATCGATGATGTGATCTACGGTGTACCTTTTGATAGTGGGGTAGCAGGGCTGTTTTATCGTACAGATTATTTAGCAGATGCAGGATATGAAGCTGCTGATCTCCAAGATATTACCTGGGATGACTTTATTCAAATTGCCAAAGATGTCAAAGAGAAAACGGGACATGCCATGATGTCTCTGGATCCAAGCGATTTGGGATTGGCACGGATCATCATGCAGTCAGCTGGTGAATGGTATACCGGTGAAGACGGCACCACAGTAACGATCAAAGACAACGAATCATTCAAAGCCGGCTTGAATGTATTGGCGACACTACTGAATGAAGGCTTAGTTGAACAAGTCTCTGATTGGGATGGCGGCGTCAATGCAGTCCAATCCGGAAATGTTGCTGCAGCACCAACAGGCGCTTGGTATTCTAGTACGATTCAAGGGGCTGAAGATCAAAGCGGCAAATGGGCGATTGCACCGATTCCGGCACTTGCTGGTGGCAATTCAGTGAACGCATCAAGTATTGGCGGAGCAGGGTGGTATGTCATTAAAGGCGTAGCTGGTGAAGAGAATGCGAAAGACTTTTTAGCGAATACGTTTGCTTCAAATAAAGAATTGATGGGAACATTGGCAACTGAAATTGGGCTGGTTTCAACGATGAATGCTGCCGAAGAGACAAAAGAATATACTTCAGGACTTGATTTTTATGGAGGACAAAAAGTTTTCCAAGACTTCTCTCAATGGTCACAAGAGATCCCGGCCGTCAACTACGGCAATCATACTTATGCGATCGAATCTGTATTGACAGAAAGCTTGCAGCGAGTAATCAATGGGGAAGATATCGATAAAGTACTAGAAGATGCACAAACACAAGTAGAAGCACAAATCGCAAACTGAGCAAATCATTTAGCTATGGTTTCATAATCAACAAATCAGATACGAACGATAGCTGCTGGTACCACTAATTTCCCATTAGAGGAGATTGTTGAGCAGCAATCGTTCGTATAGTCATTAGATTGGTGCCATAGTGTCGTTTGAAGGAGGAATCACCATGAAAAATAAATCGAAAAATTGGTTTGCGAATGGAAACGCGTTTATTTCTTTGCCTGTGATCTTGATTACACTATTAGTATTTGTTCCTATGATTTCAGCTCTTTTTACGTCTTTCCAGTCGGGACCGCCGACAACGATGTCATTCAACGGTTTGGGAAACTATCAGCGGATGCTGAGTGACTCAACCTTCAAGAAAGCTTTTGGTAATACATTTTTATACTTATTGATCCAAGTACCGATCATGCTGTTTTTGGCATTGATCGTCTCGAACATATTAAATGACAAAAAATTAAAATTCAAAGGTCTTTTCCGAACAGCCTTGTTTTTACCTTGTATCACTTCATTGGTCTCTTACTCGTTGATCATGAAAAGTTTATTCTCAGCGAATGGGTTAGTCAATAATTTTTTAATGCAAATTCATTTGATTGAGGTGCCGATTCAATGGCTAACGGATCCCTTCTGGGCAAAAGTCTTGATTATTTTTGCTATTACTTGGCGCTGGACAGGCTACAATATGATTTTCTTTATTTCTGGTATGCAAAACATTGATCCTAGCATCTATGAAGCTGCTGAAATTGATGGTGCTACTAAATGGGATCAACTTTTCAAGATAACTATTCCTAATTTACGGCCGATCATTTTATTCACAACAATTACTTCAACGATCGGAACATTGCAGTTATTTGACGAAGTACAAAATATTACGGGTGGGGGACCTGCCAATGCAACCACCACGCTCTCGCAGTACATTTACAATTTAAGTTATAAATTCACCCCGAACTTTGGCTATGCGGCGGCAGTATCCTTTGTGATCGTGATCGCTATTGTGGTCTTATCCGTTATCCAAACAAAATTAGGAGGGAAAGAAAATTGAAAACACTCTCTTTAAGCTTAAAGTATCTTTTCCTAGGTCTTTTGGCCTTTATTTCCGTCTTTCCATTTGTCTGGATGGTATTGGGAATGACCAATCAAACCTTTGACATTGTGGCGGGAAAAATCATGATCGGTGATCAGTTGGTGATCAATTTCCAAAATTTATTTGCTTCTGAACTGAACTTCACTCGTGCTTTGGGCAACTCTGCAGTGATTGCGGTCATTACGACCGTCTTCGCATTGCTGTTTTCTTCCATGGCAGGCTATGGGTTCGAGATCTATCGAACCAAAACAAAAGATCGCATTTTCAATATTTTACTCTTATCGATGATGGTTCCTTTTGCGGCTTTGATGATTCCTTTATACCGCATGTTTAGTCAGCTTAGCGGAACCCCAATCGGAATCAATACTTTTGCAGTGGTCATTTTACCTTCTGTTTGTACAGCATTCCTGATTTTCTTTTTCCGCCAAAATATCAAAGCTTTTCCTAAAGAATTAGTAGAAGCAGCCCGCATCGATGGGCTAAATGAGTTAAGTATTTTCTTGCGAGTCTATATGCCTACTGCCAAAAATACTTATGCAGCAGCAGCGATCATAACCTTTATGAATAGCTGGAACAACTACTTGTGGCCATTAGTTGCCTTGCAATCACCGGATAAACGGACAGTTCCGTTGGTTTTATCTGCAATGGGGGCTTCCTATACACCGGATTACGGCATGATGATGTGCGGCATCGTGATCGCTACTTTGCCAACAGCGATTATCTTTTTCGTATTACAAAAACAATTCGTACAAGGCATGTTAGGTTCTGTGAAGTAAAGAAAAGAGAAAACGAGGAAATGAAATGATCCATTTTGATAAAAAAAACCAAATTTTTCATTTAAGCAACAACAAAATCAGTTATGTGATGCAGATCGAAGAAGGTGGAAATTTAGCGCATATCTACTTTGGAAAGAAAATTACCCATTATTCTGGCCATTATCGTTACCCACGATTAGATCGTTCTTTTTCGCCAAATCCAGCAGGCAGCAATGATCGCTTATTCTCGCTGGATACGCTGATGATGGAATTTCCTGGGAATGGGTTCGGTGATTTTCGTGAAGCGGCATATGATATCCAACTGCCAAATGGCAGTCATGTTGCGCATTTTATCTATCAAAGCCATGAAATCAGTCAAGGCAAACCAGCACTTGCGGGTTTGCCTCAAACTCACGGTGCTCCGCAAGAAATCGAAACGTTGCAAATCATATTGCGAGATGAAGTTGCCGCGCTTGAATTAGTTTTGAACTATAGTATTTTTACTGATACCTCAGCAATCATTCGTTCAAGTGCCTTAAAAAATGACGGTCTTGAACCAATCGTTATCCATCAACTAGCCAGTCAATCACTGGATTTTCCCAACCGACCGCTTGATTTGATTCAATTGAATGGCGCATGGGCGAAAGAACGGCAAATCAGTCGAGAACCAGTTCAGACAGGTATCAAGAAATTGGACAGCAAGCGAGGTTCCAGCAGCCATCAACAGAATCCTTTCGTTATTCTGGCAGATCCCGCTACAACAGAATTCTCGGGAGAATGCTATGGCGTTAGTTTACTGTATAGCGGCAATCACGAAACGATTATCGAAAAAGACCCTTATGATCAAACGCGGCTCATCATGGGCATCAACAGTTATCGATTTGCCTGGACAGTACCGCCTCAGAAAAGCTTCCAATCACCAGAAGTGGTTACAGTTTATAGTAATCAAGGGCTCAACCAAATGTCACAAACCTATCATCGCTTTTATAATAGTCATCTTATTCGTGGACAGTATCAGCTGACTGAACGTCCGACGTTGATCAATAACTGGGAAGCCACTTATTTTGATTTCGATGAAGAAAAACTGGAGCAGATCGTCGATGAAGCGAAGGTATTGGGGATTGAATTGTTTGTTTTGGATGACGGTTGGTTTGGTGCACGAGAAAATGATTTGACTTCTCTGGGTGACTGGTATGAGAATAAAGGAAAGTTAGCTTCTGGTCTGCGAGGGTTTGCGGAAAAAGTCCATCAGAAGGGCTTGAAATTCGGTCTCTGGTTAGAGCCGGAAATGATCTCAGAAGCGAGCGAGTTGTATCGTCAGCACCCCGAGTGGGCCTTAAAAGTACCTGGACGTTCTCCAGCATTAAGTCGCAGTCAGTTTGTATTGGACTTTTCTAGAGAAGATGTTCGGAAACATATTTTTGATCAGTTAGCCCTTCTATTTAACGAAGTACCCATTGATTATATTAAGTGGGACATGAATCGCAATATGACGGATGTCTATTCATTGTTGTTAGATCCTACCCAGCAAGGGGAGGTGTTCCATCGCTATATTTTAGGTCTGTATGACTTTTTAGAACGATTGACAGCTGCTCATCCTACTATTTTGTTTGAAGGATGCTCTGGCGGGGGCGGTCGTTTTGATGCAGGTTTCTTGTATTACATGCCGCAGATATGGACGAGTGATAATACCGATGCGGTGGCCCGTTTGAAAATCCAGTATGGAACCAGCCTGTCATATCCGGCTTCTAGCATGGGTTCGCATGTTTCAGCAGTGCCTAACCATCAGACACAGCGGATCACTGACTTAGCGATCCGTGGAAACGTTGCAATGTCTGGTGTCTTGGGCTATGAGCTGGATTTGACGACAATGACCGATGAAGAAAAAGCAGCCATCAAAGAGCAAGTTGCCTTTTATAAAAAACATCGACAACTCTTCCAATATGGCACGTTTATTCGCTTGCTGAGTCCTTTTGTAGGAAATGATACTGCGTGGATGTACGTTTCTGAAGATAAACAAGAAGCGATTGTTTTCTATTTCCGTGTATTAGCCGAAGCATCTGCACCGCTAATCACTCTCAAATTGGCGGGATTAGCAGCAGATACATTGTATCAAATGGGGAAAAATAAAATCGGCGGCGATGAATTGATGCAGATCGGTTTCTATATTGATCCTGCTTTATCCGGCGACTATGCAACACAAATGGTTCATCTAACAGCGATCAATAATGACTAAGGTTCTTTTCAGTAATCACTATCAAATGAAATCAAGCGAATAGAGCTGTAACAGAAGCAAAAACAGACGAAACGATCCAAACTGGACTTAAGAAAGAATTCTTCTCTCTGTGACTAGGGACGAGGATCGGATTGTAGAGAGGATTCGATGTGTCTTCGGATCGTTTGTTTGTTGAAGTGCTTATGTTGCAGTTTTTTCTAATAGAGTTGATTTTTTCTGCTAAATCTTTTACGTATAAATGGCGATTGTTTTATTTTTTTGTTGATTTAGCTTATGATGAAGGCGGTCAATAAAAGTCAAGCAGTGACGGAGGGAAAACAATGACAGAGCACTTAAAAGAACACCCAGAGGAACAGTTGCTTGCTGATGGGTATCGCAAATATCATGGCTCAGCATTTGATGTTTATTATCACAAAGACATTTGTATTCACAGTGGGAAGTGTGTTAGAGGTAATCCAACTGTTTTTGAGGTAGGACGTCGACCGTGGGTCATTCCCGATAATGGTCAAAAAGAACAAGTTGCTCAAGTGATCCAATCTTGTCCAAGCGGCGCATTAAAATTTATTCAAAGGGGAGAAAACTAATGGAAATTAAAGAAGAAAAAAATCGTTTTGCCTTATTAGACGGCGAGAAAGAGATCGGCGAAATGACTTGGTCGAATGCAGGAACAAAACGAATGATCATTGATCATACATTTGTCGATCCAGCCTATCGTGGTCAAGGACTGGCGGAAAAGTTAGTGGCAAAAGGGGTAGAAAAAGCGCGCGCGGAAAAGAAAACAATCATTCCACTCTGTCCATTTGCAAAAAAAGAGTTTGAACGTAAACCGGAATATAGCGATGTTTGGAGTAAATAACAATTCTCAATTTTAAAAAAAGAAGTGGTTCTTTTAGAGAACCACTTCTTTTGGCGTTAATCTATCAAAATATGACTGTTAATGTTGAAATTGAGCATGGTAGAGACGGTAATAATACCCTTTTTCCGCTAACAATTCTTCATGAGTACCTTGTTCGACGATTTGTCCGGCATCCATAACCAAAATTTTATCAGCCGCACGGATCGTTGATAAGCGGTGGGCAATGACGAAACTGGTTTTTCCTTCCATCATTTTCAAAAAGGCATCCTGAATTTTCTTTTCTGTCAGTGTATCGACTGAACTTGTGGCTTCATCGAGGATCAGCATCGGGGGATTACTGATCATAGTACGAGCAATGGTCAGTAATTGTCGCTGCCCATCGGAAATCTTGATGCCTTGTTGCCCAATCGGCGTATCCAATTTATCTGGTAACCGCATAACGTATTCATACATATATGCATTTTTTAAAGCATCGTATATTTCTTCATCGGTAGCCGTGTCATTGCCATATTGGAGATTCTCTCTTAAAGAAGCATCGAACAACCATGTGTCTTGAAGGACCATGCCAAAACTCTTTCGTAACGCTGTTCGCTGCAATTGACGAATATCGACGCCGTCTACTCGGATAGTTCCCTGATCAACATCGTAGAAACGCATTAGCAAATTGACTAGTGTCGATTTACCAGCACCGGTCTTTCCGACAATTGCTACCGTTTCACCTGGTTCAGCTGTAAAAGAAAAGTTTTCGATCAGTTTTTGTCCTGGATCATAAGCAAAAGCCACATTTTCAAAGTCGATTTTGCCTTTGATTTCCTTCATCGTTTGTGTTGCTGTGTCATCCGCACTTTCTGGTACTTGATCCAATAACTGGAAGGTTCGTGCCAAACCAGCTAATGCAGTCTGAATCTGAGTGGTGATGCCTGACAGTTCAATAAATGGTTTTGAAAACTGGCTAGAATAGATCGTAAAGCTTGAAATCATCCCAACTGTTACCAGACCCGAGCCTGAAAAGTACAATAAACCACCGACGAAACCGACAGACAGATAGGAGAGATGGTCAACAAAACGGGAAAGCGGATTGGTTAACGAGGAAGAAAACTGTGCTTTTCGACCACGAAGGTTTAATTCGTCATTGATCATTTCAAACTGTTCTTGATTGATCGCTTCTCGTTCAAATGCTTTGACAATTTTTTGATTGCCGATCATTTCGGTAACGAATCCAGAAATTTCACCGACGATCTCTTGTTGACGCGCAAAATCTGCTTGTGATGTTCGTGCCACGATCCAATTGACTAAAAAGATGATCGGTGTTGAAACAAGAACGACGAGAGTCAGTGGCACACTCATCTTAACCATGACTACCAAGGCAATCAGCACAACAGAGATACCGGAGAATAATTGGTTGAAGACAGCAGCAACCGCAATCGAGATATTATCCATGTCATTGGTAAAACGACTGACGATATTCCCGTGAGACGTTTGATCGTAATAACGCAAGGGCAGTGTATTTAAATGAGCAAAACCTTCTTTGCGCAGATCAGCGACAGACAGATAGGCCACTCGATTCCCTAATCGTTGAATCAGCCATTGACTGACAACAGTAACGATCACTACACCGCCAAACAACGCGAGAATGCGATAAAGTTCTTCGAAATGAACCTTGCTGGGACCAATCATTTTATCGACAGCCTGACCTATTTCATAAGTCATAAAAACCGTTGAGATGCCAGCAACGATCCCTAAAACGACAGCAGTCCAAGTTTCTTTTGCATACACAGCGAGATAGGGGAGGTAGCGGCGGAAGGCAGACCAATCAAATGATTTCTTTTTCATTCTTCTTCCTCCTCTTGAGATGCCACAATTTCTTGATAAGCTTTGGAAGTGATCATCAACTCGTCATGGGTGCCTTTGGCGACCAGATTTCCCTGATCTAATACTAAGATCTGCTGTGCGTCTTGAATCGAACGAACACGCTGAGAAATGATGATGATCGTTCCGCGAATTTTTTCTTTTAAAGCCATCCGCAGATCCAGATCTGTTTGGTAATCTAGCGCACTTAATGAATCATCCAAAATCAATATATCAGGTTTAGCAATAATTGCTCGAGCAATCGTTAAGCGTTGTTTTTGCCCACCAGAAAAGTTCTTGCCTCCTTCAAAAATCGGCGTATCCAACTTTTGCGGTAGTGCTTCGACGAAGTCGCGACTTTGGGCGATCTCTAATGCTTGCCAGCATTCCTCGTCTGTCGCATCTTTTTTTCCCCATTGTAAGTTTTCACGAATCGTTCCAGTGAACAGAACAGCCGTTTGAGGAACCATGGCAATTTTTTGTCTTAATTGCTGCAGCGGCCACTTGCGTACGTCCTGTCCATCAACGATCACTTTACCAGCAGCTGTGTCATAAAAACGCGGGATCAGTTGCGTCAATGTTGATTTCCCACTGCCAGTTGGACCAGTGATGCCCAAAGTTGTGCCAGGGGCAATCTCAAAATCGATATTTTTTAATGCTAAGCCATAGTTAGGTGAAAAGCGAAAGTCCACATGTTCGAAACGAAGGGCACCTGCCTGTTTTTGTTGATCCATAAAAACCTCAGATAAACTATCATCAATCGATGGTTCTGTATCAAGAACTTCATTGATTCGTGAAGCCGAAGCAGCAGCGCGAGTAAAAATGATGACGAGATTCGATACAACGATCAGTGCCAACAGCATTTGGTTCATATAATTGACCAACGCCAGTACTTCCCCTTGTTCCAAGTTTCCGATATTCACTTTGAAACCGCCAAAGTAAAAGAGTGCAATGATTCCTACGTTCATAATCATAGTTGTGGCCGGGGTCAATAATGCAGAAAGATTGGTCACACGAATATAAACATTGGTCAAATCATCCGTGGCTTGGTCAAAACGTTTGGTCTCAGTTTTTGTTCGAGCAAAAGCACGAATCACGCGAATACCGCTCAAATTTTGGCTGACTAGTTCATTTAGTTCGTCCAAGCGGATCTGAACTTTCTTATATAACGGCACTGTCTTGCTAATGATCCAAAATAAAATGATACAAAAAAGCGGCAGCACACATAAGAAAATCAAGCCCGCTTGCCAATCGATGACAAACGCCATGATCACTGAACCAATACTCAAAAAAGGTGCTCTGACGACTAAACGGATCAACATAGCCAATGCAACTTGCATTTGGTTGATATCATTGGTCATTCGAGTGATCAACGTATCTGTTCCAAATAGATTCAATTCATTGTGTGACAACAAATTGATTTTTTTCATTAATGTATTGCGTAATTCCGTGCCAAAACCTTGAGAAGCAGTGGCTGCATAGTATTGACAGATGACCGCACAGATCATCCCAATGACGGACATCGCAATCATCCAGAGGGTCATTTCAACTACTTTCGACCAATTGTTTTGGCGAATTCCCTGATCGACGAGTGCAGCCATTTGGAGTGGTAAAACCAGTTCAAACACAGCTTCTAAAAACTTAAAAAAAGGACCTAAGACGATCTGCTTACGATAGTCTTTGGCATAGCGTAATAATCCAATCATAAAAACCTCCTGTAAAAATAAAATAGTCAATGAAAGAAAAAATGCATCAGGAGAGGAATTCTCCACTGTGAACTTACGAATAAAAAGTCTTTCGTTTCTAGCATATCTTACCATAGTTCCAAACTGAGGGGGAGCAATCAAGAAAGAAAAGAAAGTTTCATTCTTATTTCAGAAATAACCGATTGATTTTCATTTTTTTTGATAATTATACGATAAATACTGCGTATGATACTCTACTTGGCTATGATCTTTTTAGATTTTTTCAAGGAAAAATCATAGGAAATTTTTTTCGAACAAATTTGCATTAGCATAAAAATTCACAGCAAAAATATAAAATATCTTAAAAAAATAGGCGCTGAAAACAAAATCTGGTACAATCGGGGAGAATGAAGTAGGAAACATGAAGGAGGCACTATGGATAGAAAGTCGAAATTCAGCAAACAGCGGGCCCGCAAAGCTCGTAATAAGCGCCGAATCATAGGAGGCGTCGTACTTTTTGCGATTGCAGGGGTCTTTTTATTTGCAGGATATACGTATTATGCTGCAAAAAATTCTGTGGATAAAATGTTTAAAGAATCCGCTGTGATCAAATCCAATAAAGAAAAAGACAATTCATTGAAATCAGCAAATGTTGATTCTAAATTTGGGATCCTGTTAATGGGGATCGACAACGATGAAGAAAGAGAAGAAGTGGATCATTTAGATTCGGCACGTACAGATAGTTTAATTTATATGGTGTACGATGGTGAAAATAAGAAGATTGATATGATTAGTATTCCCAGAGATATATGGACAAGTATTTATGATGGTAAAGGAAATATTGTAGACGCAGCAAAAATAAATAGTGCCTATACTGTTGGGGAAGAAGATGCGACAATTGAGACTGTCCAAAACTATTTGAATCTGCCAATTGATTATTACGTCAACATCAATTTTATCAGTTTCAAAAAGATCATTGATGCGATTGGAGGAATTACCGTCAATGTTCCCTATGATATTAATACTGACTACGCTTCAGACAACTCTGGAGAAACCTTAATTCCAAAAGGTAAACAACAGCTTAATGGTGAGCAAGCCTTGATTTTTGCCAGAATTAGAAAAATGGATTCGGATATTGATCGTGGAAACAGACAACAAGAAGTGATTGAAGCAGCTATTCACAAGGCTTTGAAAATTAATAATGTTACGAAATATCAAGAAATTCTTGATTCTGTTTCAGATAATGTCAACACGAATTTTAGGTTTGAGGACTTAGTTTCTCTAGCGGGAAATATGCTTTCTGGTTTTGAAATAAATACGCACACTTTTGAATGGTATGACGGTTTTTCAAATGATGGCCAGTCAGTCGTTTATATTCAAGATTACTCCTATAATGAGATCCGTAATGATATGCTGAAAGCATTGGGTCAATTAGATGAGACGACAACAGAAAATCAAGGGACTACTACGGATACAAGTACAAACTATTAATGAAAAGATGTTCTTTTATAATAGGAAATAACAAAAAGAAGAAACGCTGCGGCGTTTCTTTTTTTTGTTTCTAAAAGGGCTATTTTTGGCGGTCCTATGCAATAAATTCATAGATCTTTGAGAAGAGAGTGGTTTTTGATAGGTAGTTAGAAAATGATTGATTTTCTTCAAAAAATAGACGCTATTCAATTTTTCTAATGAAATTCTTAGAAAAAAATCTCTGAATGATTATGAGATAGAGGAGTAAAAAATGGGTAAAAAAAGAGGATAAAAGCGATTATTCATTACGGATGAATAATGCCAATTTTTTGGCATTGGAAATGATAACTGAATCACAATGTAAGCGTTTTTAACTGGTTATCATATACATGTACCTGATAAATAAGTGTTATTTCTCAGGAAGAAGAGTGATTGATTTCAGCTGAAAAAATCAATAAATAAAAGGAAAGAGGCGAGAGAGTATTTCATTTAGGTAGATTGGTTTTAATGCTTTTTGTGATTTTTTTTGCAAGTGGGATTTATGCAAGTTACTACACAATACTAAAGAAAGTTGGAGAACAATGGAAAAGAAAAGAGGAATCAGTAAAGTCGGCTTGATTGCCTTAGTAGTCAGTTCATCCATTGGTAGTGGAATCTTCGGTATCACGAATGACTTAGCGATGTCCGCTGCTCCTGGACCTGCAATCATCGCCTGGATCATCGTCGGAATTGGCATTCTTGCATTAGTTTTATCATTGAATAATTTAGGCGCCAAACGACCAGATTTAGACGGCGGTATTTTTGGGTATGCAGAAGCGGCATTTGGGAAATTAGGAGGTTTTATCAGTGGCTGGGGTTATTGGCTCTCTGCCTGGCTAGGAAACGTCGCCTTCGCGACAATGCTCATGAGTGCCATTGGTGAATTTATACCCGCATTCAAGGGAGGACAAAATATTCCGTCTATCTTACTGGCAAGTGTTTTTATTTGGGTATTGACCTTTCTGGTGAATAACGGAATTGAGAGCGCTTCATTTATCAACACGATTGTTACGATCTGTAAATTAGTTCCTTTGTTTTTATTTATGGTTATCGCACTCGTTAGTTTTCATGTCGATATTTTCTCAGCAGATTTCTGGGGAAACGTCAGCAGCTCACTACAAAGTGGTGCTTCTGTCAGTCTCTGGACACAGATCAAAGGTTGTCTAATGGTGATGATGTGGGTCTTTGTTGGGATTGAAGGGGCAAGTGTTTTAGCCAATCGTGCGGAAAAACGGTCAGATGCCCAAAAAGCATCAGTCATCGGTTTGCTTTCCTTGCTAGTCATCTATGTGCTAGCTTCCTTATTGCCATACGGCGTCATGTCGCAAGCTGAATTGATGGCGTTACCACAACCAGCAATGGCCAACATTTTGCGCTATATGGTTGGAGAGTGGGGTGCAGCCTTTATCAATATCGGCCTAATCATTTCCATCATTGGTTGCTGGCTGTCATGGACGATGTTACCAGTCGAAACAACCTTATTGATGTCCCGCGATGGGATGCTGCCAAAAAGTTGGGGCAAGGTCAATCGAAAACAAGCCCCAAGTTATTCATTGTTTATCACTGCTGCATTGACGAACGTGTTCTTGTTAACGTTCCTTGTGACCGATTATGCGTATCAATTTGCTTATTCGATGTGTACCGCAGCGATTTTGATTTGTTACTTGCTCGTGGGGATCTATCAAATGATTTATTCCTATCAGCAAAAAGACAATAAACAGTTGTTTATTGGTGCAGTCGCAACGGCCTTTCAGATCATTGGGATCACATTAGCAGGCTTTGCCTATGTTCTCTTATGCAGCATCGCCTATTTACCAGGATTCTATTTCTACTTACGGGCATGCAAAGAGAACAACTATCAAATTAGCAATAGGCAAAAAATTGTCATGGCTGTGGTCAGTTTAGCAGCAGTATTATCGATCGTAGCAATCGCTACTGGAATGATTTCAGTATAAGGGGGTTGATTATGGATATTGCTAATTTTGGTGTCGAGGAATGGTTGAATATCTGGGAGAAAAAAGCAACCTATGACATTGCCCAAAGTTCTATCGAAGCACTGACGCTAGAGGAAATCATGGCCTTCAGTGGCAAAACGAGCATAGAATTTTTGAAACGTGTCGCGCAGCAACCTTTAGATTATGGCTGGATCGAAGGATCGGATCGGTTCAAAGAACTCGTCGCTTCATTATACCAACACATGACACCAGCGAATATTTTACAGACAAACGGAGCTACAGGAGCAAATTTCTTGGCACTATTCGCTTTGATCGAAAGCGGGGATCATGTTGTCTCCATGCGGCCAACGTATCAGCAACTCTATGATTTGCCAAAAGCATTTGGGGCAGAAGTAGACTTTGTTGAATTAAATCAAGCAAACTGGCAGCTTGATCTAGCAGCTTTGAAAGCCAAAGTGAAACCTGAAACAAAAATGATCTGCTTAAATAACGCGAATAACCCCACCGGTACGCTATTTGATCAAGAGCAATTACAGCAGATTGTCGCTATCGCTAAAGAAGTAGATGCCTACATTTTAGTAGACGAAGTCTATGCACCATTAACAGAAGAAGGCACATTTTGTTCCATCGTCGATTGCTATGAGAAGGGAATTGCCACCAACTCTTTGTCAAAAACCTACTCAACGCCAGGCATTCGTATCGGTTGGACTGCCGCTAGTGAAGAACTCACGGAACATTTTCGTAAATACCGAGATTATACGATGATTTGTGGCGGTGTTATCGCTGATGAAATAGCGATTCAAGTATTGGAAAACAAAGAGCAGATTATCGCACGAAACAAGAAAATCGTCGCAGAGAATCTTGCCATCGTCAAGCAGTGGGTAGACCAAGAACCGAAAGTGGAATTAATCGTTCCCCATTATGTTTCTACGGCATTTATCAAGTTGAAGATCCAACAAGAGGACTATCAATTCTGTGTGGATCTATTAGAAGAAACTGGAGTTTTGCTTGTTCCGGGAACAGCTTTTGGGGTACCAGGGTACGCCCGCTTAGGTTATTGCTGTAAGAAAGAGACGCTAGAAACTGGTTTGAGATTACTCTCAGACTATTTAAAAAAAGTTTCATAGAAAACGGGAAACAAATTGTATAGGAATGAGGAGGATGAAAAAATGAATGAACCTATTCACGTTTTTTCAGAGATTGGACGATTAAAACAAGTGATGCTTCATCGTCCAGGAAAAGAATTGGAAAATTTAATGCCGGATTATTTGGAACAATTGCTGTTTGATGATATTCCTTTTTTACAGCAAGCGCAAAAAGAACATGATTTCTTTGCCGAAACATTGCGAAATAAAGGGGTTGATGTGCTTTATTTAGAAGATTTAGCAGCTGAATCTTTGACCTCTACAGGACTCAAGGAACAATTTGTTGCAGAGTACTTGCAGGAAGCAAACATCCAAAGTGAAAACACCCGCAAAGTGATTGAAGAATATTTACTATCGATCTCTGATAATCGTGAACTGATCGACCGAACGATGGCAGGATTGAGGAAAAATGAAATGAAGATCGCTGGCCATCAGAACCTGACCGATCTTGTAGACGATCAGTATCCGTTTCTGATCGATCCAATGCCGAACTTGTACTTTACCCGCGATCCATTTGCTACGATCGGAAATAGTGTTTCCTTGAATCGGATGTACTTAGAAACGAGACGACGGGAAACATTGTACGGCAAGTATATCTTTAACTATCATCCAATTTTCAAAAAAGAAGCCGAGCATCTTTTATACAATCGGGATGAATCCACTCGAATCGAAGGTGGCGATGAATTAGTCTTGTCATCAAAAGTGTTAGCTGTTGGGATTTCACAACGCACAGATGTCGCTTCAATTGAAAAATTGGCGAAAAAATTATTTGAGAAAGAACCGACTTTTGAACATGTGCTAGCTTTCAATATCGGTGAAGAGCGTAAATTCATGCATTTAGATACGGTCTTTACAATGGTGGATTATGACAAATTCACTATCCATCCGGAAATCGAAGGCGAGTTAACGGTTTATTCCATCTCCAAACAAAATGACCAAATCAAAATCTATGAAGAAAAAGAAACATTGGAACGGATTCTTTGCCGTTATCTTGATTTAGATGCAGTGGAACTCATTCGTTGCGGAGGTGGAGATATCACAGCAGCTGCCAGAGAACAATGGAATGATGGCTCGAACACGTTGACGATTGCACCAGGAGAAGTAGTCGTCTATGACCGGAACTTGATCACGAATGAAAAACTAGTTGAAGCAGGGGTCAAACTTAATTACATCCCTGGAAGTGAGCTAGTCCGCGGACGTGGCGGTCCACGCTGTATGAGCATGCCATTTATCAGAGAAGATCTTTGAGCAACCTGAAATTTACAAAAATAAAGACTAACGGTATCATAGGAGGAATGAATAATGGAACAAGTATTTCAAGGAAGAAGTTTATTAGCAGAAAAAGATTTTACGAAAGAAGAAATCGAGTATCTGATTGACTTTTCGATTCACTTAAAAGGACTTAAAAAAAGAAATATCCCGCACCGCTATTTAGAAGGAAAAAACATTGCTCTGCTTTTTGAAAAAACATCGACCCGGACACGGGCGGCCTTTACGACAGCTGCCATCGATCTAGGTGCTCACCCAGAATTCTTGGGTGCTAATGACATTCAGCTAGGAAAAAAAGAATCTGTAGAAGACACCGCTAAAGTGTTAGGCAGTATGTTTGATGGAATCGAATTTCGTGGCTTTAGCCAGCAAGTTGTCGAAGACTTAGCGAAGTACTCGGGTGTTCCTGTATGGAACGGATTAACAGATGAATGGCATCCAACCCAAATGATCGCTGATTTCATGACGATCAAAGAGAACTTTGGTACGTTGAAAGACATCACGTTGGTGTATGTGGGAGATGGCCGTAACAATATGGCGAATAGTTTGTTAGTTACTGGTGCGATTCTTGGAGTCAATGTTCGAATCTGTGCACCTAAATCTTTATTCCCAGAAGACGATGTTGTTCGTTATGCCAACGAATTTGCCAAAAAATCTGGTAGCCAATTGATGATCACAGATGACACTGCTGAAGGTGTTCGTGGTGCGAATGTCCTTTATACGGACGTGTGGGTATCAATGGGTGAAGAAGACAAGTTCACCGAACGGGTCAACTTACTGAAAGACTACCAAATCAATATGGATTTGATCAAAGCGACAGGTACACCAGACGACCGCTTGATTGTTTTACATTGCTTGCCTGCCTTCCATGATACAAATACTGTCTACGGAAAGAAAATCGAAGAAGAATTTGGGATCAAAGAAATGGAGATCACTGATGAAGTCTTCCGCAGCAAATATGGCCGTCAATTTGAAGAGGCTGAAAATCGGATGCATTCGATCAAAGCAATCATGGCCGCTACTTTAGGAAATCTATTTATTCCAAGAGTGTGAGAGGACGAGGGATACCATGACGAATAAAAGAACAGTAGTCATCGCATTAGGTGGAAATGCGATCTTGACCGATGATCCTAGCGCAAGAGGGCAGCAACAGGCGCTTAGGCAAACAGCCAAACATTTAGTTGCGTTGATCAAGCAAGAGATCCAAGTAGTGATCACCCATGGAAATGGACCGCAAGTTGGGAATCTCTTATTACAGCAACAAGCAGCAAACTCTCCCAAAAATCCTGCGATGCCATTAGATACTTGTGTGGCTATGACTCAGGGAAGTATCGGTTATTGGTTGCAGAATGCATTGGAAGAAGAATTAGCAGCAGAAGGTTTACCAACAAAGGTAGCAACGCTAGTCACTCAAGTAGTAGTCAGTGAAAAGGATCCAGCATTTGCCGATCCGACAAAACCAGTAGGACCTTTCTTGACTGAAGAGCAAGCGCAGCAGATGATGACAGAAACCAATGCGATCTTTAAAGAAGATGCCGGTCGCGGTTGGCGTAAAGTCGTTGCCAGCCCAAAACCGATTGCAATCCATGACCAAGCCAGCATTCGTGCATTGGTCGACAACGATTTTATTGTCATTTGTGCAGGTGGCGGAGGGATACCCGTTACTGAATCAGGACGAGGAGTCGAAGCCGTGATCGACAAAGATTTTGCTTCAGAGAAACTGGCAGAGGTCTTGGAGGCAGAAGAGTTGATTATTTTGACAGGTGTCTCTAAAATTGCCTTAAACTATGGAAAAGATAATGAGCAATGGTTAGACCAAGTCAATTTGACAGAACTGGAACAATACATCCAGGAAGGTCACTTTGCGCCAGGAAGTATGTTGCCAAAAGTTCAAGCAGCGATGGATTTTGTACAGGTTAGCAAAAACAATGTTGCGATCATTACCTCGTTAGAAGACCTAGCTGATTTTGATCACGAAACAGGGACTCGTATCATTTCTGATTAACTGGCAAACAAAGTATTGGAGTGATGGATATTAGTGGAAACATGCGAGAATACGTAAAAGACAATTTTGATTGTCTAAAAGTGCTGACGCAAGAAAACAGGGAACGATTGGAAGAAAATATGTATTACCGAACCTTTCCTAAAGGGCAGATTCTATTCAACGATGGAGATTTGCGTGATCGTATTTTTGTTCTGTGTAGCGGACTGATTCGTATCGAAAAAAATGATCAAACCGATTCTTTCTTTTATACGGATTTCATCAGTGAAGGTGAACTGTTTCCGGTAAATGGCCTTTTTGAAGCAGCGTGTCATGACTTTTCTGCCATTGCGGTGACAGAAATCGAAGTCGCGTATGTGGCAACTGCTGTTTTGGAACAATTGATGGTAGCAGATCGAGAATTATTGAAAATGATCGTTAAGAAACAAGGTCGAGTACTGGAGCAGCAAGTGACCAGAATGCAATACTGTATTACTTCCAGTGCCCATGATCGTGTCATCAATACACTAGCGATCCTTATGAAAAAGCATGGAAAGCTGGATGAGTCTTGGTATATTCCTTATCCGATCATGATCAACGATCTTGCGAAATTCAGCGGTACGACGAGAGAAACGGTTAGTCAAGTGCTGAAACAATTGATCAAACAGAAAAAAATTTCCTACCAATATAAAGAATTGATTTTTATCGATGATGCGTTTTTCCAATTAGATGAATAATAACAGCACTGTGACGACAATCATTAAAGGGTGGGATCGATTTTCCAAACAACTACTGTGGCAAGCAGCTGATTTACGGATGATCGATCTCGCTTACTTTTAAGTGACCCGAGTGTCCATCAGTGATAGTTTTTTGAATGCGGATACATGGCGTATCCGCAGATAATGGATAGAGTAGAAGCAGGTGATCATTTTGAAGAAAAACCAGCGACAAGCGATTATCAAGCGTTTGATCCTCAACCAAGAAGTAGAGACACAAGAAGAATTGATGCGCTTATTGAACGAACAAGGCGTGTGTTCCACACAAGCGACTATTTCAAGAGATATGCGGGAGTTGAATATCGCAAAAACTTATACGAAAGAAGGCAAAACGAAGTATACGATGATTGCTACAGCGGAAGCAGATGTGACCGAAAAGCTGAAGCTATCGATGAATGAATACTTGAAGTCAATTGAACAAGTGGAGTTCATCACAGTGATCCATACTGTCAGCAATGGGGCGGACGTTATTGCTAACTATTTAGATGAGATGGACCTTGAAGGGATTGTTGCCACGATGGCCGGCTTTGATGTATTATTGATTCTCTCGCCATCTAAAGAGCAAGCCACACAGTTGATTCATCACTTAGAAAAATATATCGACTAGTGGGGACCATGCCCATCACCAATGCTTGACAACCACTGCCTCTCGGCACGAACAAGCATGGAACAAATGAATACAGAATCAACCAGAGACAAAAAAGCACCGCGATTCACTCGGAACGACAAGCCGGAGAGTGACAGTTACTGTCGCAATCCTCTCACTTGTAGCCAGCTTTCGAAGGAGAATGCACCGCTCACTTGTCTCTTTTTTTGTATTAAAAAAGTTGAATTCTATTTCTGGGTCTCGTTAGCGCTAAGCGCAATTGTTTTCCTCCTCTGTTGGAAGGTGCTATTCTTAAATAAGCAGAAGGAAACACTTGATAAAAGTGGACAGAACGGAGACATGGAAAATGAAAGAGGCCGATCAAGAAAAACGACAGGCACGAGGGATTGTCTTAGTCACGCATATTATTGCAGCAGTGGTCAAAATCATTGGATTTCTATTCAGCGGCAGTGCGGTGCTGATGAATGAAAGCATTCATAGTGTCATTGATTGTCTCAATCAGGGATTACTAGCAATCGGCGAAAAACGAGCACGGCGCGGCCGAAGTGAACTTTATCAATTTGGTGAGGGGCGCGCGACTTATTTTTTTAGTACGGTTGTGGCAATGACAGTCTTTTTCGGTGGTGGCCTGTTGGCAATCATGGAGGCAAGTCAGGATCTTTTGGATCCTACCCACGAAGTGGTGAACATTCAACTAGTTGCAGCCATTCTTTTTGCTGGTTTTTTTATTGAAAGTTCAGCAGTCCAAAGTGGATGGCAAGAAATCAAAGAGCAAAACACGGATAAACAGCCGCTGATCGCTTTTTTGAAAGAAAGTCGAGAGAGCGAGATCCTTTTAGGCTTTACAGAAGACTTGTTTGCATTGATCAGCGTGAGCATTGCATTGGTGGGTATTTTATTGACAGCAATCACCAACAACCCCATCTTTGATTCTTTAGGAGGCGTCATTGGTGGGGTCCTTCTAGTGATTGTAGCTGGTTTTTTAGGGAAAGAATTTTATAGTTTATTGATCGGAGAGAGTGCTTCGAAAAGTGATCTGAAAAAAATTCGTCAAGTATTATCGTCTAGGGAAGTAGCTGAAGTGTTTGACTTGCGTACTCTGCATTTAGGTCCAGATGAATTACTGATCGTTGCTGAATTGACGATTTCTCCTAAAGTAACTTCGAGTGACTATGAGGTGATCGATCAATTGGAACAAGAAATTCGCACGGAATTAGCTCCGAAAAAAACATATATTTACTTAGAGACAGAAAGACAGCAGCAAGAACAGGTGAAAAAACCGATTCCATGAGGGGAAGAAGACCTCAAAGGAATTGGTTTTTTTACTAAGCAGCGGTTAGTTTTCCTCTAGATGATAAATATCTGGGGTTAAATGATTCACTGCTACTCTCAAACCATTCATAGTATTTCAAATGAATACTTGCGGCAGGCTGATTTCTTCAAGAGAATCACTCCTTTTTCTGGGGGTCGTGGATTAAATCGGGTTGATTTAAAACGAATAGATTCAGGTGGAAAAGCGCGAGAGAAAGAAATTCTTATTAAAAAAATAGTTGTTATTTTTATTTATTTCACAAGGAAAGGGATTGCTTGATCAGATTTATTTGTGAAGAGAAATCGGAAATCTTGATTCTCTTTATTTTAAATTCAAATTTACATAAAATTTGTTCTTTATCTTAATGATATTGATATTTTTCAAGCAAAATAATTTACCTGTCTTTTAATCCATGATAACTTAAAGATAGAAAAACAGTTTTTTTCACAAAGTAAACATCCTTATCTGAAGACACCCTTTTACAAAGTACCCAGATTTCCCTTTCTAAAACCAATGATTTTCAATTGCTGTGTTCCAATCAACTTGTAAAAAACTTGTGGAGGCGTTTTCCCATCTGTATTCGCATTCGATCAAGATTACAAACACCCTCACAACATACGAAAGAAGCAATCCTTGCTTGATTTTTCCGTTTTGTCAATCATACGCCCTGACTCCAAGCACAAGTGACACAACTTTACTTGAAGCCATAATTTGTCATGGACAAAATCTCATTATAAAAACAGAGCTATAGAAATAGAAGATACTTATACGAGGAGGAGAATAGATGGAAAATTTTTATCAACGAACACCGACAGAAACACTCGAATACTTTCATTCAGATCAGACGAAAGGGCTTAGTAAGCAAGGCGCAAAAGAAGCGCTAGATACATATGGTGAAAATACGATTCAGCAACAAGAATCGACTTCCCCTTGGAAATTGTTATGGCACAATTTAAATAATCTGATCGTTTATTTATTACTAGCCGCCGCATTGCTCTCTTTTGCAATGGGAGAAACGATAGAAGGAATTGCTGTGTTGATTGCGGTGGTAATTGCCGTGATGACGGGTTTTGTGACAGAGTTGCGTGCACAAAAGTCAATTGATTCCCTTCAGGAAATGATTTACACTACCGCAAAAGTGATTCGTGATGGGCAAGTGATGGAAGTCGAATCTGCTGCGATCGTTCCAGGGGATATTCTCGTTTTGGCAGAAGGTGATGCAATCGCTGCCGATGCACGTTTGCTGGAAAGCCGCAATTTAGCCTGTATTGAGTCCGCATTGACGGGCGAGTCCGAAGCTGTAGAGAAAAATGCGGAAGAACAGTATGATGAAGACGTCCCTTTAGGTGATCGCCGCAATGTTGTTTTTGCAGGAACAGCAGTGACAAGAGGAAATGGCTATGCCGTCGTTACAGCCACAGGAATGAAAACGGAAGTCGGAAAAATCAGCGATATGCTGACTGGAAACAAAAGCGCGAAAACACCTTTGGATATCGAGTTGGATAAATTAGGAAAAGCAATTATTATTGCGGCACTCTTTGCCGCCGTGACGGTCCTAATTGCAGGTCTTCTAACGGATCAGCCTTTGGTGGAAATGCTGCATATCTCGATCATCCTTGCAGTAGCAGCCATTCCAGAAGCAATGCCCGCTGTCTCAACCATTACTCTTTCTCGCGGCATGCGGATCATGGCTGAACACAAAGCATTGGTCAAAACTCTCTCAGCGGTTGAGACTTTGGGCGCTACGAGTATCATTGCCAGTGATAAAACCGGGACATTGACAGAAAATCAGATGACGATCGCTGAGATCATTCTAAGTAATGGAGAGCAATACACTGTGACCGGTAAAGGGTACGAACCGACGGGGAGCTTCCATAAAGAAGGACAAGAAATCTCAGTCAATGAAGAGCCGGCACTTCAAGCGATGATTGAAAACGGTGCACTATGTACGTCCGCTTCTTTGAAAGAAACGGATGGCCAGTTTGAGGTCCTAGGAGATCCAACCGATGGAGCATTTGTTGTATTAGGTAAAAAAGAAGGTATCGATCGTCAAACACTGATGGATCAAGGCATTGAAAAAATTGCTGAGCTTCCTTTTGATTCAGAAAACAAATTTATGATCACCGTCTATGAAAAAGAACAGCGAACGTTGATCATGAAAGGTGCGCCAGATGTTTTGATCGAGAAAGCTGCCGTCGATCGATCTGTGAAAGAGCAGTTGAATGACATCAATCATACACTAGCTTCCAATGGGCAACGAGTGATTGCGGTGGCACAAATCAGTAACTATCAGGGTGGTTTGTCGGAGTCCGAGTTGACAGAATCATTGGATAATATAGAGATCCAAGGTTTTGTTGGCATCATTGATCCACCACGAACAGATGTTAAAGAAGCTGTCAAAATCGCTCAAGAAGCGGGGATTCGTGTCAAAATGATCACAGGTGATCACCCGCAAACAGCCTCCATGATCGCACAAGAAATTGGTTTGATCGATTTTGATAAGACGATGACGGGAAAAGAGATCGACGCCTTGGCAGGAAAAGAAGAGTTTAATGAACGGATCAAAGAAGTGGCTGTATTTGCTCGGGTTTCACCGGAAAATAAACTTCAACTAGTCAAAGCACTGCGGGAAGAAGGAGAGATCGTGTCTATGACTGGTGATGGCGTGAATGACGCTCCTGCTCTTAATGGTGCCGATATTGGGATCGCGATGGGCATTCGCGGCACGGAAGTAGCTAAGGAATCTTCTGATATGATCTTGACTGATGATCGCTTTGGGACGATCGTCGATGCAATCAAAGAAGGAAGGATCATCTTTGACAATATCAAAAAATACGTTTCTTTCCTTTTTTCTTGTAATATGGTCGAAATCGTGACGATCTTTCTAAGTGTCATTTTTCTTCTTCCCATGCCAATTCAACCGCTGCATATTTTGTTCTTGAATCTAGTGATTGATATCGCTCCTGCGATGGCGTTGGCCTTTGAACCTGCAGAAGAAGACCTGATGAAACGTCAGCCTCGCTCCAAAGAAGACAGTTTGGTCAATAAACGATTCTTAGGTCGAATTATTTTAAGCGGAATAGTGATCGGTTTGACGGCATTTGGTTTTTTTAGCTTTTTGATACAAACAAATCATGAATTAGCTTATGCCCAGACCGCCACGTTTACCTTTATGGCGATCGCACAACTGATGCATATTTTTAATGTTCGCAAGCAAAGCGGATTTGGATTAGACAAGTCTTTTTTTAAGAATAAAGCGTTGATCGGCGCACTGATCCTTTCGATCGGGTTGCAGTTGTCAGCTGTTTATCTCCCTTTCATGAATGAATTATTAGGAACCTCACCATTGCAAGCTGGCACATGGGGAATCATTTTCCTAGCGGCTAGTCTTTCCACACTGGTTGTAATGGGATTGAAAAAAGCCTTTCAGTTGAAGTGAAAAAACAGCAAGAAAACCAACGATGATGTTGGTTTTTTTGTTTGCTTTTTGTCTATCGCAGGAAATTATTTACAAAAGCAAGAAAAAAAGTTATTATTGACGAGTCAACGATTGATGAGTCAATTATTAGAGAGGAGCATTCCATGCAGCTAAGAGAAATCAGCCGCCTGCTTTATCAGTTGAAAATTGCCAATCAAGAATTGACGGCAACTTTTGAAAAAAGCACCGGGTTCAGTCTGACTCGATATGAATTAATGATGTTCATCAAAGAAAATGGACGTTGTTCGCAATCTGACTTACAGACTGAATTAAAGATCGATAGTGCAGCAGTTACGAGACATCTAAAAATTTTAGAACAAAAGAATTATGTAGTGCGGGAAAGGAACAAAGACAACAATCGTGAAGTCTTTGTGGAAATAACACCTAAAGCCAAACAAGAGCTGTCTGCATGCGAGAACCACCAAGAGAAGGAAGCATTCGCACTATCGCTGACCGAAGAAGAAGCAGCTGCGTTTTTGCAGTTGTTGAATAAATTAATGAAATGAAAGAGGCTACTAATATGTCAACCAATAGAGTAAACAACGATTTTTCAGATATCACTTTTGGAAGAAGATCCGTCCGTGTCTATGACGAGACGGTCAAAATCTCTCATGAGGAAATGTTAACGATGATTCAAGAAGCAACGACTGCCCCCTCATCTGTTAATATGCAACCATGGCGTTTTGTTGTCGTTGAAAGTGCTGAGCAAAAAGCAAAACTAAAACCACTGATCCGCTTCAACACACGTCAAAACGACACCTCGGCAGCCATGATCTTGATTTTTGGTGATTTAGCTTGTTATGAATACGGGGAAGAAATTTACAATCAAGCAGTTGAAGCAGGGAAAATGCCGGCAGAAGTCAGAGACCAACAATTGGCAACGATCATTCCTTACTACAAAAGCTTCACGAAAGATCAAATGAGCTCCATCGTAAAAGTTGATGCCAGCTTAGCGGCAATGCAGCTGATGTTAGTCGCGCGTGCCCATGGCTACGAAACGAATCCAATTGGTGGTTTTGAAGCAGATCAATTAGCAGAGGCTTTTGATGTCGATCCAGAACGCTACGTTCCAGTTATGATTCTATCAATTGGTAAAGCCGAAGAATTAGGCTATGAATCAATTCGTTTGGATGCAGAAAAAATCACGACATTTAAATAAATCTACTCTTACTTTCTATGTGGTCTTCCGCTTGTCTTTGTGTTTGCTAAGAAGCATGAAGGACGGAAGATTGCTTGTTTTACTTTATAATAAAGAAAACCAGATTAAAAAGGAGGAAGCAAAATGTCCACTATTACTATAGGTTTAATCGTGTTCGTTGCACTTGAATTTCTATTTATCATGTATTTGGAAACTTTTGCGACTACTTCAAAGAGAACGCAACGGGTTTTCAATTTATCAAAAGAAGAATTAGAACGCCCTTCACTGAATACATTGTTCAAAAATCAAGGAATCTATAATGGGTTAATCGGCATCGGCTTGCTCTATAGCGTGTTTCTTTCCGCTTCTCCTGTCGAATTGAGTCGCCTGCTTTTGATTTATATCATTTTAGTTGCTCTGTATGGCAGCATCACTAGTGACAAAAAAATCATATTGACACAAGGCGGATTAGCAATCCTCGCATTGATAGCAACTTTTTTCTGATTTCTGAAAGATAATCAAAATGACCTCTCACAGTTATGTGTTCCGTTAAATGATGGAACCGTTGCTAGTGAGAGGTTTTTTTGTTGATTTCATTTGTTAAATGAGAGGACAAGTTTGCACTTGTCGTAAAAAATGATAGGATAAAGCTAACGATACAAACCTAAAAGAATCGGACTTTTGCTCAGCGGTTTTCTGGACGTAAACTGGTGGCTGCGAAAAGCGCTTTGACTAATATTGGTGTCAGGATCACTGCTGTGATCACTTCAGAAACGCCGTTAGTCACTGCAATAGCTCCTAATGTGACAAACAAAGCGGAAGCATCAACACCATAGGTAGTTGCCACCAAACTAGTGTACAGGGTTCCCATCAACGTTAACACAAGAACCGTATTGGTAAGGGTACCAAAGATAGCTGCTACAATAGAAGCAAGAACGACTTTCTTTGTTTTACGATAGAGCCAAGTAAACAATATACCAGCGACGAGACCTACTAAGATCCTTGGCAGAACTGAGATGATCGGATTAGTGAATACTGTGATATCCAAAGGGGTCGTAGGGGAAGTGAATGCCCGAATAATCGTGAAAATCCCCCAAACCAAGCCGATAAACATCCCATCTTTCGTTCCTAAAACAATGGCAGCAACAATGACCGTGACATGAATGATCGTCAGACTAGTGATGCCGATAGGAATAAAGCCAAGGAAAGGTACCATAGTTTGTAAAATAATGATTGCGGTTAGAATTGCACGGATCACTAAACGATACGTTTTGTTTTTTGTGTTCATGAGAAAACACCCTTTCTTATAGAATGACACTCGTGTCATTTTTATGTTAGGATGATTATACAATAAAATGACACAGGTGTCATTAATAAAGTGAGGTGGAAGCATGAAAAAGCCGATCGAAGAAAAAAAACGACAAAAACGAGAAGCAATTTTGGAAAGTGCCAAAGTAGTATTCAGCAAGAAAGGATTGATCGATGCGACGATGCAAGACATCATCGAAGAATGCGGCATTAGTCGCGGCGGAATCTATCTGTACTTTCAATCGGTGGATGCGATTTTCTTAGAAGTGCTGCAACAACGTTCGCAACGACGGTTTAATGAAGTTCGAGCAATGATCAAAGCGAATGCTTCTTTCGAGACCATCTTGACGAAATATTTTGAGGACCATAAATACCGATTGCTTCATAGCATATCCGACAGCATGCTGCGAGCGACGTATGAGTATTATTATACGCATAAGTCAGTCGAGACGAGTTCGTTGCAGCAAACGCAGTTGACTGAGACGAAACGCACGATCCAAGAGATTTTTCAAGTTGGGGTCGCGCAAGGCGTGATTGCCGATCGGAATCTGGAAGCAATCGCAGAGAACTATATGTTTGTTATCGAAGGTCTGGGTATTTTAGCTTTGACGGGTCATATTCAAGAAGAACAAATCGATCATCAAATCCAAGTGATGCGAACACTGTTGCCGTACCAATAAAAGATTTTAGAAGCTGTGATAGAAGATAATACAAAAAATGGAGAAATAACCTTTCTCAAGTTTGATTGATATAGAACGATCTCCGGACTTTTTTGTATTGAATTCTTCTGTTACGGCTTTTTTCTATGGCTTTGTAATCTTTTTGAAATCAAGAACGGTTTGTATCTTCAGATACTACTGGATTTAATAAACTCGCCAACTTAGATGTCTCTTCGAAAAGTGATCATAATGGAAGGTGGAGCGTTTTTTAAGAAACTATTAAGAATTAAAAAACAAGTGATTTTACTTGTAATGAAAATGTAAACGGGAAATCAATTGGGTTGTGAATAGGAGTATGTTAAAATGATAAATGTCAAATAAATGTAATTTGATGATTAAAATTGACGAATTGGAGGAGAAAATGAAAAAGAAACTTGTATCATCTTTGTGCATTTGTGCAATAGCGCTGACAAGTCCTGTCATCCCAACCACCGTGTTCGCCGATGATTACGATCAATTGATTCAGCAAAAAAATAACGAAGTAGCCGAATTGCAACAACAGCATCAATCGGTGCAGATACAAATAGATCAGTTAACAAATGAAGTGTCTGACATCAATGAACAAGCTGCTGAATTAATCGCTCAGCAGAAAAAACTAGGGAATGAAATCAATGATTTAGAAAAAGAAGTGACTGATTTGGAAGCTCGGATCGAGAAACGACAAGTAGCGATCCAGAATCAAGCACGAGACACTCAAGTCAATGGGAAAAGTGATCGCTTTATTTCCGTGCTTTTGGATTCCGAATCTTTCGGTGACTTTGTTCAGCGGTTCCACGGAATGACAACGATCGTCAATGCCAATAATCAGATGATCCAACAGCAACAAACGGACCAAGCAGCTGTTGAGACAAAGAAAAATGAAGCAGAAACCAAAATGGCGGAAATGCAGCAAATGCAAGGCCAGCTGGAAGCCCAAAAAGGGAAGCTGGCGTCCAAGCAAGCAGATCTGAATGTCTTGCAGACAAACCTTGCTTTACGGCAAGCAAATAAAGAAAGTGAAAAGGAAGCATTGATCGCTCAAAAAGAAGCCTATGAGGCAGAACAAACTCGAATAAGAGAAGAATCAGAGCGGGTCGCAGCAAGACAGCAGGCAGCGGCTGAAGATCAGCTCATACCAACGACTACCGAGTCTTCTGAAAATTCTTCGATTTCTGCAGCTGATTCTTCTGAAACCGAACGTTCTGCTCAAGGAGAATCCGCTGATGTTCAAGGGGATATCCAAGAAACACCAACGAATAATGAAACAAGCCCCGTAACTACTCCAGATTCTTCTTCGACGGCAGCAAGTACGGAAAGCAACAGAAATCCTGATCCTCAGCCTGTTCCTAGCTCTAAGCCTGCACCTCCGACGCCATCTGCGCCAATTGGGAACGTTGGAGCTGCGATCGTAGCAGAAGCTTACAATCATCTCAGTAAGCCGTATGTCTGGGGAGCAAAAGGACCAGATAGTTTTGACTGTTCAGGATTTACCCGCTATGTCTATTTACAAGTAACCGGAAAAGATATCGGTGGCTGGACAGTACCGCAAGAAACTGCTGGTACAATGATTTCTGTTAGTCAAGCGCAACCTGGTGATTTACTGTTTTGGGGTGCTGCCGGCAGTACCCACCATGTAGCCATCTCTTTAGGAGGCAACCAGTACATTCATGCCCCTCGTCCAGGACAGACCGTTTCTGTGGGGAATACAGCATACTACACTCCAAGCTTTGCAGTTAGAGTCAATTAATTATTTTATCTTTATAAATACTTGATCCAGTGGAACTGATTCTCATTGAACCCCATGGGCAGAATGAATCAGCGCTAGTAGAAGGAGAGAAAAATGAAAAGCAGAAAACAGATCCGCAAAGAGTTGCAACGGCAAAAACGCAGTCAATTGTACCGGAAAGGAGCTGCTACCACTACCGCTCTCGTTAGTACTCTGAATTTAGTACCGGTTAGTGTGCTCGCAACTTCTGTTGAAGAAGCGAAGGACACAGGTGTACAAGTGGTTGACCAGCCTACGGTAGCTTCGTCGGATGATACAGCCGATTCTCACGATTCAGTAGATGAATCACAAGCGAGTCAAGTAACGACCACCGAAGATACTGGAACCGAAACATCGCTGGAGGACACAGGTCCCACAGTATCATCAAGTGAGTCAGCAACCAGCGAGTCTTCAGAAGAACCTCTAGCAACGGAGGCTACCAGTGACGCTGATTCTGCAGAATCGACAAGTGAGATCCCAATGTTGTCAGAGGCAGAGCGAATTGCATTAGAAACAAAGATCATGCCTAACATCGATCGTGTGATGGCAAGATCTAATACACAACAAGCCTTCATCCAGCAAGTAGGACCAATGGCGCAACAAGTAGCAAGTGTCAACGATCTTTATGCCTCCGTCATGATAGCACAAGCGATCCTTGAATCAGGATGGGGACAATCCACACTTACGACACAAGCAAACAATATGTTTGGGATCAAAGGTTCATACAATGGTCAATATGTTGAGATGCGAACAATGGAAGATGATGGTAACGGCAATCTTTATGAGATCGTTGCAAAATTCCGCAAATATCCGTCTTTAAAGGAATCATTTGAAGATAATGCCCATGTCTTAAAAACGACTTCTTTTTCACCAGGCGTTTATTTTTACAGTGGGGCTTGGAAATCCAATACCTCTTCCTATCGTGATGCCACCCAATGGCTTCAAGGAAGGTATGCGACAGATACGACTTATGCCGGCAAGCTGAATAATTTGATCGAAACCTACAATTTGACACAATTTGATTCCGCGACCGGTGGCGGTAGCGGGAATGGCAACAACAGCAATAATTCAGAACAAACCATCAACAAGCAATTCAAAACCACGGCAGCGCTGAATATTCGTTCAGATGCTTCGACCAGTGCCAGTGTAGTGGGGTCATTAGCCAACAATACGACCTTCAAAGCAGTAGCCCAAAAACAAGGAACCAGTGTCAATGGCAACAGTACCTGGTATCGGGTGGAAGGCAAAGGCTGGGTCAGTGCCGCGTATGTGACGGAAGTAGGATCCAACAATAACAGCAATAATTCAGAACAAACCATCAACAAGCAATTCAAAACCACGGCAGCGCTGAATATTCGTTCAGATGCTTCGACCAGTGCCAGTGTAGTGGGGTCATTAGCCAACAATACGACCTTCAAGGCAGTGGCCCAAAAACAAGGAACCAGCGTCAATGGCAACAGTACCTGGTATCGGGTGGAAGGCAAAGGCTGGGTCAGTGCCGCGTATGTTACTGAGGCAGGGTCCAACAATAACAGCAATAATTCAGAGCAAACCATCAACAAGCAATTCAAAACCACCGCAGTTTTGAATATCCGTTCCAATCCATCAACTAGTGCTAGTGTCGTAGGGTCATTAGCCAACAATGCGACTTTTAAGGCAGTGGCCCAAAAACAAGGAACCAGTGTTAATGGCAACAGTACCTGGTACCGGGTGGAAGGCAAAGGCTGGGTCAGTGGTGCCTATGTGAAAGAAGTCAGCAGTACCTCTAGTTCTAAGACATATACCGTAAAATCAGGAGATACCTTATGGGGAATTGCACAGAGCTATGGGGTCTCAATCAATCAGCTGATGCAATGGAACAATATCAGCGGATCATTGATTTTTGTGGGACAACGATTGATCGTCAGCAAATGACCCTAATAATAGGCAATAGATAGAAACATTAAGATGAAAGTACAAAGATAGAAGCACAAAGATGAAGGCACAGAGAGGGCAATACTCCTATAGCTGCCAGATAAAGGAAGTATGAGAAAAAAATAAATTGTAAAAAACTTCCAAATGAAGGAAGGAGACCGCACAATTTTAGTGTTGGTCTCCTTCCTTTGTTCATTTGAGTTTAAAACCACGGCTGTTCTGCATTCATACCTTTATTGAGGGAGCTCCTGGAAACTATCCATGATCTTTGTTAGTTCATCTTTTGAGGAATCAAAAAGACTTGCTAAGGTCCAACCATACAATTGAACATAATTGTTATCGGTTTCCGTTACATAATATAAGTAATGTATGTTCAACCCTTCTACAGTTGCAGCAAAATCAACCATTTGGGTTTGAGTACCAGGAACCGGTAAAAATGTCGCGTTGGTACCAAAATTCGATGCTAAACTGTCTTGAACCAATGCAAGATAACTGTCGAAATCTGCAAAGTCTTGTTTAGACTCCACAACAGCCGCCAGAAATTTTGTTTGTAACGAATCAGAAAGCATAAAATCATTATCTGGATTTAGTGACTCAAAATCGGCTACAGTTTGCCAATTTGTCGGCAGTTCTAAGGTGGATTATACTTTGAAGTGCAAAGAGTTAGTAATAGCTCTTTACATTTCAAAGTATTTTTTATATGGAGGTACCCAATGGAACTTTTTCAATGGGTTATTGAAACGGTAGCTGTTCAACGAAATGGCGAAAATAAGATGCATGTGTTTCATATAACAACATTCGATAAATCTAAAAAGAATGCAATGGATATTGCCCGATTAAAGACGAAGCGATTGTTGAAGCGGAAAAACATTCCTTATTTACGAGTAACGATTTGTTGGATCCAGTTTATGGAAGTAGTGAGGCGTACAAAGTACGAAGAATACAAACAGCTAGTCCGATTGAATAAATCAAAAAAAGTCATTGCTCGTCTCCTGAATCTTCCTTTTTGGGAAGTGAATAAATTAGAACGACACTATCAAAAAGAACGACGTAGAAAATATATACGTCAAGCCAATTTAAATTAGCACTCTTTTTGAGTCGATCATTTTGTTCAAAATAAAAGATACTTACTTCATTTATTCATAACATATAAATATAAGTTGCTAGGTCACAATCCAATCATATATATATAAAATCCTAGCGGGAGTTAGCCTGATAAGCTACAGATGAGTACAGGTCTGTAGTGCTTCCTAATCAAAAAGGCACAGCGACACCTGGCATATGTTTAGTGCATATGTCGTCCGCTGCAGCGTCGGGAATCCAGGTCATGGAGACTCGGGGATCTGTGGGGAATGCTTACACGGTCAACACGCGGTGATGAGGGCGTAGTAACGGTCAGGGTAGGTGGATCGGCCAAATTCTTGTTTGGGGAAATGGAACCAGCAAGAAGATGGGATTATTTCTACAGAATTGAGGGATCTTTTCTGAGGAAATAATCGGACAATGCGGGACTAGTACGGTCTTTTTTAAGAATTTCTCTTAAAAAAAACGCAGCGTCGAATGATACGCTATCAGTGTGTCCATTTCCCCGGCTAAACAAGACTAAGAAGATAGAGGCTTTGTAAAAGAAAACAAAGGCTTTTTTATTTTATTCGTTGAGTAATCAATAAGTGATGGATCATTGACCGAATAGAATAAAAATGTTCTATTCTTTCTATCCTTAACCGCAACTTCATGGACAACATATAGGGTATCCATCTTGATCCCGATTTATCTTGAAAGAAATACGAGGATCATTATCAGTCTTAATCTCAACATCTTCGTTTTCTATAGAAGTGAATTTCGGTAAAGGATCTAAAGAAAGAGTTGGTTGTTGTTTAGGCGTTGAAAAAAATAAAAAAGAGCCAGTTTTAACTGATTCTTTTGTTTAAAAGTATTTATTCCTATAAAAATAACAAGAATGAATGCTATAGGATGTTTCAATAGAAATTCTAGGATGTAATGAATGAGTATACAAGCTAGAAAAACAATGAAACCAGTTTTTACTAAGTTTTTGGGTTTCATTTCAAACCCTCCTTTCAGTTTACTGTAGGAGTAAACTGATGGTGATGACAATGACCAACTTCTTTCTTTAATATTTTTGCTATCAGATTAAGATACAAATAAGAAGGAAATATGAGGATTTTTTGAAAAAAGAATGAAAAGAAGAATGTAGCTTCCGATCAATGGAAGCTTTTTTTAATAAATAAAAAGGAAGTGAAAAACAATGGAAGAAGTGGAACCGGATGTACGAAAAGAGATTGAGGAACAAGTTCGAGAGATTCTCAGAAAGAAAGGATACTTAGTAGATAGTTATTTCGAAGGGGACTACAAGACGTGGATAGGCGTGTATGCTCGTCCAGAAAATAAACCAACCTACTTAGATCCTGCAACTTCAGAAGATGCCTATTTACAAAATAAATACCGAGTTGATGGCTTTAAACAAGATTTTGCAGAATGGTTTGAATGGGAAATTGAAAATGACATTGTTCAACCATAAAAGAATGGATTGTACGAATCAAGAGGAAAACAAAAGTTTTCTTTTTGATTGATACAATCAATTGTTGTATCAAAATAAGCCTAATTAGAGAATTCTAACTAGGCCTGTTTTTGTTAGAAGGTAATAGTGGTTATACTTTCCATTACTTCTAACAACAGTTCGAATATTGCTTCAGGAAGAACTCTAAAAAAGAAATAACTAATAGAGCTGCCGAAAAATAGGAGTAGAAAAAAAGCTGTTCCTATTTTATGTTTCCAAGCAAATTCGATTATCATGATTATTCGTATCATGATGTTTTGAATCACTTCAATCATTTTGTTCACCTCCTAGTTCATTCAAGCTTTACTTGAATGGGGTGAGAAAGTTGATGAACTAGAAGGGACAAAATGAATGAAGTAATCACTGAGATTGTAACATATCATTTTAATGTTAGGACAGAAAAAAATGACTGAAAAACTTTGTTAATCGGCTTAAAAGGAGGGAAAATGGTGTGTTTAAGTAATCAGAGTGAATTATTTAGTGAACAGTATTTGATTGCATACATGGAAGCCACAAATCGAAAAGAACTTTCTTTTGATGACTGCTTATTTTTATTCAAGAAGGAAAAAGAAAGAAGGATTTTTTATAGTCAAATGAAAGATTTTTCTTCGTTGCGAAGAATTGATCGAACATTAGGAGGTAAAAATAAGATTTATTTTGTTTTTAGTAAAAAATGAAAGGTACGCAAGGAAAATTCAAGTTGTCTATTCAGGCAGCTTTTTTATATACAAAAGGAAGTGAGGAAGGAGCTGTGAAAAAATATGAATTAACAGATCAAACAATTTTATTTAAGGGAGAAGTTCTTTATCGAATTCGATCACTGAAGAATTTTGGTGATGTTGTAAAAGGACAATACGGAGGATATGTTCGGAATTTGTCTAATCTAAGCCAATATGGTGATTGTTGGATATATGACAATGCAATCGTTAGTGATCATGCGTATGTTGCACAAGACGCAATGGTGAAAGGAGATGCTCGGATATTAGGAAATGCAGAAATTACGTTTAAAGCGATCGTAAAAGATCATGCAGTAGTTAAAGGGAATGCGTATGTTTCAGGAAGTGCTATTATTCGAGATCATGCATTGATTTGTGAGAATGCTCGTGCCACAGATTTTGCAGAAATTGGTGCAAGAACGGTGTTAGCAAGTAACTCTTGGGCATATCAAACAGCTTTTCTTGTAAATGGACGTCGTTATAATGGGCAGGAACGATTGATTGGTAGATCGTTATCTGAGTTGGTTGGCTTTAAATTGTATTACTGAGTATGAAAAAACGAGTTGTATGTAACATGAGGTAAGTCTTTTGGTAGGTTGACGGGTACGGGTGTTTCAATCTTCTTTCTATGAGCATGGACAAATAGAAAACGCATGAAAATCGATAAACTCCAACAGAAAATGGCTTTTTTGAGAAAACAACTAACTATCCTGACAAACGCCCGTACCCTTCAGCCTATCAAGGAAATAAATCAAAGGAGGATTTTTGATGAGTTTAAAACAATTGGAAAAAGTCGAAGACGTAAAACATGGTGATATTGTCCGTGTGGTTTCTTATGAGGAAAGCTGTGGAATTGATAAAGGGGTTTTCAAAGCAATCGTGGTTGATTACAAAGAAGATGGCTTGATCGTCATACCTGAAAATTTTGAAGAACATGTATTCCGTGCAGTAGAAAAAGGTGCTTATTGGGAAATAGGCGTAGAGTGGTTGCTTGAGAACGATGTGGAGATTTATCTCTTTTACCGATTTAGTGAATTGATTGGATAAAAAACGCAAAGGAGAAATGCGAAAAAATGAAAACAACGTCCGATTGTTTTTTCTGTGTTGAGCTTTTCGAAAAGCAGGAAAAAACTACGCTATACAATTTGGATCTATTCGATGCGTTAAATTTGTGTATGGGCTATGTAGCTCGTTATTCTCATATGTTAGAAATACCGGTGTCCGTTATTCTTGGGGCGATTGAGATGGAAAGAGAAGAGTTGTTGCGATCTGGTATAGATATGGAACGTCATATTTATATGCAGAAAGAAGGGGATCCTTTCCCGTTGGATGAGGAAGGAGAAATCGAGAAGGAATGAAAGTGAGAAACATAAAAAGGGGGATAGATGCAAACGATAATTAATCGATAGTGCTGATGACAAGTATGTCATGATGGAGGTGATTCCAACACTGAGTCAAACACAAGGATTATCCTTTCCCTATGTACGACCAACGATATAAAAAAGAGAAAATAAAAGAATAGGGGTAAAAAAAGATGGGAAGATTTAATTTTGATGTGTATCAAGCAGAATTAGAGGAAAAGAAATTACAAAAACAAAAATCACGAATTAAGACGTTTATTCCTTTAAGAACTAACCGTACGGTAAAATCGTCAAGCGAAACAAAAAAATTGATTCATTTTAATCAGACAGGTTGTTCGTTATCAAAAGCAATGTTTTCAAAAGAAAATAAAACTACAAGTTAAAAAGATCGATTGTGAATAAAATGAACAGGAGTGGTTTTTTACAGATTACGAAAGATCTATCACTTGAAAGATAAAATTATATGGAAATACAAGAAAAACAAGGGCTTGAAAAGTGAAAAAGTATAAATTAAAATGATTAAAGAGGCGAACATTTTTTACTTTAAAAATAAAATGAATGTTCGTTATTCATCGAATAAATTTATTATAACATAAGGAGGAAAAAATCGATGAAAAAAATGTTATTGAGTATGATTGTTGGGGCTGCAGCTGGTGTGGTATTTGTGACTGGAGGTTCAGAAGCACATGCTTCCGAAATAGATGGTATTTGGATACCAAGAACAGTTGATCAAATCAAAGCGGATATTGCGAAATCTCAAGGAAACAAGTACACCATTGTTTGGGGAGATACGTTAAGTGGCATTAGCCAAGCAACAAATATTACCATTCAAAAATTAGCAGAGTTGAATAAGATTGCGAATGTGGATCTAATCTATGCAGGAAACACCTTAACTTTTGATGGAAATGTAGTCACTGCGACAAATGCAAAAGGAGAAACATTGGTTCAAAGTATAGTGACGGATCAAGAGAAAAATGATGTGACTAAACCAGTAGGAAATACAGGTGGAACAGCCACTACACAAGAAACTCAAAATCAGTCAGAAAATCCTACTGTTAAGAATGAAAATCCAACAACTCAAGGGACACCTTCTGCTTCTAATGTAGGAAGTCAAATCGAAGAAGCGACACCAAAAGTAAATACGTCTGAACAAAACACAAGTCAGTCAAACGAAAATTCAACTCCGGATAGAACAGTTGGAGAAACAAACACTGAAACTCCAGCTACTGAAACGAATCAGTCAGGAGAAACACAAAAAACAAATCAACCAACACAACCAGTAACTGATAATGGAACGACAAATACAAGTGAAACAGGAAATTATGGAGTAATTGATTCCTCACTTCCTGAAGATCTTACACCAGATCCTGTAACAATTGGTAATAGTGGCATGCTTTTTGATTCATTAGATGAAGCTATGTCATATGGTTGGAAAGAAATTAAAGATGAAGGTAGTAAATGGTATGGTATGAGATTTGGTGGTGGTGAAGTTGCTAATAAAGCTGGTATTCCAATTGGGAAATGGACAGTTGATTTCCACGAAGCAGGCGATGTGGCAAATGCAGGTGAAAACAATTAATAGTGTATTTATATAAAAATTAAGAAGAGAAAGCGAGAGAACTTGAACAAATCTGGTTTGTTTAGGTTCTTTTTTGTTTTTTCTTTATAAGAAGAGGAGGTTTCTTTAATGATCCATATTCGTGTGAGAGCACCCTCACATTAAAAAATAAAAGGAAGGAGGTTTCTTGTGATGGCAAGAAACAAAAAGCATTGGTTGAAAGTAGCTTTATTAGCAGCTTTTTGTCAAGTAGCCTTTTTGACTGGGGCATTGACAACACAAGCGGAAGAAATAACTTCAGAAACAAGTGTTTCCCAAGTTTCTCCTACTTCAAATGAAGTAGAAGTACAATCTGCTTTATCAAAAGAGGCCGTCAAAGAAGAGACACAATCAGAAGTTATTCCAACAACAGAAGCACCTTCAACGAATGAAAAAACAGTACTCGATGAAACCATCGGGAAAAGCCAACAACCAGGAGATAGTCCAGTTGTGGCAGAAGAAACTACAGTAGAAACACCTGAAGTTCAAGCAATTCCTGAAAAGGAAAATTCATTAGAAGAAAGTGGTTCTACTGAAATAAATGAAGGAACAGAACCAGTTCTATTAGAAGATTCAAAGGAGGTAACGACTCCGATTGAATCAACGAAAGAAGAAATGGATTCTAATACTTCTCTTTCTTCTGAAAAAGAAGAGAAGACAGCTCTTTCGACAGAATCTCGTGAACCTGAATTGAAAAAAGTTGAGGAATCAGGTGCTACGCAAAAAGAGACAATGAAAAAAGAGGTTGTTTCTCCTACTTTTTCAAAAGAAGATACATTGATTGTACCACAAATCGCTCGAAGTGCACGGGTGCGACGTGCAACCAATACAGCTGTTTTAGGTGGTCGAAAAATTGATTGGGGCGAAAATATTGGTGTTACTTCTAGTCCGAATAATCCAAACTTCACTTTAAATTACATGGTTCGTTTTGAGATTAATGGACAAGTGGCGTTTTGTATTGAGCCTGGTGTCGCAGCCGCAGAAGGTCAAGTTTATACAGCTACTGCTTTAGAAAACTATTTGAAAAATTCAAATGTACGGAAAAAAACAAGCTTGATCTCTTATTTAGGATATGTCACAAACAAAGACAAATCCGATGAACAATACATTGCGGCACAATTTATGATTTGGGAAGCTTTGGGCACAAAAATTCCAATTAAAAATATCCGTATTGACTATGATCGTAGAAAAGCAGAAATTCAACGTTTGCTTAATAATTTTGATGTAAGAGCTACTTTTCATAATCAAACACATACGGTAAAAATTGGCGAAACGTTAAAAGTAAAAAGTGGCAATGACTTTTTACAACGTGTAAAAGACATTCAAAAGCCAAAAGGTGTCAATGTATCTATTCATGGGAATGAAGCATGGATCACAGTCACAAAAGAAGCACCAGAAAAGGCAAAAATTCACTTCAATCAGATTGAAGCATTAGGTGCGCCATTAGCGTATCGTCGTCCAGGTGCCCAAACAATTGGTGTATTGAATCCTTTTGAACCTGGTGACTCTGTTGTCAATTTGACTATTTTGAAACAAGGAAACATTCGTGTCTTTAAAGAAGATGCGGAAACCGGTGTGAAAGCACAAGGCGCAGCTTCTTTAGAAAATGCGGTGTATGGCTTGTATCAAGCAAATGGAAAGAAAATCAAAGAAATCACGTTGAAAAATGTCAATGGCAAAGTACAAGCAGAAATTAAAGACCTTGATCCTGGCAAATATGTTTTAAAAGAAATTAAAGCGCCAAAAGGCTATGCACTTTCTGATGAAACAATTGAAATTGTTGTTGAACCTGGAAAAACTGTCAATGCGACTGCAAAAGATCATGTGATAAAAGGCACCATTGATTTAGTGAAAGTTGCGAATAAAGACTTAGTCGATTCAACGAATCCAGACAACAAACCAAAATTAGCTGGTATTGAAATCTCTTTGATGTCAAAAACAACTGGTCAAGTGGTGAAAACAGTTGTCACAGACAAAGATGGTTACGCTAGCTTTGGTAAAAATACTGTTGTCTTCGATACGTACATTCTTTCTGAAACCAAAGGAAAAGAAGGGTATAAACTATTTGAACCATTCGAAGTCACAATTTCTGAACAAGGGCAAACCTTCCATTATGTTTTAGAAGACAAAGTAATCGAACAACGTCTTAAAGTGGTAAAAGTGGATCAAGAAACAGGAAAAGTGATTCCACTTGCCAATACAGAATTCAAGATTTTTGATACCTTAGCCAATCGTTATGTCACAATGGAGATTCCAAATGATACAGAAACGACGGATATCTTTAAAACCAATGAAAAAGGCTTTTTCCTAACTAACGGTACACTTACTTATGGAAAAGATCGCTATCGTTTGGAAGAAATCAAGGCGCCCGTAAATTACGTTTTGAATCAAAACCCATTGGTGTTCTCGATTACCAATGATACAGAACCGATCAAAGTGATCCATTTTGCGAACCGACAAGCACGGAAAAACGTGAAATTGTTCAAGTATGAAGAATGGAACAAGAAGAAAACACCGCTTGCAGGTGTGACTTTTACGCTATATAACGGAAAAGGCCAAGCAATTGGTGAGTATACTACCGATCAAAATGGTGAGATTTTAGTAAAAGGTCTGGTTGCCAATAACTATTACTTTACCGAAAATGCACCATTAGAAAGTTTCCAACCAAATACAGGCAAACAAGCATTCACTGTTACATTCAAACAAAATGCGCCAGATGATGGGGAAACCTTATTGGTTTCTGTACGTAATTACTTGATTCCACCAAAATTAGAAACACAAGCGTCAAATAAAGCCGATGGTGAAAAAGTGGTTGATCCATTAGAAACGATCGTCGTTAAAGACAGTGTTTCGTATACGAACTTGTTTGTCGGAAAAGAATACACTATTTCAGGGGTATTGATGAATAAGGCAACGAATGCGCCAATCTTACAAAATGGCAAAGAAATCACAAGTACCTTGACCTTTATTGCAGACAAAGCCAATGGCACAAAAGATCTTGAATTTGTGGTTAATGCTAGTGTTCTGAAAGGTCAAACAATCGTTGTCTTTGAAAAACTTTTCCGTGATGGCATTGAAGTTGCGGCACATGCGGATATCAATGATGACAATCAAAGTGTTCGGGTAAACAATCCAACGGTTCATACGACTGCTGTTTTTGAAGATGGTTTGACGGTCGCAGACCCAACGGGGCTGTTTACCTTAAATGATACCGTTGAAATTAATGAGATCCTTCCAGGAAAAGCTTACTTGGTCAAAGGGATCTTAATGGATAAAGCAACTGGTGAACCGTTGCTTGTACATGGAAATACGGTAGAAACGAGTGTTGGCTTTATTGCCAAAGCAGAAAATGAAACGGTGATCGTACCATTTAACTTTGATCTAACGGGCTTAAACGGTCGTGAAATCGTCGTGTTTGAAAGTCTCTTTAGAAATGATGAAGAACTGGCAAACCATAGAGATATCAATGACCAAGGCCAGACTGTACGTGTGACGAACCCAAGTGTACGTACAACGGCTACGCATAAACCAACTGGCTTAAAAGTGGTTAATCCATTAACGAAAGTCACCATTACAGACGCTGTGAAATACCATGATTTGATCGTTGGAAAAACATACACAGTTAACGGTGTTCTAATGGATAAAGTAACGGAAAAACCAGTGCTAGTAGATGGAAAAGAAGTCACAAGTAGCTTAACGTTTGTAGCAGAAACAACGGATGGTACAGTCAATCTAGACTTTATTCTAGACGCACATGCGTTACGTGGAAAAGAAGTTGTGGTCTTTGAAGATCTGTTTAGAGACGGTGTGTTATTAGCCTCTCACGCAGACATTACCGATAAAGACCAAACCATCAAAATCGTTAATCCAACCATTACCACCAAAGCCACCAATAAAAATGGTGGAAAAGAGATCTTCGCTTTGCCAAATCAAACCGTGTTGGAATGGGTCAAAGTAGATGGTCTAGCAATCGGGCAGTTGTATAAGCTGATTGTCCAAGGCTATTTAACACCAGACGGCATGCCATTTGAAGGCACACATGCAGAAAAAATCTTTACGGCAGACAAAGAAACCATGGAATTCTTGTTTGAATTCTTAGTTGATGGTCGGAATCTTGCAGGAAAAGGCTTGAGTTTTGCGGAATGGCTGCAAGCGAAAACGGAAGATGAGAAAGAAACGTTTGAAGAAGTGGCGAAACACAATGTCGATCTAACGAATAAAGATCAAACGGTTCAAATTGTGGAAGCGCCAAAACCACCACAACCAGTGAAACCAGAACAACTACAACCAGAAGTCAAAGAAGCAGTTATGGTTCCAATGTTGCCAAAAACAGGCTCTGAAGACAATGGGTTATGGATCATGATTGGCATGATCTTTGTCCTTGCGGTAGGCTTGATTGGTTATGACTTATACAAGGTCAAAGACTAAAAAGAACGAACAAGCGGTTAGACAACTAGCCGCTTGTTTGGTTTTTAGAAAGAATTTTTTATCAAAGGCAAATAAATTATTGTGTTGAGTAGTAAATGATCATGAGGATACACCATAAAATACTGAGTGTAATAAATAAGAATTTAAGGACACAAAAGAGATAGAATATAATTATGTGATAATACAGTTTCTTTTTTCTTCTATAGAAGAAATCACGTTTAGCTACTCCTAATTGTTTTCTTACTTTATTTAGTTCTGTTAGGTAGCAGTATGAGAATTCAAAATACATTATTTGTACTTTGAAGGGGATTTTTTTCAAATGTTTATTTGTGTTAATTATTTTTTGTACTTCTTTGGCAAAATAAATAAGTTCATAAGGCAAATAAAAGTCTATATTTTTATTTTCAACTGTTTGGATTAGATGTTGAATTGTTTGTTTTCGTTCTAGAATATTTTTTCTTGTAATTTTTTGAAACAGATAATTTTCAATTGAAGATTCAAATGGGATAAATATTTCTTTTGTTAGTATTTCAGTGCTTTTCTTTTTTCTTGTATAACGATGTTTTAAATAAAAGCTAGAAATGGACCAAATAATAGTGACGATTGAAACTATACTTGAGATGACAATGTGTAATTCATTTGAAAATAGTTGTTGAATAAAAGTGTTCATAAAAATAATCTCCTTTTTTATAAAAAGTTAGAAAGGTTGTAAAAGAGTTGGAAGAAATATTCTTTTGTATGATTGTAGAGTTTTTGTTTGTATCAATTGGTTTCTTAATTATGGGATTTTCAAATATGATGTATCTTTTTCCGTTTGACAGTAAGGCTGAGTGCATCTTTAGTAGTATTATTATTTTCTTTATTTTAGCATGTGTGTGGATTGTTGCTAGGGAAATATATCATCAGTTTGTGTTGGAAGATGGAAAAGGAATTATTGCTTGGTTTTTACAGAAAAGAAAATAATGGAGGAAAAAGGAATATGGAAAAGAAAAATATAAAGATTTGTTTTTTGAGTGGAAAAGAATGTACGTATGAGGAGTGTACTGATATTTCTGTGCATGAATGAGACGGGATGTTAATAGTAGATATGTCTCCTGGTGATGAGCCATTTGCTGTTAAACATTATTTTCCATTGTGTAATATAGAGTCGTTTAGAATTGATTGTGAATTTTAAGAGGAGGAAAAATTATATGGCAGAAAAAGCGTTACGTATGAAGAAAGAGTTTTTAGGTCAGGTATTTTTATTGGGGGCACGGGAACCTAATCCACCAAAGGCAATTAATGGTGTGTCTGGGCGATATGTTCAACTACAAGCAGAGTGTTCGCGAGAAGATCAACCTGCTTTTTTTGTTTATCTCACAGCTGAAGAAGATAGAAAATTACGATTACCAGAAAAAGAGGTACGTATTTCATTTGAAGAAGCTTATTTTGTTTTCCGTAAAGAACGAGTAACCAGTCGTGAAACAAATGATATGGGACAAACAGAACGTCGAACAACTGGCTATCAAGATGTTGGTGTCTTTTTAACTGGTGTAAAAATTGAGGAGGTTTTGTAAGATGGGATTAAAATTTTCAAATAATTATGATATTACAGAAGCATTAGATGAAACTTGTTTGGGAGCCGTACGCTTTGGCGCATTAGAAGAGCCTGATCGTGTATTTGATAATGAGATGAAAGAATATACAGGTGAGATCAAAAAACAACACGCAAATCTTATTTTTGGAAATCCAGGGCAACCGAAAATCGCTCGTCGGGTTAAATTTCCACCTGATGCGGATTTGACTGGTTTTAAACGACGTGATCCTGTTCGATTAATTGATCCAGAATATCATTTGATGTATATTCCAGCACAAGATGGGAATCGAGAGTATGCAGATTTAGTGGTTTATGCGAAAGGATTAGAGAAAGCAGAAGCTCCAATAAATAATCCTAATCCGAAACAATCACAAGAAAAAGGTTTGGATCAAAAACAACTAAGTGTTGATTCTAAGGAAAAAGAGAAAAAATAAGTTTTTTTGAAAGAGTAGGAAGAAGTCTTCCTACTCTTTTTATCTAAGGTAGAAGGAAGGGGAGATTTTGAATTCAGATAAAACCAATCAAACACTTCGAGAGATTGTGGCTTGTTGTCAAAATATCCAACAATTGATTGAGTATTTTGGAGACAATCCAACGATTTTTGTACAAACAAATGAGTATATTTGTGCGGTGATTGGGCAGTGTATGTTTTTACGTGATCTTGTTCGTTTTTCATTACCGTACCAGTGGAAACAAGACCATCAGGAAGTGGTTTGGATTCGTGTAGTACGAATATGTAATATGTGTGCACACCCATATAAAAATCGATTAAATCTTTTTCGATTATGGTTTTTTATTAAATGTGATATTCCAGTATTAGTTGCTTTTTGTCAAAAGTTTTTAGCACAGAAGAAGTAAAAACAGAAAGGAGGAATGTGACAATTGGAAGCTCATTTTTTCAAGTATCGTGGTCGGCGAATTCGCTATTTCAATCGTTATTTATGGTTTTGCTATTATGGTTTCTTTTTGTTCCCATTTTTGATTCTGTTAGGTTGGTTTAGTTGGAAAGTATTTTATCCACGTTTAAGTACGTATTCAAATTGGCAAATGTATCTTATTCCTGGAATAAGTATTGTGTTGTATTTGTTGCTGGTTAGTGGATTGATTTTAGGGTTGATGCGTTGGTCGCGATTAAAAGAAGGATATTTTGCCTCTGTTTATTGGCGTCAGTTACTTGCTCGAATGTTAATTGATAATCGGTTTGTTTATACAAAGAAACAAGTTAGTGAGAAACAAACAAGGGAAAAAATGAGATTACCAAAAGTTTATTTTTATCAAAAGAAACAAGAATTAGTGGTTTCTTTTCCTTTAGATGGTGGGCGTTTTCACGAACGATTTTTAAAAATGGGTAG